>CALKWZ010000055.1 GCA_938003985.1 uncultured Verrucomicrobiota bacterium | reverse complement strand
AATTATTCGTCACCTACCAGGCGCTTTCGCGCGATCTGTAGAAGACACCGCCATTCGACGCGCGCGCTTCGCTCGCTTGCTCATGGCAGGCCGAAAAGTGCGCGCGTCGAATGTTCCGAGCCTGTCGAGGAACCTCGGATCGAAACATGACTTGGTTCGTCTACATTCTCCATTGCGCCGATGATTCATTCTATGTTGGCCACACCGGCAGCGTGGAAAAACGATTTGCTCGCCACCTCGCCAAGGACGGTGCCCGCCACACGGCGACGCATCCCCCCGACCGCGTGGCCTACGTGGAAGAATGCGCCTCCCATGCGGAGGCCGTCCGCCGCGAACGCCAATTGAAAGGTTGGCGTCGCGCCAAGAAAATGGCCCTGATTGCCGGAGATCTGGCCACCCTGCGACAACTGAGTCAATCCACCCGCGCCCCTGTCGCCGCCGGATGAAATGGCCATCGGCCGATTTGCGGAGTGGAAGAGGGGGGCTGCGCCCTTCTCCATTCTTTACACCGCGTGTACCGGAGCGAGAAATCTCCGGAGCCGATCGAGCGGGCGGGGGGAAATGGTGCTTGACGGTGGGAGCGCGGGGAAGGCAGTATGCGGCGGTTATATCGGTTGGAAGGCGATTTTCGCATATATAGGAACAAGTCCAGATGTTTAGCTGGCTTTTAGGTTATTTTTCGAACGATATCGGCATCGATCTCGGCACGGCCAATACCCTGGTCTACGTCAAGGACCGGGGCATCGTGCTGCGCGAGCCGTCCGTGGTGGCTATCCAACAGGGCAGCAACCGCGTACTGGCGGTGGGCGAAGAGGCCAAGCGCATGCTCGGCCGCACGCCCGGCAACATCGTCGCCATCCGTCCGATGAAAGCCGGCGTCATCGCGGACTTCGAGGTGACCGAGGCGATGCTGCGGTATTTCATCCGCAAGGCGCACAACCGCAAGTGGGTGGTGCGGCCGCGGATCATCATTTCGGTCCCCAGCGGGATCACGGAAGTGGAGAAGAGAGCGGTCAAGGACTCCGCCACCCATGCGGGCGCGCGGGAAGTCTATTTGATCGAGGAGCCAATGGCGGCGGCGATCGGCGTGGGCCTTCCGGTCCAGGAGCCGGCGGGCAACATGATCGTGGACATGGGAGGCGGCACCACCGAGGTGGCGATCATCTCCCTGGCCGGCATCGTGCTGAGCCGCAGCGTCCGCGTCGGCGGCGACGAGATGGATGAGGCGATTGTCCAATACCTGAAGCGGGTCTACAACCTGATGATCGGCGAACGGACGGCGGAAGAGATCAAGATCACGATCGGCTCCGCCTATCCCCTCGGCGAGGAGATGAGCATGGAAGTGAAGGGCCGCGACCTGGTCGCGGGCCTGCCCAAGACGCTCACGATCACCTCCGAGGAAATCCGCGAGGCTCTCCAAGAGCCCGTGTCGGCCATCGTCGAGGCGATCCGCATCACGCTGGAGCGCTGCCCCCCGGAATTGTCCTCCGACCTGGTGGACCGGGGCATCGTGCTGGCGGGGGGCACCTCGCAGCTGCGGGGCATGGACAAGCTGCTCGCGGAGCAGACCGGACTGCCGGTGCACGTGGCCGAGGACCCGCTGAGCGCGGTGGCCGAAGGCACGGGCGTCGTGCTGCACGAGCTGAATTTCCTGCGCAAGGTGTCGTCCGGCGCCTGAGGCGTCCGGCGCGCCGTCCGTTTCGGTTTCCGTCTCTCTTCCGTTCCGCATAGGCAAGGTGCGTTGGCGCACCGGTAAGGAACGATGAAGGATCGACGTTGGATAGCGCTGTGCGCGATCGGATTGGTCGTGCTGGCGATGCTGAACCTGCCGGACGCGGCTTCGCGCCGGGTGAAGGGCGCGGTCCGCGACGGCATCAGTCCGCTGCAGGCGGGGCTGCGGGGCGGGGTGCGGGAAACGCGGGACGTCGTCCGCTACGTGCGGGGGCTCGGGGATCTGGCGCTGGAAAACCGCGCGCTCTCCGAGGAAATCGTCTATCTGCGCGGGGAAACGCGCATGGCCCAGGAACTCGCGCGCGACAACCAGATGCTGCGCGACCTGCTGGGCTTCGCCCAGCGCTTTCCGAACAAGCTGATTTCGTGCGAGGTGATCGGCCGCGACAGCACGGGCTGGTGGCAGACCGTCCGGCTGGACAAGGGCGCGGCCGCGGGCGTGGTCGAGGGCCGCGCGGTGCTGACGACGGACGGGTTGATCGGCCGGACGATGGCGGTATCGGCCCGCACGGCGGACGTGCTGTTGCTGTCGGATCCGTCCTGCAAGGTGTCGGTGCGGCTGAAGCGGTCGGGGGAATTCGGCTTGGCGGAAGGGCAGGGCGCGCAGCCCGGCCAGGCGCCGGCCGTGCGCGTGGACTATCTGCTGAAGACGGCGGACGTGCAGCCGGGCGACGAGGTGGTGACGTCCGGTTTGGGCGGGCTGTTCCCGAAGGGCCTGCCGGTGGGGCGCGTGGCGGAAGTGGCCCTGGATGCCTCCGGGCTCTACCAGACGGCGCGGATCGAACTGGCGGCCGACCTCGGCAAGCTGGAATACGCGTTCGTGGCGGCGACGGAGAAGGATTTGGCGGCGGTGCGCGCCGCGCCGGTGCCGGCCGACGTGGTGTTGGACGACGAAACGGACTATCTCGAGGGCGAAGAGCCGTGACGCTGCTGATGCTGCTGTTCTGGTTGCTGGTGGGCGGCACGCTGCAGGCGGCGGTGCCGGCCTGGCGGCACATGGGCCAGCCGGCGTTCCCGATCCTGCTGGGCGTGGTGCTCTATGCGGCGCTCAACAAGAAAGCCCGCTACTTCGTGGCGGCGGCGATCCTGGCGGGACTCGTGGAAGACGCGCTGAGCCTGGCGCCGCTGGGCTATTCCTCGTGCGCGCATCTGGCGGCGGGCGCGCTGGCGGTGCTGTTGCGGAAAGATTTCTTCGCCGACCGGGCGTTCACGACGTCGTGGGTGGGCGCGCTGTGCGCGGCCGCGGCGACCGGCACGCTGGCGCTGCTGCTGCGCTCGAAAGGACTCGTGGCGCTCTCGGGCCGCGAGATGCTCTGGCGCATGGCGGGTTCGGCGGTGCTGGCGGCCGCGCTGATTCCGCTGCTGTTCGGGCTGATGCGCGGCCTGGAGCGCCGGCTGGGCACCTGGGAGGACCGCGCCTGATGGCCCGCGCCCGTCCAGTTCCGGACGTCCACGTCTGGCGGCTGCTGCTGACCTGGCTGGTCATGCTGGCCTGCTTCGGCGGGCTGACGTTCCGGCTGTGGAACCTGCAGGTGGCGCAGGGCACGGAGTATCAGCGGCGGCTGGCCAAGCAGAGCCTGCGCAGCGTGCGCCTGCCGGGCATCCGGGGGCGCATTTTCGACCGCCGCGGCGTGCCGCTGGCGGACAACCGTCCGAGCTATTGCGTATCGCTCTTTCTCGAGGAATTCCGGCAAGCGGGGCCCTCGCAGCGGACGGTGGACCGCGTCATGGAGGCGCTCTACCGCCTGGCGGAAACGATGGACCGTCCGCTCCCGCTCGGCCCGCAGGACGTGCGCCTGCATCTGGGCCGCCGCACGCCGCTGCCGCTGGTGGCGTGGCGGGATCTGGACGCGACGGCCGTGGCGCGTTTCCAGGAGCATGCCGCGGAATTTCCCGGCGCGGCGCTGACGGTGGAACCGGTGCGGGTCTATCCGCAGGGAAATTCCGCGTGCCACCTGCTGGGCTACGTGGGCCGCGCCGACGAAACGAAGCTGCCCGGCGCCGGCGACGATCCGGACGAGAAATTCCACTACTATCTGCCGGAAATGGCGGGCAAATCCGGCGTGGAAAAGCGCCTGGACGGCGTCCTGCGGGCCTTCGAGGGCGGCAAGCTGCAGATCCAGGTGGACGTGGCCGGGTTCAAGTTCGACGAAGTCTCGCGGCGCGAGCCGCAGCCGGGCAGCGACGTGACGCTGGCGCTGGACGCGCGCATCCAGCGCGCGGCCGAAGACGCGCTGGCAGGCCAGCGCGGCGCGGTCGTCGTGGTGGATCCGCGCACCGGCGACGTGCTGGCGCTGGCGAGCCAGCCCGGATACGACCCGAACGATTTCGTGCCGTCGGTTCCGGCCGCGATCTGGGACGCGCTGCGGAACGACCCGGCCCGGCCGCTCTACAACCGCGCTTCCGGCGGCGAATACGCTCCGGGCAGCACCTTCAAGCCGATCACGCTGCTGGCCGCGCTGCAGACGGGCGCGGTCGCCGCGGACACGCGCTACAGTTGCCCCGGCTACTTCCAGCTCGGTTCGGCGCGGTTCCGCTGCTGGCAGCATTGGGGCCACGGCAGCATCGATCTGCAGTCGGCCATCCGCTACTCCTGCAACGTCTATCTGTTCCACGCCGCGCTGGCGGCCGGCCCGGAAGCGGTGCAGGCCCTGGCGCGCGCCTGCGGCTTCGGCCGCGAAACGGGCATCAGCCTCGATTTCGAACGGCCGGGCCTGGTGCCGGACAACGCGTGGAAGCGCCGGGAGCGGCGCGACAGCTGGCGCGACGGCGACACCTGCAACCTGTCGATCGGCCAGGGGGCGCTGCTGGTGACGCCCCTCCAGATGGCGCTGTACGCGGCGGCGCTGGCCAACGGCGGCACGCTGTGGAAGCCGCGCCTGGCGGCGCGGATCGTGTCGGCCGCCGGCGTCACGAATGAAATTCCCGCCGAACGGGCGCCGGCCGGACCGCGCTGGGACGCGCGGCATATCGCCACGGTGCGCGCGGGCATGCGCGACGCGGTGAACGAACTCGACGGTTCCGGCAAACGCGCGAAGCTCGACGGCGTCGTCGTGGCGGCGAAAACGGGCACGGCGGAATACGGCGTGAAGGGTTCCGGCCGCAAGATGACCTGGATGATCGCGTTCGCGCCCTACGAAGAGCCGCGCTACGCGGTGGCCCTGCTGGTGGAAGACGGCGTCAGCGGCGGCACGACGGCCGCCCCGCGCGTGAAGCAATTGCTGACCCGGACCTTCAACGAGGTGGAAGGCCGCGGCTTGCCGCCGGTCCCGGCGCCGGACGCGCCGCCGCCCGTTCCGGACGCCGCCGCGCCGGAAGAGGAGCCCGCGTGAAAAAGCGCGCGCAATCGTTGGGACGCCTGATCCTGGCGCAGGATTGGCTGGCGGTGCTGCTGGCGGCGATTCTGCTGGGCACCGGGCTGTCCTTCATCTACAGCGCGTCGTGGCGCGGCGAGGAAATGGGCATCGTCGGATCCTGGTTCCGCCGCCAGATCTGGTGGGCGGCGCTCGGCACCGTGCTGGCGACGGCGCTGGCGGCGGTGGATTACCGGTTCTGGATCCGCACGGCCTGGTGGCTGTATCTGGCGGCGCTGGGGTTGCTGGCGCTGGTGCTCGTTGTCGGCACGAAGGTGTACGGGGCCTACCGGTGGCTCAACGTGTTCGGCGTGCTGGTGCAGCCGTCGGAATTCGCCAAGGTCGCGCTGGTGGTGCTGCTGGCGCGGGTGCTGGGCGGCGGGGCGCTGGCGCCGCGCTCCTTCGGCACCCTCGCGGTCGGGTTGCTGCTGATGGCGCTGCCGTTCCTGCTGATCCTCGTCGAGCCGGATCTGGGCACCGCGATGGTGCTGGTGCCGACGACGGCGATCATGCTGTTTGCCGCCGGCGCGGCCTTCCGCCATCTGGCGGGCCTGGCCCTGCTCGGCGTTGGCGGCATCGGCCTCGCGCTCTCGCCGCTGGGGCATTTCCTGCTCAGCGACTACCAGCACGAGCGCATCCTGACGTTCCTGGATCCGTCGCGGGATCCGCTGGGCTCGGGCTGGAACGCCTTGCAATCGGCCATCGCGGTCGGCTCGGGCGGTTTCTGGGGCAAAGGATTTTTGAACGGGTCGCAAAACGTGCTGGGTTTCCTGCCCCGCACGGTTTCGCCCACGGACTTCATCTTCCCGGTTCTCGCCGAGGAGAAGGGGTTCATTGGCGCCAGCGCGCTGCTGCTGGTCTTCGCCTTCCTGCTGACGCGCTATCTGCGCACGGCCTGGACGGCGGGCGACCCGGCCGGCAGCCTGCTGGCAACGGGTATCGCGGGCTTGTTGTTCTGCCACGTGTTCGTGAACGTCGGAATGACCATCGGCCTGCTGCCGATCACGGGGCTGCCGCTCCCGTTCGTCAGCAGCGGAGGGTCGTTCATGGTGAGCACGTTGGCGGGGTTCGGGCTCGTGCAAAGCGTGCATGTGCGCCGCATGAGGCGCGAGGTGTAATCATGTGGGATTGGCTGAAAATGATCGGATTGCGCAAAAAAACCAAACGGGAAATCATCGTCAACGCGGAAAGCCTGGAAACCCGCGTCGCGATCATGGAGAACGGCCACCTGGAGGAGTTCGCCATCGAGCGCCCGACCGAAGAGCGCATCGTGGGGAGCATCTACAAGGGCCGCATCCAGAACATGGAGGACGGCCTGCAGGCCGCCTTCGTGGACATCGGGATGAAGAAGAACGCGTTCATCCACTACTGGGACATGATCCCGGAGGACGCGGCGCGGCTGGAGGCCGAGGAAGGCATCGCGGCGAACCGGCCGCGCAAGAAGAAATCGCAGCCCGGCGAGATGGCGAAGCAATTTCCGCCCGGCAGCGAAATCATCGTGCAGGTGACCAAGGGGCCCATCGGCACCAAGGGCCCGCGCGTGACGGCGAACCTGAGCATCCCGGGACGCTACCTGGTGATGATGCCCGGCAGCCGGCTCAAGGGCGTGTCGCGCAAGATCGAGGACGACAAGGAACGCGAGCGCCTCAAGAAGGTGCTGGGGCGCCTGCCGATCCCGTCGAGCATCGGCCTGATCATCCGCACCTCCGCGGAAGGCTCGCGGGCCACGAGCTTCGCGCGCGATCTGCGCGGGCTGCTGGACATCTGGCAGAAGATCGAGGACGGCATCAAGAACAAGCCGTCGCCGTGCTGCCTGTACCACGAGCCCGACCTGGTCGAGCGCGTGGTGCGCGATTCGCTGACGGAAGAAGTCGACCGGATCGTGATCGACGCGCGCGAGACCTTCGACCGCATCCGCGACATGACCGCGCGCATCTCGCGCGGCGTCAAGAACCGCGTGAAGCTCTACGACGGCGCGGTGCCGATCTTCGAGCACTTCGACGTGGAGAAGCAGCTCGAGAGCGCCTTCCGCCGCAAGGTGTGGCTGAAGTCCGGCGGCTACCTGATCTTCGACGAAACGGAAGCGCTGGTGGCGATCGACGTGAACACCGGCCGGCACAAGGGCGGCAAGACGCAGGAGGAAAGCATCCTGCAGGTCAACGTCGAGGCCGCGCAGGAAGTGGCGCGCCAGCTGCGCCTGCGCAACATCGGCGGCCTGGTCGTGATCGACTTCATCGACATGAAGTCGCGCAAGAACCAGAACCAGGTGCACAAGACCCTCAAGGAAGCGCTGCAGAACGACAAGGCGCGCACGAACGTCCTGCCGGTCTCGCAGCTGGGCCTGATCGAAATGACCCGCCAGCGCATGGAGGAAAGCCTGCGCGCCGCGAACTACGCCGACTGTCCGTACTGCCACGGCCGCGGCAAGGTGCTCTCGAACCTCTCGATGAGCGTGCGCATCCAGCGCCGCATCCTCGAAGTCATCAAGAAGAACCAGCATCGCGGCGAAGTGCCCCTGCGGATTTCCATCAATCCGATGATCATGGAGCGTTTGCGCCGCGAGGACGAGCAGGTGCTGATCGACCTCGAGAAGCGCTGCCGCACGCACCTGACGTTCGTCAGCGACGTGAACCTGCACATCGAGGACTTCCGGATCGCCCACGCGCAGACCGGCGAGGTCTTCTACGAGGACCACGAGCAATAGGAAAGAATTCAGAATCCAGAATTCAGGATTCAGAAGGGCCGGGCGGAAACGCCCGGCCTTTTTGTCAGCAAATCCGGGGCAGCTGTTCGCCGGAGGGCGGCGCGAGGCGCCGGACGGTGCCGAGGGCGGTGCGGGCGGAAACGCCGCGGCCCGCGGACACTTCGCCGAGGACGACGGCCTGCGCGGTGGCGGAATGGCGCCGCAAGACGGCCAGCGTCGCCTCGACGTCGCCGGGGGCGACGAACAGCGCCGCGCAGCCTTCGTTGGCGACGAACAGGGGGTCGAACCCCAGCAGTTCGCAGGCGCCGCGCACGGGCGCGGCAACGGGGATTTGCGCTTCGTCGATCTGGATGGCCACGCCGGCGGCGGCGGCCAGTTCGCACAAGGCGCCGCCGAGGCCGCCGCGGGTGAGATCCCGCGCGCAATGGGGGGCCGGACCCTGGGCGAACAGCTCCAGGAAGGGGGCGTGCAGGGACGCGCAATCGCTTGCGACGGGCGGCTCGAAGGCCAGCCCGTGGCGCCGGGCCATCACGGCGATGCCGTGCCGGGCGACGTCGCCGGTGAGAACAATGGCATCGCCCGGGCGGATGCGCTCGGGCGCGAGGGGTTCGGCCACGACGATTTCGCCGACGCCGCTGGTGTTGACGTAGAGTCCGTCGCCGTTCGCGCGCCCGATCACTTTCGTGTCGCCCGCGACGATCGCCACGCCGGCGGTTTCCGCCGCCGCGCGCATGGACGCCGCGACGCGGCGGAGGGTCTCGAGCGGCAGGCCTTCTTCGAGGATGAAGCCCGCGGTGAGGGCCACGGGCTTGGCGCCGGCCATGAGCAGGTCGTTGACGGTGCCGTTGACGGCCAGCGTGCCGATGTCGCCGCCGGGGAAGAACAGGGGCTGGACGACGTAGGAATCGGTGGTGAACGCCGCGCGGCGCCCGCCGAGGCTGAACAGCGTGGCGTCGTGGGGAGCGGCGCCGGAGGTGCCGAACGCGGGCAAGAAGACGTCGTGGATCAGGGCGGCCGTCAGGGTGCCGCCCCCCCCATGGGCGAGGGTGATCGTGTCGTAGCGCGCGTTGGGCAGGGGGCAGTCCATCGCCCACACCATGCGGGAAACCGCCGCGGGAAGGAAAGCCAAATCGGGCGGATATGGCAGCCTGAAATCGGGTATTGTTTTATAAAACAATACCCGCTCGGATCCGGCGGCGGAGCTTGCGGGGGAGGGCGCGGAGGGGGTAGGATGCCGACGGTCGATTTTCGAAAGGATTTGGAAGACATGACGATCCGCACGCGTTTCGCGCCCAGCCCGACGGGCAACGTCCACATCGGGAACATCCGGGCCGCCATCTACAACTGGCTGTTTTCCCGCCATGCCGGCGGCGAGTTCCTCCTGCGCATCGAGGATACCGATCTCGAACGCTCGACCCCGGCGGCGGTGAAAACCGTCCTGGATTCGCTGGCCTGGCTGGGGCTGACCTACGACGGCGAGCCGCTCTACCAGAGCACGCAACGGGCGCATCACCTCGAAATCGCGGAGAGGCTCCTGGCCAAAGGCGCGGCCTACAAGGAGGACAAGGGCGGCACCGGCAAGGGCGAGTGCATCATCTTCAAGATGCCGGGCACCGACATTTCCTTCCACGACGAGGTGAAAGGCGATCTGTCCAAGAAGGCCGAAGATCTCAAGGATTTCGTGATCGTGCGGTCGGACGGTTCGCCGGTCTTCCATCTCGGCAACGTGGTGGACGACATTACGATGGGCATCACCCACGTGATCCGCGGCGACGACCACGTGGAGAACACGTTCAAGCACGTGGCGATGTACCAGGCCATCGGCGCGCCGATGCCGAAGTTCGCGCACCTGCCGATGATCGTGAACGCGCAGGGCAAGCCGTATTCCAAGCGCGACGGCGCGGCCTACGTCGGCGAATTCCAGGAGAAGGGCTTCCTGCCGGAAGCGCTGTTCAACTCGCTGGCCCTGCTGGGGTGGTCGCCGGGCGAAGACCTCGAAGTGATGGACCGCGCGGAGATGGTGAAGCTGTTCACGCTCGACCGCGTGCGCAGCGCGCCCAGCCAGCTCGACATGACGAAGCTGCTGTGGATGAACGGCCAGCACCTGAAACGGCGCGGCCTGGACGAGATCGCCGCCGGCTGCGAAGCCGCCATGCGGCGCCAGGGGCTCTGGCGCGACGACATCGCGCCGGACTACTTCCGCGCGGCGGTGGCCTGCATGGGCGAGCGCATCCGGCTGTATTCCGACATGGGCGAACAGGCGGCGTTCTTCTTCGACGAGGAATTTCCCTACGACGAGAAGAGCGTGAAGAAGCGCCTGCTGAAGGACGGCGCGCTGGGCATCCTCCGCGAAGAGCTCGCGGCGCTGGAGGCGGTCGAGCCGTTCACGGCGGCGGCGACGGACGCGGCGCTGCACGCGCTGGGCGAGCGCACCGGCCGGCAGATGGGCGACCTGGTGCATCCGGTGCGCGTGGCGGTCTCCGGCACGGGCGTGGGGCCGGGGCTCTTCGACATGCTGGCGACCATGGGCAAGGAACGCGTCTTGCGGCGCATCCGCCGGACGTTGCAGACGTACGGCGGATAAAGGAACCGGCGGCATGGCGCGGGCGCGGACCATTTTTACGTACAACGTAAAAACTTTGCGCGGATTTTACGTAGAACGTAAAAACTTTGCAGGCGTCCCGTTTTTGGCGGCGGCGCTGGTTCTGGGGGCGGCGGCGGGCTGCGCGAGCGTCAAGGCGAACCGGCTGGCGGTGCCGGATCCGGAACGCTGGACGACGACGGCCTCGGCGGCGGAGGTCGGAAACGGCCCGGAATTGGCGGTGGACGGGCGGACGAATACCTGGTGGCGCAGCGGCGACGAAGGGCCGCAGTGGATCCAAGTGGGTTGGCCGCGTCCGGCGCTGGTCTGCGGATTTTCGCTGCATTGGGGCCGGCCGCACGCGACGGCCTACGCGGTGGAAACGAGCCTCGACGGCGCGCAGTGGACGCTGGCGTTCGAGACGGAAAACGGGGATGGCCACTGGGATCAGGCCGCGTTTGAACCGATCATGGCGCGCCATCTGCGCTTGCGGGTGGCCCGGAGCGCGCTGGGCCGGCGCGTCGCGCTGGCCGAACTGGAAATCCAGGACGTGGAGGACCGGCCGCGCATGAGCGTGGATGGGCTGCCGGACCCGGCGGCGGCGGCGCTGCTGGACGGCGATGCGGAAACGAGCTGGCGGTGCGCGCGGGCGGCGGCGGACGTGGAACTGGATTTGCGCCGCGCGGAATCGATCGGCAGCCTGCGGGTGGATTGGGGTGCGGCGGGATATGCCTCGAACGTGGTGGTGGAGACGTCCGCCGACGGCACGAACTGGACGTCGTTCGGACGCATCCAGGTCCAGGCGGGGGATTTCGACGTGCTGATGCGCGACGAAGCCGCGGAGGCGCGGTTCGTGCGGCTGGCGTTTTCCGGCGCGTCGGCGCCGGACGGGTTCGAAGTGGCCGGGATTTCGCTGCGGGGCGAAGAAGGCACGGCGCAGCCCTGGGCGATGCTGGAGGTGGCGGCGCAGCACGCGCCGCCGGGGCTGTATCCCGACGTGTTCCGCAAGCGCCAGGTCTATTGGGCGGCGGCCGCCGGCCCGCGGCCGGGCGATGCGGAAAGCCTGCTGGACGAGTGGGGCACGTTCGCGCCGCAGGCGGGCGCCGCCACGTTGGCGCCGCTGATCGCGACGGGCGAGGAGCTGGTTTCGGCGCAGCAGGCGGCGGAGCGGGAATACCGGTTGGGCGGTGCCGGCGCGCCGCTGCCGGAAACGACCTGGAAACTGGCCTCGGGCCTGGCGCTGCGGATCCGCGCGCTGCCGCGTTCGGGCGCGCCGCAACCGACGACGTGGGTGAAATACGATCTGGTCAACGAGTCGCTCATGGCGCAGACGGGCCGGCTGGTCTGGGTGGTGCGGCCGGTGCGGCTGGCGCCGCCGGGACCGGGCGCGGGCCGGAGCGGCCTGGCGCCGATCCACCGGATCCGCGCGACGGAAGCCGGCGATTGGCTGGAGGCGCGGGTGAACGACGCGCCGCTGTTCGCGGTGCCGCGCCGGGACCTGCCGTTCGGCGCCGCGCCGTTCGCGGACGGCGACGCGGCGGAATTTTTCCGCCGCGGCGAAACGCCCTCGGCGCGCGCGGCGACGGACGACCACGGATTGGCTTCGGCCGCCTGGTGGCTGGATTTCGCGCTGGAACCGGGCGCGCAAACGAGCCTGGTGGTGGCGGCCAACGCGCAGGCGGCGCCGACGCCGGCCGTCCGGCGCTTCGCCTGGGCGCCGGCCGATCTGGACGCCGCGGCGGTGGCGGAGACGTTCGACCGGGATTGGGTGGATGCGGCGTGGGCGTGGCGCGACGAAACGAGCCGGTTCGATCCCCGGATCGCGCGGCCCGACGCGATGGACTGCCTGCGGTCGCAGGTCGGCTGGCTGCTGGGACGGCGCGGCGGCGACGGGGAATTCCTGGAGACGACGGCTTGGCGGGTGGCGGCGTTGCTGCGGGCCGGCCAGCCCGATGCGGCGCGGGCCTGGATCGAACGGGCGGCGGCGGGCATGCGCACGAACGGCTGGGTGCCGGACCGACTGGCGCCCGCCGACGGTTCAACGGCCGATGAATTCACCGGCCGGCATGCCCAGCAGGGCCAATTCGTTTTCATGGCGCTGGAGTACTACCGGTTCACGCAGGACGCGGCGTTCCTGCAGCAGCTCTATCCGCAGCTCGTCCGGGCCTTGCGCGTGCTGCAGCGCCTGCGCGAAGAGCTGGAAAAGACCGAATGGCAACTGGCGGCGGACGAAGGCGCGCTCGTGGAAGGCTTGCTGCCGCCGACGCCCGCGCGGGAAGGCGGGCGCGCGCTGCATCGGTACGCGGACCAGGTTTGGGCGCTGCTGGGCTGGAAAGAAGGGCGCGCGGCGGCTTCGCTGCTGGGCCGCGACGAAGACGCCGTGTGGGCGGACGGAAACTACCGCGCGCTGAAGTCGGCCGTGCGCCGCTCGCTGCGCGCGCGCATGGACCTCATGGAGGCGTCGTGGATTCCGGCGACGGCCGAAGACGGCCGCTTCGAGGCGGGTTCGGCGGCGCTGCTGTTCTGGCCCTGCGCGGAAACGGATTTGGTCGAGCCGCACGAGCTGCAAAGCAGCCTGGACGCGTTCTACGAGGATTTCCTCGCGCGCGCCCAGCCGGGCGGGGAGGGCGTCACGCCGGCGGACGAGGCGACGCTGCTGGTGCCGCTGGCGGCAATGGGCCGCGGGGACTACGCGCGCGAAGTGCTCTATTCGCTGCTGGATCGGCGCCAGCCTCTGGGCTGGAACGTCTGGGCCCGGGTCCGGGGCGCCGACTTGCGCCAGCCCGGCGCGATCGGCGACATGCCCGATCTGCGGGCGGCGGCGGCCTACGTGATCGGCGCGCGCGGCCTGGCGGTTCGGGAAAACGGCAAGAAACTGGACCTGTTCTGCGGCGCGCCCGCCGAATGGCTGCAGCAAGGGGACGGCTTCCGGGCCTACGGCATGCCCACGGCGTTCGGGCCGCTGGATTTGGCCGGTTTCTGGCAAAAACAGCAGTTTCTCGTGGACGTCGGCGGCGGCGCCCGGCCCCCGGGCGGCTTCCGGGTCTGGTGGCCGCGCCAGGTGCGGCCGGACCGGGTGCTGGCCAACGGCAAACGGGTGGAGTCGTTCGATGCCCAAGGGTGCGACCTGCCGCACGATTTCCAGGGCCGGCTCGAAGTTCTCTTCCCCTTCCTGGCTCCCTGGCCCCGGGACCCCTGATCCGGCCGGGGGGCCGGGGGACGTTAAAAACCTGTTTCCGGGTTTGTTTTTCTTGACGCAACTCCGCGGGGAGACCAATGTTCCAATTGTCGAAGGGCTTATGCCGTTCTACGGGAAGGCGAGGTTGAAATGGACGAGAATATGCAGAACCTGACCAAACGCAACCTGGCGATCCGCATCGCCGAAGAAACCGGCCTCACCCAGCAGCAGGTCGTGGCGGTGATCCAGAAGACCCTGGACTCCATCGTGGACGCGCTGCGCGCGGGGCAGACGATCGAATTCCGCAAGTTCGGCGTGTTCGACGTGCGCGAACGCCGGCAGCGGATCGGCCGCAATCCGCACAAGCCCGACCAGGTCGTCGTGATCCCGAGCCGCAAAGTCGTGCGCTTCCGGCCCGGCAAGACGATGAAGGAAATGTTCAAGTAGGACGTTTCCGTCCAGGCCGTTTCTCCTTTTGATTGCGCGCGCCCGCGCGCCCACGCAGGATTATCATGTCATCCGCCAACCAGCCCGTGCAGGGAATGTCCGATATCGCCGCGCCCGAAGTCCGTTTGTGGCAGCGGCTGGAACGGCTGGCGCGGGAGACGCTGGAACTCTACGGTTTCGAGGAACTGCGCACGCCGGTGGTGGAATTCGAAGCGGTCTTCACCCGCTCGCTGGGCGAGACGACGGACGTGGTGCAGAAGGAAATGTACGTGTTCGAGAAGGGCGGCCGGCGCCTGTGCCTGCGGCCCGAGGGCACGGCCGGCGTGATGCGCCACGCGGCGGGGCTCGGTGCGCAGGAAACCGACGGCGCGCGCTGGTACTACGTCGGTCCGATGTTCCGCAGCGAGCGCCCGCAGGCCGGGCGCAAGCGCCAGTTCCACCAGTGCGGCGTGGAGTGCCTCGAGCCGCCGTCGCCGCGGGTGGATGCC
Organism: uncultured Verrucomicrobiota bacterium; assembly: GCA_938003985.1. GTDB lineage: Bacteria > Verrucomicrobiota > Kiritimatiellia > CAIQIC01 > Lenti-01 > Lenti-01. The sequence continues at coordinate 42,989 of CALKWZ010000055.1, read as the reverse complement.
GAGATCCTCGCGCTGCAGGTGGACCTGCTGCGGGCGTGGGGATTGGGCGACTGCGAAGTGCGGCTGAACACGCGCGGCGAAATCGGCGGGCAGGCGGACGTCGCCGCGGGTTTGCGGGCGGCGCTGGCCGCGCGCGAAGCGGATTTGTGCGAAGACTGCCGCCGGCGGATTTCCGAGAACGTGTTGCGCGTGCTCGACTGCAAGAACGCGGCCTGCCAGGCCATCGTGGCGACGCTGCCGCCTTCGACCGATTTCATGGGCGCGGCGTCGCGCGACTATCTCGCGCAGACGGCGGCGCATTTGGACGCGCTGGGCGTGAAGTACCGGATCGACCCGCTGCTGGTGCGCGGGCTGGACTACTACGAGCACACGGTGTGGGAGATCGCCAGCACGGCGCTCGGCGCGCAGAACGCCGTGGCCGGCGGCGGCCGCTACCGGATGCAGATCGGCGGCCGGGAACTCGTGGGCGTGGGCTTCGCCATCGGGCTGGAGCGCGTCGTGGGCGTCTTGCAGGCGCTGGGACGCGACAAGGACATGGTTGCGCCGCCGCCGCCGCTGGTTTGGCTGGTGGGACTCGGCGACGCGGCGCTGGATCGCAACTTGGCGTTGATGCAGGAGCTGCGCGCGGCGAAGATCGCCTGCCGGATGGCGACCGGCGGCAGCATGAAATCGCAGATGCGCGCCGCCAACAAGTCCGGCGCGGCGTTCGCGGTGATCCGCGGCGACGACGAGCTGGCCCAAGGCGTGGCCGCGCTCAAGGACATGGCTTCCGGCGAGCAGGTCACGCTGCCGTTGGACCGGTTGGCGTCCGAACTCGCGGCGCGGACCGGGGCGAAGCGCTAGCCGCCGAGGGGCGGAATGGGGAATTCGAGAGAACCAAGTGTGCCATTTGTTGCATCTGGGTGAGACACAATGGCGCATTATTCGACTATTAAAGATGTCGTCTCGCAATCCTAAATCGACATATCTGCTTAATATGCAATATATAACGCGCTATTTGCTTCTTTTGGCATGTTAGTTGCACTGATATGGGTGAAGGGTTGTATCGAAACTCAATTTTAGGAAAGAAGAGGAACTCCAATGGCAAAAGTACTGGGCATCGATTTGGGAACGACGAATTCCTGCATGGCGGTCATGGAAGGCGGCCAGCCGACGGTGGTGCCGAACGCGGAAGGCGGGCGCACGACGCCGTCGATCGTGGCGTTCACGAAGAGCGGCGAGCGGCTGGTGGGCACGGCGGCCAAGCGCCAGGCCGTGACCAATCCGAAGCACACGGTGTTTTCCATCAAGCGCTTCATGGGCCGCAAGTTCGAGGAAGTGCAGCAGGAAATCAAGCGCGTGCCCTATGAAGTCGTCCGCGCCGCCAACGGCGACGCGCACGTGAAGATCGGCGACAAGACCTATTCGCCGCCGGAAATTTCCTCGATGATTCTGCAGAAGATGAAGGCGGACGCCGAAGCGTTCCTGGGCGAGACGATCACCCAGGCGGTCATCACCGTGCCGGCGTACTTCAACGACAGCCAGCGGCAGGCGACCAAGGACGCCGGCCGCATCGCGGGCCTCGAAGTGCTGCGCATCATCAACGAGCCGACCGCGTCCTCGCTGGCCTACGGCCTCGACAAGAAGAAGGAAGAGAAAGTCGCCGTGTACGACCTCGGCGGCGGCACGTTCGACATCTCCGTGCTGGAAATCGGCGACGGCGTCTTCGAGGTGAAGGCCACCAACGGCGACACGCACCTGGGCGGCGACGACTTCGACCAGCGCATCATGGATTGGCTGGTGGCGGAGTTCAAGAAGGAGCACGGCATCGACCTGTCCAAGGATCCCATGGCGCTCCAGCGCCTGAAGGAAGCCGCGGAAAAGGCCAAGTGCGAACTGTCGAGCGCGCAGAGCACGGACATCAACCTCCCGTTCATCACGGCCGACGCCAGCGGCCCGAAGCACCTGAACGTGGCCCTGAGCCGCGCGAAGCTCGAGCAGCTCGTCGGCGACCTGATCGACCGCAGCATGGCGCCGGTGGAGAACTGCCTGCGCGATTCCGGGCTCTCCAAGACCCAGATCGACGAAGTGATCCTCGTCGGCGGCATGACCCGCATGCCGCGCGTGCAGCAGGAAGTCGAGAAGCAGCTCGGCAAGGAACCCCACAAGGGCGTGAATCCGGACGAAGTCGTGGCCGTCGGCGCCGCGATCCAGGGCGGCGTGCTCAAGGGCGAAGTCAAGGACGTGCTGCTGCTGGACGTGACCCCGCTGACGCTGGGCATCGAGACCCTCGGCGGCGTGATGACGGCCCTGATCGAGCGCAACACGACCATCCCGACGCGCAAGAGCGAAATCTTCAGCACCGCGGCCGACAACCAGAACACGGTGGAAATCCACGTGCTGCAGGGCGAGCGCAAGATGGCCGGCGACAACAAGAGCATCGGCAAGTTCCACCTCGACGGCATCCCGCCGGCGCCGCGCGGCGTGCCGCAGATCGAAGTGACCTTCGACCTGGACGCCAACGGCATCCTCAAGGTCAGCGCCAAGGACCTCGGCACGGGCAAGGAGCAGAAGATCACCATCACGGCCTCGAGCGGCCTGAGCAAGGACGACGTCGAGAAGATGGTGAAGGACGCCGAAGCCCACGCCGGCGAGGACGCCAAGCGCCGCGAGGCGGTGGACGCCAAGAACCGCGCCGAAGCCATGGTCTACGAGACCGAAAAGTTCCTGAAGGACAACGGGGAGAAGATCCCGTCCGACAAGAAGATGAAGGTCGAGAACGCCATCCAGGGCCTGCAGGACGCGCTGAAGGGCGGCGACGCCGACGCGATCAAGAAGGCCAGCGAGGCGCTGACGGCGGACATGCAGGCGGTTTCGGCCGACCTCTACGCCCAGGCCAAGCAGTCGGTCCCGGGCGCCGGCGCCGGCCAGCCTCCTCCGCCGCCGCCGGGCGGCGGCGCGAAGGCCGACGGCGACGTCATGGACGCCGACTTCGAAATGGTCGACGACGACAAGAAGAATTCAAAATAAACGAACCGGCCGGAGCGGCGGCGGGGCGACGCCCCGCCGCGGCGCCGGCTTTCATCACAACCCCAGGAGACAAGGCAGATATGAAGATCCAACCGTTGGGCGATCGCGTGCTCGTCGAGCCCGTGAAGGAAGACGAAGTCAAGAAGGGCGGGATCATCATCCCCGACACCGCGAAGGAAAAGCCCCAGCAGGGCAAGGTCATCGCGGTGGGCACCGGCAAGATCGACGAGAAGGGCAACAAGATTCCCTTCAACGTCAAGAAGGGCGACAAGGTCCTGATGCCGAAGTACGGCGGCACGGAAATCAAGTTGGACGGCAAGGAATACCAGATCATGCGCGAGGAAGACATCCTCGGCGTGCTGGCAGACTAATCGAGAAGGAGCGAGACACACATGGCAGCGAAACAAATCGCGTATGACGCGGAAGCCCGGCAGCACGTGCTGCGCGGCGTCGAGAAACTGAGCAAGGCGGTCAAGAGCACGCTGGGCCCGCGCGGCCGCACGGTCGTGCTGGAGAAGAAGTTCGGCAGCCCCACGATCACCAAGGACGGCGTCAGCGTCGCCAAGGAAATCGAGCTGGAGAATCCGTTCGAGAACATGGGCGCCCAGATGGTCCGCGAAGTCGCCAGCAAGACGAGCGACATCGCCGGCGACGGCACCACGACCGCGACCGTGCTGGTCGAGGCGATCTACCGCGAAGGCCTGAAGAACGTGACCGCCGGCGCCAATCCGGTGGAACTCCGCCGCGGCATCGACCTGGCCACGGAAACCGTGGTCGAGGCCCTGCAGAAGCAGAGCAAGAAGGTGAAGGACAACGAGGAAATCGCCCAGGTCGGCACGATTTCCGCCAACGGCGAAACCACCATCGGCAAGATCATCGCCCAGGCGATGGACAAGGTCGGCAAGGACGGGACGATCACCGTCGAGGAAGCCAAGGGCATCGAAACCACGCTGGACGTGGTCGAAGGCATGCAGTTCGACAAGGGCTACCTGAGCCCGTACTTCGTGACCAAGCCGGACACGATGGAAGTGGTGCTCGACGACGCCTACATCCTCCTGTTCGAGAAGAAGATCTCGAACCTGCAGGATCTGCTGCCGGTGCTGCAGAACGTGGCCAAGAGCGGCAAGCCCCTGCTGATCATCGCCGAAGACATCGAAGGCGAGGCGCTGGCCACGCTGGTGGTCAACAAGCTGCGCGGCACGCTCCAGATCTGCGCGGTCAAGAGCCCCGGCTTCGGCGACCGCCGCAAGGCCATGATGGAAGACATCGCCGTCCTGACCGGCGGCAAGTTCATCAGCGAAGACCTCGGCCTCAAGCTCGAGAGCCTCTCGCTGGCGGACATGGGCCGCGCCAAGCGCATCACGGTCGACAAGGAAAACACGACGATCGTGGAAGGCGCGGGCAAGACGTCCGACATCCAGGGCCGCATCGGCCAGATCCGGCGCCAGATCGAGGAGACCACCTCGGACTACGACCGCGAGAAGCTCCAGGAACGCCTGGCGAAGCTCGCCGGCGGCGTGGCCGTCATCAACGTCGGCGCGGCGACCGAGACCGAGATGAAGGAAAAGAAAGCCCGCGTCGAAGACGCGCTGCACGCCACGCGCGCGGCGGTCGAGGAAGGCATCGTGCCGGGCGGCGGCGTCGCGCTCATCCGCGCGCAGTCCGCGCTGGACGACCTGAAGGTGTCGGGCGAAGCCAAGATCGGCGTGGACATCGTGCGCAAGGCGTGCGAAGCCCCGCTGCGCCAGCTGACGGAAAACGCCGGCGTCGACGGTTCCATCGTCGTGCAGGAAGTCCGCAACGGCAAGGGCGCCTACGGCTACGACGTGGCCACCGGCAAGTACGGCGACATGATCAAGGCCGGCATCATCGATCCGACCAAGGTCACCCGCGGCGCGCTGCAGAACGCGGCCAGCATCGCCGGCCTGCTCCTCGTCACCGAAGCGATGGTGTGCGAGATCCCGCAGAAGAAGGACGCGATGCCTCCGATGCCGGGCGGCGGCGGCATGGGCGGCATGGGCGACATGTACTAACCCGGATCCGTCCGGGATAGGCGGCGGGGCGCGCGCAGGCGCGCCCCGCTTTTTTCATGGTTGGACGCAGCCGCGCCAACGCGGCTAGGCCTCGTCTTCTTCGGGCTCGTCGGCGTCGGGCAGGGCGACGAGCCGGCCCCGGCGGCGCAGGAGTTTCGGGAGCCACGCCAGGGCGGCGAACAGGCCGGCGCCGGCGAACAGGATGGCCAGCACGCGCCAATCCATCTGCCCGCGGGCGATCTTGCCGGCGGCCTTGGCGGTCCACATCAGCGCCAGGACGTTGGGAATCACGCCGACGATGGAGGCCGCGAGGTAGGAGCCGAACGACAGCCCGGTAAGCCCGTAGGCGTAATTGAGGAACCCGTAGGGATTGATGGGCAGCAGGCGCGTGAAAAACACGAGCTTCCAGCCCTCGCGGCGGACGTTTTCCTCCAGCCGCCGGAAAAGGCGGGTGTGGCCGATGCGGCGCTCGATCCAGTCGCGGGCGAGATAGCGGGAAAACAGGAAGGCGCCGCCCATGCCCAGCGCGAGGCCCGCCAGGCAGATCGGCAAGCCCCGGGTGATGCCGAACAGCAGCGAAACGAGCACGCAGACCAGCGTGGTCGGCAGGAACAGCACGGTGAACAGCGCGTTGAGCGCGATGCACAGCAACGGCGCCCAGGGGCCGGCGGCGCGCACGGCGGCTTCCACGTCCGCCCACTCCAGCCGGTGGAGCGCCGCGGCGATTTCGGCGCGGTGCGGCGCGGCCAGCGCGGCGCCGGCCACGATCGCGACGGCGATCCAGGTGCGCTTGCGCTGGAAAAAAGGACGGCTCACGGAGCGTCGCCGGGCAGCACGACGGCGACCGCCTCGCCGGGGGACGAAAAGATCGTTTCGGCGGCGGCGCGCACGGCGTCGGGCGTCAGGTTTTGCAGGCGCTCGGCGGTGGTGAGGGAGTGGCGGTAGCCCAGCCCGAGCAGCTCGTCGAGCGCGCATTGCTGGGCCATGGCCCCGTTGTTCTGGAGCGTGCGGGCCTGATCGGCGCGAAGCTGCTCGACGGCGCGGGAGAATTCGTCCGGCCGCACCCCGGCGCCGCGCAGGCGCTCGGTCTGGGCTTGGATTTGCGCTTCCACTTCCGCGCGGCCTTCGGGCGTGGTGCCCGCGTAGATCGTGAACAGGCCGCCGACCGGTCCCGTGAAGTGCGTGGCGCCGACGTAGTAGGCCAGGCCGCGCTTGTCGCGCACTTCGATGAACAGGTCGGACGACAGTCCGCTCAGGGCATCCATCAGCACGGAGACGGCGTCTTCGCGGGGATCGCCGGAGGCGATGCCGGGCCAGGCGCGGACCAAGACGGTTTGCTTGAACGGGAGCTGTTTTTCGGTCCGGACGGCGGCGGCGGGGGGCGGCGGCAAGGCCGGCCAGGCGGGCGGGGGATTCGCCGGCAGGTCGGCGAACGCGGCGGCGACGGCGGCCACGACGGCGTCTTTCTTCACGTCGCCGAACACGGCGAGGACGAGGTTGGAGGCGCCGAGCAGCTTGCGATGGTGCGCCTGGACGTCGGCGCGGGCCAGCGCCGCGACGGCCGCGGGATCGCCGAGCGTGGAGAAGCGGTAGGGATGGCCGGGGAACATGGCGTCGCGCACCATCTGCTGGGCGTGGGTCATGGGTTTTTCCAGCGCGCGGCGGATGGCGGCCAACTGGAGCGCGCGCTGTTTTTCGAGTTCGTCTTCGGGGAACTGCGAATCGAGCAGGCATGCGGCGACGGTGTCCAACATGAGGGGGAGGTCTTCGGAAAGTCCCGCGGCGGACAGGCCGTAGCTGTTGCGGCCCGAGAAGCTCGCCAGCGATACGGCGCGCGATTCGAGGAGCTCGGCCAGTTCGGCGGCGGTATGCCGCGACGTGCCGCGGGTGAGCAGATCGGAGGCGAGCTGCGACACGCCGGCCTGGCCGTCGGTCTCGGCCAAAAGCCCGCCGCCGAGCACCGCGGCGACGTAGGCCATGGGCAGGCGGGAGTCCTCGCGGACGATCAGGCGCAGGCCGTCGGGAAAGACGTGGTCCTGGACGTGCAGATCGGCGGCGGCCGCGCGGTCCGCGCCGGCCGCGGATTCGGCCGCCGGCGCCAGAATGGTCCAGGAGCCGTTTTCGGGCCGCAGGTACTTGCGGGCGACGCGGGTCAGGTCGTCGGGGGTGACTTGCCGCACCTTGTCCAGATAGACCTCGGTGTGGCGGGGATCGGCGGCGTAGAATTCGCCGGAGGCCATTGCGGCCGCCTGGCCGTCCATGGCGGCCAGTTCCTGGATCGCGCCGACGAGCACTTCGCGGCGGGCCTGCTCGATGCGGGCGGAGTCGAACGGTTCCGTCTGCCAGCGCGCGACTTCATCGCGGAGGGCGGCGATGACTTCGGTTTCCTTCTCGGGTTCGCATTCGGCATGGATGCCGAAGAGGCCGGGATCCTTGGGCGTGTAGCTCCAGGCGTCCACGTCGAGGACGATCTGGCGTTCCTCGCGCAGGCGCTTGACCAGCAGCGACGAGCGGCCGGAGCCGACGGCGGAGGCCAGCACGTCCAGCGCCGGCGTGTCGGGGTCGGCCAAGTCGGTGGCATGGAAGACCCAGGCGATGCGGGTGACTTCGTAGGCGCCGGTTTTGCGCGCGAACCGTTCGGCCAGTTGCGGGGGCTCCGCCGGCACGAGGACCGGCGCGCGGGTCGTGCGCGGAATTTTTTCCAGCCGCTCGCGGATGGCCGCTTCCAGGTCGGTGAGGGGCACGTCGCCGGCGACGGCGAGAATCACGTTGTCGGGCGAGTAATGGCGGCGGTGGTAGGCGACGAGATCGTCGCGGCCCATGGTGGTCAGGATGTCGCGCCAGCCGATGATGGGCACGCGGTAGGGATGGACGCGGTAGGCGGTTTCCCACGTCAGGCGGTTCAGGACGCGGCCGGGATCGTCTTCGCTCATGTCCACTTCGCGCAGGATGACTTCCCGCTCGCGGGCCCATTCGTCCTCGGGGAAGGCGGGATGGAAGACGGCGTCGCCGAGCACGTCGAGCCCGACGAGCCAGCGCTCGGCCGGCAAGGTGGCGTGGAACACGGTGCGGTCGTTGGACGTGTAGGCGTTGATTTCGCCGCCCGCGTCGGCGATTTCCTGCGAGACCTGGGCCGGTCCGCGCGTGGGGGTGCCCTTGAAGACCATGTGCTCGAGATAGTGCGAAAGGCCGCCGCCGAGGTTTTCCGCTTCATGGATGGAGCCGGCGCCGACCCAGAACTGGAGGGCGACCATGGGCGCGCTGCGGTCTTCCTTGAGCAGGACGACCAGGCCGTTGTCCAGGACGAGGCGGCGGATGCCGGCATGGGCGGTTTTCAAGACGTCGACGGGATCCTGGGCCATAAGCTGCTCCGGGGTGGCGAGAAGGGCGGCGCAGAGGCCGACCCGATGGAACCAACGATTCATGGGCCGTAACCTAGCACGGGCGGGGGGAAAAAGAAAACCATCGAAACGTTTCGACTTGCGAGGGCGCCGTGCCGGCGGTTATTTTTCCGGGGAAAGGGGCCAACATGGGTCGGAATGCAAATGTGCTGACGTGGATCGGGGCGACGTCGCTGCTGGGAGCGACCTTGGCCGCCGGGCAAGCCTATCGCACGCCCGTCCGGGCCAGCTGGACGGAAGACCCGACCACGACGGCCACGATCACGTGGGACCGGCCGGAAGCCGGCCGCGGCACGGTCCGCTACGGCACGACGACCAACTACGACCGGATCGAACGCGACGGGGGCGGCACGCATCTGCATGCGATCGCCTTGCGCGGGCTGGAACCCGGCACGCGCTATTTTTATGAGGCGTCGTCCACCGATGGATACGTCGAACCCGGCACCTTCCGGACCGCGCCGGCGGATGGCCGGCCGCTGCATTTCGTGTTCCACGGGGACTTGCAGGGCGGCATCAACGAGGCCGGCGCGCAAGGCGTTGCGGACCAGATCGTGGCGGAAGATCCGCCGTTCATCGTCAGCCTCGGCGACATGGCCGAGGAAGCGTTCAGCGGTTCCGGCTTCGAGACCTGGGACGTGTTTTTCCGGATTTGTTCGAACGAATTGGCGCGGGCGGTCTACATGCCCACGATGGGCAACCACGACGCCGCGCCGGGATCGGACGTCACGCGCGGGCTTTACCAGCGGCTGTTCTCGCTGCCGGAGCCCTCCTTGGGCAACGGTTTCTATTCCTTTGCGGTGGGCAACGTCCGGTTCATTTCACTGAACACCGAAATCGAAGCCGTGTCGCAGGGCGAGTGGTTGGCGCGCGAATTGCAGGCGGCGGCGAACGATCCGGCCGCGGTCTGGACGATCGCCCTGGCCCACCGGCCGCCGTATTCCTACGGCGAGCGCGCCGGCGACGACTACTACAAGACCAACTGGGCGCCGATCCTGACGAGATACGAGGCCGATTTCCTCGTCGGCGGCCATAGCCACAACTACCAGCGCATGGTGCCGATCCGCGGCGTGCGCTACCTCGTCGCCGGCGGCGGGGGCGGGCGGCTCTATGCCTCCGCGGTCGGCGAATCGGCGCAGGCCTACGCGACGACCTGCTACCACCACGTGTCGGTGCATGTCACCAACGACGTCCTGCAACTGCGGGGTATCCGCAGCGACGGGCTGATCTTCGATTCGGCGATCGTCACGAATCGCCGCCAGGTGCGGGTGGAGCCGGCGTTCCCGCTGCGCGGGCAGGCGGCGAAAATCTCGTATCGCGCGACGGAAGGCCCGTTGGCCGGCGCGAGTCCGGTCCGGATCCATCTGGGCCAGGACGCGTTCGCCAGCGCCTTCGCGGACGAGCCCATGACGTGGAACGCGGCGAGCCAGCGCTGGGAATATGAATTCACGGTGCCGGCCGCGGCCACGCAGCGCGTGGCGTTCGTGTTCCACGACGGCGCCGGCACCTGGCACAACAACTACGACTACAACTGGCAGGCGCTCTTGGAGCGCGCGTCCGTTGCGCCGGATCCGGCCGGCGCCGGATCGAACGCCACGCTGCGCTACGAAGCGGACATGGGGCCGCTGGCGGGCGCGGGCGCGGTGACGGCCTGGGTCTCGTACGCCGAAGGCTCGTTCGCCGCGACGACCGCGGTGGCGCTGGCGAACGTCTCCGGCGCGCGCTGGGAAGGCGCGTTGGCCGTGCCGGCCAACGCCGAGCGGATCGCGGTGCATTTCACGGCCGCCGGGCTCTGGGACGACAACGCCAAGCGGGGGTGGTCGTTCCCCGTCGCGGGCGCGTCCGCGCCGTACTGGCCGCCGGCGCCGGTCGTCGGCAACGGCTCGCCGGTCGTCGCGGACAATCCGCCCGGGGAATTTCCGGACAACGTGGGCGACAATTTCGATCTGGCGACCCTGGGTCCGCCGTTGCGGAAGCTGGACGCGCCGCGGGGGTTCGGCGATTTCGGCAGCGTCTGGGCGAACGCCGACGCCGATTATCTCTATCTCGGCGGGCACGGAATGGACATCGGCGGCAGCAACAACGCGGTCGTGTTGTTCGTCGGACTCGACACGCTGACGGACAACGCCTGGAACCTGTGGCACAAGACCGGCAAGCCGAATGCGCTGGATTTCCTGCACAACGTGCGCTTCACGGAGCCGATGGACTTCGCGCTGATCCTGGGCGATACCTTCGGCGATGGTCCGGCCTACACCAATTTCGATCTGGGCGGTCCCGGCGGCTACAACTTCGGGCAGGGCGTTTTCTACGTCGGCACCAACTGGAGCGAGTTCGTGCCGATGACCGCCGCGAAGCTCTCGCAGTTCCACGGCACGGGCACGGTGGCGACGACGACGGCGGGCGAGGCGGCCAACCGCCGGACGAAGCGCTGGGAAGCGGCGCTGCCCTGGAGCGCGCTCAACGCGGCCGGGCCGGAATCGGCCTCGAACCTGTTCATTTGCGGCGTGATCGCGTCGTCTTCGACCAACGGAAACGACCGCTATCTGTCGCGGACCGTGCTGGGCGAACGGGCCTGGGGCGAGCGCGACGAATACCGCCAGTACGGCTACAACACCGTGAACGTGCGCCCGCAACGGGTGAATTTGCTCCATGCCGAAGTGCGCGGCGACGGCATTCCGAACGAATGGCGCCAGGAATATTTCGGCACGCCCTACGGGCCGCCGGCGGACGAGGACACCGACGGCGACGGCTACGACAACCGCGCGGAAGAAATCGCCGGCACGCATCCGAACCAGGCCCAGTCGTTTTTCGCGATGGACCCGCTGGCGTTCGGTCCGCCGGTGGCCTTGCAATGGTCCTTCCTCGAGAATCGCGCCTATGACGTGTGGTTCACGCCCGACTTGCAGCGGCCTTTCCAGCCGCTGGCCTCGGGGCTGGCCACCAACGCCTATGCGCCCGTGTCCAACGGGTTCTATCGGCTGCAAGTGCGGAAATAGCCGCTAGGCCAGATCCGATCCGAAGCTCGTCATGTCCGCGAACACGGACAGGTGCAAGCGGCGCAGGGTCAGGACGTGGCCGGCCGTCGCGGCCCGCAGAGCCGCGTTCCAGCGCGCGACGGCCGCGGCGGAACCCGCCGCCAGAGCCCCGTTCGCGAAATAGCCCAGCGTCACGTGCGGCTCGTAGTCGGGATGGGGCCGCACGCCGAACCGGCGGCCGAACGCTTCCGAGAGCGCGTCGCGGGCGGCGCGCAACCGCTCCAGATTGGCGGCGGCCGCGGCGTCCGCCGCCTCCAGATGCGCCACGAGCGACACGTTGCTCCAGTTTTCGATCCGCGCGCAGCGCAGGCGCAGGGACCAGTCCGGACAGGTCAGCAGCTCGGAGGCCTGCACGTCGCGGAACAGGTCTTCCGGAAACGGCCGGGCGGCGCTCGCCTGCAGGAAGCGCTCCCAGGCGGCGCGGAATTCGGGCACGACCTCGGCCAGCTTGGCGTCGTTGACGCCGTCCCAGGCCGTGACGTGGTAGGACGCGGGCGGCAGCAGGCGCAGATAGAACTCCGCGATCAGCGCGTCGTTTTCCAGCTTCGCAAGACCGGCGCGCAGCGCGCCGAAAAAGGAATCCTCCTCGGGCGGATCGAACACGAGCGAAAATCCCCGGAACGGCGCCCAGCGCGGCTCCAGGCCGCTCAGCTTCGGATTGGTGATGGAAATCATGAAGCTTTGACGGCGGTGGCTTTGAAGAAGGTGTAGCAGAACACGCCGTCGGCTTCGGCGGCGCGATGCAGATCGGCCACGCCCTGGTCGAAATCGGCGGCGGTGGCCAGTCCGGCGGCCAGCGCTTCCGCGCGGACGCCCGCGATCATGGCCGCGAAGGTTTTCTTCGTGAAGCCGTCGACGAGGCCGGGCCGGCTGGCATCGACGTAGACCATGCGGGGCGAAACGCGGACGTCGTCCAGGCCGGCGGCGCGGAGGAGGGGAAACAGCTGGCGGCCGATCAAGGCGTTGCCGCCGGCGCGCGCCTGCAGCTCCACCTGGCAGCGGATGGCGCGGTGGGCGGCGGCGCTGTCGGGATGGAAGAACGTGGACCCGTGGTCGCCCTCGATGGCCGTCAGCGTGCCGCCGGGTTTCAGGACGGCCAGCAGCTTCTGCAGCGCCGCGACGGGCTGGGGCAGGTGTTCGAGCACGAAGCACAGGAAGACGTGGTCGAAGGATCCGGGCGCGAACGGCAGGTGAAAAATATCGGCTTGCCGCAGCGCCACGTTGCCGAAGCCGGCGGCGGCCACGGCTTGCCGGGCCTGGGCGACGGACGTTTCGGAGACGTCGATGGAGGTGATCTCCGCCTGCGGGCTGCGGGCGGCGAGGAGGACGGTCTGGGCGCCGACGCCGCAGCCGGCTTCGAGCACGCGGCTGCCGGCGGGATAGGCGGTGTCGCCGTGCAGCAGGTCTTCGAGCGTGGCGGCCTGGTCTTGCAGGCGCACGTTTTCGCGGGGGTCGTAGCCGTGGACGTAGGAACGGATCATGGAGCTGGGTTTCCGGCGCCGGTCCCCGCGCCGCGACATTGCCGCGCGCGACCGGCGATTCCGTTCCACAGGATGGCCCAACCGACGCCGATCAGCAAGGCTACAAGCGCGAACGAGGGCAGGAACAGCGGGCGCGCCACCCAGGTGTTCTGGACGTCCACCTGGGGATTGGCGCCGACGACCACCACGACGGCGAAGCAGAACCAGGCGCCGAACACCAGCAGGAGCGCGGCCTGCGCGCGGCGGTCCAAGCGCCGCAGCGCCAGAACCGGAACCAGCGCGAGCGCGGCGAGCGGCGCGGCGAATTGCGCGGCCAGCAGCCGGCCGTACCACGCCAGATCGCGGAAGAAAAGTTTGGGCTGCGCGAACGGATCCAGCGGCACCAGCGCTTCGTACTGCCCGCGGCTCACGACGTGCCAGAAGCCTTCCCAGGTGCAGGCCTGTCCCCAGTTCATGGGCGGATGGCGGGCGGCCGCGAGCGGCAGATAGACGTAGGGCAACAGACCGGCCAGCAGGAGCAGCAGCAGGCCCGCGACGGGCCGCGTGGTTCGGGCAACGGCGAGGAGTCCGGCGCCGGCGAGGGCGCCTCCCAGAACGCCGACGCCGATGGCCGGCCGGAGGCTGCCCCACTTGAATTCAACGAGCAGGAAACCGCAAAACAGCAGGACGGCAACGGTCACGCGCGCGAAATCCTTGAGCGACGTGAGCGCGGCGGCCAGCAACAGCACCGGCAGGAACAGGATCAGCAGCGGCGAAACGGCCAGGCCCAGCCCGGCGAGGAAGGCGAGCAGATAGGGCGACTTTCGATCCGCGGCATCGACCCAGCGCAACGAAAGCGCCAGCAGCGCGAGAAAATAGAAGTTGGTCAGGGTGTGGGTTTCGGCGACGACCGCCTGCGACCAGAAGACCGGCGAACAGGCGAACAGCAAGCCCGCGGCGAGGCCGGAAACGGCGCCGAGCGCGCCGGCCGCCCCGGCGGCGCGCGCCAGACGGCAAGCCAGGGCGGCCAGCAATCCGCAGGCCAAGGCGCCGAAGAACGCGGACATCCAGTTCACGGCCCAGGCGGGATTGGGATGGCCGTGATATTCCGCGAAGGGAAAAAGGCAGATGAAACCCTTGGCCAGCAGCGTCCAGACGGGATAGCCCGGCACGCGGCCCACGCCCAGATGGTCGGCCGCCACCACCAGCGCCCCGGAATGTTCCAGCGTGACCGTCGGCGCCAAGGTGGCCCGGAAAACGACGAAGGCCAGGCACGCGGCAAGGCCGGCGGTTTTCCATTCATCGGCCCCGAAAAAGCGCGTCCCGGTCATGGAAAACAGGCTACGCCGCCGGCGAAAGACGGTCAAGACGGGCCTCCGGCCGAGTTTTACGTACTACGTAATTTTTGCGCAAAGTTTTTACGTTCCACGTAAAACGCCGCGAAAGTTTTTACGTTCTACGTAAAAAATGGTTTTGCGGGATCAAGCGCCGGCGACGGAGCCGGCGAGGAAACCGGAACAGAAGGCCCACTGGAGGTTCCAGCCGCCGGTGGGGCCGTCGAGATCGAGGAGCTCGCCGGCGAAATGCAGCCGCGGCGTCAGGCGGCCTTCGAGCGTGTCGGGCCGGACTTGCTTGAGGAAGACGCCGCCGGAAGTGGCCATGGCGTCGTCGAAGCCGCCGGTGCCGCGGACGGTCAGGGGCAGGGCGACGAGGTGGCGGAGCAGTTCTTTTTCCTGCGCGGCGGAGAGGCGGGAAAAGGTTTGGTCGGCGGGGATGCCGGTCAATTCCAGGATCGTGCCGGCCAGGGCGCGGGGCAGGCCGCGGGCCAGCCAGGCCAGGACGGGCCGTGCGCCGGCCTCCCGGCGCAGGGTTTGGAAATCGGGCTGGTCGTGGATCAGATCCAATGCGAGCGGGACCGGTTCGCCGTCCCGCAGGAGGCGGGCGACGCGTCCCGAGAGATTGAGGACGGCGGGACCCGAGATGCCGCGATGGGTGAAGAGCAATTCGCCGCGTTCGGCGGCGCCGCGCGGGCCGGCGACGGCGACGGTCACGTCGGGCAGCGACAAGCCGCTGTGGGCGGCCGGCCAGGTTTCGGCGGTGCGGAGGGAGGTCAAGGCCGGAACGGGCGGGACGACGTCGTAGCCGAGGACGCGGGCGAGCGCGAATCCGGAGCCGTCGGAGCCGAGGCGCGGCGCGGATTGGCCGCCGGTCGCCAGCAGGACGGCGCGGGCCGTAAACGAATCGGTCGTCCACGGGGCGTCCGGCGCTTCCGGCGGCGACAGGCTTTGGACGGCGCGGTCGAACGTGAAGCGCACGCCGGCGCGGACGGCCGCGGCCACCAAGGCGTCGCGCACCTGGGCGGCGGATTGGGAGCGCGGATAGATGCGGCCGGCGGGATCCACGACGGTCGCGACGCCGATTTCCGCCAGCAGCGCGCGCAGCGCGTCCGGCGGCAGGGCGCGGAAGGCGGGCACGGTGAAGCGTCCGTTGCGGCCCCAGACGGCGGCGAATCCGTCTTCCGCGGCGACGTGGCTGAGGTTGCCGCGGCCGCCGCCGCTGACGGCCAGCTTGGCGCCGGCCGCGGGCATGCGGTCCACGACGAGGACGCCGTGCGGCAAGCGCCGGCGCGCGGCCGCCAGCGCGGCCAGGAGTCCGGCGGGGCCGGCACCGACGATGAGCAGGGAGGCATCCACGAGGTGGTTCCGTGGCTATTTCGACACCGGCAGCCAGCGTTTCAGGAGGGCTTCGAGCGTGCCGTCTTGTTGCCAGGCCGCCAGCGCTTCGTTGGCGGATTCGCGGAGGGAAACGCTGCCGCGCCGGAACGCCCAGGCGACTTCCGCGCGGTCGAACAGCGCGGGGGCCAGGACGAGATCGGGCCGATGCTGCAAGGCCAGCCACCAGACGGCGGGTCCGTCGTAGACGACCAAATCGACTTGGCCCGCGCGGAGGGCTTCGGCCGCCGCGGCCGGATCGGGGTAGGAAACGCGCGTGGCGCGCGTGAAGTAGCGCGCGACGTAGGCGTCGCCGGCCGATCCGGCGACCGTGCCGACGCGGACGTCGGCGGACCGGATCTTGATCGCGGTGTTGGCCCGGGGCAGGTCGGCGGCGCGGATCAGGGCGGCCTGGCCGACGACCAGATACGGCGCGGCGAAATCCATCCGGACCCGGCGTTCCTCGGTCAGGGTCGTGCCGCCCATCAGGACGTCGATCTGGCCGCCGAGCAGGGCCGCTTCCAGCTCCGCCGGCGCAAGGGCGACGAACGCGGGCTTGAGGCCGAGGCGGGCGGCGAAGGCGCGGCCCAGATCGGCTTCCAAGCCGCTGGCGCGCCGGCCTTGGCGGAAAAACAGCGGCGGCGAATCCGCCGCGACGCCGATGCGCAGCTCGCCGGACGGCGCCGGGCGCAACGCCTGGCAACCGGCGGCCAAGGCCACGGCCAGCAGCGCCAGCCCCGCGCGCCGCGCGGCGGGCCTAGGCGCGGGCGTGGTCGCCCAGATATTGCTTTTCGAGCGCATCGTAGCGGTTGATGACTTGGCGGACGAGCGCGCGCTTTTCGCCGTAGGGGCCGAAGAACGAGCCCTTGAAGCCGGCCAGGATGATGTTGCGCAGCTGGGCGGGCGTGACCGGCAACTGGGAGCAGACCAGTTCCAGCTCGCGCGTGACGCTGGTGCGGGAGACCAGGCGGTTGTCCGTGTTGATGGACACCGACAGGTTGGCGTCGAGCATCTTGCGCAGGGGGTGGTCGGCCACGGACGCGATGGCGGGGATGGTCTGCAGGTTGCTGGTGGGGCAGACTTCGAGGGTGATGCGGCGGGTGGCGACGTAGTCCACCAGGCACTTCACGTAGTAGTCGGGATCCTTGATGGCCGGATCGGTGATCTTGTCGGCGCCGAACAGCCAGGTGCCGTGGCCGAGGCGGTCGGCGTGGCATTCGGTGATGGCCTGGAAGATGGATTCGGGGCCGTAGGCTTCCCCGGCGTGCACGGTCTTTTTCAGGAAGTGGACGTGGGCGTACTGGTAGGCGTCCTTGTGGTCGAGGGCCGGGAAGCCGGCTTCGGCGCCGGCGAGGTCGAAGCCGACGACGGGAATGCCCTTCTGGTGCGCGAGGGCCGCGGCGGAGCGGGCCATCTCCAGCGAGGCGACCGCCATGACTTCCTTGGCGGGCGCGTGCGGCATCACGTCGAAGAGCTGCGCGTAGTAGGCCGACATGTGGCGGTTGAAGAAGCGCATGGCGCAGGTGATGATGCCGTAGTGGAAGGGGATGTCGCCGCCGGCGCGGACGGCGGCGGAGGAGTTGTGTTCCTGCTGGGCGCGGGCGAGGCCGCGGTTGACGCATTCGATCACTTCTTCGACGGTGAAGCCGGGGCGCACGTGGAGCTGCGGGGCGTAGCGGACTTCGACGTAGCGGACGTTTTCGGCGATGTTGTCCTGGGCGAGTTCATAGGCCACGCGCTCGAGGTTCTCGGGGTTCTGGAGCACCGAGCAGGTCAGGCCGAACCCGCGCAGGTAGTCGGGCAGATCCTGGTACTTCTCCTTGAAGACGAGTTCCTGGAGGCCGGCTTCCGTCTCGGACGGCAAGGGCACCTTGGCGGCCTTGGCCAGTTCGATCAAGGTGGGCAGCCGGAGCGATCCGTCCAGATGGAGGTGCAGATCGGTCTTGGGGATTTTTTCGAGGAATTCGCGGGTGATCTTGAGCGCCATGGGAGCCTCCTGCCTGGGACGGTTGCCTGATTTGACTGGGCATTCTACACGAGCCATCGGGAAGCCGCAATGGATTAGCGCGCGCTGGTGCGTTCCGGGGCGGCCGGGCCGTCCGGAACCGCCCCCGAAATATCCGCCGCGGTGAAGCGTTTTTGCGTTGTGCTTTTGTTCCGTTGCCGTTAACTTGATCTCAGAATGGGTGCGGGACTTGGCTGCGAAGGCCCGGCCCCCAAACAACAGTTGGGCGGAACAGCGGTCCGGGAGTGCGCAAATGAAGGTAGGCGACGTCGTGCGGCGGGGATGGAAACGTATGCTGGCCGGCCTGTGCCTGGCGGGGGCGCTCGTGCCGGGCGCGGCGCGCGGCGAAGCGATGCTCCAGTTCTTCAACGCGAGCTGGAACGAAATCGCGGACAAGGTGCCCGAGCTGGCGGAAGCGGGCTATTCGTCGCTGTGGTTGCCGCCGCCGGCCAAGGCCAACGGCGGCTATTCGGTGGGCTACGACCTGTTCGATCCGTTCGACCTGGGCAGCAAGGACCAGCGCGGCACGATCGCCACGCGCTACGGCACGAAGGCGGACCTGCACAACTTGATCGAGCTGTGCCACCGCTTCGGCATCCGGGTCTACTTCGACAACATCATGAACCACCGCGCCTACGACGTGCCGCTCTACAACGAGACCACGCCGACGGACGTCTTTCCGGGCATGGTGGCGGAGGACTTCCACCTGCGCACCACCTCGGACGGCTTCTGCCGCAAGTGGGACAACACCCGCGACTGGCAAGACGCCTGGCAGGTGATGCATCTGGGGCTGTCGGACCTGCTGGACATCGCGCACGAAACGCCCAACCAGAATTTCGGCGCCACCGAGGGCAGCTGGCACGACAAGCCGTCCATCGTGCGCCATCCCGACAATCCCGAATTCTACGACTGGCATCCCACCCAGGGGTGGGTGGGCTTCAACAGCACGTCGATCACGAAGTCGGTCATCGCCGCGAATTCGAACTTCTTCAAGGAAGACGTCGGCGCCTACCTGTGCCGCAACGCGCGCTGGATGATGCAGACCACCCGGGCCGACGGGTTCCGCCTCGACGCCGTCAAGCACGTGCCGGACTACTTTTTCGGGGCGTACAACGACGACGACAGCGACGCCGGCTATCTGGGCCAGATCCAGTGGCAGTTCAACATGACCCACGGCTACAGCGACTGGAACAACCACCGCGACAGCAACTTCAACACGGAAATCCCCCGCGACGACGCGCTCTTGTTCGGCGAGCATCTGGGCCAGCCGCCGGGCTACGGCGGCTATGTCTCCGCCGGGATGCGGCTGGTGGACAACGACCTGCGCAACCAGCTCAACTGGCGTTTCAGCGCGGGCGACCTGTGGGGCTACGACAACGCCGGGGCGGGAGGCTTCGATCCGGCCGTGGGCGTGATGCACGCGCAGAGCCACGACAACGACTACGTGGACCGCAAGGAACTCCAGCACGCCTACTACTTCCTGCGCGGCGGCCTCGGCCTGCTCTACACCGACGGCAACCGCCACGCGGAAACCCTCTCCGGCAGCGGCGGCGCGTTCCCGCGCTGGGCCAGCACCGCGTTCCTCGGCCAGTGGGGCCAGACCCACATTCCCGAGCTGCTCAAGATCCACGAAAACGGCGCGCGCTATTCCCACCACGGCATGGGCACGCACTGGGACGGCGCGGTCATCGCCTGGGAGCGCGGCGGGACCTTCCCGTACAACACCTTCCTGACGGTGTTCAACTCCAAGTGGCAGGACTGGCGCCTGATCCCGACCAAGGGGACCTTCCCGAACGACGCCTATCTCTACAACTACGCGCGCACCTACCAGTGCTACTTCAAGGACAGCGGGCCCGCGGCGGACTACGTCTACGCCAGCGACCTCTACAACGTGAACCAGCCCCCCAACAGCTATTCGGTCTGGGGCTACAAGAATCCCGATCCCAGCGGCCTCTGGGCCGGCAGCGTGCTTTCCGTCTACGACAACGGCCAATTGGCCGAAACCATTTCCGTGGACCGCAAGGACGGTCCCGACGGCGACGCGGTGTTCAATCCCTACAACTATTCCAACCGCGGCTTCCCCGACGGCGCGACGCCGACGCCCTATACCTACCGCCAGGCGGTGCCGCGCATCACCACGGGCACCAACGTCGTGTTCACGGCGCGCGTGGACGGCTCGGCCGACAACGTCCTGATGCGCCTCAACGGCGGCATGGACCTGAACGGGGCCACCAACGCGTTCGGCGACCTGCGCGACAATCCGCCGGCCTTGAGCCACGACATGTTCCTGGGCTTCGAAGGCGTCAATTTCATCCAGCGCATCTGGCCCGAAAAGTTTGCGGCGACGGATTCCGCACGCGCCAAGATCGCCTCGCCGGGCGCGGAAACCTACGTCGCCACGCTGAACACGGCCTTCACCACGAATTTGTCCACGGGCAGCAACGACTGGGACGGCACCTACGGGGTGTCCTGGATCTGGCACGATCCCAACGGATCGCAGGACGGCGAGCGCGCGGGCAACGCGCAGTTCTGGCCGCCGGTCACCAATGCGGGCGGCGCCACGATCTACCTCGGCGCCAAGACCCCGAAAGTCACGGGCAACCGCGTCCACCTCTACTACACCACCAACGGCACGGCCTGGCCCGAAGGCGCGGGCGGCAAGGGCGCCAACGCCGACACCCGCGTGATCGAGGCCGCGTGGGTGGGCAACGGCAGCGATTCGTCCGACTGGTGGCAAATGACCGTCCCCGCGCTGCCCGCCGGCACGGTGTTCCGCTACAAGATCGGCTCGGCCCGGCAGCAGGGCTACGACGGCAACGGCTGGGACGTCGTTTGGCCGGGCAGCGCCGCCGCCGTCGCGCGCAAGTCCAACATGCTGGGCGAGTGGAGCACGGCGGCCCAGAACCTCAAGACCAAGGCCTACCACAAGCACAACGACTACAACAGCTGGACGACCAACGGGCTGCCGGACGGATTCCACCTGCTGACGGCGCGGGCGTTCCTGGGCCGCGCCGACGGCGCGCCGGTCTTCAACACCTTCCGCCAGACGGTCTATCTGGACACCGAGACGCCCAAGGGCTACGTGCAGTATCCGGCGGCCGACGGCGAGACCTACTACGGCAGCGAATACGGCGTCATCGCCCGCACCGACCCGACCGCGCGCGAGGTCTGGTACCATATCGCCGACAGCAACGCCGGCAACGACGGCCCCGGCAACGGCCTGGTGTCCGGCAAGGTCGTCTGGGCGCAGGCGTCCGCCGTGGGCGCGTGGACGGAAACCATGGCCGAGGACGTGGCGTATCCGAAAATCTGGCGCTTCAACTATTCCCGCATCCCGGCGACGGGCACGGCCACCCTCCGCGTCCGCGTGCGCGAATGGTCGAGCACCGCCACCAACGCCTGGTCGGCGACCGATCCGGCGGCGGACAATCCCACCAACCACCACTTCACGCAGCTCGTCCGCACGCTGAACACCCGCGGCCCCGCGGAGGAATTCTTCTTCGATTGGCCCGAGGCCGACGGCACGATGGTGGAGGCCGGCTGGCAACTGCGCATCAAATACACCGCCAGCATGGCCGCCGGGCTGACGGACCAGCAGATCTTCGACCGGGTCAAGGTCTACGTGAACGCCGCCGCCAACGGTTCGACCAACCGCGGCGAACTGGTGGCCGCCGAGGATCTGAACTTCACGCACCAGTGGAACTGGGGCGTCGCCGGCGAGGGCCTCAACGTCCTGGGCTTCGACATGCCCAACGTCTACAACGGCCAGACCGACTGGCTCTACGGGGTGCGGGTCGAGTTCACCAACAGCAACGGCTACGGCACGTTCGACAAGGCCGCCGTGCGCCTGGTGCGCCACCGCGGGCCGCTGCTGCCCACGCTGATCATCACCACGCCGCCGGAAACCGACAGCGACGGCGCGAAGTACGTCATCCGGATGGAAGACGTGCCGGCCTCGGTCCTGGCCACCAATCCGGCCCTGCGGCAGACGCCCCTCGTGGTGCTGACCGACGCCAACGCCACCAATCTGGTCCTCCAGTTCAACAGTCCGCTGGGCTACGTCGGCGACGTGGTCCTCGACAACGTCGTCACCAACGGCGACAGCCTGACCTGGAACCACGTCTGGACCGTCACCAACGCCGGATCCTACCGCTTCACGGCCACGGTCTGGGCGGATACGGCCGGCACGGAGCTGAGTTCGTCTTCCAACTCCGCCGTCCGCAACGCCACGGTCCAGTTCCGCGAACTCGTCGCCGCCACCAACGCCGCCGACGCCGACTGGGACGACGACGGCATCGTCAACACCAACGAAACCGACGCCTGTCCGCTGCCCGAAAGCGCCGCCGAATACTGGACGCAGACCGAGGTCTTCAACTACTTCGCCCGCGGCAAATCGATGGAAAACAGTCCCGACACCGACGGCGACGGCCTGCCCGACGGCCTCGAACTGGGCTACCGCTGGCCGGCCTCCGGCACCGACGTCGCCGTCGACACCGACGGCGACGGCTTCCAGAACTTCCTGGCCGACCTCGATCCGCCGTTCTACAACACGCTGGACAATTCCGGCAAAGTGAAGGGCATCGACGGCGCCGGCACCGGCGCCAGCCGCACCAAGCTGGCGCAGGGCACGACCACCGATCCGACGAATCCCGACACCGACTACGACGGCCTGCCCGACGGCATCGAAGACGCCAACCGCAACGGGTGGGTGGACGGCGACGGCGCCAACCTGCCGACCGATTGGGATCCGTTCCTGGCGCGCAATTGGCCCGACGGCATCATCAACAACGGCGAAACCTGGCTGGAAACCTCCCCGGGCATCGCCGACAGCGACGGCGACGGCCTCAGCGACGGCTACGGCGAGGACAAGGACTTCAACGGCCGCATCGCCGGCGACGCCGACAACGACCGGATCTGGGACGGCGGCGAAACCTGGACGGAAACCGATCCGCTCAATCCCGACACCGACGGCGATGGCCTGCCCGACGGCTGGGAGGTCCGCTACGGCCTCGATCCGCTCGACGCCACCGGCGTCAACGGCGCCGACGGCAATCCCGACGGCGACACCTACCTCGACGTGGAACTCGACGAGCAGCCCTACGTCAATCTGCTGGAATACCAGAACGGCACCGATCCGACCCGCGCGGATTCCGTCGCCGATCCGGGCGGCGAGGGGTCCATCGTCGTGGGGCAGGGGTCCGTCATCGGCACGGTCAACGATACCGACTACTACCGCGAATTCATGGATTGGACCCTCGACGATCTGCTCGCGCTGGACAACTACGACCAGGGCGGCAACGTGTCGGACATCTATCGCCGCGGCGACGGCTTCAACAGCTCCCGCGACCTGGTGGCGTTCTATTTCCACGACGGCGGCGCCGCCGACGGCAAACTGTACTTCCGCGTGGATGTCGACGACCTGCAGCCCAACGCCGAGCAGAGCGCCCTGAACGTCTACGTGGCCATCAATTTCGGCGACTACGGCACGGGCGAGGTCAACCTGCCCGACCAGGTCAACGCCGGCAGCCGGATGAAGTGGAACGCCTGCGTCGGCGTCTACGACGGCGGCAGCGGCGTGTTCTACAAGGACACCCTCCCGGCCAACAACACCACCGACATCGGCGGCGACCTCGCCGCGGCCGGCGTCGTGGCGGTGCCGGGCGCCTATCTGGGCGCCTACTTCAATTCCGAGCTCGACGCCGTGGCGTGGAGCATCGACCGCGCCGCGCTCGTCGCCGCGGGCTGGAACGGCAATCCCGACGTCCTGAAGTTCCAGGTCTATACCACCAGCGACTTCACGGGCGACGACGGCGGCGCCGGCGACAAGGGCGGGCTCAACGACTTCACCGACACCATCGGCGACGACTGGCTGTGCTCCGACTACTACCAGGACTACAACTACGTCGCCGCCAACGGCTACTATTCGACCTGCCTCGGCCGCACCGCCGGCGGCGCGGTCTGGAACAACCGCGGCCAGCACGCCAAGGTGGCCTTGCTGGCGCACGGCAACCAGGCCGTCGAGCCGGGCGCGACCATCCAGAACATCGTGGACAACGGCAGCGGCGCGGGCTACCAGCGTCCCGTCAAGATCCACAACATCTATTCCAACGCGGCGCTCAACCTGCACGTGACTCCGACGCTGGCGATGGCGCTGGAATGGGCCAAGGTGGGCAACTCGAACACGTGGTATTCCGGTCCGGGCCTCAACGAACAGATCCGCGCGGGCGTGGCCGCCGGCACGTTCCGCCTGCTGGGCAGCACGTTCTCCGACCATATCCTCAAGTACTTCGACGCGGCCTACAACCGCGCCAACGTCCGGCTCGCCGCGGAAGTCCTCAACGAAATCTACGGCGGATCGCCCACCAGCGGCGTGGTTTCGACCAACGTCTTCTGGATTCCCGAGCGCGTCGCCGACGTCGAAACCCTCAAGCAGGTCAAGACGAACCTCGGGTTCCGGGCGACCATCCTCGACCAGACGCCGCACCTGCTGGAGTGGTACGGCCGCGAAGAGGCGCTGGGCAACAACGCCTACAAGATCAACCGCCTCTACCTGGAAATGCCCAGCGGCGACTGGCCGTCCATCGACGCCTTCGTCATCGCCACCGCCGCCAACAACTACCGCTACGTCAATTCCGACGGCGGCCTGCCGACCGAACTGCGCCGGCTCTTCAACCGCCGCGCGCGCTCGGGCGCCGACCAGATTTCCACCATCTTCTACATGTGGGAAGACCTGTCCGCCAACGCCAACGCCGACGCCTACGACGCCAACCTGCGCTGGATGGCCAACCATCCGTGGATCCAGGTCGTCGCCCTCGAAGAGGCGCTGGACGGCGAGATCGCCAACCGCGACCTGCGCGCGGCGGACGGCTCGCAGGCCCAGGACTGGGTGCACCACGCCGCCAACCGGAACTACGACAACTGGTACTTCGGCTCGGCCCGCCACGAAGGCCTCGCGCCCAAGCTGTTCGAGGTCCGCTCCGGCACGAACCTGCCGTCGGGCGTCCGCTATGGCTCCATGACCAACGGCCTCCTCTCCAACGCGTGGCAGACCGTGCGCGGCCTCACCAACGCCGCCGTCCGCCGCCTCGCCCAGCAGGCGCTGTTCGCCTCCACCTTCGAAACCGCCTTCCACCAGGAGGACAACGGCAACCTGGCCCGCTGGAGCTTCGGTGATTACGCCTCGCCCGCGACGGCGTGGCAGGGGTTGCAGGGCTTCGCCTGGAAGGCGCAGGGCCAGACCCGCCTGGCCGCGCTCTACGGCGCGGTGGACGATTGGGCCAACCGCACGCTGGCGGCCGTGGAAGTCGTGGCCGCCGACGTCGATCTCGACGGCGAAAGCGAGTATATCCTGCGCAACGACGCGGTGATGGCCCTCTTCGAGCGCAGCGGCGGCCGGATGGTCGGCGCCTGGCGCAAGAGCGGCACCAACGTCGTCCAGATGATCGGCAACTTCGTCTCCATGCCCGATGCCGGCACCGAGGACGAAGGCGTCGAGAACGTCACCGGCGGCGGGACGGGGGCCTACCGCACGTCCGCTCTCAAGGACTGGTGGGACGGCGCCACCAACCGCGTCAACGTCCTGTATGCGCCTTCCACCGCCGCCAACTCCGTCACGTTCTCCAACGCGGGCGTGGCCAAGACCATCTCGCTGGCGAATGCGGCCACCAACGTCTTCGCGGTGAGCTACGCCATGCCCGGCCAGACGCTCTACGTCCGCAACGGGCTCTCGCCCGATCTCGACGCCTTGCTGCGCACCGGCCAGCGCAACCTGGCCGAGGAAGCCACGGGGGCCTCCGCCCTGGAAGTGACCGCCATCCGGCCCGCCGAAGGCCGCGCCAGCGCCGTCAAGCTGGCTGTGTCCGCCGGCAGCATCAACGTGTCCGCCACGGACATGTCCAATACCTGGAACGTCGTGAACATGCGCAACCAGGCCCAGACCCGGCAGGTGGAACTGGTCGGCACGAACGCGCTCGCCTTCACCCTCGAACTGGCCACCTCCGTGCAGGCCGCCAACGAGCCGCCGACGCTGCAATTCACTCCGGACGGCGTCTATGCCATGCCGGTCGGCGCCACCTCCACCTTCACGGTCGCCGCCATCGACTACGACAGTCCGACGACCGTGCTGACGGCTTCGAACCTGCCGGTCGGCGGTTCCAAGCTGGCCACGTTCGATCCGAACACCGGCGTCTTTTCGTGGCACGTGACCGCGCTCGGCCAGGGCGGCCGCACCGCCGACGTGACCTACGCCGACACGGTCTTCAACGCCTACGACGGCACCAGCGCCACCGCCGCGACGGTCGTCATCGTCGTCCCGTGGGACGCCGACCTCGACGGCATGCCCGACGACTGGGAACTGCTCAAGTTCGGCACCGTCACCAACGCCGCCAACGGCGACTGGGACGGCGACGGCTTCCCCAACTACAGCGAATGGGTGGCCAACACCGACCCGCAGGCGCCCGGCAGCTACGTCGGGTGGGAAAACAAGATCGTCATTTCGCCCACCTCCGTGGCGCTGACCTTCCAATCCGTCGTCGGCCGGTCCTACAAGATCGAAGGGCTCGACGCCCTGCTGGCCAGCACCAACGAGTGGCGGCTGCTGGACGTCGTCGTCAGCACCAACGATCCGATGACCTGGATCGACACCAACGCGCTGCCCGACATCCGCAACTACCGCATCAAGATTCCGCTGTTCGGGCCCTGATCCGGCCCCCGCCGGAACGGATTTCGCCGAGGAAAACGCCCCATGAGCAACGACTGGAAAAGCCTGCGCGACGAGATCGTCGCCTTTCGCGACGCGCGGGACTGGAAACAATTCCACACCCCCAAGAACCTGGTGGCCGGCCTCGCCATCGAGGCCGCCGAACTGCA
Organism: uncultured Verrucomicrobiota bacterium; assembly: GCA_938003985.1. Lineage (GTDB taxonomy): Bacteria > Verrucomicrobiota > Kiritimatiellia > CAIQIC01 > Lenti-01 > Lenti-01. The sequence goes on along the minus strand of CALKWZ010000055.1, from coordinate 16,470 downwards.
GGAACAGTTCCTGTGGTGCACGGACGCCGAGTGCGAAGCCCGCATCCGCGACCGGAAGCGCCGCAAGGCCATCGCGCAGGAACTGGCGGACGTCGTCAACTACGCCTTGCTGCTGGCCAACCACATGGACTTGGATTTGCCGACGGAAATCCGCAAGAAGATCCGCGTCAACGCCCGCAAGTACCCCGTGCGCAAGTCCAAAGGCCTCGCGAAGAAATACACGGAACTGTAGGCGGCGGGGGTTCGCTCGCTTTATTTCGTTGTTGGGCAGGGGGTAGGCGGCCGATTTGGCCATCCGGTTTCCGCGCTTGCGCCGGGCGGGGACGGGGGGTATGTTGGTGAACGGAAGTTCAGTCATGCCCCGCGCCGCTCCATGCCGTTCGCTTGCCGGAAGTCTCCGCCCCGTGGCCGTCGGGGCGCCGCCGCGGCCGTTGCGCCGCTTCGCGTCGCGCGTCGCGGCGGGCTTTCCGTCGCCGGCCGACGACCATCTGGAAGCGCCCCTCGACTTGAACGCGCACCTGGTGGCGCATCCCGCCGCGACCTTCGTGGTGAAGGTGCAGGGCGACTCGATGACCGGCGCGGGCATCCGCGACGGCGACCTGCTGGTGGTGGACCGCGCGCGCGAGGCGCGCCCGGGCGCCATCGTCGTGGCCGTGGTGGACGGCGAGCTGACGGTGAAGCGGCTGCGCGTCGGCCGCGACGGCGTGCGGCTGGAGGCGGAAAACCCGGCCTACCGGCCCATCCTCGTGCGCGAAAGCGCGGAGCTGGTGATCTGGGGCGTGGTGGCGCATGCCATCCGCTCGTATTGAAGCGGAGAGGGGGGGCGCCGTGTTCGCGCTGGTGGACTGCAACAACTTCTACGCCTCGTGCGAGCGCGTGTTCCGGCCCGCGCTGGAAGGGCGGCCCATCGTCGTGCTGTCGAACAACGACGGCTGCGTCGTCGCCCGCAGCGCGGAAGCCAAGGCGCTGGGCATTCCGATGGCCAAGCCGTGGTACCAGCTCGAGGCCGGCCTGCGCGGCCTCAACGTCGCCGTCTTTTCGTCCAACTACGCGCTCTACGGCGATCTGTCCCGGCGCGTGATGCAGGTGCTGGCGGACTTCTGCCCGCGGCTGGAAATCTATTCCATCGACGAGTGCTTTCTCGATCTGGCCGGCGGGTCGGGCGATTGGACCGCGTTCGGCCTGGAAATCGTGGCGCGCGTGCGGCGTTGGACGGGCGTGCCGGTCTCGGTGGGCATTGCGCCGACGAAAACGCTGGCGAAGGCGGCGAACCGGCTGGCGAAGCGCGGCCAGGGCCCGGCCGGGCCGGTGCTGGAGTGGGCGCGGTTGCCGGATCCGCGCGCGACGCTGGCCGCGCTGGCGCCGGAAGACGTCTGGGGCATCTCCGCGCGCCTGGGCGAGCGGGTGCGGCGGCTGGGCCTCGCCAGCGCGCTGGCGCTGGCCGAGGCCGATCCGCGCGTCCTGCGGCGGGCGGGCGGGGTGGTGCTGGAGCGCCTCGGCCGCGAACTGGGCGGCACCGCCTGCCTCGCGCTGGAAGACGTGCCGCCGCCGCGGAAACAAATCATGGTTTCACGCACGTTCGGCGCGCGCCTGGCGCGCGCGGAAGACGTGCAGGCGGCGGTGGCGGCGTTCGCGGTGCGCGCCGGCGAAAAACTCCGGCGCCAAGGCTTGCGCACGCGGGCCGCGACGACGTTCTTGCAAACCGATGCTTTCGATCGGGCGGGCCCGCGCTACTTCAACGGGGCGACGGTCGTCATGGAGCGGCCCACGGCCGATTCCGGCAAGCTGGTGCGCGCCGCGCTGCAAGGGTTGGAGCGCATTTTCCGCCCGGGCCTGGCCTATCGGAAGGCGGGCGTGCTGCTGCCGGAGCTCGAACCCGCCGGCATGGAGCAGGGCGTGCTGTTTGCGACGGAGCCGGCCGACGACGCGCGCACCGCGCGGCTGATGGCGACGCTCGACCGGCTCAACCGCGCGCCCGCGCGGCGCGCCGTGCGCTACGCCGTCGAATTGGGCGGCGACGGCTGGCGCATGCGCCAGCGGCGCAAATCGCCGGCCTATCTCACCGATTGGGCCGAATTGCCCGTCGTCTGGGCGCATTGACAAGCCCGCGGCCGGAAAAGCGCGGCGGCGGGGGAATGGGGATTGACCAACCGGCAGGGGAGCGGCTACAGTCTCGGTAAAGCGTTTCACCGGCGTTTCCCCGGGCGGTGGCGGGCAATCGGTTGTAGGGTGAAGGAACCGGACAATGAACATGAACGGACGGCGGCGAATCTTGGGCATCGGTCTCCTGCTGGCGGCGCTGGCGGCGCCGCGCGCCGGCGCGGAAGTCATGCTCCAGTTCTTCAACATGAACTGGCAGGAGATCTACTCGAAGATTCCCGAAATCGCCGAAAACGGCTTCACCTCGCTCTGGCTGCCGCCGCCGCAGAAGGCCAGCGGCGATCTTTCGGTGGGCTACGACCTGTGGGATCCCTTCGACCTCGGCGGCAATCCGCAGCGCACCGGCGGGCGCACGCGCTACGGCACCGAGGAGGAGCTGCTGCGGCTGATCGACGCGGCCCACCGCTTCGGCCTGCGGGTCTACTTCGACAACATCATGAACCACCGCGCGTTCGACATTCCCGGCTACAACGAGAACACGCCGATCGACATCTATCCGGGCATGCTCCCGGAAGACTTCCACCTGCGGACGACGGAAGACGGCTTCTACCGCCCGTGGAACAACACGGAGAACTGGGGCAACACCTGGCAGGTGCAGAACCAGTACCTCTCGGGCCTCATCGACATCGCCCACGAAACGCCCAACGCCAACTTCGGCCCGAGCGAAGGCTACACCCATCCCAAGATTTCCTTCGTGCGCCATCCGGACAACCCGGAATTCTACGACTGGCATCCCACGCTGGGCCACGTGGGCTTCGGCAGCACGAACGTCACCGCGAACGTCATCGCGTCCAACCCGGACTTCTACGAGGAAGACGTGGGCAGCTACATGATGCGGTCGGTCCGCTGGCTGGTGGACGTCACGAAGGTGGACGGCCTGCGCCTGGACGCGGTCAAGCACGTGCCGGCCTATTTCTTCGGCGAGCAGTGGGCGGGAGACAAGGATTCCAGTTCCTCGGGCTACATCGGCCAGGCGCAGTGGCAGTTCCACCAGACGCGCGGGTTTTCCGAATCGAACTACCGCGCGTGCGTGTTCGACGTCAACCTGCCGCGGACGTCGCTGATGGTCTTCGGCGAGCACATGGGCGAGCCGCCGCCGTACTCGGACTACTTCGCCGCCGGCATGCGCCTGCTCGACGCCAAGACGCACTCGACGCTCAACGACCTGTCCTGGCGCGATCTGAGCCTGCTGCAGACCTCGGACTACGTCCAGGACATCCAGTTCGGCAAGGCGCTGGGCGTCTACTACGCCAAGAGCCACGACGACGCCGTGGCCTACAACGAGCATCTGCACTACGCGATCAACCTGACCCGCGAAGGGCTGCCGAACGTCTACACCGACGGCAACCGGCAGGCCGAAACGCTCGGCGAAAGCGGCGGCGCGTTCCCGCGCCACGCCAACACGCGGCCGTTCGGGCAATTCGGCGACCTGCGCGTGCCCAACCTCGTGCATCTGCACAACGCCTTCGCGCGCGGCGGCCAGTTCGGACGCTGGGCCGACGGCCAGGTCCTGGCCTACGAGCGGCGCGACAAGCGCGAAAACGGGGCCATGACGGACGCCGACGGCACGACGCTCTTCTTCATGATGAGCAAGAACTGGGATGCCGGCGAATACCGCGAAATCCCCACCTCGTTCCCGAACGGTTCCCTGCTGTGGCAGTATGCCTACGGCGGCGGACAGTTCTACCATCAGGTGACGGACGGCAAGATCAAGGTGACGGTGCCGCCGGCGGGCTATTTCGCGTTCTCCTGGCGCAGCCCCGAGGAATCGCAGCTCTGGCAGTGGGGCGGGGGCCGGCCGATCGAGATCTATTCCGATGGCCAGAAAGCCGGCACGGTTTCCTACGAGCGCTGGGACGGACCCGACGGCGACGAGGAATTCAATCCCTACGGCCTGGAAAACCGCGGCTACCCCGCCGGCACGACGCCGAAGCCCTACCACTACCTTTACACCGTGCCGCGCGTGACGTCGGCGACGAACGTCTCGTTCTTCGCGCACGTCGACGGGTCGGCCCACAACGTGCTGTTCAAGCTCAACGGCGGCGTGCCGCTCAACACGAACAGCCACGCCGGCGGCGATCCGCGCGACTATCCGCCGGGCTGGGACACCACCGACGTCTATTTCGGCTACGAACAGGCCGATTTCCACAGCCGCATCTGGCCCGAAAAGTTCGGAGCCACCGACGCCGCGCGCAACCAGATCGGTTCCGCCGGGGCCGAAACCTATGAATTCACCGTGGGGCAAAACGGATTTACCGTCTGGCCATCCACCGCTTCCAACGATTTCGATTCCACCTATGCGCCGGCGTTCGTCTACCACAATCCCGAACTGTTGACGGACGACGGTTGGTCGCAGTTCTGGCCGCCGCTGACCAACACCGCGGACGCCGACATCTGGTTCCAGGCCAAGGTCGGCAACGCCGGGCAGGCCAACCGGGTCTATCTGTACTACACGACCGACGGCACCTGGCCCGAAGGCGCGGGCGGCCTGGGCATCGGCACCACGAAGGCCGTGGAACTCCAGTGGCGGGCCAACTGGGACGAGGGCGGCGGCATCACCAACGACTGGTGGTCGGAAGGCAAGATCCCGGCCCTGCCGGCCGGCACGCAGGTGAAGTACAAGGTCGGCGGCGTGCGCGAGCAGGGCTATGCCGGCGCCGGCTGGGACGTGCCGTTCCCGAACAGCTGGACCGACGTGTCCCGCAAGCTGAAGATGATGGGCACCTGGAAGATCGCGGGCTTCAACCCGTCCGCCGCCGTCTACCGTCCGCACAACGACTACGGGCTGGTCTCGACGGGCCTGGTCGAAGGCTTCAATCTCATCGCGGCGCGGGCGTTCCTGCAGCGCGACGGCGCGGCCGAAGGCAACGGCCAGCGCGCGGCGATCTTCAACTCCTTCACCCAGCCGTTCTACTACGACGCCGCGCCGCCGGCGGGCGAAGTGAAGTATCCGGTCCACGCCGAGACCCTCTACGACAACCGCTACGGCATCGTCGTCCGCACGGATCCGACCGTCCAGCGCGTCTGGTACAACTTCGCCGACGCGGACGCCAGCAACGACGACTCCGCCACCGGTTCCGCCAACGGCAACGGCAACAACGCCAGCGGCCAGGTGGCGTGGGTCGAAGCCCAGCGCGTCAATCCCAGCATCCTGATCGACAGCGACTATCCGCTCGAGTGGCGCTTCAACTACGTCAACGTGCCGGCCTCCGGCGCGGCGACCATCCGCGTCAAGCTGGCGGAATTCTCGTCGTCCACCAATCCGCTGCTGGCCGACGCCGCGGGCCATTTCACGACCCTCGAGCGGTCCGTGAACGCCAGCGGGCCGGACTACCGCATGAACGTGACCTGGCCGCAGCGCGACGGCGACGCCGTCTCGGAAGGCTACGTCATGAAGGTCGAATTCAGCCGCGCCCTGTGGAACGCGGACGAAACGACGATCCGCAACCGCTTCCGGATTTCCCTCAACGGCGTGGTGCAGGACCGCGACGCCATGACGCTGAGCTGGCGCGAGTCCGGCAACCACGAGCTGGCGTTCGCGCTGCCGGACCTGTTCAACGACGACCCGAACTACGAGCACCTGATTTCCGTCGTGCACACCAACGCCGGCGGCGGCGGCATCACGCTCTACGCCGACCGGCGCGTGCGCGTGCCGACCGGTTCCGGCGGTCCCGCGGTCGCCATCGTCAATCCACCCGAGTTCGACCTCAACGGCGACAAGTACCAGATCGTCCTGCCCGACGTGGCCAGTCCCGCGCCCGAGCAGCGCCAGCACGGCATCGCCGTCCAAACCGGTCCGGACGCGCGGTCGGTCTGGATCGCCTTCACGAATTCGACGGGTTTCGCCGCGCCGGTGGCGTCTTCCACCAACGATCTGACCGGCACCGTGGCCGTGGCCTCGAACTCCACCGCTGTCGTCGGCACCGGCACGGACTTCGAAGGCGAAGTCTCCGCCGGCAGCGTCCTGCAGATCGGCACGAACCGCGTGGTGGTGAGCGTGGTGGCGTCCAACGACTATCTCACGCTGACCCGCCCGTATCCCGGCGCGCCGGCCTCCGGGCTGACGATCCAGCGCGTGGTCGGCAATCCCACCGCCGTGGGCAACAACCTGTTCTGGCAGTTCCTGTGGACCAACCTGCAGGCCGGCACCTACACCCTCGTGGCCAACATGGATGCGGATGGCAACACGAACGCGGTCGAGGGCGCCGCCCAGCGCACCGTGCGCGTGCTGCTGCGCCAGATGGTCGCCGGCGACCCGGACGACGCGGACGACGACGACGACGGGCTCTACGACGAGTTCGAGACCGAGTCCGCCGCGCTGCCCACCTCGAATTCCGAAACCTGGAACAACGGCGACGTGCACATGTGGGCCATCCGCGGCCGCACCGATCCGCTGATGCCGGACACCGACGGCGACGGCCTGCCCGACGGCCTCGAACTGGGCTGGGGCTCGCCGCTGGCCGACACCGATCCGGCCGCCGACACCAACGGCGACGGCTGGCCGAACTTCATCGGCGACGCCGATACGCCCCTCTACAACACGACCGACAACTGGCAGCACCCGCGCTACAACTTCAACGCCTCGCGCACGGACCAGCTCGGCGGCTCGCTGACGGACCCGAACCGCGCCGACACCGACGGCGACGGCCTGCCGGACGGCCTCGAGGACCTGAACCGCAACGGGCGCGTCGAAGTCGGCCTCGTGAACGGGCAGAACGTCGTCACCAACGTCCTGCAGGGCACCGCGCTGCCGATGGTCTACAACTCCTCGCGCGTGGACCGCGACGCGCTGCCCGCCAACGCCCGCTTCCTCGAAACCGATCCGAACGCCTCCGACACCTCCGGCGACGGCCTCAGCGACGGGGCCTCCGACACCAACGCGAACGGCCGCGTGGACCTGCAGCTTCTGTATCTCGCCGGCACGACGACGGTCTTCGACGTCTCCGCGCAGCCGCAGTTCCTGCTCGGCATGGACAGCACCAGCCAGACCGCGCTGGCCAGCGCCGGCATCACCAACCTCGTTTCGCGCGCGCTGAACCTCGGCGCCTTGTTCGCCGCCTACGGCCGGCCCGTCAAGACCGACGGCTGGTACGAAACCAACAAGTGGCCGCGCGTGCTGTTCCTCGAAACCGATCCGCTCGCCCGCGACGTCGACCAGGACGGCCTCGACGACGGCTGGGAAGTCCGCTACGGCATCGATCCGTTCGACGACGGCTGGTACAACCTGCGCACCGGCGTCATGCACGCGACGAACTCCCAGCAGGGCGCCGACGGCGACCTGACCGGCGACGGCGTCAGCAACGCCCAGCACCAGCTCGCCGGCACCGATCCGCGCGTGGACGTCGACGTGCCCGTGCCGCCGGGTTCCATCACCATCGGGGCGGGACCCGTGATCGGCCAGATCGGCGGCGCGGACGTCCGCGAGGAATTCATGGATTGGACCTGGGACGACCTGCGCGCGCTGGACTACTACCACGGCGACGGTCCGAACTCCGACCAGGGCGACGTCTTCCGCGGCTGGGACGGCTTCGACGAATCGCGCGACCTCGTGGCGTTCTACACCCGCGACGGCGGCGCCGTGGCCAACGGCGGCGACGGCAAGTTCTACTTCCGCGTCGATCTCTACGACCTGCAGGCGTTCGCGGAAGACCAGTACCTCGACCTCTACGTCGCGATCGACACCGGCAACACGGGCCAGGGCGAGCGCAAGCTGCCCGACGACGTCGACACCCTCACCGACATGCGCTGGGAAGTGGTCGCGGCCGTCTACGGCCCCGCCAGCGGGCAGGTCTACGTCGACGGCAACCCCAACCAGAACACCAGCACGTTGGCCGACGATCTTGGCGCGCTCGGCGGCGTGGCCGGCCACGCCGGCTACTTCCTCGGCGCGCACTTCAACGCGGACCTCGACGCGATCGAGTTCGCGATCGACCGCCAGGCGCTGGCCGACGTCGGCTACGTCGGCGATCCGGCCGTGCTGAATTTCCAGGTGTTCACGACCAAGGACGGCACGTGCAACACCTGCGGCGAGGCTAACGGTCCGGGGGCAGGCGACATCGGCGGGCGCAGCGACGTCCGCGACACGATCTGGAACGACTACATCGCCGAAGACGACTACTATGCCCAGGCCGGGCTGCAGGGCGTCGGCAGCGTGCTGCGCAGCTGGATTCCGGGCGACTACCGTCCGAACCGCGCGAACTTCTCCCCGATCGTCCACGGCAACCAGGCCATCCAGCCCGGCAGCGTGATCCAGGACCTGGTCAACAACGACGCCGGCGCGGGCTACTACCGCGTGTTCGACGCGCACGAAACCCTCGGCATGCCGCTGAACCTGCACGTCACGCCGACGTTGGCCGCGGCGCTCCAGTGGGCGAAAGCCGATCCGGCCGCGGGCAAGCCGTGGCGCGACGGGCCGGCCCTGAACGCGCGCATCGCCGAACTGGCCGCCACGGGCACCGTCGCGCTGCTGGCCAGCACGTTCTCCGACCACATGCTGCCGTACTTCACGCCGCAGTTCGTCTCCAACAACGTCGCGCTGGCGACGGAATTCCTGGAAACCATCTACGGCGTGGACATCACCACGAATTCCGTCTTCTGGCCGCCGGAGCGGCTGCTGGACGCCGACGCGCTCGGCCAGATCGCGGGGCTGGGCTTCCGGGCCACGGTGCTGGACCAGATGGAGCACCTGCTCCAGTGGTACGGCCGGTCCGCGGCGCTCGGCACGCGCGGCTACCAGATCAACCGCATCGGCGGCGTGGACACCTTCGCGATCAACAACGGCGCGAACGATTTCCGCTTCGCCAACCACGACGGCGGCCTCGGCATGCCCCTGCGGCGCCTGTTCAACCGCAAGGCGCGCGGCGATTGGGACCAGGTCGTCGTCTTCCTCAGCAACTGGGAGGACTTCGCCAGCAAGAGCCTGGCCGACGCCTACGACGTGAATCTCTACTGGATGGCCAACCGGCCGTGGATCCACGGCGTGACCCTCGAAAGCATCCTGCGCAACGAGGTCGATCTGGACGGCGACGGCTGGGGCAACGCGTGGTACGTCGAAAACCGCGCCGCGCCGGGCGCGAAGCGGTCCCACAACTACGTCAACTACATGACGCGCCTGGACTACGACAACTGGTACGTCGGGTCGGGGCTGGAGGAAGGCCTGCTCGACAAGGTCTTCGAGAGCCGGCCGGGCGTGGCGATGCCGAACGCCTACGGCATGCTCTACACCGGCGGCGTGGTGTCGCAGGCGTGGGATCGCGTGCGCAGCGTCACGAACGCCGGCCTCGGCCGCCTGGCGCGCGGCGTCCTGCACGCGTCCGTCTTCGAAACCGCGTTCCATTCCGGCGACGTGGGCAACATGACGAAATTCAGCGACGGCACCTACATCGAGCCCGACGCCGCGAACAAGACCTTGGCGGGCTTCGCCGCCGCGGCCCAGGCGCAATCGCGCCAGGCGGGCGTCTACCTGCGCGTCCAGCAGTGGCTCGCCGGCGCGGCCGCGCTGACCAATGCCGTGGCGGTCGCCGATGACGTCGATCTCGACGGCGAAGCCGAAAGCCTGCTCTACAACCGCCACGTCTTCGCCGTGTTCGAGCGGCTGGGCGGCCGCCTGGTGGCCGCGTGGGTGCGCGACCCCGCCACGGGCGCCGCCATCCAGACCATCGGCAATTTCGCGAGCTACGCCGGTTCCGAAACCGAGTGGGAGGGAGAAGGCAACACGGACGGCGGCGTCGTGGGGTCCTACCGCACTTCGGCCCTCAAGGACTGGCACGCGGCCGGCACGGCCACCAGCTACGTCAACGACCTGTATTCCGCCACCACCAACGGCGTGGCCGGCGGATGGAAGCTGACCTCGGCCGACAACAAAATCGCCAAGACCGTCACGCTCGGCGCCACGTCGACGTGGTTCGCCGTCCAGTACGTCGTCGATCCGACGCTGGGCACGCTGTACGTCCGCCACGGCCTCTCGCCGGATCTGGAAAGCCTGCTGGTGCGCGGCCAGGCCTATCTCGGCAACGAGCAGCACGCCGACGGCGTGCTGACGCTGGCGAACCTGGATCCCGCGCGCTCGGTGGCGGCCAAGGTGGCCTACGGCGGGAGCTACAGCGCGACCTGCAACACCAACGCGGTGGACGGCACCGATCTCGACACCCTGCGCATGCGCAACCAGGCGCAGACGCACCAGGTCGAATTGTCCGGCAGCGGCACGTTCACCTTCGCCATCGGCTTCGAGACCGCGGCGGGCGAGCAGTACAACGACGGCGTGCCGTACTCGTGGCTCAGCGGCTACGGGTACAACCCCGAAACGGTGAACGTGAGAGCGACCATCGCCTCCAACGGCGTCAACAGCCTGCGCGAGGCCTATATCGCCAACCTGAACCCGAACGACCCGAACGCGCGGTTCGACCTGACCTACGTCGGCCGCACCAACGCGAACTTCGTGGTGCAGTTCGCCACGCAGCCCGAACGCGAATATCTGGTGTGGTTCGCCACCAACGGACTCGTGACGCCGACGTGGCTGCAAGGGCCGTCGAACCGCATCCAGGGCACCGGCGGCATCGAAGAATGGGTCGATCCGGCCGTCGTCACCAACAAGCGGTTCTACAAGGTCAACGTCTACGTGCCCGAGTAGGACGGGTTCATCCCCCGACGGGGTCGTCGGGGGCTCCAAAGACAAGAACCGGCCGGCTGTTTGGAGCCGGGACGACCTCGTCCCGGTTGTCTTACGACGCCGCCAGCGCGCCGGCGATCTGCGCGGCCACGCGGGCGTTGTTTTGCAGCAGGGCCACGTTGGCCGTGCGGCTTTCTTCGTGGGTCAGTTCGCTCACGCGCGCCAGCAGGAACGGCGTGACGTATTTGCCTCGGATATCGCGCTCTTCCGCTTCCTCCAAGGCCTGGGCGATGGCTTTTTCCGCGACTTCCGCGGGCAGCTCGTGTTCCGCCGGCACCGGCGTGGCCACCAGCGTGCCGGTCTTGAAACCGAGCGTCTCGCGCGAGCGCAGAATGGCGGCGATTTCCTTGAACGAGTCGCACCGGACGTCCAGCGGCAGGCCGGAGTCCCGCGTGTAGAACGCGGGGAAATTGGAGCACTGGTAGCCGACGACCGGCACGCCGTGGGTCTCGAGGACTTCCAGCGTGAGCGGCAGATCGAGGATGGCCTTGGCGCCGGCGCAGACCACGGCCACGGGCGTTTGCGCCAGTTCCAGCAGGTCCGCGCTGACGTCGAACGGATGCCCGCGGTGCACGCCGCCGATGCCGCCCGTGGCGAACACGCGGATGCCGGCCAGATGGGCGACGATCATCGTCCCCGCCACGGTGGTCGCGCCGTCGCCCTTTTGGGCCAGGACGATCGGGAAATCCCGCCGGCTGCACTTGCGGACGTCCTTGGCTTGGGCCAGATAGGCCAGCTCGTCGGCCGTGATGCCGACGGTGATCTGGCCCTTCAGGACGGCGATGGTGGCCGGGACGGCCCCGGCGTCGCGCACGGCCTTTTCCATGCCGCTGGCCACTTCCTGGTTCACGGGGTACGGCAGGCCGTGGGTGATCAGGGTGCTTTCCAAGGCGACGACCGGGCGGCCGGCGGCCAGCGCGTCGCGCACTTCGGGGTGGAATCGCAGCAGGGTCTTGTCCATGGGGGGCTCCTTCAAAGTTTTTACGTTCTACGTAATTTTTCCCGAAAGTTTTTACGTTCCACGTAAAAATCGGCGAAAGTTTTTACGTACTACGTAAAAATCATCCGACCCTTTTACGTGCTACGTAAACCGGGATCAACGTTTTTACGTGCGACGTAAAACCGGCCGGTCAGGGGTGGGGGGCGTAGGGGAGGGAGGAATGGTGGACGACGATGCGCACGCGGCCGGCGTCGTCCTTGGCGTAGCCGAAGGTGAAGTTGACCTTGGTTTCGGCGCCGCTGGCCGCGTCGGTGAAGTAGTAGTTGCCCATGGCGACGGCGGAATCGGCGTCGAACGCCAACTGCTGCTCGCCGAAGCGGACGGCCGCCCAGGGCTGGAGGGCGAAGCCGTGGTCTTCGGGGACCTCGCCGCCGACGAAGTAGGAGACGGCTTCGGCGGGGGTGTCGCGGAATTCGAGCGCGGCGGCCTTGGTGGGCTTGAACAGGACGGGCCCCAGGTCGTAGCCGTAGAGGTCGGCGACGGTCCGCTCGGCCAGGGCGCGGGCGTCGCCGCCCGCGGCGTGGGCCGCGCCGATCGCGACGATCGCGTCGCCCCAGGCTTTTTGGGCGGCGCGAACTTCTTCGGCGGCGATGGGCCCGCCGGCCCGGGCGGCGACGGCAAGGGCGAGGAACAGCGGGAGCGCGGCGAGTCGGCAGATCGTCATGGGGGTCTCCGTGGGTTCAGGTGGCTTTGAGAATGGCGTGGAGGCGGGCGACGACCATTTCGATGGCGACGCGGTTCTGGCCGCCGCCGGGCAGGATGACGTCGGCGTAGCGGCGGGAGGGCTGCACGAATTCGAGGTCCATGGGGCGGACGGTGTCGAGGTATTGGAAAATGGTGGTGGACAGCGTGCGGCCGCGCTCGCGGGTGTCGCGCTCGATGCGGCGGATGAGGCGGATGTCGGCTTCGACGTCCACGAAGATCTTGATGTCCATGAGCGCGCGCAGCTCGGGCTCGGCGAAGATGAGGATGCCGTCGACGAGGACGACGGGCGCTGGCTCGACGGTGACGGTCTCGGGCAGGCGGACGTAGTCGGCGAAGCTGTAGACGGGCAGCTGGATGGCGCGGCCCGCGCACAGTTCGCGGATATGCCGGGCGAGGAGGTCGCTTTCGAGGGCGTCGGGATGGTCGACGTTCTGCTGCGCGCGTTGCTCGCGGGGCAGGTGCGACAGGTCGCGGTAGTAGGCGTCGTGGGGCAGATAGGCGACGCGGTGGGCGCCGACCTGGTCGAGGATGCTGCGCGCGACGGTGGTTTTGCCGGAGGCCGTGCCGCCCGCGACGCCGAACACGATGGGCTTGGAAGCGCTCATGGGGGCTCCTAGAGAGTGCCGAACAGGCGGTCGCCGCAGTCGCCGAGGCCGGGCAGGATGTAGCCCCGGCCGTTGAGCTTTTCGTCGAGCATGGCGACGTAGATCTGGACGTCGGGGTGGGCGGCCTGGAGGGCGGCGAGGCCCTCGGGCGCGGCGATGACGGACACGACGGTGATCTGGCGGATGCCGCGCTCCTTGAGGCGGTCGATGGCGTAGGCGAGGGAACCGCCGGTGGCGAGCATGGGGTCGAGCAGGAAAACCCGCATGGTCTCGGCGCCGGGCGGGAGCTTGCAGTAGTACTCGACGGGCCGGAGGGTCTGCTCGTCGCGGTAGACGCCGACGTGGCCGACCTTGGCGGACGGAATCAGGTCGAGGATGCCGTCGACCATGCCGAGGCCGGCGCGGAGGATGGGGACGAGGAGCACCTGCTCGGCGAGCTGCTGGGCGTCGCAGGGGGCCAGCGGGGTCTGGATGCGGACGGGCTTGAGGGCCAGGTCGCGGGTGATTTCGTAGACGATGAGGTAGGACAGTTCGTTGAGGGTCTTGCGGAAATGCTTGTTGTCGGTGTCGCGGTTGCGGAGGATGGCGAGCTTGTGCTCGATGAGCGGGTGGCGCAGGATGGTGGCGTTGGGGTTCATCGGGGAAACCCTAGCAGAAAAGGGCCGCCGGCCGAAGGCGAAAAAGGCGGTCCGGCGCGGTTTTGTTGTTTGCTTGGGGCGGGAAATGGGGTAGATATGAAAACCTCTTGCCAGGGAGACAGGTAAAATGTTTTACTTGGCGGATTAACGGTCCGGAATTGGACCCCCAAGGAGCCCGAACATGGACATTGATCGAGTCAAAACCGTGATCGAATTGATGCGCGAACACGACCTGAACGAATTTGCCATCGAAGAGCCGGATTTCAAGCTGACGCTGAAGCGCGGCGGCCCGGCGCCCGCCGTGATGATGGCTCCGCCCCAGATGCTGGCCTCCGCCGCGCCGGCCCCGGCGGCCCCCGCTCCGGCCGCGGCCCCGGCGGCCCCCGCCGCACCGGCCGCTTCCGCGGACGACAGCCTGACGCCGATTCCCTCGCCGCTGGTGGGGACCTTCTACCGGGCCGGCTCGCCGGATGCGGATCCGTTCGTGTCCGTCGGCAGCCGCGTGAACAAGGACACCGTGGTGTGCATCATCGAAGCCATGAAGGTGATGAACGAAATCAAGGCCGAGACGAGCGGAACCATCAAGAAGATCCTCGTCGAGAACGCGACGGCCGTCCAGTTCGGCCAGCCGATGTTCCTGATCGAAAAAGGCTGAGGCCGGCATGTTCAAGCGCATCCTGATCGCGAACCGCGGCGAGATCGCCGTCCGCGTGATCCGCGCCTGCCGGGAAATGGGCATCCGGACCGTGGCGGTCTATTCGCAGGCCGACGAATCGTGCCTGCACGCGCAGCTGGCGGACGAAGCGGTCTGCATCGGCAAGGCGCAATCGTCGGAAAGCTACCTGAAGATCGCCAACATCATCAGCGCGGCCGAAGTGACGGACGTGGACGCGATCCACCCGGGCTTCGGCTTCCTCTCGGAGAACGCGCACTTCGCGGAAATCTGCGAGGACTGCGGCATCACCTTCATCGGCCCGACGCAGGACAACATCCGCGACATGGGCGACAAGAACCGGGCGCGCGAGATGATGCGCAAGGCCGGCGTGCCGGTGACGCCGGGCAGCGACGGCGTGGTCAAGACGCAGGAAGAGGCGCTGGCGATCGCCAAGAAGCTGGGCTATCCGGTCCTGATCAAGGCGGTGGCCGGCGGCGGCGGCAAGGGCATGCGCATCGCGCGCAACGACGTCAGCCTGGCGCAGGGCTTCATGACGGCCAGTTCCGAGGCGGAGCGCGCCTTCGGGAACGCGTCCGTCTACGTGGAGAAACTGGTGGAGCGCGCGCGGCACATCGAAGTGCAGCTGCTGGCGGACAACCACGGCCACGTCTACCAGCTCGGCGAGCGCGACTGCTCGATCCAGCGCCGGCACCAGAAGCTGCTCGAGGAAACGCCCAGCCCGGCGCTGACGCCCGACCGCCGCAAGAAGCTCCTGAAAGCCGCCGTCAAGGCCGCGCAGGCCTGCAAGCTGCGCAACGTGGCGACCATCGAGTTCCTCTGGAACGAAGACGCCCAGGAATTCTACTTCATGGAAATGAACACCCGCATCCAGGTGGAGCATCCCATCACCGAAGAGGTGACGGGCGCCGACCTGGTGCAGCTGCAGATCCGGGCGGCCGCGGGCGAGGTCATGAAGTTTTCCGACGACGAATTCGCGCCGCGCGGCCACGCCATCGAAGTGCGCGTGAACGCGGAGAATCCGTACAAGAACTTCACGCCGTCGCCGGGGCCGATCCAGGCCGTGCACTTCCCGGGCGGCCCGGGCATCCGCGTGGATTCGCACGTGTATTCGGGCTACGTCATCCCGCCGTACTACGACAGCATGATCGGCAAGATCATCGCGCGCGGCCGCAACCGCGAGGAAGCCCTCAACCGCATGGCGCGGGCGCTGTCCGAATTCAAGATGGAAGGGCCGGCGACGACCGTGCCCGTGGCGCAGGCGCTGCTGGCCGACGCGCGCTTCCTGCGCGGGGAATACAACACGGGCTTCCTCGAACAGTTCATGAACGACGTCTTCTGGGTGTCGTAGCGGAGCGCGAGCGATGGGCCGCGCCAGCCGGGCATCGTGGACGGGCGTCCGGAGTTCCCTCGAACACTGGGTCGAAGGCGTGTTGAGCCGCCTGGCGGAGTTCCCGCGCGCGGCGGGGCCCGTGCCGGCGAAGGCGCGCGTGGTCGTGCTGGGGGGCGGGACGGGGCTCTCCACGGTGCTGGGGGGCAATCCAGCGTTGCCGAATTGGCCCGACCGCGTGCCGGCGGGCCTGGCGCACGAATTCGCGCACGTCCACGTCGGCGTCTGCACGACCGACGACGGCGGTTCGACCGGCGAACTGGTGCGGCGCCTGCCGATGATCGGCATCGGCGACCTGCGCAAGGTGATGCTGGCCTTGGTCGACCGCGGCGAACTGGCGCGCCGCTACGGGTCCGACGCGCCGGCGGCGAAGATCATCCAGCGGACGTTCCTGCATCGCTACGGCGCGCGCGCGCCGACCCGCGCGGAACTGCGCGATCCGGTGCGCGTGCTGGATCCGGCGCTGCGCCGGGCGTGTCCGCCCGGCCTGCGCTCCGCGCTGGCGGGCTTGACCGCCGATCTGGCGCCGTGGCTGGAAGCGCGGCTGCGCGTGCCGGGGCATTGCCTGGGCAATCTGTTGCTGACGGCCGCGGCGTTCCGCGGCCTCCGCGCGCCGCGGGCGCCGACGCGG
>CALKWZ010000054.1 GCA_938003985.1 uncultured Verrucomicrobiota bacterium | reverse complement strand
CGCGCCCGCCATCTGGTCCGCGAGGAACTCCATGAATTCCAGGTCCGTCGCCATGATGGAAGCCTAGCCGAACCCGCCCCGAACCGACAGAAAGAAAACGAACGGAAAACCGGGGCAGCCTTTTCAACTACGAAACACGCGAAAGGCACGAAAAGGGACGGATTCTGGATCGGTTGTGGCCCGGGGCGTCGACCCGGGGGCTGTTTTCCCCCGACGAGGTCGTCCGGGGCTCCAAAAATGATCGGAATGGAGCCGGCACAGCCTGCCCGCCATAGCCTTGGCGGCGGCGGGACCTCGTGCCGGTCTGGATGTTGCCCCCGGCTCGCCGCGCCGGGCTACGGCGTTTCCGGATTCGTTGTAGCCGGCCCCGCTGGGGCCGGGGCTGTTGTTCCCATGGCCGGCCTCGCCGAGGCCAGCTACAAAAAACCGAATCTGCCATGTAGGAAAACACATCCCCATCCGTGTCTATCCGTGTCCATCCGTGGTTGAAAATGCCCGATTTTCCGGTTTTCAGGCATGAAATCGCGATTTTTCATCGAAAAACGGCCCCAAACGGCCCGAAAACGGCCTTTTCGGACCCTTTTTCACCTGCGCGGTCCGTTGCGGCTCGTTTCCGATCCGAAAACCGCCTCACACCAAGACGCCAAGCCGCGAAGGAGCTTCTGAGTTGCCGCACGCCGCTTGGCGCTCTTTGTGCCTTTGTGTGAGAATTTCTTTGGAAAATGCCGGTTTTCAGGCCGGAAATCCCGATTTTGCATCGAAAAACGGCCAATTACGGCCAGAAAACGGCCTTTTCGGACCCTTTTTCGCCTGCGCGGCCCGTTGCGGCTCGTTTCCGTTGACCATTTTTTGCCCGGAGCCTATGGTCGAAGGGAACAAAGCATGGCCGGAAGGTCGATCGAGCACTCCGGTCGGCATGGAGGATCAACGTGACGTCCTATAAACGAACTTGGATCCAGACGTTCATGGCGCTGGTACTCCTTCTGCCCGGGTTGCCTTATGTCGTGTTTGCTTTGCTTTTTCTGCTGAGCAGAATCGGACTCCAGGGGCTGTTGCCCACCTCGTCCCTGATGGCGATGTTCAAGGCCTACTTTGCGCTGCCCTCCCGATTGTGCGGTCACGACTTGATGCGTGCCGGTTGGGGCGGGATCATCGCCGCGGTTCTCTTCTATGGCCTGGTGGCGCTGGGGCTGGCTTTTCCGGTTGCGAAATGGATCGCGCGCTTGCGCGCAAAGAAAACGGAAAAGATCCAATCCAAACCGCCGGATCAAGCGGCCGACGCGGAATCGCCCGGGAATCGGAGGAAAACCGTCGGCATGAAAAAACGCGCGATCCGGGCGGTCTGCATCGGGGCGTTCCTTCTGGCCGGGCTCTTTGCGGCGAAGGGGCTGCTCGTTCAATATCGTCTCTTCCAGTACCGGCGGTTATGGGAGGCTTTCGAGAAAGGATGCTCGCTCGAGAGGCTGAAGAACGACAATTCCTTCAGCGCGCTGATCGACCTGGGATACCTGGCCCGCTACGAAATTCCGATCCGGCAACCCCACGCCGATGCCGAAAAGCGCCTTGAACTCATCACCATGGTTTTGTTCAAGCACGGCATTCCGGCGTACGCCATGGTCGTCGGCACCGATTCGCAAGTGCTGGAGGTCGTCGACCGCCCGGATCAGAAAAAAGCGTGGGAAACATACGTCCGCATGTACCTGGAAGCGCCATAAGACCGGCAAAGCCTGAACAGCCGTTTCCACTGCGAATCCCGACCTCTGGAAGAGTCGGGACGAAAGACACGAAAAGAGAGGATGTTGGATCGGTTGTAGCCCGGGGCGTTGACCCGGGGGGAACAACCTGACCGGCACGAGGTCGTGCCGGCTCCATTCCGATCTTTTTGGAGCCCCCGACGACCTCGTCGGGGGAAAACAGCCTCCATTTGCGTCCATTCGCGTCCATTTGCGGTTGAAAATGCCGGTTTTCAGGCCGGACTTGTCACGCAGAAGGCGTGAATCGCGATTTTGGGCTGAAAATGGCCCGAACTTGTCACGCCAAAGGCGTGGAACGGCGTTTTCAGGCGGTTTTTCACCCTTTTTCGCCTGGGCGGCCCGTTGCGGCTCGTTTCCGTTGACCATTTTTTGCCCGAAGCCTATGGTCGGACCGACCCAACGCGATATATTTCAAGGCGAAAAGAGGATGTATGCGAGGGAAATGCATCGGAAAGAGTCAATTTTGTGGAAAGCGCGTCGCATAAAGACAACTTGAAGTTCGTTGAGTAAATACTGTTCAATAGATTTAAGAGCAACAACACGGAACAGATAAAATATGGATGCATACAGCCAGATCGAGAAGTTGATCGCCGACAAGTACGGAAAGGACACAACGACACGGAAGGCGGTCGGCGACTTCATGCTGACAGATACCCATGCCGTAAATGTCAAAAGCAACAATGTCGCGAAGCAGAACTACTCGCCGAACATGATCTCGATCCAGAAGATGCATAAATGGGTCTTCGAAGATCGCCACGACTTAAGCTTCATTTTCGTCGACTATGAAGACAACGACGGCACTCTTAGGATTCTGAAAGAGTCCGCACTGATTCCGATTGAACACATTAGCTGGGCTTGCCTGTCGATCGAAGCACAAGGCTACGGTGTCATTCAGAAAGTGGGCGCGCTGAAGGTCGTTCCCAAGCAGACGAAGCGTGAATTCTACGAAGGGTTTCTCGTGGCGTACGCTAAATACAGGAAGAAGGAGCATCGGAAACACGAGCGCTTTGCAAAGCGATTCATCTCCGATCTCGACAGCATCAACTGGTAGCGGAGCGGGATGTTATTAGGCATGAGCCCGAAGAAGGAATACGGAGATTTCCAGACGCCAGATGCACTGGCGAAGAAGGTGGTTACGCTTGTGGGGAAGCTGTACGGTTCGCCACGGGTTGTGATCGAGCCTACGGCTGGTCTCGGGGCGTTTCTACAGGCCGCTGCAGACCATTGGGGCGCGCGTGCTGATTACATTGGCTATGAGATTAACCCGGAGTATGTTGACCGTGCGCGCACGCGACTGGCAGATCATCGGGCGCATATTCATCGGTGCGATTTCTTCACTGAAGATTGGAAACGGCACCTTGCGAATGTAAAACACCGCCGACTCCTTGTTCTTGGCAATCCCCCCTGGGTGACGAATTCCGATCTTGGTCAAATGGGAGGGACGAACCTTCCGGCAAAATCAAACATTCTTGGTTTGCGCGGTTTAGATGCGCGTACGGGCAAGTCCAACTTCGACATTGCTGAATGGATGTTGCTCCGTCTCTTGGACGCGCTTCCGCCCGAAGGTGCGATGGCTATGCTGTGCAAGACAATGACAGCGCGAAAAGTCTTGCGCCACATTTGGAAGAACGGAGAAGGACGAGAAGGCGCGAGACTCTTTGTCATTGACGCCAAAGCGCATTTTAATGTCGCCGTCGATGCTTGCTTATTCTATGTCACCGGCGCACGCACGGATGAACGAGTTGCGCAGATTTACCCAGACCTAGACACCCTCGGAACGCCAACCCGATTCGGACTTATTGACGGCGACTTGGTCTCAGACATTGACGCTTATCAGGCCAATCGTGGACTTGACGGCGGAACATCACTGTACACGTGGAGATCCGGCATCAAGCACGATGCATCGTCAGTTATGGAGTTTGCTCGTGCTGGCGATAAGCTGGTAAATGGACTCGGCGAAAGTGTGACAATTGAGCGCGAGCACGTTTTCCCCTTATTGAAATCGTCGGACTTGGGCAATGGACGTACAGTCATTCGGAGAGCCGTTCTCGTCACGCAACGGCACACGGGTGACGAAACAACGACGATTAGGAAGAGTGCCCCTCAAACATGGGATTACTTAGTACAGCATGGGAAACTGCTGGATAGTAGGAAAAGCTCTATCTATGTAGATCGTCCTCGATTCTCAATCTTCGGAGTAGGTCCATATTCGTTTGCACCGTGGAAAGTGGCGATTTCGGGTCTATACAAAAATCTATCGTTTGTTGTCGTTCCGCCGTGCGATGATCGCCCTGTAATGGTCGATGACACCTGCTACTTCATTGGGTGCCAGTCTCGAGACGAAGCGGAGCTCCTCTGCAATCTTCTTAGCACGACAGAGGCCAGGACATTCCTAAACTCACTCATATTTACTGATTCTAAGCGCCCGGTCACAATTGATGTGTTGCGCCGCCTCTCTTTTGTGGAACTTGCCCGCGCTCATGGGAAGCTGGACGAGCTTGAGCGCTATGTTAAGGGCGTGAGGGCTGAAACGGCCCGACAGACTCAGATGGTGCTCGTAATGGAACCTAGGAAAATCTATCGGACAAGAGGTGCTTCTCGTATTGCGCCTAAGCGGGGTGCTCGCAAGCGGTGAGGTAGTGGCGTTCCGTTTTGCATAAAGGATATAAACGAGCCGCAACTAAACGCGCCGGGGAAAAGAAAAGGCCGCGCCTTTTGGGCGCGGCCGTTTCGTTGGGGGTTTAATCCCGCTTAGCCGGCGAGGGCTTTGAGGTCGGCGTCGGGGGTGGTGATGGGGGTCAGGCCGAATTTTTCGACCAGGACGTTGAGGACCGTCGGCGAGACGAACGCGGGGAGGGAGGGCCCGATGCGGATGTTCTTGATGCCGAGGGAGAGGAGCGTCAGCAGGATGCAGACGGCTTTCTGCTCGTACCAGGAGAGCACCAGCGAGAGGGGCAGGTCGTTCACGCCGCAGTTGAAGACCTTGGCGAGGGCGACGGCCACCTGGATGGCGGAGTAGGCGTCGTTGCATTGGCCCATGTCGAGCAGGCGCGGGATCCCGCCGATGTCGCCGAGCTGGTCCTGCAGGTGGTTGAACCGGAACTTGCCGCAGGCGAGCGTCAGGACGAGGGTGTCCTTGGGGGTCTTTTCGACGAACTCGGTGTAGTAGTCGCGGCCGAGCTTGGCGCCGTCGCAGCCGCCGACGAGGTAGATGTGCTTGAGGGCGCCGCTCTTGACGGCGGCGACGACCTTGTCGGCGACGGAGAGGACGGCGTTGTGGGCGAAGCCGGTCATCAGTTCGTAGGCGCCGGGCTTGGTTTCCTTCCAGCCGCCGAGGGCAATGGCCTGGGCGATGATGCCGGAGAAGTCCTTGCGGCCCTGTTCATCCGCGGCGACGTGCTGGACGCCGGGCCAGCCGACCTCGGCGGTGGTGGCGAGGTGCTGGATGTAGGACGGGCGCGGGGGCATGATGCAGTTCGTGGTGAACAGCACGACGCCGGGGAGATCGGCGAATTCCTTCTGCTGGTTCTGCCAGGCGGTGCCGAAGTGGCCCTTGAGGTGCGGGTGCTTCTTCAGTTCGGGATAGCCGAACGCGGGGAGCATTTCGCCGTGGGTGTAGATATTGACGCCCTTGCCGGCGGACTGTTCGAGCAGCATCTTCAGATCGTGCAGGTCGTGGCCGGTGACGACGATGAAGGGGCCTTTTTCCAGCGTGGTGGAGACCTTGGTCGGGACGGGGTTGCCGTAGGCGCCGGTATTGGCGGCGTCGAGCAGAGCCATGCAGGCGAGGTTGATCTGGCCGAATTCCATGATGAGGCCGAGCCAGCCTTCGACGGTGTGGTCTTCGCCGAGGGCCTTCATGCCCTTCTGGAACCAGGCGGAGACCTTGGGATCGGTCTTGCCGAGGACGCGCGCGTGGTGGGCGTAGGCCGCCATGCCGCGCAGGCCGAAGAGGAGCGTGGAGCGCAGGGAGACGACGTCGGCGTCGCCGTGGAACAGATCCTCGGGCCGGTAGGAATTGGCGCCGCCGGCGGCGACGGCCGCGCGCAGGATGCGGTCGCGCATCGCGGCCAGATCCTTGGGGTCGAAGTTGACGTTGGTGACGGTCATGAACAGCGCGTCCATGAACAGCGCCTCGACCTTGGCGTCGGCGGGCTTGCCGTCCACGGCGCGGGCGAGGGTGATCAGGGCGGCGGTGATGTCGTCCTGCAGGTTGGAGGCTTCGGGGGTCTTGCCGCACACGCCTTGCTTGGTGCAGCCTTTGCCGCCGGCGGTTTGCTCGCATTGGAAACAGAACATGCTCATGGGATTCTCCGGGTTGATTTTCTTTTTTAAATTTATAAGTATTCAGGATTCAGTATTCAGGATTGGGGGGGCAGGGGAAGAATTCAGGAGTCAGGAGTCAGAATTCAGAAGGGGGCGAAGATGGAAACCGGATGGATGGTTGGGGTTTTCATTCTGAATTCTGAATTCTGGATACTGAATACTTTCCATGGCTCCCCTCCATTCTGGCTCCTGAATTCTGAATACACTCTTTACTCTTCCAAAATCGCTCCGTCCGTCGAAATCGTCACGACCTGCCAGGGGATCATTTTGCCGGAGGCCTGGAGGGCGCGCATGGCGGCGTTGGCGATGCCGGCGCAACAGGGCACTTCCATGCGCAGGACGGTGACGCTCTTGATGTCGTTGGCCTGGAGGATGGCGGTGAGTTTTTCGGCGTAGTCGCCTTCGTCGAGCTTGGGGCAGCCGATGAGGGTGACCTTGTTGCGCATGAACTTGCGATGGATGTCGGCGTAGGCGAAGGCGGTGCAGTCGGCGGCGATCAGCAGCGCGGCGTTCTGGAGGTAGGGCGCGCGGGGATTGACCAGCTTGATCTGGACGGGCCAGTTGCCGAGCTGGGCGACGGGGGCGCCGGCGGGGGCGTCCGGGGCCGGCGCGGCGGCGGGCTTGGGAGCCATGGCCTTGGCCAGCATGCCGGGGCAGCCGCAGGGCAGCGGCGGCTTGGCCGCGGCCGGG
>CALKWZ010000053.1 GCA_938003985.1 uncultured Verrucomicrobiota bacterium | reverse complement strand
CCAGCGCGAACGCGAACACCACGTTCCCGAACGCCCCGGCCACGGAGACGACGATTTTTTTCCAGGCCGACACGGGCGGAAGCGCGCGTGTTTCAGGAGACAGGTGACAGGAATCAGGAGACAGGGCGGAGGCGTCAGGAGACAGGCGACTGGAGTCAGATCTAGATGCTCCGCTGTCTGCTGTTCCCTGTCCCCTGTCCCCTGAACTCGTTCCTTCCAGGAACGAGTTCGGGTCCATCTGCGGCAGGGCGACGTAGCCGCCGAAGGGAATCCAGCCGATCTTGTAGGTCGTGGCGCCGACCTTGCGCTTCCAGAGGGCCGGGCCCATGCCGATGGAAAAGACGTCGGCGAGCATGCCGAACGCCCGCGCCGCGAGGAAATGCCCGAGTTCGTGCACGAAAATGCTCGCGCTGAACAGCAGGAGCATGGCGAGGATATAGAGAATGCCCATTATGAGAAGCCTTTGGATAGGGGGCCGAAACGATCAAGCGGGCCATCGGAGCGCGCAATCCGAGACGCCATTCCGCTGCGCACGACCTGGAACGCGGGAGACCGCATGATTCTCGATTCTTTGCGGCTGCATCAGAAACGCAACCCATCCCGGACGACGGGATGGGCTGCGATTCCATGCGGATTATCGACTAGTCGAAGTAGTAGCGAACGCTGAAAAGGATGCGGAATTCGTCGTCCTGCGCCTCGTTGTCTTCACTGTCGACGAAAACGTCGTCCGTGGCGACAAGGTAGCTGCCGTCCACGGCAAGCGCCACGTCGTCGCGGATGAAGTATTTCACGCCCGCGCCGGCCGAAAAGACGGCGGCGTCCGTGTCGATGCCGCTATCGTCGGCTTCGGCATCGGCCCAGACGGCGCCGGCGCCCAGGAACGGCACGAAGGCCGAATCGAAGACGAAATTGTACTCGGCGCGGAGGCCCAGCTCGGTGCTCATGTAGACGTCGCTGTCGCGCAATCCGGCGACCAAGGCGAGTTCGAATCCGTCGGCGACGAACTGGCCGTAGGCCAGCTGAAGCTGGATGTCGTCTCCCATCACGTTGACGACCCCGGCGCCTTCAAGGACCTTGGTTCCCTTGTCCAGATTCGGGACAACTCCGCCGGACTCCTTCTCGGCGGCAAATGCCGAACCCGCCAACATGGCGGCGACCGCAAACACGGACCATTTGCTTTTCATCTTCCTCTTCTCCTGCGTTGTTCGTCATTCGATGCGGGAAAGGACCGGCTTTCCCGCAACCGTGAACTTGTTGCCGTATCATACCCTATTCGGCGAACCATTCAAATTCGATCGTGCGCATTCGTCTTCTCATATCGAACGGCGCGGTTCCGGCTCAAAGTCGAGGATGGACACTGAGTCTTTGCCCGCGAATTCCTGGCGGGCAACCCCGGTTGGAGACCGATGCCGCTCCATATGCAGCTCGCATCTGCGGCAAGCCGGGATCTTGCCGAAAGCCATTTCGCGGCCCGGTTCCCTCTTCTTGAACATCTTCATTGTCCTGCCTGCCAACAGTGGGGTTTCTCTCCCGGCGGCGGAGCCGCGGTCACGCCGCGAGCCGCAGGAACAGATAAACGGCGGGGGCGGTGAACAGGATGCTGTCGAGGACGTCGAGGAGGCCGCCCATGCCGGGGATGACGCCGCCGG
>CALKWZ010000052.1 GCA_938003985.1 uncultured Verrucomicrobiota bacterium | reverse complement strand
TTTCCTGAAAATTTCCTGTTTTCCTGCTGAAATCTCCCGTTTTTCGCCCGCCCAGACCCATTTCCAGCCCCCATTTTCGTGCAATTCGTACATTTCGTTGTTGTCCCCCCGTCTTCCCCCCCTGACCTCCGACCTCGGACCTCCGCCCCCCGACCTCCGCCCTCTGGCCTAGTCCATCGCCTTCCGCCGGCTTTTCAAGACGTCCAGCGGACTCGTCGCCGGCGCGCGCAGATTTTTCACGACGTGGGTATAGATCATCGTCGTTTCCACGCTCGCATGCCCCAGCAATTCCTGGATCTGCCGCAGATCCACTCCCGCCAGCAGCAGGTGCGTCGCGAAACTGTGCCGCAGGGTATGCACCGAAACCGGCTTTTCGATCCCCGCCTTCGCCACCGCCTCCTTCACCGCCCGCTGCAGCATCGCGTCGCTCGCGTGGTGCCGCCGCACCTTCCCGCCCCGCGGATCCACCGCCAGATTCTGCGCCGGAAACGCGAACTGCCAGCCCCACTCCCGCCCGGCCTGCGGATACTTCCGCTCCAGCGCGTCCGGCAGCCGCGCTTCCCCCGCGCCCGCCGCCAAATCCTGCTCGTGCAGCACCCGCACCCGCGCCAGATGCTCCCGCAACCGCTCCTTCACCGACTTCGCCAGCAACGTCGAGCGGTCCTTGCCGCCTTTCCCATCCCGTACGAACAGCAGATCGTTCTCGAAATCCACGTCCTTCACCCGCAGCCGGCAACACTCCATCACCCGCAATCCGCCCCCGTACGTCACCTCCGCCATCAGCCGCGCCGTCCCGCTCATCGCCTCCAGGAGCCGAGCCGTTTCCTCCGTCGACAGCACCGCCGGCAGCCGGCTCGTCGCCTTCGCCCGCACCCCCGCATCCAGATCCGTCTCCGGCAGCCGCAACACCTCCCGGCACAAAAACGTCAGCGCGCTGAACGCCTGGTTCTGCGTCCCCGCCGACACCCGCCGCCGCGTCGCCAGATGCGTCAGAAAACTCTTCACCCCCTGCCCGTCCACCACCACCTTCCCCGCCCCCTGTTGGTCATTGGAAATTGGGCGTTGGTCATTGGATATCGATTCCCTCGCGGCCTTCTCCCTCTTCTGCTTCCCGTCCTCTCCCCATTTCGCGCCATTCGCGATTTTCGTAGTTTCAATGTCGGCGGATCCGCCCTTCTGAATCCTGAATTCCGACTCCTGAATCCTTGTCCCTATTCCTCCTTGGTACTCCAAAAACTGCCCGATCCACCCCAGATACGTCTGCTCCGTGCGGTACGAATAATGCTTCGTCCGCAGCAGCTCCCGCGCCGCCGCCAAAACCTCCGCAACGGCCACCCGCCCCGCCGCGTCCCGCTCCACCCGCGCCGCCGGACGTTCCTCCAGCCCCGCCCCGTCCCGGAACGCATGGAAAAACGTCTTCACCGCCCGTTCCGCCTGCTCGACCTGCCACTCTTCCCGGCTGCCGTCCCGCCGCAACCCCTCCACGAAATCCTCGATCCGCTCCGCCAGCGAAAGCTTCGGATCCGCCGCCAGACCCAGGAACTTCCGCACCCACGCCACGTAGTATTTCGCGTTCTTCTCCGGCACGATCCGCCGCCGCAGCAAGAATTCCCCGAACTCCTCCAGGCCCATCTCCTTCTCCCGCATGTCCATGCCCGCCTCCCTTGCCCCGGCTCCCGCGATAGGCCAACGTTGGCCTAACAGGGTAATACCGGCCAAAAGCCAAACTCGAAACGCTTTAAAACACCCCGTCTTGCTAAAAATCTCCCGTGATAGGCCAATGTTGGCCTATCACCCCCCGCGCCGTCAATACATTTCTGAACTGCCGTTCACTATTCTGCTGCGGCCGCCTGCCGGGCCTTGGCCGCCCCCGTCCTTACGACATGCCGCCCAGCCTGTTCCGGCTGCCGCCCCCGGGCGCCCTCGTTCCGGCCCCGTTCCGCGACAAATAATATCCACTTGCCAAAACCGCCCCATCCCCCTACCCTTTTATCCCGAAAGCCGGCCTTTCCCCCGGCAAAAGACAACATCGACCTATAGAACGTTGGGATCAGAATATATTGGCTACCGCACGTGAAATGGACCCTCCACCACCCTCTCGCAAAGAGCATCGACGACGCGGCCACGATTTCGGACAGGTCCAGGGCATGAACAGCCATAATGAAAATCCCAACAAGGCGTTCCACCCCTACGGCGCACAAGGTGCGCCGAGGGTGAACGCTGACGTTGGCACCGGAA
>CALKWZ010000051.1 GCA_938003985.1 uncultured Verrucomicrobiota bacterium | reverse complement strand
CGAGATGTAGCCGTGACTGGAGTTCAGACGTGTGCTCTTCCGATCTGCCGAACCCGTCGCGGCCTGTGCGGCGTTCCATCCCAAACTGGAAGCCGTCCTCGCCTTGCTGGCCCAGCCGGATCAAACCTGGACCCAGGCGGAACTGGCCCGCCGCGTCCAACTCTCCCCCTACACCCTCAGCGATCTCTTCCGCCGGCAGACGGGTCTCGCCTTGCCCGATTACCGGAACCGCCTGCGCCTGCAGGAGTTCTTCCGGCGGTGCCATGCCCGGCCGGAGATCCGCCTGCTGCAGCATGCGCTCGATTCGGGCTTCGGCAGCTATGCGCAGTTCTACCGCGTTTTCACGGAAGCGCTGGGCCAGTCGCCCCGGGACTGGTTGCGGCAGGCGGCACCGAGACGGCGGACCGGATCGGGGCACGAAAAAGCCGCCCAAGCCTCGCGGCCGGGCGGCGCAACCGGTTCGCGCCGATTTACTTCACGTAGCGCTTGATCAGCGTCGGCTTGGCGATCAGCAGGCGGATCCGCTCGTGGTCCATCTGCATGACCTTCTTCTCGTCGACGCCCAGCGCGACCAGCCGGCGGCGGTGTTCCAGCAGGCGGCGGGTCTTGGCCGCACCGCTCTTGCGGGGGCGGGTCGTGTCGTTGTTTCTCGCATTGCGGGACATGGTGCTTCTCCTTGCTCTTCCAAATGGATCGGGTGGCGACCCCAACGGGAATCGAACCCGTGTTACCAGGATGAAAACCTGGTGTCCTAGACCTCTAGACGATGGGGTCGTCTGCTTCGCCCAAGCGAAAAAGTCGGCGCACAATAGCCTACCCCCGTCCGCGACGCAACAGGAATCTTCAGCCGGAAGTTGTCCGGCGGAAATGCCGTCTCTTTGCCCTTGTACGCCGCCCGTCCGTCCCCTATATTGATATGGGAACATCCGGAAAGGATGGAGACGCCATGCGTAAGATCATATTGCGAAGTTTAGCGTTATGCCTCGTGGTCGCCCTGTGCGCGGGCGCCGTGATGGCTTGGCGCGCATGGAGCGTCTACCAGGCCGCCGTCGGCGGCTTCCAACATCTGCGCTATCTGCTGGAATCCGGCGAAACGATCGAAGGCGTTCCCGCCGACGACGTTTTGTCCGACAACTACCTCCTGTCCCTGTTCGGCGACAACCCCGAACTGGTGCAGCGCCTGAAGACCGTCGTCGATCTGGGCATGGCCACGGACGCCAACCTCAAGCTCGGCAGCGTCTCCATCATGATCGTCACCTATCGCAAAGACGAATCAAGCAAGGTCGTGGACGCCGCCATCTACGCCATCGGCGGCTTTCCCGACCCCAAGAGCAAGCGCCTGGGGTTCCATTCCACCGGCTATTTCCGGCAGGAGCTCGACAAAGACCTGTGGATGACCGGCAATTCCATCATGAACCTGTTCGGACGCGACATCATCGTCTTTTGCGAGCAGGACAAAGCCGAAGCCCACATGGCCTTGCTCTACGACCTGCTCAACGGACGGGTCCTGCCGCTGGCCCAGCGCATCGTCGAAGCGCCCCTCCACTACGCCATCGTCTTCCCCGATCCCAAGGATCTGGCCCCGCCCAACATCCGCAACAGCCTCCAGACCGTCATCCTCAAGGGCGAGATGAGCGGCGACGCCGGCAAATCCGAACTGATGCTCGTCAGTCCTTCGGTCTCGTCCGCCTATCAGGTCCACACCCTCGTCAAGGACATGCGCATGCTGGCCTCGATCACCTTGAGCGACAAGTTTTCCGGCTACGTCAAGCAAATGCCCTGGGGCCCGATGAACGACGTCTGGTGGGCGGTGGAATACAACGAGCTGATTCGCAAATTGCAGCTGCTCCAGGACCAGGTGCTGGTCGTGGCCCGCACCGATTACGACCGGTTCAAGAACAACGCCATCCTCAAGACCCTCGAACGCGCCGGCCGCGATCTGGCCATGCAGAAGGCGTTTCTGCTTTCCGGCGATCTGCCGTGGGAATTCGTCTACCGCGAAAAAGACAATCCCACCGGCGGCTACTGGAGCCAGGAGCACCGCACGGGGCCGGAGTGGCCGCTGGGCGACGACGGCATCCCGACGCCGGGTTCCATCGCCGCCGCCGCCGAACGCGAGCGCCTCCGGGCCGAGAAAGCCGCCGCGCTGGAGGCCGCCAAAGCCGCCGCCGCCGCCGCCGCCGCCGAAAAAGCCAGCCGGACCGACGACGCTCCGCCCGCAACTCCTTCCACCCCCGCACCCACCATCTGATTTCCATGATCCGCTCCAACCCGACCGCCGCCAGCCGCCTCACCGCTGTAGTCTTGCTCTGTTTCCTGGCGTTCGCCGGGACGACGGCGGCGCGCGAATTTTCCATCCAGCGGCTGTCGGAGCCGAAAAGCAACGTGCGCACCCCCACGATCAGCGAAACCGGACTGGTCGCGTGGCAAGGCTACTCGCTCCACGCCGGCGATGCCGCTTTGGCGGTCCGCTCCGACGTCCTGCAAAGTCCGCCGGGCGCCAACCGCTCGGACATCTTCGTCTGGGAAAATGGCCAAACGCTCAACGTCACCCAGGATCAGCCCGACATCGCCGGCCGCAGCCAGCAGCCCTTGGCGGTCGGCAACGCCGTTCTGTTTCTCGCCTGGTACAAGGACACGGCCGGGGGCGGTTATCCCTTCGTCTTGAGCATTCCGCCCAAAACGGACGAAATGCAGCAAATGGAGGCCGACTATCCCACGCTGTTCGATCCGCCCCTGCCGGCGCCGGTTTCCGCGCTCGAAGCGGCCGAAATCGGCCCCGCGGATGGCGAAGAATCCGCTCCGAAAGTTGAAACGGGCGACGCGGCCAAAATCGCGCCCTATCAGACTTGGCGCGCCTCCGGTCGGGCCGGCGACGTCGCCGTCTACCGCCCCGGCCAAGGCATCGAACGCATCACGCCGGGCACGCGCCACTTCTGCGCGCCGGCCATGTCCGCGGCCGGCATCGCGTTCCAGTGCGCCCGCGGCTGGCCGTACGGCTACGAGATGATGGTCTGGCGCCCCGGCGCCACCAATCTCGTCCAGATCACCACGAACTATTTTTACGCGCTGAATCCCGACGTCCAGGGCAACGAATTGGTCTTCCAGGGCTGGGACGGCAACGATTACGAAATTTTCCGCTACCGGTTCGACACCGAACAGATCGAACAGATCACCAACAACCAGTTCGACGACGTTTCCCCCGTCGTCTGGGACGGCCGCATCGCGTGGGTCGCCCATCCGACCGTCACCGCCGAAATCTTCTATCTGGCCGACGGCGGCATCCGCAAGATCAGCGAAGGCACCCAGGACAACGCCGCCCCCTCCATCTGGAAGGACAAAGTGGTCTGGCAAGGCTACGACGACACCGATCTGGAGATCTACTACTTCAACGGCCGCCGCGCCATCAAGCTGACCAGCAACACCTGGGACGACATGGCGCCCCAGCTCCGCGACGGCCTCATCACCTGGATGAGCTACGTGGACAACTGGGACGCCGAAATCATGGCGTTCGATCTCGGCGACAACATCGCCGTCCAGCTCACGAACAACGAGTTCGAGGATTCGTCTCCCCGCACCAGCGGCGAAAAAATCGTCTGGCAGGCCATCGCCGGCGACGGCACGTCCATCCAATTGGCCGAGCCGAAAGAGCCGCGAACCGCCCCGATCAATTGATCCGCCGAGCCGGCGCATCAACGGATTTGACAAGCCCCCCTCCTTTCCGTAGATTCTGCGCGCGATTTCGACTTGGCGGGATAGCTCAGTTGGCAGAGCGGAGGACTCATAAGCCTTAGGTCACCGGTTCGACCCCGGTTCCCGCCACCACCCTT
>CALKWZ010000050.1 GCA_938003985.1 uncultured Verrucomicrobiota bacterium | reverse complement strand
CGATCCAAATCCACAGATCCACATTCCGCGTTGTAGCTGGCCTCGTTGAGGCCGGTGGCTGTTCTCCGATCCCCGGCCCCACCAGGGTCGGCCACAGTCGATCCAAATCCACAGATCCACATTCCGCGTTGTAGCTGGCCTCGTTGAGGCCGGCGGCTGTTCTCCGATCCCCGGCCCCACCGGGGCCGGCTACGGTCGAGCCGTCAAGAACCCCGCGGCGAATCGAAATCCACAACCCCCTGATGAGGCCATTGATCCCATGCCGCCGCCAACCCCGCCCGCACTGGATTTTCGCGCACGTAGAGCCATTTTTCGGCATACGACTCGTCGTTGCGCATCGCGTGGTCGAAAAACTCCGGCTGCCAAATCGGCGCCGCGGCACCGCAATCGGCGCATATTTTCTTGGAAGTCCATTCCTTCCATTTGTTCATGAATCCGGCCAGAGGACGCTTGGCGCCCGCCGATTGTTCGGCGCAAAAGAAATGAACATGGTCCGGCATAATCACGTATCGCCCAATCAACCACCCGTGGTGCTCGCGCGCAACTTGCCATTCATGGCGCAAAATATCCGCGATTTCCGGAACCGCCAAGATCGGCTTGCGATCCTTCGTGCAGGCCGTGATGAAATAGACCGCGTTTGGAATCCAAATCCGATCCAGTCGTTTCAGATGGCCTTGTTCCGGCATTTGTCGTGCAGGATAGAAGGCCGCGCATTGCGGGTAAATCTTAAAACCCCGGCCTCAACGAGGCCGGCTACAGCCGATCCAAAATCCATGGGATCCCATTCCGCGTTGTAGCTGGCCTCGCTGAGGCCGGCGGCTGCTCGATCCCCGGCCCCACCGGGGCCGGCTACAGCCGATCCAAAATCCATGGGATCCTATTCCGCGTTGTAGCTGGCCTCGTTGAGGCCGGCGGCTGCTCGATCCCCGGCCCCACCGGGGCCGGCTACAGCCGATCCAAAATCCATGGGATCCTATTCCGCGTTGTAGCTGGCCTCGTTGAGGCCGGCGGCTGCTCGATCCCCGGCCCCACCGGGGCCGGCTACAACAAAGCCGAAATCCTCAAAACTCCCCGCGGATTTCGACGCGGGCGACGTAGGGGCGCAGGAGGTCGGCGCAGGCGTGGAGGGTCTCGGCGCGGGTCTCGGGCATGGCGCGGCAGGCGGGATCGGGCAGTTCGGCGCGCGGGACGAAGGCCTGCAACACGTGCAGCTTGGCCCCCCGCACCCATTCGCCGATGGCGCGCATCGCGTCTGCGTCGTGCCAGGCCGCGATCACCGTGGTGCGGAATTCGTAGGCTTTGGCTTGCGCCTGGATCAACCGGATGGATTCCGTCAGCGCGGCGACGTCGGCGAAGCCGGCGCGCGCGGGATAGTCGGCCGGAGCGAATTTGACGTCCATGGCGACGTAGTCCACCAGCGGCAGCAATTTCTCGAGCACCCGCGGGCGCGAGCCATTGGTGTCCAGCTTGATCGCGAACCCCCACTCGCGCAGTTTTTCCACGACCTGGAAAACGCCGGAATTCAGCGTGGGCTCGCCGCCGGTGACGACGGCGCCATCCACCCAGTTGTCGCGGAACTTGCGGCAGATCAGTTCGACCTCGGTCCACGGCAGGCCGGCGGCATCGGCGCGGCCCATCAGCGCGGCGTTGTGGCAGAAGCCGCAGGTGAAGTTGCAGCCGGTCAGGAAGAAGACCGCGGCCAGCTTGCCGGGAAAGTCCACCATCGAGGCGTTCTGGAGCACGCCGTAAACGGGAGACGGGGGCACGGGATTCATTTCAAGCCCGGGACGAGGTCGTCCCGGCTCCATTGGGATTCCGTCTTTGGAGACCCGACGCCCTCGTCGGGCGGCCGTTCGGTTCCGACCCTTCAGGCGCGGGGGCGCGCCGGCTCCAAGAACCCCGGGACGAGGTCGTCCCGGCTCCATTGGATCCGTTTTTGGAGCCCCCGACGACCCCGTCGGGGGTGCGGGATGCCCCGGCGCGCCTCACAGCGCCTTGGCCTGGCGCAGGACGGCTTCGATCATGCGCGGGGTGATGACGCCGCGGCCGACGGAAGAATAATCCGTCTGCAAACCGACCCAGGTGTAGAGGGCGCTGGAGCCGCCGGGGGCGTCGGCGGAGCCGGGCTGCGGATTCGGCAGGGGTTCCTGTTCGCCAGTGGCGGGATTGGCCTTGGAGACGTAGAAGCCGGGCACGCGCTGCGGATTGAGGCACTCGGCCTCGCAGAATTCGACCAGGCCGTTTTCGGTTTCGAGATCGTGGTAGAGCTTCTCGAAATCGGCCCATTCGGCTTCCTGCAGGAGGTCGTCGAGGCGCCCGTTGAGGGTATGGCACTTGTCGCAGCCGGGCTTGCCGAACACGTGGATCTGGTAGGTCTTGGACATGGCTCAGGCCTCCGCGGGCTGGGTTTCGGCGCAGGGCGCGGGCGCCGGGGCGGCGGCGGTTTCGACCGCGTAGACGCCGCGCTGGCGCGCCGGCAGCTCGCCGTCGCGCTTGCTCTTGTTCCAGTTGTTGATCTTGCTGAAGTAGCCGACGACGCGGGTTTCGCCTTCGACGTGCGCGGAGCCGCACGTGGTGCAGGTTTCCTTGAGGCCGCGCATGTTGTGGCCGCAATCGAGGCAGTAGGTGAATTCCGGCGAGAGGGTCACCTGCGCCGACTGCGTGCGGAAGAACGTCTCGCGCATGAGGGTCTCGATGGCCTGGGGCGACGGGCGTTCCTCGCCGATGAAGGCGTGGGTGATGGCGCCGCTCTCGATCAGGCTGTGGAACTGCGCCTGCTTGCGGATGCGCTCGACCAGCGAGACGGGGGCGTCCGCGCAGAGGTGCACGCTGTTGGTGTAGTAGGCCACGTCTTCGCTGCCGCCCTTGTAGACCTGCAGCGCCTCGTCGCGGTAGTACACCAGATCGGCCTTGGCCAGGCGGCGCGCCGCGCTTTCGGCGGGCGATTCCTCCAGCGTGAGCTTCATCTTGTGCTTCACGGAGAGTTTCTTGCAGCGCAGGAACATGTGGGCCACGATCTTCTCGCCCAGCCGCAGCGCTTCGTCGCTCTCGTGGAATTCCTTGCCCATCAGGAAGCGCACGGCGTCGTTCACGCCGATGAGCCCGATGATGTAGGTGGCCTTGTCGAGCTCGACGTAGGGCTTGCCGTCGCAGGCTTCCTTGCCGATCTGCCACAGGGGGAAGCCGGGGCCGCTGATCATTTCGGCGATGCGCGCGCGCTTCTGTTCGTGGGCCTTCACGCACAGGTCCATCATCTTGTCGATTTCGGCGACGAGACCCTCGAAGGTGCGCGCGCCCGCGCGGGCGGCGCGGTACATGCACTGCGGGATGTTGATCGTGACGTTCTGGAAGCCGCAGAAGCGCAGGCTTTCGGGGTGCCGCAGCATGTAGTTGTCCTGGATGGTGGTGCGCAGGCGGCAGCAGGCGGAGAGCGTGACCTCGTCGCGGTCGAAGATGAAATAGACCGAGCCGTTGCGGCTGGCCACTTCGCAGGCGCGGCGGTAGATCTCCATCTGCTTGGGATCGGTGAACGTCTCGGCGCTGACGTGGAAGTCGCACTTCGGGAATTCGAAGACGTGGCCGTTGGCGTCGCCTTCTTCCCACACGCCGAGGAGGGCGCGGGTCAGTTCGCGGGCTTCTTCCTCGAAATCGCCATAGGTCAGGACGCGTTCGCCGCGGGCGGCGAGATCCTTTTCCACTTCCGCGTCGTAGGCCTGGCCGTGCTTGGGATCGGCCACCTCGCGCAGGACGCAGCGGCGGGAGCCGTCGGCTTCCGTCAGGTGCAGTTCCATCATGCGGTTGCCGTGGGCGTCCTTTTCGGCGCGGATCGTTTCCTCGAGGCGGACGACCTCGCCGTCGGCGCGGCGCAGCATGTAGCGGCCGTGCTGGCCGACGGCGGGCACGGTCTTCAGGTAGCCCGGCACGCCGGTGTGGATGTTGAAATCGAGGAAGATCGTCTGGCCGCCGCGCGAGAACGCGTTCTGCGCGCCGCCGAAGATGAGGCCCTGGGCGATCTGGCGGATTTCCTTGGCGGACTTGCCGCGCAGGTAGGGCGCGAACATGATGTTGATGTAGGCCAGGCCGAGGGCGCCGGCGTAGTTGGCCTGCATGGAGGCCACGAACGTGTTCAGGTGGCCGGTCAGCACGTGGGCGCTCGAGGCGGGCGCGCTGTCGTTGTTCAGGTTGTTCAGTCCGCGCAGGCCGTATTTCTTGACGTATTCGACCGAGTGCGACGAGCAGTAGACGCGGTGCGGATAGCCCAGGTCGTGCAGGTGCAGCGCGCCGGTGTTGTGCGCGTTCTTGAGGTCGGCGGAGAAGATCGTGTCCAGCGCCCACTGCTTGAGCACCAGTTCCGCGATGCCCAGCTGCACGGCCTCGGGGTTGTTGTTGACGATGTTGCTGTTCTCGAGGCTCTTCGCGTACATCAGCCGGTCCAC
This sequence comes from uncultured Verrucomicrobiota bacterium, assembly GCA_938003985.1. Taxonomy (GTDB): domain Bacteria; phylum Verrucomicrobiota; class Kiritimatiellia; order CAIQIC01; family Lenti-01; genus Lenti-01. The sequence continues at coordinate 11,243 of CALKWZ010000050.1, read as the reverse complement.
GAACTGGCGCGAGACGCCGTAGACCGAGAGGTCGCGCAGCTGGTGGCGGTAGCCGCGCAGCGCGAGCTCGTTGTTGAGCAGCTCGCGGATCAGCGTGCTGTCCACGCTGCCCATGCCGCTGGCGATGATCTGGTTTTCCACCGTCTTGGCGACGTTGAGCGCGACCTCTTCGTTCAGGTCCGTGTGGCGCACGAGCGTGTCGATGAGTTCCTTGCGGTCCCACGGCAGCGTGCTGCCGCGCGCGACGGATTCCACCAGCAGCATGCTGGCGTCGGTGAGATCCACCGGCTTGTTGCCGGCGTGCTTGTGCTGGTTGCGCACGCGGATGCGCTCGCGGGCCAGCTGGCGGTGCTTGCGGAAGCGCTTGTAGGCGGCGACGATCGGCGCGTAGCCCTGCTCCGCCAGCACGATCTCGATCAGGTCCTGCATGTCCTCGATGTGCGGGATGCGGCGGCCGTGTTCGTCGGCCGACACGTGGTATTCGCTGCGCGGATCGGACAGCTGCTGGATCACGAGATCGGCCATCTGGTCGGGCATCGTCTCGCCGACCTCGACGTGGTCGCGGCGGCGCACTTCGTCGGCCGCGCGGGAAATGGCGACCACGATCTTGTCGCGCCGGAACGGCACCACCATGCCGTCGCGCTTGCGGAACCCGTCGAAAACCGTTGCTTCTGCCTTGTTCATTCCGCCTGTTCTCCTTTTTTCGCCGGCTCCAGAAAATCGCAACGGTACCAGGCAACCCGCAGTTGCCTCGCACCGTTTGAAGGCATCTAACGCCAAGGGCCTTTTCGCAACAACGGACAAAGCCAAAAAAGGCCAAAAAAAGGCCGACACCACAACTAAGTGTGGTTGTTAATCGTCAAGACAACAACGAAAAGTGGTTTTTGGCCCGCAATGTGTTTTTCGCCAACAGGTTAGGCGCGTCCGGCCCAAGGCCTATGCGGATTTGCCGTTTTCCGGGCCCATTTCCCCGAAAACCAAGGGAAATCCACCCGGCCCGGGCCGGAACGGCCGGCGGCGCGCCACAAAAAAACCCGCCGGCGCGGAGCCGGCGGGCGGCGGGACGTCTCCCGATCTAGTTCCCCGTTTGGATCTCGTCCCAGATCTTCGCGTACTTCGCGTTGGCCGCGCCGAGGTCGGCGATCATCTCGAGGTTTTCGACGACTTCCGGCGGCGGGAAGAGCAGCGGGTTGCGGCGGCTTTCTTCGGACAGGTACTGGTAGCTGACCTCGTTCGGGCAGAGGTAGCAGATGTATTCGGTCATCTCCGCGGCCACGCGCGGATCGAGGATGAAATCGATGAACTTGTGGGCGAGCAGGATTTGCCGGGCATCGGCGGGAATCGCCATGTCGTCGAAACTGAGCGCGGACCCCTCCTCCGGCACGGCGATGCGGACGTCTTCGTTTTCGGCCTGGGCCAGCAGCAGATCGCCGCTGTAGCCGTGCGCCAGCCGGATCGCGCCGGACGCCAGTTCGTCCCTGTAGCCTTCGTTTTCGAAGCCGGCCGCGTTCCGTTTCCAGCGCAGGACGACGTCCTTGGCCGCGGCCAATTCCTGGTCGTTGGTGGAATTGAGGCTGTAGCCGAGGCTCTTCAGCGCGGCGCCGATCGTTTCGCGGACGTCGGCCAGCAGGGTCATGCGCCCGCGCAGATCCGCGCGGTCGAACATCGTCCAGCTGGGCTTGAAGTTCGACACGCCTTTCCCGAGATAGCCCAGGCTGGTGACCGTGACCGCATAGGGCACGCTGTACGTCATTTTCGGATCGAACCCCTGCTCCAGATAGGCGGGATCGACGTTGCGCCGGTTGGGAATCCAGTCGTGGTTCAGCGGCAGCAGCAGGCCCTGCTTGCGGAGGATCTTGACCATGTAGCTGCTGGGGAACAGCAGATCGAACGGCTCGCGGTCGCGGGCGACCAGACTATCGTACAGCGCCTCGTTGGAGTCGAAGGTTTCCACGACGATCCGGCAGCGGTTTTCCCGCTCGAAGCGCTGGAGCAGCTCCGGCTTGAGGTAGTCCGACCACGTGTAGATGCGCAGCACGGGCCGCTTGTCCGCGCAACCGCAAACCAACGCCAACGCCAAGGCACATGCCAGCCAAGTTCCGATTCGACCGCTCTTCATGCCAAGCTCCTCGCCCGTCCGCAGACGTGACGGCGATTGTTAATATCACGTTACCCCCGGAAACGCAATTTTCGTCCGCCGAAAAAGCGCGGCCCCCGCCGCGGGGCTATTCCCCGGCCTTGATCGCGTCCCAGAGCCGGGTGTATTTGACGTTCTGGTCGCCGAGGTCGCCGATCATTTCGAGCTTCGCCACCACTTCCGGCGGCGGGAACAGGATGGGATCGGACCGGATTTCCTCGGAAAGCAGCTCGTAGCTGGCGGCGTTCGGGCAGAGGAAATAGATGTATTCCGTCAGTTCCGCCGCCACCTGCGGATCGAGCACGAAATCGATGAACTTGTGCGCCAGGTCCACCTGCTTGGCCGCGGTCGGAATCGCCATGTCGTCGAAGCTCAGCGCCGAGCCTTCCTCCGGCACCGCGATCCGGATGTCGTCGTTCTCGCTCTGCACGAGCATCAGGTCGCCGCTGTAGCCGTGGGTCAGCAGGAATTCGCCGGAGGCCAGGCCGGTCTTGTACTGCTCGTTTTCGAATTTCGCGACGTTCTTCTTCCAGCGCAGGACGACCTCCTTGGCGGCGGCCAGCTGGGCGTCGTCGAGCGTGTTCAGGCTGTAGCCCAGGAATTTCAGCGCCGCGCCGATGGTCTCGCGGTGGTCGTTCAGCAGCGTCGTGCGGCCCTTGAGGTCCGCGCGGTCGAACATGGCCCACGAGGGCTGGAAGTCGGCCACCTTGCTGCCGAGAACCCCCAGGCAGGTGATGGTGACCGTGTAGGGCACGCTGTGGTCCATGTCCCGGTCCACCGCCATCGCCAGATAGGCCGGGTCGACGTTTTTCAGGTTGGGCAGCCGCGCGTGGTCCAGCTGCCGCAGCATGCCCTGGTCGTGCATGATCTTGACCATGTAGCTGCTGGGAAACAGCAGGTCGTAGCCCGTCGCGCCGGCTTTCAGCTTGGCGTACATCTCTTCGTTGGAGGCGTAGGTGTCGATCACGACCCGGCAGCCGTTTTCGGCCTCGAAGCGCTGGACCAGTTCCGGTTTGACGTAGTCCGACCACGTGTAGACGTGCAGCGTCGGCTTCTTCTCCGCGCACCCGCACAAAACGGCCAGTCCGGCCGCGCCCAGCACCCATCTCCACGTCGTCTTTTTCATTTTCGCGCTCCTCTCTCGGCCGCCACCGGCAACCGTCCTGGATTGTGCCCGTCGAACGCAAAAACGGCAACCCCATTCGAACCCTCACGGACCTGTCCCGATTGACCTAGACCCCCACGGGCTTGCTTGCCCGAAGAAGCCTTGGCGAAGTCGGGTCCCGTGGGTGAATCAGGTTCGTTCCAGCCCGCGAAGCAACCCTCCACCTTCTTCACCCACGACACGAGGTCGTGGGGGTCGCGACCCCCGGCCGCCCATCCGTGTCCTCTTTCCCCTTGCCCGGCGCGCGCGGAGGCCGTACGGTGGCAGCGTCGTGAACGCGCCTGAACAACGTCCGTCCGCCGCCGCGGAAGCGCCGGCCCTCGCCGTCGCGGGGCTGACGCTCGCGTTCGGGGCGCGCACGGTGCTGCGGGACTTTTCGCTGCGGGTGGCCCCGCGCGAAAAGGTCGTGCTGGCGGGCCCTTCGGGCAGCGGCAAGTCCAGCGTGCTCGCCTGCCTGCTGGGATTCCTGGAGCCGGCCGCGGGCCGCATCGAAATCGCCGGCGAGCCGCTCGGGCCCCGCTCCGCGTGGCGCCTGCGCCGCCAGCTGGCGTTCGTCCAGCAGGAACCCGACCTCGGCGAACTCGGCGTGGCGGAGTGGCTGGAAGAACCGTTCGCGTTCCGCGCCAACGAAGCGCTGCAGGAGAATCTCGCGCGCGTGCCGGAATGGCTGGCGCGGCTGCGGCTGTCGCCGGCCATCCTCCAGCAGAAGGGCCCCGAGCTCTCCGGCGGCGAAAAACAGCGGCTCGCGCTCGTGTCCGCGCTGCTGCTCGACCGGCCGATCCTGCTGCTGGACGAACCGACGTCCGCGCTCGATCCCGATTCGCGCCGGGCCGTCTACGACCTTCTCGCCGGCCTGGACCGGCAGACCTTGCTGATGGTGTCGCACGACGCGGGCCCGGCGCTGGATTTCGCCGACCGCACGGTGCGGCTGCCCGGAGAGGAGGCCGCCCGTGGCGCATGACATCGGCTATGCCGGCCTCGCGGCCTGCTATCTGTTGCTGCTGCTGCCGCTGGGCGCGATGCTGTGGCTGAAGATCCCCCTGATCGGCCAAACGGTGGTTTCGGTCGCGCGCATGACCGTGCAGCTGCTGCTGGTCGGGTTCTACCTGCAGTTCCTGTTCGAGCTGGACGACTGGCGGCTGACGACGCTCTGGCTGGCGGTGATGATCGGCGTGGCCGACGTCTCGATCCTGCGCGGCACGCATCTGTGCGTGCGGTGCTTCGCCGCGCCGCTGTTCCTCGCGCTGGTCGTCGGCACCGCCCTGCCGCTGTTCTTCTTCGTGGCCCTGCTGCTGCGCCTGCCGCACTGGATGGACCCGCAATACGTCGTGCCCATCGCCGGCATGATCCTCGGCAACTGCCTGCGCGCCGACATCGTCGGCATCCGCACGTTCTACGACGCCATCCGCAAATCCAACCGCGCCTATCTGCGCCGGCTCGCCGCCGGCGCCACCCGCGCCGAAGCCGTCCGGCCCTATCTCCGCGACGCCTGCGGCGCGGCGCTCGCGCCCACGGTCGCCAGCATGGCGACCATCGGCCTCGTGGCGCTGCCCGGCATGATGACCGGCGTCATCCTCGGCGGCTCCGATCCGGCCACCGCCATCCGCTACCAGATCGCCATCATGATCGCCATTTTCTGCGGCACGGCCGTCACCGTCGTCGCCGCCATCCTCCTGACCTTGCGCTCCGCCTTCACGCCCGCCGGCACCCTCGATCCGGCCATTTTCCGCTAAAACCCCCGCGGGCTTGCTTGCCCAACGAAGCCTTGGCGAAGTCGGGCCCCGTGGGTGAATCAGGTTCGTTCCAGCCCGCGTCGCCACAAGCCCCACCTTCTTCACCCACGACACAAGGTCGTGGGGGTCGAAATCCCGGGCTCCCAAGACCCCCACGGGCTTGTCCCGTGGGTGAATCAGGTCCGATCAAAATCGGCACGAGGGCGTGCCGGCTCCAAAGAATCCCCGCCTTAGACACCGTCCCATATTTCTTTCCCCTTGCCCGGCGCGGGCCGAAGACCTAGCCTGTTTCCACCATGACAGCGCCCACCTCCCTGACCATCGTCGGCGCCGGCCCCGCCGGCTATCCCGCCGCTTTCCTCGCCGCCGATCTCGGCCTGTCCGTCACGCTCGTCGATTCGGCTGCCGCCCTCGGCGGCACCTGCCTGCACCGCGGCTGCATCCCGTCCAAATCCCTCCTCCACGCCGCACGCATCCTCGCCGACGCCCGCGAAGCCGCGGCCATCGGCCTCGATTTCGCTCCGCCCGCGATCCGGCTCGAAAAATTGCGCGCGTGGAAGGAATCCGTCACCGACCGCCTCGCGCAAGGCCTGGCGCAACTGGCCAAGGCGCGCGGCGTCCGCGTCGTCCAGGCCCGCGCCGCCTTCGCGTCGCCGACGCAGCTCCGGTTAACCGCGCCCGACGGTTCCGCCGCGGCGCACGATTTCGACGCGCTGCTGCTGGCCACCGGCTCCGTCCCGGCCCGGCCCGCCGCGTTTCCCGCCGACCACCCGCACCTGTGGGATTCCACCGCGGCGCTCGAACTGTCCGAAGTTCCCGAATCGCTCCTCGTCGTGGGCGGCGGCTACATCGGCCTCGAACTCGGCTCCGTCTACGCCGCGCTCGGCGCGCGCGTCACCGTCGTCGAAATGACCGGCGGCCTGCTGCCGGGCGCCGACCGCGACTTGATCGTGCCCCTCGCCAAGCGCCTGCGCGGCCTTTTCCAGGCCATCCATCTGAATACCCGCGTCGCCGGCGTCGCCGACGATCCCGCCGGCCTGCGCGTGGTTCTCGAAAACGTCCAGACCGGCGAAAAGCGCGAAGAAGCGTTCGCCAAAGTGCTCGTTTCCGTCGGCCGCCGGCCCTGGACCGACGGACTCGATTTAGACAAGGCCGGAATCGCCGTGACCGACCGCGGCTTTATCGCCGTCGATGAAACCGGCCGCACGGCGAATGCGCGCGTCTTCGCCGCGGGCGACGTCGCGGGCAATCCGATGCTGGCCCACAAGGCCACGCACGAAGCCCGCGCGCTTGTCGCGCGCCTCGCCGGCCGGGCGGCGCACGCCCTCGCGCCCGTCCCGGCCGTGGTCTTCACCGATCCCGAAATCGCCTGGGTGGGCCTCACCGAAACGCAGGCCAAGGAGCAAGGGCTCGAAATCCAGGTCTCGAAATTCCCCTGGGCCGCCAGCGGCCGCGCGCTCACGCTCGACCGCGCCGACGGCGTCACGAAAATCCTCGCCGATCCGGGCACCGGCCAACTGCTGGGCGTGGCCATCGCCGGCCCCGGGGCGGGCGATCTGATTTCCGAGGCGTCCCTCGCGCTGGCGTCCGGCGCCACCGCGGCCGACCTCGCGCGCGCCATCCATCCCCACCCCACGCTCGCCGAAACCCTCGGCGAAGCCGCCGAACTCCACGCCGGCCTCTGCGCCCACCTCTATCGCCCGGCCAAGCGCTGAGGGTTTCGCTGCAGACCGGCACGAGGTCGTGCCGGACGGCTTCCCGCCTTTGGAGCCCCCGACGACCCCGTCGGGGGTTTGGATCTGCGCTTATCGCGCCTGCCGCGCGAACCACGCGAGGCTTTCGAGGTAATCCGCCGGCGTGCCGAAATCGAACCGTTCGGCTGCCGTCATTTCCAGCGCGAGATAGCCTTCCCGCGCGCGCTGCAGCTCCTGCGCGCGGGTGAGCTGGAATTCGCCGCCGTCGCGCACGTCGTCGCGGATCATTTGCGCGAGCACGTCGTAGATCGACGGCGCCAGCAGGTGCATCCCGAACCAGCCGAGGAATTCGTCCGCGCCCAGGCCGTCCACGCGCAATTCGCGCCGCGCCAGCTCCGGATCGGGCTTCTCCACGATGCGGGCCACGTCGATCAGCCGCGGAAAGTCTTTCCGCCGCGCGCCGGCGATGGTGCCGTAGCCCTTGAGCTGCGCCGGGCCGATGCGGTTGACCGCGGACACCGAGCGCCCGCCGCTGCGCCCAACCATTTCCGCCAATTCGCGGTACGGCGAAACCGGCGCGCCGCGGAACAGGTGGTCGCCCAGACACAGCAGCACCGGCTCGCCGCCGGCGAAGGCGCGGCTCTGGAACACCGCGTGGCCGTAGCCTTCCTGCTCGCGCTGGAAAACGAAATGCAGCCGCGCGTTTAATTCCCGCATCTGCCGCGCCTCTTCGGCCAGCGCCGGCGTTTTCTCGAGTCGCCGCAGCAAATCGGGCCCCGGTCCCGCGAAATAGGCGCGGATCGTTTCTTCGTCGCCCGGCTGGGCCACGATGCAAATCTCCTCGATGCCCGCCGCGACCAGTTCCGAAACGTGAACATGGATCATGGCGCGGGCGATGCCGTCCGGCCCCACCACCGGCATCAGCTCCTTCTTCACCGCCTGCGACGCCGGAAACAGCCGCGTGCCGAGGCCCGCGACCGGAATCACCGCTTTTTTCGCCGCTACGGCATTCGCAGACATGCCCAGTCTCCCGTGAACGGTTTGTAGCTCCGCACGCCGAATTCGAACGCCCCCGGCGAGGTGCCCCCGTAGATCTCGGGCGCGACGCCGAACCGCCGCGCGTGTTCTTTCGCGATCGCCGGCACGTGTTTTTCCAGGGCGGCGAGCCGCCCGAACACCGCCACGGTGCCGCCCGCGCCGCCGCCGGTGATCTTGGCGCCGTAGAGTCCTTGCTGCGCGCCGCGCCGGCGCACGGCCGCGACCAGCGCGTCCGTTTCCGGCACCGACAGGCGGCATTCGTCGCGGTAGCTCGCGTGCGCGCCGTACATCTCGCGCCCGGCCGCGGCGCATCCCGTTTCGCCGCCCCGGCGCAGCGCGGCGATGAACCGCAGCACGCGCTCGTTTTCCCGGACGGCGTGGCGCGCCGGACCGCGAACGCGATAGATCGTCCCCGGCCGGATCGTCGTGGCGGAATCGCCGTGCGAACCGTACTTCTTGAGGAATTCGGAGCCCTTGAGCGTTTCCGGCAGGTGCCGGCTCCGCGCGGCGAATTCCTTGGCCGAAATTTCCGTCAGGTATTTTACCGCGGACAGGCCGTCCCGCGCGCGCAGGGCGTTGAGGATGCGCTTGCCCATGAACGCGCCGATGCGCACGTCGCCGTAGGGCGCCGCCGCCACCGAGTGGCGCACCATCGAATTGATGCCGACGAAGCCCGTGCCCTCGGGAATCTCCACCGCGTCCACGACCGAGCCCGGCCGGCACAGGATGTGCACGAGCCGGCCGCGGCGGCCGCTGGCGATCGCGATCTGGTCCATGATGCCGCACGGCGCGCCCACCACGCGGTTTTCCGCGATCTGCCCCAGCCGCGCGATGCGCGCCGGTTCCAAACCGAGATCCAAACAGGCATCGAGCGCCCGCAACGTGCCGATTTCCACCGCCGCCGAGCTCGCGACGCCGGCGTTCATCGGCACCGCGCTCAGCAGCAGGACGTCGAACCCGCCGCGCAGGCGCAGTTCCTCTTCCTTGATCAGCGCGAACAGGCTGCCGCCGGCGTAGGCCGCCCACGACGCCAGGTGGTTTTCGCGGAACAGCGCCTGCACCTCGCCGTAGGACACGGGTTGGCCGCGGGATTCCAGCCAGGCGAGCGGGAAGCTCGTCTCCACCGGCAGGCAGCGCGGCGCGAGGGAAACGGTGCGGATGCGCACCCGGCGGTCTGCGCGCGGCTGGACCGCGACGAGCACGCCGGCGCCCAACGTGCCCTCGCAAACGTTTGCCCCCGAGTAGTCGGCGATGCCCCCCATCACGTCCAGGCGGGCCGGCACCCGCGCGATCCAAATCGGCTTTTGGGCGAAGAAATCGGCCAACCCCTCCGGATCCCCCGCCCGGAGCCTCAGCCGGCGCTCGAATTCCGCAACTTCAACGGGATCAGGCCGTTGCGGCTTCGATTTCGGGGCTTTTCGGGGCGTTTTCATGCCATTTCCGAGGATTTCGAGGCTTCAGAATGGCGTTGCGGGGGCGAATTGGAAAGAAAAATCGCCAAGTAAAGCGTTTTTCTCTTCCATTTTCGCCGGATCGGGCCTACATTCGATCCCCTTTGAATGGAGCACCCATGAAATCCGCTTTGAAGAAAGTCATCGCCCGCCTCGAAGAGCGCCGCGCGCAACCCTCGCCGGCGGTCCGCATGCCCGGGCTGTGGCTCGACCCCCTGGGGCCCGCCGCCGCCCAGTCCGTCGTCCCCGAGGAATTTTTCCTCAACAGTTTGCGCGGTATTCTCGCGTCCCCCCGCCGCAAGCGGGTCACCGACGGCGACGTCCCCGGCGACTGGGGCAAGAACGCGATCGCCTACAACCTCCTTGTCCGCTACGGCGCGGCCTTCGACCACGACGGCGACGGCCAGATTTCCTGCGAGCCCATGGCCTCCGGCTGGCGCGAGACCGGCACGTTCCTCAAGGCCACCGCCATGCTGCCGTTCATCCGCTCGCTCGGTTGCAATACGATCCACTTGCTCCCCATCACGTCCATCGGCCAAGACGGCAACAAGGGCGACATGGGCAGCGCCTTCGCGATCCGCGACCCCTACGCCCTCGACGAGCACCTCGCCGAGCCCGCGCTGGGGCTCGACGTCGAAACCGAATTCGCCGCCTTCGTCGAAGCCGCGCACCGGCTCGGCATCCGCATCGTCGTGGAATTCGTCTTCCGCACCGCCGCCAAGGACGCGGCCTGGGCCAAGGAGCACCCCGAGTGGTTCTACTGGATCCGCGCCGACGTGCCCGACCGCCGGAACGGCGAGAAATCCGAAGACACCTACGGCGCGCCGCTGTTCACGCCCGACGAACTGAAAAACATCTACGACGCCGTCGGCAACGGCCGCTTCCACGAACTGCTGCCCCCGCACCCAATCTACCGCGACATGTTCACCGCGCCGCCCGCGCCCGACACCGTCCGCCTCGAAAACGGCTGCTGGCGCGGCACGGCGCCCGATCCCCGCACGGGCGCACCCGTTTCCGTGCGCATCCCCGGCGCCTTCTGCGACTGGGGCCCGGACTCCGAGCAGCCGCCGTGGACGGACGTCACCTACCTGCGGCTCTACGACCACCCCGATTTCAACTACATCGCCTACAACACGGTGAGGATGTATTCCGCCCAGCTCGCGCGCCCCGAGCACGTCGTGCGGCCGCTGTGGGACAAGATCACCGAGGTCATCCCCCACTACCAGACGACGTTCGGCGTCGACGGCGTGATGATCGACATGGGCCACGCGCTGCCGGCCGACCTCAAGCGCGGGCTCGTCGCGCGCGCGCGCCAGGTCGATCCCGACTTCGCGCTCTGGGCCGAGGAATTCAACCTGACGCCCCACGCCCGCGAAGAAGGCTACAACGTCTGCGTCGGCCCCTTCATGCAGACCGTGCGCAACGGCGAGAATTTCCGCGGCTGGCTGCGCTGGATCCACGGCGCGGGCCTGCCCGTGCCGTTCATGGCCATGGCGGAAAACCACAACACCCCGCGCGCGGTGCACTGGGCCGGCGGCGCGGCCTTCGCCCTCTACGCGCAGGCCATCGGCGCGTTCCTCCCCGGCGTGCCCTACCTCCACAACGGCATCGAGCTGGCCGAACCCGTCCCCGTCAACACCGGCTTCGATTTCACCAACGAGGAAGTCGCGCAACTGCCGGCCTCCGTCCTGCCGCTCTTCAGCGCCGCCGCGATGGACTGGACGCGCGAACACACGCTCGTCGCCCCGTTGCGCCGCGTGCACGCCCTGCGCGACAAGCACCGCGAGCTCTTCAGCGACGCCTCCCCCGGCACGATCATCCCGCTGGAAACCGGCAACCGCGCCGTCTTCGGCTACCTGCGCCAGAAGCCCGGTTTCAAAAAGGCCTTCGCGATCCTCGGCAACGGCGACATGCACCGCGAGCAGCCGCTCGTCCTGCCTCATCCCTCGGCGAAGAAGGACCTGCTGACCGGCGAACCGCTCCCGGCCGTCCTGCGCCCCGCCCAGGTCGTCGTCTACGCCGTCT
>CALKWZ010000049.1 GCA_938003985.1 uncultured Verrucomicrobiota bacterium | reverse complement strand
AGGCCTTGGTTGGAGTAGACTTCGACGACGCAGCCGCCGTCGGGATAGTCGCCGGCGGCGGAATTGGCGACGGCTTCGAAGACGACGTCCGCGCCGCGCGAAAAGGGGTCAGTCCTATAAATTATAATTCCGCTCTCTCGCAACTCGCCTGGGCGTCGTCGTGCGCATGGGGTTTTAGCTGGCGGCAAAATCTTTGCGGAAAACGGGGCGAAGGGCAAGCCGAAACGGCATTTGGACGGTCCGGAGGCGTCGGGGGGCGGATCTGGGGCTGAAATTGGTCAAAAATGTCTTAAAAATGACTTATTCGGGCTGAAAATGGCTCGCAACGGGGCTGGAAACGGCAATCCCGACACTCTGGGGAGGTCGGGACGCGAAAAACGCGAAAAATGGGGAGAAAATGGCCGAAAACGGGGGGCAAACTACGAATTTAGCGAATGGCACGAATGGAGGGCTGAAAACGGGGTCAAACTACGAAATGCGCCAAAAACGCGAAAATGGGCTGGATAACGGGCGAAAAGTGCATTTTGGGCCGATTTTGGGCCGCCAGGGGGCTCCGGAGGGGAATTTTAGCAGGAAAACAGGAGATTTTCATGAAAACAGGAGGGGATGGGGGCTTGATCCTGTTTTCCTGCGTAGTCGGTGGTTTTGGGGTTCGGGCGGGCGTTTGGCGGGCCCGGAGGAGGCCTGCGGAGGCAAAAAATTCCGAAAAAGGGCTCGCAACGGGCTTGGGCGGGCTGAAAACGGGGGTTTTCAGCAGGAAAACAGGAAGTTTGCAGGAAAACAGGAATTTTTCAGGAAAACAGGAGGGGGGATCCTTATTCCTGTTTGGCCGGCTTTTTAGCGTTTCTGGATTTGTTGTAGCCGGCCCCGGTGGGGCCGGGGCTGTTTCTCCTATGGCCGGCCCCACCGGGGCCAGCTACAAAAATCCGAATCCGCGACAATATCCAATAACCAATGTCCAACATCCAATTACCAACGGTCGGGGAAGAGGGCGCGGAGGGCGTCGGCGAGGGGGCAGGCGGCGAGGGGGGCGTCGGTGGTGGCCAATTGGATGCGCAGGACGTTTTCGAGGACGGTGCCGGGTTCGAGCGGCAGCTCGGGGCTGAGGGTCTCGATCTCGGAATAGCCGAGGCCTTGGTTGGAGTAGACTTCGACGACGCAGCCGCCGTCGGGATAGTCGCCGGTCGCGGAATTGGCGACGGCTTCGAAGACGACGTCCGCGCCGCGCGCGGCGGCGATCCAGCCGCGCGGGGAGTCGGAACCGAGCTTGGTTTCGGCGCCGGGGGCGACGCGGTAGACGGCGGCAGCGCCGCAGCGGGCGAGCTGCTGGCGCGGCGGCAGGCGGCCCATCAGGGCCTTGAGTCCGCCGCGGAACTTGGAATCTTCGTCGGTGGGCAGCACGACGTGTTCGGCCTGGGCGATCTGGCTGACGTTCCACAGGACGACGGGGATCTCGGAGGGCGCGGTGCGTTCGAGGCGCTGGCGGACGACGAGGACGGCGGAGGTGGGTTCGAGGCGGAACAGGCGGGTGGCTTCGACGTTCAGCGGCGCGCCGTAACGGCGGACGAACTGGACGCAGGGGGCGCCGTCGGCGTCGGTCCAGGCGGTGCCGGTCCACGGGGTTTCGTCGCCGAGCACGGCGGGCGGCGGCCAATCCTTCCCGTCCGCGGACAGCGCGGGCCAGCGCGCCTGGGAGACGGGCCAGAACCAGTCGCCGCCGAGGTTGAAGAACGACTCGCCGGCGGCGGGCGTTTTGCCGGCCAAGGCGGGCTCGAGCCGCAACGGGCTGGCGCCGTCCAGGCGCGCGAAATGGACGAGGCGGCCGACGGCGGGGACGAAGACGGCTTCGGCGCGGTCGTTTTGGAGGCGGAAGGCGTTGGTCCAGCCGCGGAATTCGGTGGCCGGGATGGGCGCGACCGGCGGCGGCGCGGGCTCGGCGTAGACGGGAAGGGCGGCCAGGCACAGCCCGGCCCACAGCCTGCGGAGGTGGATGCTCATGCGGCGAGAATAGACGGAACGGCGCGGGATGGCCAGCGCTACTTGGCCGGCGCGGGCGGATGGTTGGGCGGGGGGATGTCCAAGGCGCGCCGCAGGGCGCGGTTTTCCTGCCGGCGCTGTTCGAGTTCGGCGACGAGCTGGGCGTGTTCGGCCTGCTGCTCGGGGGTCAGGTGGACGGCGATTTCGCTGCGCATGCCGGCGAAGAGGGCGTCGAGAACGGCGCGGCTCTGGTCGCGGGCTTCCTGGAGGCGGCCGTCGTAGGATTGCACGATGGCGCGGACGGCGGTCTGCTGGTCGGCGTCCAATTCCAGGCGCTCGGTCAGGCGGGCGACGATGTGCTCGGGCATGTTGCCCGGGATCTGGGAGAAATGGCGGATGCGGGCGCGGATGACGGCGTCGTAGGCGAAGAAGCCCAGGCACACGCCGACGAGCATGGCGGAAAGCAGGAGGAGGGTCAGTTTGGTTTTTCTCATGGCGGGTCTCCCGGAATCAGAGGCTGGGGTCGGCGTCGTCGTCCGCGTCGGCGTCGAACGTCAAAATGCTGGCGGCGAATTCCTCGGGCCGGACGGTCTGGGTCCAGGCGTCGCGGATGCGCTGGTCGGCCAAGGTCACGGAGCGGCCCACGACGACGCCGGTGGCGAAGACGGCGAGCAGGGCCGCGGCGGTGCAGGCCCAGGCCGGGATCGGCCCGGCGAGGCCGGGGGTGGCGCGGCGCAGGGGGCGCGCGGCGGCCTCGCGGCGCACGGCGTCCATGATGGACGCCACGTCGAGTTCGGGCGCTTCCGGGCGGTAGGCCGTCCGGAGCCGGTCCCAGAGTTGGGGGTCGTTGGTTTTCATCGGTGTTTATCCTTTCCCGGCCGCACGTCTTCCAAGGCTTTTTTCAGCCGCCGGCGCGCGCGGAACGCGCGCACCTTGACGGCGGAGAGGCCGCAGCCCAGCCGGCGGGCGGCGTCCTCCATGGAGCGCTCTTCGAGTTCGACCAGGACGATGACGGCGCGGTCGTCCGGGGAGAGGCGCACGAGGGCGGCCTCGAGCCATTCCCGGGCGGCTTCGCGGACGTCGCGGTCCGTGGCCTGTTCCGCCAGGCGCTCCTGCTGGGCGGCTTCGACGTTGCGCAGGCCGGCCTCGTCGAGATCGGCGTGCAGGAGGTCGCGGCGGCGGTACTTCCGGCGCCAGAAATCCAGCGCGGCGTGGCGGGCGATGCGCAGCAGCCAGATCCGGAACGGCGCCTCGCCGCGGAAGTTGGGCAGGGACCGGTACGCGCGCAGGAAGACGTCCTGGGCGACTTCCGGCACGTCCTGCGCGGGCAGGCGGCGGGCGAGGTCGGCGGCGATCAGGCCGCGGTGCGCGTTCACGACGCCGGCGAAGGCCTCGACGTCGCCGTCGAGCACGCGGCGGACGGATTCCAGGACGAAGCGTTCGTCGTCGCCGGAAGTGTCGAATGCGCTCATGGTTCGGGGGCCGGGAGCCGGGAGGAAGTCCCGGCGTCCGGCGGCTACGTTGTCACAGAACGGGGCCGGGTTCAAGGTTCCGTTGGCCTAGAACGAGAAAGAGACGCTCCAGCCGGGGCGGTAGTAGTAATAGTAGGCCGGCGGCGGGGGCGGCGGAGGGGGCGGCGGCGGGTAATAGCCCCAGTAGGGCGGCGGCGGGGGCGGGGGCGGCGGCGCCCAGTACCAGGACGCATGGCCGTGCGGCCGGCGGCCGT
>CALKWZ010000048.1 GCA_938003985.1 uncultured Verrucomicrobiota bacterium | reverse complement strand
ACCGCCATTTCGTTGGCGGGGGTGGGGATGCCGCATTGGCGGCCGAGGCGGCAGACGGTTTCGGCGAAGAGGTCGATTTCGGGCGCGCGGCCGGCTTCGACGTCCTGGAGCATGGAGGTGCGGTTTTCCGGCGCGGCCTTGAGGATGACGCCTTCGGCCCAGGCCGGCACGTCGGCCGCGCCGGCGACGCCGAGGGCGGCGCCGACGGCCGCGGCTTCGTCCATCAGCGTGCGGGCGAGCCGCAGGGCTTCGGGATTCCGCTGGATCTCGCGCGACGGCGCGCGCAGCAGGGCCTGGGCCTGGTTGATGCCGACGTTGAGGATGAATTTCTTCCACTGGGCGGCGCGCATGTCGGCGGGGACGTCGTGGCGGATGCCGAGGCGGTCGAAGAATTCGGCGATGGCCCGCACGCGCGGGGCAGGCGGATCGTTGGTCGCCTCGCCGAAGACGATTTTTTCGCCGCCGTCCTGCACGACGGAGTTGCCGGTGCGCATCGCGCTCGAGCAATAGACGAAGCCGTAGAGCACGCGCGGCCAGCCGAACGCTTCGGCCAGGACGTCCTGCGCGGTGATGCCGTTGAGCAGCGGCAGGATCTGCGTGTCCGGGCCCAGCAGCGGCGCGATGACCGGGAGGGCCGCGGCGAGCCCCGTGGATTTGACCGCGACGAGCACGAGATCGGCGGGCGGGCCGAATTCTTCCGGCGTCGCGTAGTTCAAATCGAGCCGCCGGCCGTTGAGGGCGGGCGGATCGGCCCGGTAGCGGGCGAGGCGGGCGGCGTCCGCGACGATGCGCAGGCAACGGGGCTCGCGGGCGGAAATCTGGCCGGCGTAGAGGATGCCGATGGCGCCGAGGCCGACCAAGGCGACGTCGCGGACCGGCTTCATGGCTGGCGGATGGCGAGCAGCCGGGCGGGCCCGCTGCCTTCCCGGGCGGGCTGGAGCGCGAAGGACGCCAGCGCGGCGGGCAGCAGGCAGGTGGAACGGCGCTGCAGGATCATCGCGGGCTGGCCGGGCGTTTTGATGCGCACGTCGCCGTCGACGGGGAACAGGATCCAGAAGCTGCGGGCGTCGTGCCGGACCTGGCACGGCGCGTCCACGGTCCATTCTTCGACGTGGAAGTGGGGATCGTCCAGCAGCAGGCGGGCAACGAGTCCGCCGGGCTGGGTCAGTTCGGGCAGGATCGGCGCGACGGGACTGGCGGTCTGGGTCCAGTCGATCACCTGCAGGGCTTTCTCGAGGTGCAGGGGGCGGGGCTGGCCGTCTTTGTCGAGCCGGTCCCAGTCGTAGAGGCGGTAGGTCGTGTTGGCGTCTTGCTGGACTTCCAGCAGGAGGCAACCGGCGCCGATGGCGTGGACGCGGCCGCCGGGCGTGTTGAACACCATGCCCGGCCGCGCCGGAAAGCGCTGCAGCAGGCTCGGGATCGTGCCGGCCGCGCGGGCCTGCTCGAATTCGGCGGGCCCCACGCCCGGCTTGAAGCCGGAATAGATGTGGGCGTCGGGCGTGGCGGACAGGACGTACCACATTTCGCTCTTGGCCTCGCCGCCGAACCGCGCGGCGGCCGCGTCGTTCGGATGGACCTGCACGGAGAGGGTTTCGCGCGCGTCGATCAGCTTGACCAGCAGCGGGAAGGTCTTGTCCGCGCGCCCCGCGCCGAGCAATTCGGGTCCGCGGTGGGCGATGGCTTCGGCCAGCGTGGCGCCGGCGTCGGGGCCGTTGATGATGCGCGTGCGGCCGTCGGGATGGTCGGCGATCTCCCAGGCCTCGGCGTAGATGCCCGGATTCAGCCGCCGGTGGAATTCGTGGATCAGCCGGTCGCCGCCCCAAATGTATTCCTTGTACACGGGTTGCAGCAGGATCGGCATGTGGATCGTCGCATCCATGGAAAACCGATTCTGCCTCGCCGCCGGACGCCGGACAAGCAAAAGAAAACGCCCAAACCGCTTCCGGAGCCGTTTTTTCGCTTGTCCGTGCTGGGCGGGTGGATCAGACTGGCAGACAATCGAATGCGGCGCCGAGCCCGCGCCGGCCGGGTTGGAACAAACGCAAACAACGACTAGGAGAAACGACGATGAGGAAGTTGATTCTGGTTTCGATGGCGATGGTGGGACTCCCGCTGGCGGCCTGGGCCTTCCAGGCGGACGTGATCGCGCCTCCGCACGGGGATTTCCCCGTTTCGGTCGGCGGCCAGCTTTCGTTCGGCCTGCTCAACGGCGAGGCGAAGGAGCACGTCTACGACTACGAGACGGTCGACGGCAGCCGGCGGCAACTGAGCCGGTTGGACTGGGACCTGAAAGACGTCGTCATGGGCGGCGTCCAGTTCTCCGTCCGGCCCATCAAGCGCGAGGTCTGGGACGCGCTGACCGTCAACTTCGGCTACTGGAACGCCCTGACGGAAGGCAGCGGCGAAATGGACGACTACGATTGGCTGGATCCGTATTCCACGGACTGGACCCATTATTCGCTGTCCGACGTCGACGTGACGGAAGGCTATCTCTTCGACCTGAACGTGGCCTATGACGTCGTGGAGTGGAACGACCTGATCGTGCGCGGGTTCCTCGGCTACAAGCAGAACGGCTGGACCTGGGAAGACAGCGGCCGGTACCTGCTCTATCCCGAATACGGCTACGTGCCGCAGGATCTCGACGGCGAGAACATGATCAACTACGAACAGGAATTCCGCATGCCCTATCTCGGCGCCAGCGTGGACTGGACCAAGGGCGACTTCACGGTGGCCGGCCGCCTGACCTATAGCCCGTCCGTCGAAGCGACGGACTGGGACGAGCACGTGGCCCGGACCCTGCATTTCAAGGAAGAATTCGAGGGCGGCGACATGCTCGGCTTCGGACTGGACGTCCGCTATGCCTTCTCGCGCGGCCCGCTGAAAGGCGCCTTCCTGGCCGCGGCGTTCGACGTGCAGACCATCGACCTGATCGTCGGCGACATGGAATACTACGACGCTTCGACGGGCGAGCGCGGCGGCGGCGACGACGTCGCCGGCATCGAAAACGAATACTGGGTCCTCTCGCTAGGCGGCGGCTATCGGTTCTGAGGATCGCGGAAAGGATCGCAACATGGCGCGATGGAAAAATGCGGGAGCGGCGCTGTGCGCCGCCGGAATCGGTTGGGCGGCGGCGGCTCCGGCGGGAGCGGTCGCGACGGATGCGCCGGCTCCGGCCGGCGTCGCGCAGGAACTGTGCGACGCCGTCGCCGAGGGCTTGCGCGTGCTGGCCGACAACCGGCTGGCGACGCCCGTCGACGGCGCTGCCAAGGCCGCCCTGCTCGAAGCCCTCATCCGCGCCAGCGAACCTTCCGCGACGTTCCTCGACGAGGCGGATCTGGCGGCGCGTTCGCGCCGCCTGTCCGACCGCGAGTGGGACGTCGGCCTGACGCTCGTGGCGGTGGCGGACGGCTTGCCCAAGGTGGCGGCCGTCCGCGCGGATTCGCCCGCGGCCGCCGCGGGCATCCAGCCCGGCGACCAGATCGAGAAAGTCGGCGAGCGGGCCGTCCTGACCGGCGCGGCCCTCAAGTACGTCCGCGGATTGCTGGCCGAAGGCGACGCGCCTGGGCTCGACGTGGGCCTGCTGGGCGCGGACGGCAAGAGCCGGACCGTCGCCGTCGAGCGCGTGCGCCGCGCGGAGAGCTCCCTGACCGACGTGGAAGACCTGCCCGCGGGCATGGGCTACCTGCGCGCGGCCGGCCTCTTCGAAGGCGCCGGCGCCGAGATCGCCGCGGCGCTGGAACGCTGGCAGGCCGCGGACAAGTTCGGCGCCATTCTCGACCTGCGCGGCGCCAACGGCGTCGCCGCAGGGGAAATCCCGGCCGTGGCGGCCCTGTTCGCGCCGACCGGCCCCGTGCTCTACACGTTGGCCGACCGCCTCGGCAACGAGATCGCGGTCGTCGAATCCGGTCCGGCGCCGAAGGCCTCGTTGCCGCTGATGGTGCTGGTGGACGAAGAAACCAGCGGCGCGGCCGAACTGCTGGCGGCCGTGCTCGCCGGCGGCGTCCAGGGCGCCATGATCATCGGCCGCGAAACCGCCGGCGATCCGCTGATCCGCGAGCCGAAGAAGCTTTCCACCGGCCGCTATGCGCTCCTGGCCACGCGCCAGCTCAAGACGCCCGACGGCATGGTCTATGCCGGCGTCGGCGGCGTGCGCCCCGACGTCGCCATCACCGATTCCGCGCTCGACGAGACCGTCTACGAGCCCGAAGCCCCCGTGTTGCGCAAGGGCCAGACCCTGACCGACGAGGAGAAGGAAGACAAGGCGCTGCGCGACCGCACGCGCAACGACACCTATCTGCGACGGGCCACGGACGTGCTGCTGGGCCTCAAGGCGCTCGGCTATGGCGTCTCCCGCTGACCGCGCCGGTTGCGTGCCGGCCGATCCCGCCGCCATCCGCCGGGCGGCGGACCTGTTGCGGGCGGGGGAGCTGGTGATCGTGCCCACCGAAACCGTCTACGGCGTCGCCGCGCGCGCCGATTCCCCGGCCGCGCTGGCCAAGCTCTGCGCCGCCAAAGGGCGCGACGAAGCCAAGCGCATCGCGTTTTTCGCCGCCGGCCTCGCCGCCGTGCGCGCGGCGGGCGCGCAGGTGGATGAAATCGCCGAACGCCTCGCCGCGGCCTTCTGGCCGGGCCCGCTCACGCTGGTGCTGCCCAACGGCGCGGGCGGCTGGGACGGATTCCGCGTGCCGGACCATCCCGTGGCCCTCGCATGGCTGCGCGAACTGGGCGACGTGGCGCCGGCGGTCACCAGCGCCAACCGCAGCGGCCAGCCGCCGGCGCTGACCGCGGCGGACGCGTGGGCCGCGCTGGCGCCGCATGTCGCGCTGGCGCTCGACGCGGGCCCCGTCGCCGTCGGCGCCGCCAGCACCGTCGTGAAAATCTCCGCGGGAACGATCGAAATCCTGCGGCCCGGCCCCGTCGGCCGCGACGCGCTCGCGCGCGCCGGCCGCTGCCCCGTCCAGAGCTGAGGGAGTTTTACGTAGAACGTAAAAAGTTTGGCGGAGTTTTACGTGGAACGTAAAAACTTTCGCGCGGTTTTACGTAGCACGTAAAAAACGGTGCGGAACCGGGAGTTCAGCGGACGAGCAGAACAGGCGTCTCGCCGCGGGAAACGACGTGGGCGGCCACGCTGCCGATCAGCCGGTCGTAGATCCAGCCGTGGCCGTGGGAACCCAGCACGACCAGGTCGCAGCCGGTCTCCGCGCACTTTTCCATGACGGTCGGCGCGGGCACGCCGACGGCGGGAATCGCCGCCGCCGCGCAATCGTGGGCGCGCGCGATGCAATGGGCCTCGATGTTGATCTGTTGCGCGCGCGGCAGGTCGCTTTCCTTTTCGGCCACGGTCAGGATCACCAGCGGAATCCGGAACGCGTTGGCCAGGTCGACGGCTTCGCGCAGCGCGCGGCCCGCGGAGGGCGAACCGTCCACGCCGACGAGGATCTTGGAAACGGGCCGGGCCACCGCCGGCGCCACGAGGCAGGGCCGGTCGGCCCGCCGGATGAAGCGCTCCATGGTCGAGCCGGTGAGATCGGGCGCGGTCTTGGAATGCTCGCCCTGGCGGCCGAGGACGACGAGTTCGGTGCGCGACTGGATGTCGGCCAGGACTTGCGCGGGATGGCCGAATTCAAGGGAGGTCGTCAACGGCACGCCGGCTTGTTCGGCGACGGCGGCGGTGTCGCGCAGGAGGGTTTCGCCGCGCTGGCGCAGGGCTTGCTGCAGCCCGTTGACCGCGCCGGGATTCCAGCCGATCACGCCGGCCTGCGGCGCCACGAGCGGGAATTCGAGCATCCGGGAATCGACGACGTGGACGGCTTCGAGCCGGGCGTCGAGCCGCCGGGCCCAGTCGATGGCGAGATCGCGGGCGGCCGCGCTGCCGGGCGAGCCATCGACGCCGATGAGGATGTTCTTGATCATGTCGGCACCTCGTTCCTTGACGGCCCCCATGATGGCGCGGGCCCCGCCGGTTGGCAAGGCCGGAACTCAGAGAAGATGCACGAGGGCGCGGCGCAGGGCGTCGGGCGTCCAGGCGCGATACAGGAAGTCCGCGCGCGGCACGAACGGCGCGCCGGGCGGCACGGGCAACGCGGCGGGCCGGTCGAGCAGGGTGTAGAAGCGGCAATTGCGGTTGACGGTCCGGACGGCTTCGCCGGCCTTGGACGTGAACGCCTGCTCGGTGAAATCGCAGTTGGCCGGGCCGGGGCAGCGGCCGAGCTGCGCGGCATGCGGGCAGGATTCGGAAATGAACAGCGGCGGATCGCGGTGCACGGGCCAGACGAGCGCGAGCGGGTGGCGCGCGGCGAGCCGCGCCGCGTTTTCGGCGGTGTCTTCGGGCGAAACCGTGAAGCGGGAAACGCCCCGCTCGCGCAGTTCGGCGAGGGCCGCGGAATTGAGGACGTAGAGCGGCCAGTCGGCGGACCAATCGAGCTCGTCCGCGCGCGGCACGAATTCCAGCGCGGAGAGGTTCGCGGCTTCCCAGCGGCGGTGGCCCCGGTCGTGGAAATGCCGGATCTGGGCCCCCAGCTCCTCGCGGTCCCACGCGCGCGCGATCATCGGCAGGGCGAACCGCACCGCGATCCGCTCGGGCAGTTGCGCCAGGACGGCTTCGATCTGCGCGACGCTCTCGCGGCCGAGTTCGACGATGAGTTCCGTGACGCGCGGAATCTCGCCGTCGGGAAACGCCGCGAGGACGACGGAGGGCTGGTCGGTTTTCAGCAGGAACGGGGACGTTCCTGCGGAAGGGGACAGGGAACAGGGTTCAGGGTTCAGAAGGGAGAGGGAAGAAATGGTTTGCTCGACGTGTTGCTCGCGGGCGTCGCGGAGCTGCTGCTCCAGCGCGGTGGTCAGGTCGCGGCGCAGGGCGTTGAGTTGCGAGACGGGGATGAAGATCGCCGGGCCGTTTTGCGCGAGCTTGCGCAGCTCGAAGGGCGTGTCGCCGAGCTTGGAAAACGCGGCTTGGAGCGCGGCGGGCGCGGCATCCGGATTCTTGGCGGCGGCGAAGGGGCCGGCCAGGGTCGCGCCCGCGGCGAGGTCGTGGCCGTCGGCGCGGGCCGTCGCGCGGGCTTCGACGCGGTCCGCGGACAGGGCCAGTTCGACGTCGAGCGGAAAGCGGCGGCGCAGGTCGCGCGGATTGGGCAGGTCGAAGCGGTAGCGCCGCTTGACGGCCTGCGAGGAGGCGAGGAACAGGTCCGTGCCCGTGGGGATGCGCGGGGCCGCCGGCGGCAACGGGACTTGCAGGAGCGTTTGGGCCGGCGCCTCGAAAACGCGCCGGCCGTTGGACAGCAGGATTTCCTCGACGGCGAAGCCGAAGGGCCGCGTTTCGCCGGGCAGCTCGACCTGGAGGCCGTCGTGGACTTCGAGGGGCAGGCGCGGGCGGAACTGGATGAAATCGCGGCCGGCGTTTTCCACGCGGCCGACGGGCGTGCCGCGGTGGCCGGTGGCGTCGGGATCGATGACGTCGCGGTTGGCCTTGGATTTCAGGTAGAGGCCGGTCCAGGGCCGCGAGAAGATGGTGCGCAGGTCGTGCGCGCATTGTTCCTGCTCGCCGGCCTTGAACATGCGGTCGAGGAGCTTGCGGTGGTAGTTCACGGCCGCGGCGACGTAGAGCGGGGATTTCTTGCGGCCTTCGATCTTGAGCGAGGCCACGCCGGCCTGGGCGAGATCGTGGATGGACGCGCCGGCGGCGAGATCCTTCATGGAAAACACGAGGCCGGGGCGGACGGGCGCGGCGCCGGGCGCGCCCGCGGCGCAGAAGGCGTCGCGGCAGGGATAGGCGCACGCGCCGCGGTTGCCGGAGCGGTCGCGCAGCAGGGCGGAGTAGAGGCACAGGCCCGAATAGGAGTAGCACAGCGCGCCGTGCAGGAAGGCTTCGATTTCCGCCGGCGCCTGTTTCGCGATGGAGCGGAGTTCGTCGAGGGTCAGTTCGCGGGCCAGCGTGACGCGCTGGAAGCCGAGGCGCGCGGCGGCGCGGACGCCTTCGAGGTTGTGCAGCGCCATTTGCGTGGACGCGTGCAGGCGCAGGCCGGGGAAATGCTTGCGCGCGAGGCGGGCCACGCCGAAATCCTGCACGATGACCGCGTCCGCGCCGGCTGCGGCGCAGAGCGCGAGGGAGCGGACCAGATCCGGCAATTCGGCTTCGCGGATCAGCGTGTTGAGCGTGACGTAGACGCGGCGCGGGCGCGGCAGCGCGTGGGCGTAGGCGACGATCTCCTCGAGCTCGCGCGGGGCGAGGTTGACGGCTTCGGCGCGCGCGGAGAAGCGCGGCAGGCCGGTGTAGACGGCGTCGGCGCCGAACGCGAACGCCGCGTAGGCCGCGGCTTTTTCGCCCGCGGGCGCGAGGAGTTCGGTGGCGGGCGCAGGCTTGCTCACGGGTTTTCCTCGGCGTCGGCGGCGAGGGCGGCCTGGACGTCGCGGCCGATCTGGACGGCCGCCGCGGCGGCGTCCGCAAAATGCATATGGCCGCGCAGGCGCCGGGTGAAGGCGATTTCGACCCGCTGGCCGTAGAGGTCGCGGGCGAAGCCGGGCACGTGGATTTCGACGACTTTTCCGAAATGGGCCTGCGCGGGATCGGCCGGATCCGGCACGAAAGCCGCGCCCGGAGGCGCGCCGTCGGGGAGCACCAGGCGCGCGGCGTAGATGCCGGGGGCCGGGCGGATGGGCAGGTCGGGGCGGACGTTGGCGGTGGGGAAGCCGAGGGACCGGCCGACGGCGCGGCCGCGGACGACCGCGCCGGCCAACGCAAACGCTCGGCCGAGCAGGGTTTTGGCCAGCGGCAGATCGCCGGCGGCCACGGCGGCGCGGATGCGCGTGCTGGAAACGGGCGCGCCGCCGTGCTCGACGTGGGGGACGAGATGCGCGCGCAGGCCCAGGGCCGCCGAAAGGCTCGGCAACGTGCCGCGATTTCCCGCGCGGTCCTTGCCGAACGTGAAGTTCTCGCCCACGACGATTTCGGCGAGGGACGGAAATTCCATTTTCAGCAGCGAGAGGAATTCGGCCGGGCCCATGGCGGCGAATTCGCGGGTGAAGGGGATGACGTGGATCTGCTGGATGCCGCAGGCGGCGATGAGCGCCTCGTTCTGCTCGGGCGTGGCCAGCAGCAGGGGCGCGCCGGCGGGATTCAGCAGTTGCGCCACGTGGGGCCGGAAGGTGAGGCAGGCCGGGATGCCGCCCAGACGCGCCGCGGAGGCGACGGCGGTGCGGAAGACGGCCTGATGGCCGCGGTGCACGCCGTCGAACTGGCCGATGGCCAGCACGAGCGGAGCTTCGTTGGCGGCGGAGAGGGGCATGGAATCCTCAATATCCAATATTCAATGTCCAATATCCAATAATCAAGTTCGATCCGCAGCCGCCAATGGCCAACGGGTTCTCAAGCCAGCAACGGCAAGGCCGCGGCGAGGGGAATGACCTTGCCGTCGAGGGCCGGGGCTTCGAGGAGTTCGGCGAGGGGGTGGGCGTGGGCGACGTCGATCCGGCCGATCTGCGTGCGGCGCAGCGCGACGAGATGGGCGCCGACGCCCAGCGCCTGGCCGACGTCGTGCGCCAAGGTCCGCACGTAGGTGCCTTTGGTGCATTCGACGCGGAAGCGGACGTCGGGCGGAGTGAAATCCAGCAGCTCGAACCGGTAGACGTGGATGAACCGGGGCTGGCGTTCGACGGTTTCGCCCTTGCGCGCCAGCTTGTAGAGCGGCACGCCCTGGATCTTGATGGCGGAAACCATCGGCGGCAGCTGCATCTGGTCGCCGAGGCGGAGCTTGAACTGCTCTTCGACCTGCGCGGCCGCGATCCCGGCGGGATCCTTTTCGGCGACGATCTGGCCGTCGGCGTCCTGCGAATCGGTTTCGATGCCGAGGCGGAAGGTGCCTTCGTAGGTCTTGTCGTGGCCCATGACGCGGTCGGAAATCTTGGTGCCCTTGCCGAGGAGGATGACGAGCAGCCCGGTGGCCATGGGGTCGAGCGTGCCGCCGTGGCCGACCTTGGGGATGCGGAACCGGCGGCGGATCCGGGCGACGACGTCGTGCGAGGTGGGACCGGAGGGCTTGTCGACGAGCAGGAGGCCGTCGAGCGGACCGAGCGAGGCGAGGGAAGACGCGGCCATGGGGGGCTCAGGCGGGCGGCCCGTCGGCGTCTTCGTCGGCCGGCGCGTCTTCGCCGGCGTCCGGCGCGATCTCGCCGGAGGTTTCCATCCGGTTGAGGATCCCGAGGACGTGGTCGCCCTGCTCGACGGAATGGTCGAGAACGAAATGGAGCTGCGGGGTGTAGCGCAGGACGACGTTCTGGCCGATGGCCTCCTGGAACTCGACGCGGTGCCGCTTGAGGACGGCGAGCATCCGCTCCTGTTCGGCGGGTTCGCCGCGGATGGAGACGAGCACGCGGCAGCTGCGCAGGTCCACGGACGTGAGCGCGTGGGTGAAGGTGACCGCCGCGGCGTCGAAATCCGCCCGGTTCACGAGGCGGTAGAGCTGCACGCCCAGTTCGCGGCGGATCAGTTCGTTGACGCGGGTGATGCGGTCGGCTTTCATGGCTGATAATAAGTCGATAGACCAGGGACCAGAGACTAGAGACCGGAGCCGGGGGCCTACAGTTCCTGCGCGACCTTTTCGATTTCGTAGGATTCGATGATGTCGCCTTCGGCGAAGTTGGAGAAGCGGTCGAGGACGATGCCGCATTCCTGGCCTTCGCTGACCGACGCGGCTTCGTTCTGGAAGCGGCGCAGGGTCTGGATCTTGCCTTCGTAGAGGATCTCGTCCTTGCGCTTGACGCGGGCGCGGCCCTTGAGCGTGACCTTGCCCTTCAGGCACATGCAGCCGGCGACCTTGCCGCGCTTGCCCATGTCGAAGATCTGGCGGATCGCGGCCTGGCCGTTGACGTGCTCCTTGATGATCGGCTCGAGCAAGCCGGTCAACAGGTTCTTCACGTCGTCGAGCATCTCGTAGATGATCGAATACAGGCGGATTTCGACGCCCTTGCGCTTGGCTTCGGCGCCGGCGCCGTTGTCCTTGGCGACGTGGAAGCCCAGGATGACCGCCTTGGAGGCGGACGCCAGCAGGACGTCGTTGACCGACACGTTGCCCGCGCCGGTGCCGATGATTTCCAGGTCGACCTTCTCGCTCTTGATGCCCTCGAGGGAGCCGCGGATGGCTTCCAGCGAGCCGAGCACGTCGGTCTTGAGGATGACGTTGAGCGTGCGCTTGTCGCCGCCGGCCTTTTCCTGGAGCAGTTCGTCGAGGGTCAGGGGCGCCTTGGGCGCCTCGCCACCGAGCGACTGCAGGCGTTCGGCCGCGGCGCGCTCTTCGGCCACCTGGCGGGCTTCGCGGTCGTTCTTGTAGACGTGGAATTCGCTGCCGGGCGCCGGCACGCTGGTCAGGCCGAGGATCTTGACGGCGGCGGAGGGGCCGGCCGTGCGGACCTTGTTGCCTTGGTCGTTGATCATGGCCTTCACGCGGCCCCAGCAGGAGCCCGAGACGACGGCGTCGTTGAGCTGGAGGGTGCCGTTGGTGACCAGCACGTTGGCCGTGGGGCCCATGCCGGCTTCGAGGCGCGATTCGATGACGTAGCCCTGCGCCTTGCGGCGGGGGTTGGCCTTGAGCTCGAGCACGTCGGCCTGCAGCAAGATCATCTCGAGCAGGTGGTCCATGCCGTCGCCCTTGGTGGCGCTGACGGGGCAGCAGATCAGATCGCCGCCCCAGTCTTCGGGCGCGAGGCCCATCTGCTGGAGCTGGCGCTTCACGCGGTCGGGATTGGCCGTGCGCAGATCGCTCTTGTTGATCGCGATGATCATGGCGACCTTCGCGGCCTGGGCGTGCTGGATGGCTTCCTTGGTCTGCGGCATGATGCCGTCGTCGGCGGCGATGACGATCACGGCGATGTCCGTGAGGTTGGCGCCGCGCGCGCGCATGGCGGTGAAGGCTTCGTGGCCGGGGGTGTCGAGGAAGGTGATCAGGCGGCCCTGGTGTTCGACCTGGTAGGCGCCGATGTGCTGCGTGATGCCGCCGTCTTCGCCCGCGGCGACGTGCGCCTTGCGGATGTAGTCGAGCAGCGACGTTTTGCCGTGGTCGACGTGGCCCATGAAGGTGACGACCGGCGGCCGCGGCTGGAGGTCGTCCTTCGCGTCTTCGGCCGGGGCTTCCGGCTTGGGCTCCGCCTTGACGGGCGGGGGCGGCGGCGGGGCTTTCTTTTCGTGCTCGAGCACGAAGCCGAGTTCCTTGGCGATCGGTTCGGCCGCCTTGAAATCGATCTTCATGCCGATGGACGCGAAGATGCCCTGCTTCATGAGCTTGGCGATCAGGACGTTGGGCTTGATGCCCAGCAGATCGGCGAATTCCTTGACGACGACGTGGCCCTTGATGGCGACGGTCTTGGCCTCGGCGGGGGCCTCGGCCGCGGGGGCCGGGGCGGGGGTTGCTTCGGCGGCGGGCGCGGCCGGTTCCGGGGCGGGGGCCTCGGCCGTGGGCGCAGGAACGGCTTCCGCCGCGGGAGCGGCGGCTTCGGCCGCCGGGGCGGCTTCCGTCGCGGCCGGGGCCGGCGCGGCGGCCGCGGCGCCGCCGTAGTAGATGCGGCGGATTTCGTCGCGCAGGTACTGTTCCAGATCCGGCGTCAGGTTGGCCTGCGTGCTGCGCGCGGAGCAGCCGCGCGCCTGCAGGAGGGCCAGGAGCTCCTTGCCCGTGGTCATCAGTTCTTTGGCGAGGTCGCAGATTCTCATGGTTACTCCGTCGCCTTTCCGTTTTCGCGCTCGAACGCGGCCTCGGCCGCGGCGCGCACCTGCTGGGCGACGTCGGCGTCGAAGCCGTCCACGTCGACCAGATCCGTGATTTCCGCCGCGAGGATGCCCTCGAGCGTGAGGAAGCCGGCCGCGACGAGCTTTTCGGCGTGCTCGCGGCCGATGCCTTCCACCGCGGCCAGTTGGTCCGTGGCGCGCGCGATCTTTTCCTCGAAGGTGATGTCGCCTTCGTCCTTCTGGATGTCGACCTTCCAGCCCGTCAGCTTGGCGGTCAACCGGGCGTTCTGGCCCTTCTTGCCGATCGCCAGCGAGAGCTGGTCGGCCTCGACGATCACCTTGACGACGTTGTCGAGTTCCTCGACCTCGAGGCGCAGCAGCTTGGCCGGCGCCAGCGAGTTGGTCACGAACGTCTTGATGTCCGTGCTCCACTTGACGATGTCCACCTTCTCGCCCGACAGCTCGCGGACGATGTTCTTCACGCGCTGGCCGCGCAGGCCGACGCACGCGCCGACCGGATCGACCTTATCGTCGTTGGAATGGACGGCGATCTTGGTGCGGAAGCCGGCTTCGCGGGCGATGCCCTTGATTTCGACCGTGCCGTCGGCGATTTCCGAGACTTCCAGTTCGAAGAGCTTCTTGATGAAGTCGGGATTGGCGCGCGAGAGGGTCAGCTGCGTGCCCTGGGCCTGGGCGTCGAGGTTCAGCAGCAGGAAGCGGATGCGGTCGCCGATCTGGTATTCCTCGCTCGGGACGCGTTCCTTGCCGGGCATGACGCCCTCGGCGTCGCCGAGGTCGATGAACACGTCGCTGCGGTCGAAGCGCCGGACGGTGCCGGTCACGATGTCGCCCACGTGGTCCTTGTAGATGCCGTAGACCTTGTCCTTTTCGGCCATGCGCAGCTTCTGGATGATGGCCTGCTTGGCCGTCTGGGCGGCGATGCGCCCGAAATTGCGTGGAGTGACTTCGATTTCGATCAGGTCGCCGAGCTTGAGATTCTTGCCCGGGAACTTCGCCTGGGCATCGTCGAGGGACATTTCCTCGTCGCGGTTGCGGACGAAGTCCACGACCTGGATGCTCGCGAAGGCCTTGATTTCCAACGTCTTGCGATCGATCACGACGCGCAAATCCCGCACGCGCCCGATGCTTTTGCGCCCGGCCACCTGCAAGGCGGACTCGACCAATTCGGCGAGCGTTTCGCGGTCCAGCTTGCGCTCCCGCTCCATGTATTCAAATACGGCCAGCAATTCGTTGTTCATATTTCAAACCTCCTCCCCATGCGGGGGAAAAGCGCGACCATCCGCCAACTCCCGATATGCAAAAGAGTGGGAAAACCCACTCTCACAGAACAGCCAGAGTTGTATCGACGCGGGGAAAACTAGACGATCCGCCCCTGTCCGTCAATCTGCAAATATAGGCAAATTGATTTTCAGGGCAGGCGGCGGGCCGCCCGCTCGGTCTCCGTTGGCCTGCCAAAAGCTCCCCGTCATTCGCATGATCATTAATTAAACATCATATGTAAATCGACAGTCATAAAACTGTATCTAATTGTAAGAAATAGGAATATGCGTAATATGAATTCGTATCATCATTAATTAATGATCATACGAAACGACCCGTTTGAATGCCCTCGAGCTGCCGGAGGCCGGCGCGCGATCAGAACGGGTCGAACAGGCTGTTGTCGTCCGGTCCGAACCAGCCCAGCCCTTGGGCGCTCCCCCGCGAGCCCGTCCGGTCCAGGGTTTCGGCGGTCACGTGGCCGTCCGCCCAGGCCACGTTGGCTTTGCCCCGGTGGCGGAAATGGATGGTCGGCCACGGCGTGCCCCCGCCGGCGAACCGCGGCGGCTCGGCGAACGAATACTCGATGAGCTTGGCCTTCGCGCCGTTGCCCTGCACGTAGGCGGCGTCCGCGAACATGACCGTTTGCGCCGGCCGGGCCAGCGCGGTGGGGCGCATGCCGACCTGCTGCCCGCCGCCGGGCAGGCACAGCTCCGAGCCCACCCCCAGCGCGTTGTAGCCGTAGCCGCCGCACGATGCCTCGAAGCCTTCCGCATCGGGCCGGAACCCCGGGCAGCGGCGCACCCAGGCGCTGGCGCCGCCGCCGCCGAGGTACGGCGCGAGCGGCCCCTGCGCGCCGTCGAACTCCCCGCCGGAGCGCACGCCGTGCCAGCGGATCGAATTGGCGCCCTCGATGTCCGCCGCCGCCGCCACGTAGCGTCCGTGGTCCGCCGCATAGGCCAGGTTCGCCGCCGCCAGTTGCCGCAGGTTCGAACGGCAGACCGCCCCTTCCGCCGCCGTCTTCGCCGCCGGCAGCGCCGGGATCAGAATCGCCGCCAGCAGCGCCGTCGCCGCCACCGCCACCAACAGCTCGATCAGCGAAAACGCGGCGCGCCGGGCCTTTTTACGTGGTACGTAAAAATTTCCCAACCTTTTTACGTCGTACGTAAAACCGGCCTCAAAGTTTTTACGTTCTACGTAAAAACCGGGCAAAGTTTTTACGTCGCACGTAAAAACCGGAATGGGCGGCCGGCGCGTCATTTCACCAGCTTCCAGCGGAAGAAGCCGGGCGCGCCCTGCGCGGGCACGTCGTTCGTGCGCCAGGCGGGCGGGGCCAGCGTGGGGGTGTATTCGAGGACGGTGGCGTAGCCCGGCAGGGCGGGGGCCGCCGCCGGCGCGACCGCGATGTCGAGGTTCGCGTTCAGCACGCCCACGGCGTCGAGATCGAAATCGCCCGGACCCCACGCAGGCGTCGGGTCGTAGATGGGATTGCCGTAGGAGTCGGGCGTGGCGCCGTCGCCGCGGACATCGACCAGGCGCACGTGGGTGACGCGGCGGACGTCGAGTCCGGGCGTGCCCGCCAGCAACCGCAGGTCGAAGGGCGTGCCGAAGCCCTGGACGTGCCGGCCGGCGAAGCCGCCGTAGGCTGTCGGATCGGTGAAATCCGCGATGGGTTCCGGCGCGAGGCAGTGGCCGCGGAAGCGGACGAAGTTCGTGCCGTCGGAGGACACTTCGCACCAGGCGAGCTCGAGGAAGGTATCCGCGAAGGCGTTCTCGAACACCGCGAAATCGGGGCCGGGGCCGTCGGCGATGGGGACGGGGAACGTGAGCGTGATCGACCCTTGGTCGCCCAGGCCGGTCACGTGGAACTCGTTGGTCTGGCCCTCCGCGCCGAACGCCGCGCCCAGCGCGTTTTCGGCGTTCAGGTACTGGTTGCTGAGGACGGGGCCGGGCAGATAGTTGGTCCAGCCCGTCGCCCAGCAGAGAATGGCCGGATTCGTGGCGGCGATGCCGTCGGCGCCGTCGGAATAGGCGTAGGTGAAGTCGGCCAGCGCGAAATAGGTTGGCGTGTTGGGACCCCAGGCGCCGACGTCGGTCGTCGTCAGCGTGCCGACGAGGGACGCGACGGTCGGCGGCATCCACGAAAGATCGAGCTGCGACCAGTTGGTTTGGACGAAGGTTTTACCGGCGCGGTAGTCGGCGAGATAATGGTTCGTGGCGGCGAGAGCCTTGCCGTCGGCGTCGTAGGCGGTCAGGGTCAGGATGAACGTGTCGTTGCTGCCGAAGGGCTGGGAAAAACCGAAGGCGTCGCCGTCGCGGATCGTGAGCGCGGCGTAGGTCGTGTTGTCGAGGAGGACGGATTTCGGCGCCGCAGGCGGGTCGAAGGCGATCTCGGGGGCGACGCCGTTGTAGTAGTCGTGGTAGCCCACGGCGTAGGCGCGCGGGAAGCCCTGCGCCGCGGCGTACTGGTTCGTATACCAGTTGAGCGTGGTATTGCTGACGGCCGAAAACGCGAAGCCCGCCCACGAGTATCCGTAATCCACGTTCCGGAACGTGGCGGCGTTGGTGGCGAACGAGGCGTTGTCGACGTGGTGTCCGGGCAGCAGGCCCAGCCCTTCGAAGGAAACGGTCGTCTGCGCCGCGGAGGCGGCGAGAACCAGGAACGGAACGAGCAGGAACCAGCAACAACGCCGCATGGCGGCATCCTTTCTGCCCCAGGCTGCGAGGGCATCAGGTTGATTTGGCACCGGCTTCCCGTCTTCTGGCTCGCGGCCTGCTACTCTTCCGCCTTCTCCCGCGTTTGGCGCGGAATGGCTGGTTGGAATTTCGGGACCGTTTACAGCGGCGCGACCGCGCGGGAATTGCACCCGCTTCCGTAGTCGCCGGAGGCGCCGCCACCGTTGGCGACGCGGAAACCACCCTAGCACCGGAGCGCCGGGCTTGGCAAGGGCGGGAACGGGACGGACTAGAAGTCGTGGATCAGGCCGAGGCGGACGACCCGGAACCGGGGCAGGCCCGTGCCGGCGGTCGCCAGCGTGACCACGCCGTCGGCGACGACGTAATCGCTCCCTTCCGCAAGGGGTTGCCAGTCCCAGTCGCCGCCGGGCAGCGTCGCTTCGGCGCCGTAGACGGCGTGGAGCGAATAGCTGTAGGGGACGGCGAAGGACGATCCGGCGGTGGCGGGATCGAATTCGAGGTTTTGGATTTGCGGATCGGCCGGCGCTTCCGGATTCCAGTTGTCCTCGCAACTCAAGCAGCCATCCCAGGCCAAGGTGACTCCCGACGTCGGCGCGGATTCGTTCCCGGTTTCGATCTGGAGGACGGTGGCGAAGGCGTCCTGGGCGGAGCCGGTCCCGACGGCCTGGGGCGCGACCGGCGGCGAGTCGTAGTTCCAGTCGCTGGGCCAGGCGGGATTGGCGTCTTGATAGACCCGGACGAACACGGGCGGCAGGAAGGAATTGGTGGCGACATAGGGCGGGGGCGGAGTGGCCGTGTAGCCCCATTCGTCGACGCCGTCGACGCCGGCTTCGAGGATCCGGCTTTCCAGCACCTCGTCGTCGCCGCCCAGGAAATAGTTGGCGCCGTTGAACGGATCGTATTCGCGCACGCCGTTGGCTCCGGTCGAGATCAGCTGGATCAGGATGCGATGGCTGCCGTTGGCGGCCAGCAGCCCCGTGCCGGGCGTGGACGAGGTAACCTCGCCGGCGGTCGGGGCGTAGATGCCGTAGCCGAAGAAATAGTGGATGCGGTAGTCGGCGGAAGCGGACGCGGCGCCCAGCGCGAGCGCCAGGACGACCGGGATTTTGCGGAACGCGTTCACGTCAGTTCCCCCTTTCCTGGATCCAGAGGAACGGGGCGGAGCCGGGCGGTTGGCGCACGATGAAGCCGTCGCCGGGGCGGACGACGTGGTTGGAGGCGGCGCCCCAGCCGCCCCGGACCGGCGGGCCTTTCCGGAAGACGTCGTAGCGCTGGCGGTCGCCGTCCCAGAAATAGACGAGCGCGCCGGGCGGCAGGTTGCTGGCCAGGGCGGTGTCCGTCCAGGCGATCTCATCGGGGTAGGGATAACCGAGCGCGGTCCAGCGTTCGTTGACTTGATTCGTGACGGACGAACCGGGGACGGTGCCCGACAGCGCGAGGGACAGGCCGCCGCCGGCGGGCGATTTCAGGAAGAAACTCTCGCCGGGCAGGACGACGCGGTTCGATTGGGCGGGCGTCCAGCCTTTCGGGGATTTGGTTGCGAGGATGAAATTCGTGACGGCGTCGTCGTAGAACAAGACCTGGGTTCCGGCGGGGGCGTTCGTTTCGAAGGTGCCGAAGACGTTGCCGAAAGCCGTATGCACCGGCACCGACATCAAATCCCACTGGTTGGAGCCAGCCGTGCGCACGACGGTCGCGGTCTGGGCGGGGGGCGGAACGAATTCGAATTGCGTCCAGCCGACGTCGGGGGAGCCGAGGGGTTGCTCGACGGCGAACCCGTCGCCGGCGAGGAGCAGGTGGTGGAAGGCGGCGGCTTCCCAGCGGCCGTCCGGCGCATTGGTGTACGGGCCGAGCCACGTTTGGTTCGGCCGATCCCAGAACGCCACGGTCGAACCGGGCGGCAACAGCCAGGACAACTGACAATGCCCCCAGATTCCGGTTTCGGGCAGCGGAACGGCCAGCATGCTTTTGCGGGCCGGCACGGGAAAGACGAACGAAAAATCGAGCGGGGTTCCGGTCAAGACGACGGTTTGCGCGCTGGGGGGTTTGAAGCCGAAAGCCTCGCCCGGCTGCAAGACCCGGCTGCTGCCGGGCCAATCCTTGGCGGTCTTCTGGCTGGGCATCCAGTTCTGGAGATCGAGGTCCCAGAGATAGATGACGGAACCCTCGGCGGCGGCCGCGAACACGTTGCTGATGGCGTTGCCGCCCACGGCGAGCAGGGGCACCGACATCAGGTCGACCTGGTCGGCGGCGATCGGCCGGAAAATGGTGGTGGTCTGGGCGGCGGCGGCGAGCGGCAGAAGGAGAAAGGCCGCCCCGGCCAGCGTTCGTGCGCGCGCAAGCAGACGTTGGAAGTTCATCGCGCTCCGTTCATGAAAACCTCAACCCGGTGCCAAATATTAGTCGACGCCTTGAATTTGTCAAGGTTTGCGCCGCGCACGCGATTGGAACGCCAACCTAACGAAGAATTAACCCCCCTTCCGTTGACGCAACGGGGGGAAAGCCTACGCTCAAGCTTGAAGAGCCCCGCGACAGGAAACGGGGTGCCTGGGCCAAAGGAGGGCGCGGCGATGAAGGCAATTCGATGCGTGGCGTTGGCGATGGCGGTGCTGGGGACGATTCCGAGGGCCGGGGCGCAAGGCCCCTTGACGCCGCCGGGCGCGCCGGCGCCGACGATGAAAACGCTGGCGCAGGTGGAGCCGCGGATCGCGATCACGAACGTGCCGTTCACGATCAATCGGCCGGGGTCGTACTATCTGACGACCAACCTGACCAGCACGGGCCACGGCATCGAGATCGTGACGAACGGGGTCGTGCTGGATCTGATGGGCTTCGCCCTGACGGGCGACGCCACGTCCTCGGACTACGGCCTCTACGTCCGTGGCACGAACGTGGCGCCGGTGAACGGGCTGGTGATCCGCAACGGCACCGTGCGCAACTTCGGGGTGGGGCTGCGGGCGAACGGCTGCCACGGCGCGCGGTTCGAGCAGCTGGCCCTTTCCGGAAACGTCCAGGCCGGCGTCTGGCTCTTCGGCGCGTTCGGATCGTGCAACGGCAACGTGTTCGCCGACTGCGCGATCGGCGCCAACGCCGGGGACGGTCTCAATTTCTACGGCAACCGGGGCGCGTGCGACGGCAACGTCGTGCGGGACTGCACGGTCGTCGGCAACGGCGACGTCGGCATCCGCCTGTACGGCTACGGGGATTTGATGCTGCCCACCCGATGCGACGGCAACACCATCCTCCGCTGCACCGTGACCGGCAACACCACCGGCGGCATCGTCCTGGACGGATCGTACCACGGCCGGTGCGCCGGCAACGCGGTGACCGATTGCGCCATCGTCAACAACGGCGGCTACGGCATCTTTCTCAACGGTTCCGCCGCCGACGGGAAATGCCAGGGCAACGTCGTCGCCGGCTGCGTGATCGCCGGCAACAGCGGCGGCGGCCTGCTGGCGTCGGGCAATCCGGGGGGGACCTGCGACGGCAACGCGGTCGTCGACTGCGTGGTCTACAACAACCAGGACGACGGCATCCGTTTGGTCACGGCCCGCGGCAACCGCGTCGAGGGCAACCA
Source organism: uncultured Verrucomicrobiota bacterium (assembly GCA_938003985.1). Lineage (GTDB taxonomy): Bacteria > Verrucomicrobiota > Kiritimatiellia > CAIQIC01 > Lenti-01 > Lenti-01. The sequence continues at coordinate 75,199 of CALKWZ010000048.1, read as the reverse complement.
CGTGGCCGAGACGTACGGGGCCTCCTACGGCATTGTCGGCGTGACGACGTCGAGCAACCTGTTCCTGCGCAATTCCTGCGTCGGCCAGACCTACAACTACGCGCCCGGCGCCGGCGACGCCTACGGGCCCACGGTGACCAACCAGGGCGAATTGGCCACCACCGGCAAGCCGTTCCATCCTTGGGCGAATTTCTCGCGCTGAACCGAAAGGAGCCACCCCATGAACGCCAAACGTTTCGCTCTCTTCCTCGCGGCGGGTTCGGTGGCCGCCGCCGTCCGCGCCCAAGGTCCCCTCGCGCCGTCCGCCGCGCCGGGCCCGACGATGAAGTCGCTGGCGCAGCTCGAGCCGCGCACGGCGATCACCAACGTGCCGTATACCATCAGCCAGCCGGGCTCCTACTATCTGGCGACCAACCTGACCAGCGGCGCCACGGGCATCGTCATCGGCACCAACGGCGTGACGCTGGACCTGATGGGGTTCACGCTGTCGGGCGACCGCAGCGGACTGGGCCACGGCATCCATCTGAACGCCCCCGGCGACGCGCCGGTCCTGGACGTGGTCGTCCGCAACGGCAGCATCCGCGGCTTCAGCTACGGAGTGCAGGCCAAGAATTCCCGGAACGGCCGGTTCGAAGATCTGGCGGTGTTCAGCAACCTCTACTACGGCATCAAGCTGGACGGGGTGGGCGGGGCGTGCGACGGCAACGCCCTCGTCCGCTGCGCGCTGCGGGGCAACGGGTACGCCGCGATCCATCTCGACGGTTCCGGCGGCCAATGCAACGGCAACCGCGTCGTCGATTGCGTCGTCGCGGCGAACGCCGACGACGGCCTCGGGTTCTACGCGGCCTCGGGCCGGTGCAACGGCAATTGGATTTCCGGCTGCACCTTCCACGGCAACGGCGACCACGGCATCCTCGTCCAGAGCAGCACCGGCCAGTGCCACGGCAACGCCATCGTCCGCTGCGCCGTGGTCGGCAACGCGTCCTACGGCATCCACGTCGCCGGCGCGTCCGGCCAAGCCAACGGCAACCTGTTTTCCGGCTGCACGGTGGTCAGCAACGGCACCTACGGCGTCATCCTCAACGGCAACGGCGGCCGCTGCGCGGGCAACGTCGTGCGGGACTGCATGGTCGGGGAAAACAACGGCACCGGGATCCGCCTGAACGTGGCCGCCGGCAACCGGGTGCAGAACAACCGCATCTACGATTTCGCCGGCGGCACGAAGTACGGCCTCGATTGCGTCTCCAGCACCAACAACCTGCTCGTGCTCAATTCCAGCGGCGGCCAGACGTTCGATTATCTGATGGGCGCGCGCGACGTCTACGGACCGATCGTCACCAACGTCGGCGAACTGGCGACCAGCGGCGCCAGCGCCCATCCGTGGGCGAATTTCGACCGCTGAAGCGGGGAAAGGAACCGTCGCCATGAGCAAATCGATTGTTGCGATGGGGCTGGGCTTGGGACTCTGGCTCGCCGCCGGTTTGGCCGCGCGCGCGGCCACGACCATCAACGCGCCCAACCAGTACGCCTACGGGGCGAACGTCGGCTGGCTCGACGCGCGCGGCAACGTCGCCGCCGGCGCGGCCGTCGGACAATATTTCTGCACGGGCTACGTCTGGAGCGCGAACTGCGGCTGGATCGGCCTCGGCAACGGTCCGACCAACGGCTGGCGGTACGTCAACGAATCCGCCGCCGATTGGGGCGTGAACCACGACTGCGCGGGCTACCTGTGGGGCTATGCCTATGGGGCGAACGTCGGCTGGATCCTCTTCGAGCAGTCCTGGGGCCGGCCGCGGATCGATTTGCTCACCGGCGCTCTTTCCGGCTACGCCTGGAGCGCCAACCTCGGCTGGATCGGCCTGTCCAACGCGCAGGCGTTCGTCCAGACGGACTCCTTCTTTTCCGGGGCGGACTCCGACGGCGACGGCCTGCCCGATCCGTGGGAGTTGAGCCGCGCCGGCAACTTGACGACGCTGTCCGGCGGGGCGCACGATCAGGACGGCGACGGCGCGACCGACACGGCGGAATACGGCGCCGATACCGACCCGCTGGACGACGCCGAAGCGTTCATGATCACGGCCTACTCGAAATCCGCCGGCACGTTGCAATGGACCACGCGCTCCACGCGCCTGTACCGGTTGGAGGACACGAACCAGATGCCGGTCGGCGTGTCGGGTCCGTGGGCCGGCTCCGCCGTCCGCTACGGCCCGTATTCCGTCAGCCCGCAGGAAATCAGCCTGCCCGGCATTCCCGACGCGACGCACGTCTACCGCATGAAGGCGGTCTTGCCCCTGAGCCCGTAGGTCGGCAGATCGGAAAAACCCGCCCGGCGAGGGCGCCAGGTCTCCCAAATCCGTTTGGCCTCGTCGCCAGCCCAAGGCTGTTTGGAGCCGGCGCGCCCCCGCGCCGCGGATCGGAAAATCCGTCTCCAATGAACTTGACGTCGTCCTCTTCCGGCGTTTCGATGGCCACGATGGCCCAACCGCAATACAAGCACCTGGCTCATTTGACGGCATTTGCGGCGGAGCCGCTGGCAATTTTCACGGTTGTCGCGGCCGGGCGCCGCTCCGTCCTCGCCTGTTCGGTTGCCCACGAAGTCCTGCGCGGCCTTTGGGAGCGGTCGGCGCCGCGCAACGGCTGGTGGGTGGGAGATTACTTGCTGATGCCCGACCATGTGCATTTCTTCGCGCGCGCCGCGCGCCATGCGGATTCCATGCGGGATTGGATGCAGACGTGGAAATCCGTGAGTTCGCATGTCCTGACGAAAAGGCTGGGACTGGAGCCGCCCTTCTGGCAGGAAGACTATTTCGACCGTTATTTGTGCGACGGCGAGAATTATTCGGAAAAGTGGACCTATGTGGAGGCCAATCCCGTGCGGGCGGGATTGGTTGCAAGGCCGGAGGATTGGCCATTCCGCGGGCGCATCCACGATTTGCGGTTTTGATGGAGCCCGCCCCCCGCGCCGCGGATCGGAAAAACCCGCCCGGCGAGGGCGCCGGGTCTCCAAACAGTCCGGCGGGATTGACATCCGCGCGCCCAAGGGGTCAAATCGGCGCCAACGCAAAACGATCGGAAACGGCATGGCGCGGGTCAAATTGGATTTCAACGGCGTGGACTTCGGCTTCCGCACGGAACTGGACGTGCGGATCACGGACATCAACTACGGACAGCACGTCGGCAACGACGCGCTGCTGGGCCTGCTGCACGAGGCGCGCCTGCGCTTTTTGGCGCACTTTGGATTCTCGGAAACGGACGTCGGCGGCGTGGGCCTGCTGATGGGCGACGCCGTCGTCCAGTTCAAGGCCGTCGCGTTCCGCGGCGACCGCCTCGTCGTGGAAATGGGTTTCCAGGACGTCGAACGGCGCACCTTCGATCTGGTCTACCGCGCGACGCGCGCCGGCGACGGCGCGACCGTCGCGCTGGCCAAGACCGGCATGGTGGCCTTCGACTACGCGGCCAACCGCCTGGCCGAACTGCCCGCGGTGTTCCGCGAGAAGACGGGAGCGCCGCCGGCATGAAATTCGCTTTGGTCCAGATGAATCCGACGGTGGGGGCGCTGCCGGAAAACGCGGCGAAGATCGTGCGCTTCGCTCAACAAGCCGCCGCCGCGGGCGCGGACGTCGCCGTGTTTCCCGAACAGGCCCTGTGCGGCTATCCGCCGGACGACCTCGTCCTGCGCCCGCGCTTCATGGACGCCGTCGCGGCGGAGGCCGAACAACTGGCCGCCGCGCTGCCGCCGGATCTGCTGGCGCTCGTCGGCGCGCCGGTGCGGGAGAACGGCCAGCTTTGCAACGCGGCGCTGCTGTTCCGCGGCGGCCGTTGCGTCGCCACGGCCCGGAAAATGCTCCTGCCCAACTACGGCGTGTTCGACGAGCGGCGCATCTTCGCGCCGGGCGCCGCGCCGCTGGTCCACGAGTTCAAGGGCGCGCGCCTCGCCGTGCACGTCTGCGAGGATTCCTGGTGGCCGACGGGCGAATCCTTCCGCGGGCTGAAAGGGAATTGCGACGCGCTGGTCAATTTGTCCGCCTCGCCCTATTGCCGCGGGCGCGAAAACGACCGCGAGGAAATGGCCCGGAAAGCCGTCGCCGCGCTCGGCGTGCCGATGCTCTACACCAATATTTTCGGCGGCCAGGACGAACTCGTCTTCGACGGCGGCGGCCTGGCCGTCGCCGCCGACGGCGCCGTCGCCGCGCGCTCGGAACTTTTCCGCGAGGGCATGCTCCTGGTCGATCTCGAGCAAGCGGCCGGCCGCTGGACGCCGGTTCCGGGCCGGCTCGCGCCGTTGCCGGACGCCGTGGAAGAAGTGTACGCCGCGCTCGAAATCGGCCTGCGCGACTACGTCGACAAGAACGGCTTCCCGGGCGTCCTCGTGGCGCTTTCCGGCGGCATCGATTCCGCGCTCGTCGCGACGATCGCCGTGGACGCGCTGGGCCAGGACCGCGTCTTCGGCGTCACGATGCCGTCCGTCGTCACCTCGAACGAGACCTTTTCCGACGCGCTGGAACTGGCGCGGCGGCTGGGGATTCCGTGCCTGAAGATCCCGATCGCGCCGGCGGTGGACGCGCTGTCCGGGATGCTCGCGCCGGCCTGCGCCGAAGTGGACTGGACGAATCCCCTGCCGGGCACGCTGATGGAGGAAAACCTCCAGGCGCGCATCCGCGGCGTGCTCGTCATGGCGCTCTCCAACCGCTTCGGCCACATGGTCGTCACCACCGGCAACAAGAGCGAGATGGCCACCGGCTACGCCACGCTCTACGGCGACATGGCCGGCGGCTTCGCGCTCATCAAGGACGTGCCCAAGACCCTCGTGTTCGAACTGGCCCGCTGGCGCAACCGCCGCGGCGAGGTCATCCCGCCCACGACGATTTCCCGCCCGCCCTCTGCCGAACTCAAGCCGGGCCAGTTGGATTCCGACTCCCTCCCGCCCTACGACGTGCTCGATCCGATCCTGGAGCTCTACGTCGAACGGCAGGTGGGCATCGCGGACGTCCTGGCCGCCGGCTTCGACGAAGCCACGGTGCGCCGCGTCGCGCGCCTGGTGGACCGCAGCGAATACAAGCGCCGGCAGGGCGCCCCCGGCGTCAAGATCACGCCCAAGGCCTTCGGCCGCGACCGCCGCATGCCCATCACCAACGGCTTCCGCGAATAAGTCCGGACAGATTTCCGGTTCGGTTTACAACGGCGCGTGGTGCCGGTCCCAGACGGTGAGGCCGGGGCGGGGGCGGGCGGCGGCGCCGGGGCGCAGCGAGGCCGCGTAGCCGACGGCGAGGGTGACGAAGAGGGCGAGGGGGAAGTGCCACGCGAAGTGCAGCGGGGTGAAGGACTGCACCAGTTGCGTCGTGAAGATCGCGGCGAGCGCGCCCGCGGCCCAGCCGGCGAAATCGGCGCGCCGGGTCAGCATGCCCAGCAGGAACAGGCCGAGGATCGGGGCGTTGAAGAGGCTGACGACGTGGGTGTAGGCCTCGATCAGGCGCTCGAAGCGGGCAACGTAGAAAGCCAGCGCCGTGGCGAAAGCGCCGAGGACGAACGTGAGCGTGCGGGCGAGGCGCAAGTCGTGCGCTTCGCCGGCCGGGGCCTTGCGCGCGGGGCGCAGGAAGTCGTGGATGATCACCGTCGAGGCGCAACTGATGCCGGAATCGAGGCTGGACATGGCCGCGGCGAACAGCGCGGCGATCAGCAGTCCCGACACGCCGTCGGGCAGGGCGTGCAGGATGAACGTCGGCAGCAGGCGGTCGCTCGCGAGCCCTTCGGAAAACAGGCCCGGATCGGCGGCCTGGCAGGCGAAGAGCCCGAGGCCGATGAAAAGCAGCGCGCCGATGACGACGAAATCCACGCCGGCGTTGAAGAACAGCGCGCGCGTCACGCCGCGGGCGGTGGGAATGGCCATCATGCGCTGCACGGTGAGCTGGTCGGTGCCGTAGTCCTGCATGAGCTGGAAGAAGTAGCCGAGGCCGACGACCCAGCCGCTCAGGGCGGTGAGCGAGAGGCTCCAGTCGGCGACGTGCAGATGCCCCTGCGCGCGGGCGAAGTCGAGGATGCCGGCGGCGCCGCCGGGCGCGCGCTGGACCAGCGCGAAGATCAGCCACGCCACGCCGCCGAGCATGAGGACGAACTGGACGACGTCGGTCCAGACGTCGGCGGCGAGGCCGCCGAGGACGGTGTAGGCCGTGGCGAGCCCGCCCATGGCCAGGATGCAGCCCCAGAGCGGAATGCCGGAGACGACGGAGAGCGCGAGGGCGGGGGCGTAGACCACCAGCCCGAGCCAGCCGAGGCGCGCCAAAATGAACAGGCCGGCGACGGCCTGGCGCGCGCGCGGGCCAAAACGGTGCGCCACGTATTCGTAGGACGTGGTGACGCGCAGGCGGTGGTAGAACGGATAGAAGAGCGTCACCAGCACGGGCGCGACGAGCACGCTGGCGAAACTGACGACGATGAAGGCGACGTTTTCGCGGTAGGCCGTGCCGGGCAGCGCCATGAAGGTGACGGCGCTGGTGAGCGAGGCGTACATGCTCATGCCGACGACGAGCCAGGGCATTTTGCGGCCGCCGAGGAAGTAGTCTTCCGTGGTCTTCTGCCGGCGGGCGAAGAGAACGCCGACGGCGAGCATGGCGAAGAGATAGCCGCCGAGGACGGCGTAGTTGAGCGGGCTGAAATGGACGGGGGCCATGGCGCTTTCCTATCATGGTTGGGAAAGGGTTGCCAGCGCCGAAAGGGTCGGATTGAATTTCCGGCCGCGCGGATTTATCCTGCGCGGCATGAATACGAATCCGGCATGGCTTTGGGACGAGACGGCGGCGATCAACAAGGATTTCGGCGACCGCGCGGTGGTGGCGGCCTACGACGAGCGGCACCGGCGGTTCCGGGACGTCGACGGCGAGAACGCGGCGATCCTGGAAAAGTTGGATCTGCCATCCGATGCCGTGGTCGGGGATTTCGGCTGCGGGACGGGCGCCTTCGCGCGCCTGGCCGCGCGGCGCTGCCGAACGGTCTATGCCGTCGACGTGTCGGCCGCGATGCTGGATTTCGTGCAGTGGAAGGCCAAAGAAGAAGGGCTCGCCAACGTGGTTTGCCGTCCGGGCGGTTTCCTGACCTATGCGCACGACGGTCCGCCGCTGGACGCCATCCATTCGAGCCTGGCGTTGCACCATCTGCCCGATTTCTGGAAGCAGAAGGCGCTGGACCGACTGGCCGGCTGGCTCAAGCCGGGCGGCAGGTTTCACCTGATGGACGTCGTGTTCGGGACGGAAAACGTCGATGCGAACGTCGAGGCCTGGATCGCGCACACCGCGGCGCAGGGCGGGGCGGAAGTCGGCGACAGCATCCGCGCGCACGTGGGCAAGGAATTCTCCACCTACGATTGGATCCTGGAAGGCCTGCTGGCGCGCGCCGGGTTCCGCATCGATGCCGCGGATGCCAAGGGCGGCGTGTTGGCGAACTACTACTGCACGAAGGCGTGACGGCGGGTTTTGCCTTGTCCGCGGGGGCGGGGGGCTTTAGCGTACGGGGCGTGGACAGGCTGAAGGTCATCTTGATGGGTTCGGGCGCGCTGGCGTGTCCGCTGCTGGAGGGCATCCTCGCGGCGGGGCGCGACGAGCTCGTGGCCGTCGTGACGCAGCCCGATCGCGCGGGCGGACGGGGTCTGCAATGCCAGACGTGCGAAGTGAAAACCTTGGCGTTGAGCCGCAACTTGCCGGTCTTCACGCCGGAAAACGCCAGCGACGACGCGTGCGTGGCGCAACTGGCGGCGCTGCAGCCCGACGTGGCCGTCGTGGCGTGCTACGGGCAGTTCCTCAAGAAGAACCTGCTGGCCGTGCCGCGGCTCGGGACGATCAACGTGCACCCGTCGCTGTTGCCGAAATACCGCGGCGCGAGTCCGCTGCAGTGGACGCTGGCCCACGGCGAAACCGAGACCGGCGTGACGGTGCTGCGCGTGACGCCGAAGATGGACGCGGGCGATATCTTGGCGCAGGAAAAATATCCGATCGCGCCGTACGACGACTATGGCTCGCTGGAGCCGAAGCTGGCGGCGAAGGGGGCGGAACTGCTGCTGCGCGTGCTGGACGATTTCCGCGCGGGCCGGACGCAGGGCGTGCCGCAGGACGACGCGCAGGCGACGTTCGCGCGCAAGCTGGCGAAGGAAGACGGGCTCGTGGATTGGAGCCGGCCGGCGGAAGCGATCCGCAACCAGTTGCGGGGATTCGCGCCGTGGCCCGGGGCCTACACCTTTTTGCCGGGCGGCATTTTGCTGAAGCTGCACGCGGTGCGGACGGAGGCGGGAACGGCGGGGGCGGCGCCGGGCACGGTGCTGGAAGCGGCCGGCGCGGGGCCGCTGGTGGCGACGGGCCGCGGCGCGCTGCGGTTGCTGCAAGTGCAGCCGGCGGGCAAGAAGTCCATGCCCGGCGCGGCGTTCCTGTGCGGGCACAAGCTGGCGGTCGGCGCGCGGTTGGGGTGAGGTCGCGGCGGTCGGCGGCGCTGGGGCCTAGACGAAGAGGATTTCTTGCGGATTTTGGCGGCGCGAAAACCAAGCCGCGCCATTTCCGCGCTGGTGCTTTGAGGCCGACCTCTCGCGGACACGAGTCCTGCTCGGGTCGGCCGCAAAGCGCCATCATCGAAAAGCCCGCGGCTTATTTTCGCGGGACAACTCCGCCAAAATCCGCAAGAAATCCTCTGCCTGCACGTCCTGCGGACGGCGATCCCTGAACCGAGATGGGAACCCGCCGGCTTTGACGGCGGGGTCGCGGGCGGCTATAGTGCTTCGACCGTTTCGCCCGTGCGGAACGGCGGGAAAGAAACGACATGAATTTCGATTGGATCAAGGAAGGCATCGGCTACGCGGCGTCGCTGATCATCTTGGTTTCGCTGCTGATGACGAACGTGTTCCGGCTGCGGGTGATCAACGGAATCGGCTCGGTGCTGTTCGGGGCGTACGGCTGGCTGATCGGCTCGTGGCCGGTGTGCGTGATCAACCTGGTGATCGCGGGGATCGACGGCTGGTATCTGCTGCAAACGCTGACCAGCGGCGCGTTTTTCGATCTGGCGCCCGCGGCGAGCGTGGGTCCGGAATATCTCAGGCGCTTTTTCCTGTTCCACGAGCGCGAGCTGAAAAAATACGCGCCGGAGCTGACGCTGGAGGAACTGCAGGACAGCTGCACTTGCCTGATTTTCCGCAATCTGCTGCCGGTGGGGCTGTTTTCCTATCGCCGCAACGGGCCCGACGCGCAGATCGTCATCGATTTCATGATTCCGGAATACCGCGACTTCAAAGCGGGGCGCTACCTGTACCGGACGAAGCGGATGTTCTTCAAGGAACAGGGCATCAAGCGGTTTGTCGCGACGGCGCGGCATCCCTCGCAGCCGAAGTACTACCTGAAGAACGGCTTCGTCCGCGCGGCCGGCGCGCCGGACGGCTTCGTCAACGAACTGTAGGCCGGCGATGGCGGCGGAAATTCCGGTGCGGGGGGATGCGGCGCTGGTGCTGGAAGGCGGCGGCATGCGCGGCCAGTACGCCTCGGGGGCGATGGATTTCTTTTTGCAGGCCGGGATCCGCTTCCCGTACGTGATCGGGGTGTCGGCCGGCATCAGCAACGCGGCGTCGTACGTGGCGGGGCAGTTCGAGCGCAACCGGCGGGTCTTCACGACGTTCGCGGGCGATCCGCGCTATTTTTCGTGGCGCAACTGGTGGACGCAGGGCAACCCGTTCGGCATGGACTTCATCTACCGCGAGCTGCCGAACTACCTGCCGTTCGATTTCGCGGCGTTCGAGTCGTCGACGACGCGGTTCCGCATCGGCGCGACGGACTGCGCGACGGGCCAGGCGGTCTATTTCGACAAGGCCGACGCGCCGATGACGGAAGCGCTGCTGGCGAGTTCGTCGTTGCCGATGGTGGGGCGGATGGCGCGGGTGAACGGGAAGCTCTATCTCGACGGCGGGATTGCCGATCCGATACCGTTCCGGCAGGCGGCGACGGACGGACATCCGCGGCGGGTGGTGGTGCTGACGCGCAACCAAGGTTTCCGCAAGCCGGCGCCGGGGCGCGCGCTGCGCGCGGCGATCCGGCTGAAATACCGGCGTTTTCCGGCGTTGGCCGCGGCCGTGGCGCGGCAGGCGGAAACCTACAACCGCCAGCTCGACGAACTGGAAGCGGAAGCGGCCGCCGGGCGGGCGCTGGTCATCCGGCCGTCGCGGCCGCTGGCGGTGGGACGCTACAGCCAGGACCGCGCGGAGCTCGAGCGCCTGTACCAAAACGGCTGGGCCGACGCGGAAGCGGGCTTGCCGCAATTGCGCGATTTCCTTTCGCCGTGAGGCCGGCTAGGATGGCGGCGTGAATTCGGTTCCGGCAGCGCCGTGGATTTCGCTGGAGGAAGTGGCCGTCCATTTCCCGATCCGGCGCGGCGTGCTGGCGCGGACGACCGGCCACGTGCGCGCGGTGGACGGCGTGTCGCTGGAACTCGCGCGCGGCGAGACGCTGGGGCTGGCGGGGGAATCCGGCTGCGGCAAGACGACGCTGGGGCGCGTGCTGGCGGGACTGGAACGGCCGACGGCGGGCGCCGTGAAACTGGACGGCGAAGTCCTGTTTTCGCCGAAGAACCGCAAGCCGCTGCCGAAGGACCGCCGCCGGCGCATCCAGATGGTGTTCCAGGATCCGCAGGCCTCGCTGAATCCGCGCCTGACGGTCGGCGAACTGCTGACGGAAGGCTTGGCCGAGCATCGGCTGCTGCGCGGCGAGTCGCGCGACGCGGCGGCGGCGCGGTTGCTGGCGGAAGTGGGGTTGGACGAAACCGCGCGGTGGAAGTATCCCTTCGAGTTTTCCGGCGGCCAGCGGCAGCGGATCTGCATCGCGCGCGCGCTGGCCCTGCGGCCGGATCTCGTGGTGTGCGACGAAGTGGTCAGCGCGCTGGACGTCTCGGTGCAGGCGCAGGTGATCAATCTGCTCGTCGAACTGCGGGAGAAGCACGGGCTGGCGTACGTGATGATCGGGCACGACCTGAGCGTGCTGCGGCACGTGTCGCACCGGATCGCGGTGATGTACCTGGGGCGGTTGGCGGAAGTCGGACCGGCGGAGTCGCTGGTGGCGGCGCCGAAGCATCCCTATGCGCAGGCGCTGATCGCGGCCGTGCCCGTGCCGGGCGTGAAGCGCCAACGCAAGGCGTTGCAAGGCGAACCGCCCTCGGCGGCGAATCCGCCGCCGGGCTGTCCGTTCCATCCGCGCTGCCCGCAGGCCATGGCGACGTGCCGGACGCAAGCGCCGGCGTGCCGCATCGTGGATGGACACCGGGTCTGGTGCCATTTGTACTGACGCCGATGGCGGTCTGACCGGTTTGCTTTATGCGGGGCGGGGAGATATGATTCAAGAAGATGAAATGCCGTTTCGTGCAATGCCGCCGCAAACCTGAAAAGGACGTCCGCCCATGACAAATCCCGTTTTGGCCATCGGTTTTCCCAGCGGGGGCGAATGGATCATCATCCTCGCCATCGCCGTCCTGATCTTCGGCCGCCGCCTGCCCGAAATCGCCCGCGGGATCGGCAAGAGCATTTCGGAGTTCAAAAAGGGGATCAAGGACGTTGAAAGCGACGTGAAGAAAACCCCCGCCGCGCCGGCGAATTCCGTCGCCGAGGCTTCCCCAAACGAACCGCCGAAGACCGACGGATAGGGCGGAACGATCAGGGGATGGGCTCGAAGGCGGGGAAGCGGGAGCTGGGGACGAGCCTGAATTCATCCGCGCCGGTGCGGACGACGAACAAAGCGGCGTAGTCGGGGCGGGCTTCGATCCACTCCAGGCCGCGTTCGGGACCCATGACGTAGAGGGCGGTGGCGAGGCCGTCGGCGACGAGCCCGGTGGGGCCGACGACGGTCACGCTGGCGAGCCGGTGCTGGATGGGCCGGCCGACGGCGGGATCGAGAATGTGCGAGTAGGTCTGGCCCGCGGCGTCCAAAAAGTAGTTGTAGGTGTCGCCCGAGGTGGACAGCGCGCGGCCGGAGAGCGGGACGATCGCGACGTGATCCGCGCCGCGCGGCAGATCCTGGATAGGCCGCTCGACGCCGACCTGCCAAGGCCTCCCGTCCGGGTTGCTTCCGAAGGCGACGATTTCGCCGCAGACCGCAACGAACACGTTCGAGTAGCCGCGGTCGCGGAGAACCTGGGCCGCCAGGTCCGCGCCGTAGCCCTTGGCGATTCCGCCGAGATCCAGCCGCAGTCCGGGAAGGTCTTTCCGCAACGCGTCCCCGGGCGTGACCTGCAGATGGCCGGCGCCGCATTGGGCGCGGGCGGCCTCGATTTCCGCGGCGGCGGGCAGGTCGGCGCGTCGGCCGGGGGCTCCGAATCCCCAGAGATCGACAAGCGGGCCCACGGTCGGATCGAAGGCTCCGCCGGAATCGCGGCTCAGCTCGAGCGCATGGCGGACCACGCGGGCGAATTCGGCGGAAACGGGAAACGGCTCCGCCGCCGGGGCGGCGTTGAAGCGCGACAGTTCGCTGTCGGGCCGGTAGTTCGACATCTGCCGATTGATTTCGTCGAAGCGCGCCTCCACGGCCGCTCTCAATTCCGCCGCGAGAGCGTCGTCGGGCGCTACGCCGGCGATCTTGACCTGGTAGACGGTGCCCATGGTGAGCCCCTCCCACGCGAGGAGCCGCGGCGCGTCGTCGGCCCGCGCGGTTCCGTCCATGCAGAGCAGCGCGAGGAGCCAAAACCATGGCCGGCGGTTTTTCACGGGACGGTGACCATGAAGAAGGTGGCGACGGAGGAAACGGCGGCGGTATAGCTGTTGAGCGTGCCGGTGCCGGCGATGCCGCTCTGCACCGGGATGAATCCGGGCAGCCCCGACATCAGGTTCGTGCTCCGATGGAGGGTGTAGGTTTTGCCCGCCGCGCTGTGCCACCGGACGACGAGCTCCGCGTCGGCCGTGCCGGGGGCGGCCTGGATGGCGCCGATCGCGAAAACGGATTCGGGATCGATCGGCGAGGTGCCGGCAAGGAATTCCGCCAGGTTGGAGGCGCCGTCCCCGTCGAAATCGTCGCCGGGGAGCACGTCCCCAATCGTCGTGAGCCCGTCGTCGGGATCGGCATCGACGATCTGCTGGTCGATCGCGTCCGGAATGCCGTTGCGGTTGACGTCGTCCGAGGCAACGCGGAACAGCGCAAGCCCCGCTTCGTCTTCCGCCACGAGGACGAGATCGCCCGCCGCGCGGACGCGCAGGCCGAACGTCAGGTTGGACAGCGCCCGGATGGGGACGGGCGTGAGCGGCGCGGAGACGTCCAGCGCCGCGCCCTGGTTCTGGGCGACGCGCACGACGAAGGAACCCGCGGAAGCGAGGCCGAAGCCGGCGCCGGCGGAGGACTGGACGAGGCTGGGCGCGGCGGGGTCGGAAACGTCCAGGGTCCGGAGGGTGGACTGTCCGTCGCTGACGTAGGCTTGGTTGCCGTTGACGCCGACGGCGACCACGGGCGCCGGCGCGGCGGAGTACGTGCCGACGGTGGCCAGCGTGGAGTTGTCCAGGATGCGGAGTCCGCCGCCGCCGCAGGCCGCGAAAACGTAGTTGGAATCGGCGGCCAGATCGAACACGTAGCCCGGCGGAACGTTGCTGGCGAGCGGGGCCGGGAGCGCCGGATTGGAAACGTCCAGCAGGTTGATCCGATGGCCGTCGGTCATGGCGAGACGCGAGCCCGAAAGGGCCATGCGGCGGACGGTGGCCAGTCCGTCGCCGGAAATCGAGCCGACGAGCGTCGGCGCCGCCGGATTGGCGATGCCGTAGATTTTCAGGCCGCCGAGCGCTTCGGCCACGTAGGCCAGCGAGCCGGTCACGACCAGGCCGCGCGGATTGACGGGGCCGGCGACGGTGGCCAGCCAGTTCGGCGCGGCCGGATCGCTGACGCCGTGGACTTGGAATCCCGCTTCGGCGCCGGCCACGAACAGCGCGTTGGACGACAGGCCGGCATCCACGGCGCGGACGCCGGTCCGGAGCGTGCCCAGCGGGGCCGGGGCCAGCGGGCTGGACACGTCCCAGGCCTGGCAGCCGCCGAAACCGGCGGCGACGTAGAGCGTGCTGCCCGCCAGCGCGACGTCGGCGGCTTCGCCCGCCACGGCATCCGTGTCGGCCACGGCCAAGGTGGCCGGATCGACGGTCAGGAGGCCGGAGGAACCGGCCGCGACGTACAGGGCCGAGGCCGAGGCGGCGAGGGACTGTCCGGCGGCGGGCAGAAGCGCATTCGCCGCAATGGCGGGTGCGGCCGGATCGGTCGTGGCGACGCGGAACAGGCCGCCGTTGGCATCGCCGACGATGAGGGCATCGGTCACTCCGGCCAAGGCGAGGCCGGCGGTGATCCCGCGATTCTCCCCCACGAGCGCGGGCGTTGCGGCCGCGGTGAGGAGCTGCAGGCCGTTGTCCACGTCCAGGACGGCCAGGTGGGAACCGGCGAAAGCCAAGGCGCGCGCGGCGCCGGCGGTCGCATGGGCGCCGACCAGCGCCGGCGCGGCGGGAACGGCGACGTCGAGCGCGCGCACGCCGCCCCGTCCATCCGCGACGTAGAGCGTGGATCCGGACAGCGCGAGCTGGCGCGCGGTTCCGGACGTGTCGAAGGTGGCCACGTGCGCCGGCGCGGAAGGCGTCGAGACGTCGACCACGTGGACGCCGGACGCGCCGGCCGCCACGTACGCGGCAGAACCGCCCAGCACCACGTCTTCGACGAGCCCCGGCAGCCGGACGGTTCCGACCCGGACCGGATTGAACGGAACCTGGACGTTCCAGATTTCAAGGGTCGAACCGCAACCCAGAACCACGGTTTGGCCGGCAGCGGCCACGGCTTTGCAGAAACCGCCGAGGGACCCGTCGGCGTTGGCTTTGCGCGGCGCAAAGTTCGGCGCGGCGACGGTCACGACGTTGGAAACGGCCGCCGACCAATTGGTGACGCCGTCGATGACGGTGGCCACCTGCAGCGTGCGGTCGCCGGTGGGCAGGCCCAAGGTCGGCCAAGCCAGATGCACGGCAGCGGATTCGCCCGCGACGAGCAGCGGCGCGGCCTGCGTTGCCAGGATGGCGCCGGTGGCGGCATCCCGGATCAGGACCACGCAGGCGGTGGCCACGTTGCCGGCATTCGTCAACGACACCGAGAGGCCGGCCACGTCTCCGGCCTGGACGTTGCCGTCCGGTTGGAGAGCCGTTGGCGCGACTGCGTGGGTTCGGGCGATCACGCTGTTGAGCGTTGTGAGTTCCAGGTCGAAGGCCTTGGCGATGGCGGTGGGGGACGACAGGTGGACTTCGGCGGCCAACTGGTTGCGGCCGACGAGGAGGTTGCTCGGGGCGATGGCGAAAGCGACGTATTGGGTGGCGGCGGCGGCGGAGACGGCGGCGCCGGCCAGAGTGGCGGCGTTCACCGCGCCCGCCGGCACGTTCTGACGGTCGATTTCCTGCCCGTTCAAATAGAGCACTACGCCATCCGCCCGACGGACCAGACCGCTCGCCGCGATGGGCGCGAAATCCATGGTGAATTCTTGGCGGAAATAGGTCGTGACGGGATTCGTTGCGGCGGACACGACCGCCGGGGTGGACACCGACAGGCTGTTCAGGAAGACGTCGCAATTGCTGCCGCTGCCTGCCTCCCAGTTCCAGCACCGGACTTGCGCGGGAACCGGATCGGCCTGGGCCAGCGTGGCGCCCGAGAAGTTCCACGCGTTGGAGGCGGTCGTCACGACGGCTTCGTAGTTCGTGGGACCCGTCAGCCGGAATTCGATCTGCACGCCGTCGCCGGTGAAGGGAACCGGCGTGGCCGCGAAGCCGCTGCGGTCGTTGAGCGAGTAGTAGCTGGTGCCGCCGCCGGCCTGGGTCAAGGCCACGTTGTCCAGATTGAACCGATTGTTGGCCGCGTTCTTGGCCGCGATCCGGATCTTGGACGACGCCGTCCCGCCGGAAATGGGAATGGATTGGGGCGTCATGGCGGCGGGCGGCGTCAGATCGCCGCCCACCTGGACGAACGCGGTGCCGTCGGCGGCATGCAGCACCTGCACCGGTCCGACGTCCGCGTTGTATTTTCCGAGGTCGAACGTCAGCGTCGCGGCCCCGCCGTTTGCCGAGAGATCGACCGTGGGCGTGGTGATCTGCCCCAGCGCCGAACCGGTCCCGAGCTTGGCCCGGCCGTTGTCTTCGTAGACTCTGGAACCGGTCCAGCCCGGCGTTTGCAGGTAGGTGTTCAGCGTGGACGCGCGGTCGGTCGTGCCGCTCGTCGCGGTGAATCCGGCGAAATTTTCCGAGAGAACCGTGCCCGCTCCGCCGCTCGCTCCGGTGCAGATGAATTCCCAGAGGGGATTGCCGGCGGCGTTGCGGAAGGCGAGTCCCGCCGAGCGGCCGCTGGCGACCCAGCCGACGTCGATGGCCACCCGGAGAATCTGCCCGGTCGCCAAGCCGCCGCCGGTCAGGGGGCGGATGGCTTCCGTCACGCCGCTGGACGCCCAGAGGCCCCACGCCCGTCCGCCCGCATCGATGCCGGCGCCGCCCCCTCCGGCATTGTTCGTGGACGAACCCATGAAATGGCCGCCGCTCGCGCCGGCGCTCAGTTGCCAGGCGCCGAATCCCGCGCCGCCGTTTGCGCCGTTGGCCCAGCCGGCGTTGTAGGTCGCGTTGGAGGCCGAGTCCGCCGCCAGGACGACTTCCGGGGTCACCGCCGGTTCGATGCCGATGGGCGTGGCGATGCCCGTCGTGCCGAAGCCGAACGGCGCCGGCCCCGCGAGCCAGAAACCGTCGTAGTAGCCGGCGGGCGACCGGACCCACGGCCCTCCCGAAACGTCCAGCCCCGTGTCGAGGTATTTCCAGGTCGAACCCTTGGCGACGAGAGCGTTGGTTTCCAATCCGTTCGCCACGATGACGGTCAGGACGTTGGTATTGTTGGCGGTCAGGATTTCGCCGGCGACCGTTCCGGCGACGGCCTGCAGCGCGTGGTAGCCAAGGGCCGCGTTCGTGGTGTTCCAGGCGAAAACGACGTTGCTGGAGGCGCCGGGGGCGAGACTCGCGACGGGCCGGGACCCGATCTGCAGGGCCGCGGTGAGATCCGTGAGCGCGAGCGTGAAAGATTCCGCATGGCCGCCGGGATTGCCGACGGTCACGGTCACGTTGGTCGCGACCCCGGGCGGGACGACGGCGCCGACGGCGATGCCGGAAACGCCGACGTCGTGCACGGCCGCCGACAGATCGACGACGGTGGCCATGACGTTGTCGGCGAGGTTGGTTTCGGAGGCCAGATCGAAGGCTTGCGCCTGCAGTTGGTAGGCCCCTTCCGGCAGTCCGGCGGTGTTCCAGGCAAAGGTCAGGTTGGTCGCGGCGGAAGCGGCGAGCGAGGCGACCTGCTGGGTGCCGATCAAGGTGGCCGCGGCGGTGACGTTGCTCAAGGCGACGGTGAAGGGCGTCGTGGCCGCGGCGGTGCGGTTGCTGAGGCCGACCACGACGGCCACGTTGGAATTGACGTAGCCGGTGGACGGAGACAGGGAACGGACGGCGACGTCGGGGGCGATCGGCGCATACACGATGCGCAGGCCCGCGAACTGTCCGCCGGCGCTGCCCACGTTGGCGAAATTGGTCGTCACCGGCGCGGGGCCTTTCAGGAATCCCGCGCCGTTGGTCAAAAACGGTCCGTCGCCGTTGTTGCTCGTGTATTCCACCTTGAAATAATACAGGCCGTCGGGAACCACGGCGTTGTTGGTGTCGCGGCAGTTCCAGACGACGGTGTGGGTCTGCGGCTGCGAGGTCAGCGTGGCGCTGGTGGTGCCGTCCACGTTGGTATAGGTGCCGCGGGCCGTGGCCCAGCGCGACAGGTAGGTCATTCTCGACGCCGCGTGGCGGCACAGCGTCTTCACGAACTTGTTGGAGCTGTCCACCACCCAGACGACGGCCACGTTGTTCGGATTGTAGGTGGCGGTATAGGCGGTCGTGGTGACGCTGAACGTCGCGGCGCCGTCCGTGTTGGCCGCGGCGGCGGAAACCGCGCAGCCGGAGCCCGCGAGGGCGAGACGCGCCCAAAACAAGAAACGCGCAGTTTTCATGAAGCCACCTGATGGGTTGCGTTTGAAGAAAGAGCGTGCCGCCGTTCGCAAACCATTTCCCGCGCCGCGGCCACCAGCCGGGGCAAAGCGGCGGCCACCGGCTTGGAAAGCGCCAGGCCGTAGTCCAGCACGAGAGGTTCCACGCCCAGCACGGTGATTTCCGGCCAGGGCGCGCCGGGCGGCAGAAACCGCCGGGCTTCGAACACGCTGGTGGCATGGGCCGAGCCCGTCTCCGGGCGGAGGTCGAGGTCGCCGGCCGGCAGCCGGTACAACGTTCCCGGCGCGCCCGGACCATGAACGGCGTCCAGAATCAGCGCCCGCCGGGCGCTTTCCAGATGCGGCAGCGCGGACAGGAAATCCGTTCCGACCTCCACGACGCGCGTGTCCGCGGGCGGATTCCGGAGCAATTCCCGCGCCGCGTGGATGCCGACGCCGTCGTCGGACCTCAGCCAATTGCCCACGCCCAGGATGACCCAGTTCCCGTCCATGGCGCTACTTCGCCTTGACCACGTGCGTGGCGCAATCGAGGCAGGGATCGACCGAATGGACGACGCGGAGCGCCTCGACCGGATGGCTCACGTCGGCGATGGGCGTGCCCATCAGGGCTTGTTCGAGCGGGCCCAGCTGGCCCGCGCCGTCGCGCGGCGAGATGGTCCAGCAGGTGGGCGTGATCACCTGGTAGTGGGAGATTTTGCCGTCCGCGATGCCGATCCAGTGGCCGAGGGCGCCCCGGGGCGCTTCGGTCATGCCGGCCGCCTCGGCGTCGATCGGATTCACCCACGGTTCGTAGACGACGGCGTCGACCTCCACGCCGGCCAGCCAGTTTTTCATTTCGGTCGCCAGCAGGCGGGCTTCGTAGGCCCGCGCGCGGATGCGGTCCATCACGGAGATGCCGTTGGTGTATTCCCCCTTGCACCACATGCGGGCCAGCGGACCGCACTCGTAGGGCGCGCCCCCGTAGCGGGGCGCCTTGAGCCAGCTGTAGCCCGCGGGCTTGGGATATTGGGGGACGGTCTCGCCTTGCGCGGGATGCAGCGGGCCGCTCCCGTCGGCGTACCAGGAGCGCGTGGCGTCTTCGGCGATCGCCGCGGGATCCACCGCCTGGACGGATCCGCCGTTCACGACCCGGCCGGCGGGAAACAGCTTCGACGTTCCGGAATCGTTCTGCTCGAACACGCCGTAGGACAGCAGGTTTCCGTGGCCCCGGCCGATCAGGAAGTAATCGCCGTAGAGCGCCGCGAGGCGCTCCGCGTCGGGCAGGTAGCGCGTCTCGATGAAATCCAGGATGGCGTCGAGATCGGCCGCGAAGGCCGCCAGTTTGGCGGCGGACGGCACGGCCGTGAAGCCGCCGGCGATGTAGGCGGGCGGATGCGGCAGCTTGCCGCCGAACAAGGCGCCCATTTCGTGGCATTTGCGCCGCACGTGGATGGCTTCCAGATAGTGGCCCAGAAACAGGTCGGCCGTCGCCTGGTCCACGCGGCGGTCCATCTCGAATCCCGGCGTCCAGGGCGGCATGCCGGGGCCTTTGATGTAGTCCGGCAGCGACAGCAGATAGAAATGCAGGATGTGCGATTCCAGATAGCAGGCCCCGTGCACCAGATTGCGCAGCAGCCGGCCGGAAGTGGGCACCGTCACGCCCGCCGCCTGGTCGAGCGCCATGGCGGCGACCTGCGCGTGCGACGTCGGACAGACGCCGCAGATGCGCGACGTGATGATGGGCGCATCGCGCGGATCGCGCCCTTCCATCAGCTTCTCGAACCCCCGGAACAGGGTGCCGACGGTTTTGACCTGGACGATTTGCTGGACGCCGCCGACGGCGTCCGCTTCGATTTCCACCTTCAGGTGGCCTTCGATCCGGGTGACGGGATCCACGGCGATGGCGATGACGGGCATGGGGGTTCTCCGTGTACTGGGCGTTAGGCTGGCCTACGTCGGGGGGACGTAGGGCTCATAGAAGGATTCCGGGCCCGGGAACGTTTTTTCCACGCACCCGTGGCAGGGGGCGTTGACGCCGATGCACCAGTTGTTCTGCCAGCGATCGGTCGGCGCGGGATTGGCGGGCGGCGCCAGGACGTTCCAGCACCCGTTGCAGCGCGCTTTCGCGGCGGGCCCGCGGCACCCCAGTTGGATGAGGCACTTCCCGTCGCAGTCCGCAAAATCGGTGGCTTCCGCCGGCGCGAGCGCGTTCACGTAGGGGTTCCGCGGGCACTTGTCGTGGATCAGCGTCTTGGAGGTTCCGTGGATCGTCTCGGTATAGAGCGCCGTGGGGCGGCCGTCTTCGTCCAGATCCACGGGGGTTCCGGTGAGCAGCTGCACGATGGTCCAGACCACCCAGTCGGGATTGGCGGGGCAGCCGGAGACGTTGATCGTGGCGCGTCCGGTCAGTTGGCTCACGCCCACTACGCCCGTCGGATTGGACCCGGAGGCCGGGATGCCGCCGAAGGATGCGCACGTGCCCACGCAGACGACGGCCAACGCCCGCGCGGACATTTCCTGCACCGCCTGCTGATAGGTGGTTTCTTCGCCGTGCAGACTGTAGACGATGCACGGCGCGCCGCCGAAGGCGGTGGGCACGCCCCCCTCCAGCACCAGGACGTAGTTGCCGGAATCGTAGACCCGGCGCAGCTCCGAAACCGCCGCGTCGCCGGCCGGCGTCATCAGCGTGGCGTGATAGACCAGGTTGATCGCGTCCGTGAGGACTTCCTTGATCGTGGGCGCCGGCCCGGCCGCATCGGCGATGCGGTTCAGGAGCGACACCGAACAGCCCGTGCACGAACTGCCGTGGAGCCAGATGACGGAAGGGGCGGCCGGATTGGCGAGGGCCTCGGCCAGAAAGCCCAGCTTGCTGGAGGTCAAGGCCAACGCTGCGGCGGAAAACCCGCAGTACTTCAGAAAATCGCGCCGGGTGATCGTGGACATTTTCTATCTGTCTCCAGCGAGGGCTCGCCTCGCGGCTGGTGGAAGCAACTTGGGTTTTCCGGTGAAATGCCAGATGTCATCATGTCAACGAATGCACAATACGCCTTAATTCAGATTTAACAAAACAATTGTGCATCCTTCGACAATAATTGGCCGCTCTGGCCGGAATGGGAGGGGGGTGTCGCCGCAGCCGTTTCCAGCCGGCAGGAGCCGGGAAGATTTTCCAGTGCGTGGAAACCCGAGGAAATCCGCGTGCGCCGCGGGCAACCGCCTGGGCGAGAAGGGGTTTCGCGAGCGGGGTCGCGGGCCTGAAATCGCTTGGATTCACCGGGGCGATGGGCTAGAAGAATCAGGCACCCTTTTCCCCGAAAGAGACGACCTTGGAACCGAAATTCACCCATCTGCACGTGCACACCGAGTACAGCCTGCTGGACGGGCTGTGCGCGCTGGACCGGGGCAAGGACCACGCCAGCCCGATCATGGAGCGGGCGCAGAAGCAGGGGCAGGTGGCGCTGGCGATCACCGACCACGGCAACCTGTACGGCGCGGTGCATTTCTACAAGGCCGCGCGCAAGCACGGCCTCAAGCCGATCCTGGGCTGCGAGATCTACGTCACGCCGGGCAGCCACCGCGAGAAGGTGCTCGTCAACGGCCGGCAGGCGAACCACCTGGTGCTGCTGGCGGAGGACAACCGCGGCTTCGCGAACCTGATGAAGCTGGTGAGCAAGGCGCACCTCGACGGCTACTACTACAAGCCGCGCATCGACCGCGCGCTGCTGGCGGAACACAGCGCCGGCCTGATCGCGCTGTCCGCGTGCCTCAAGGGCGAAGTGGCCGAAGCGTTCATGGACGGCCTCGACGACAAGGCGCAGAAACTCGCCGGCGAATACGCCGAAATCCTGGGGCCGGACCGCTTTTTCCTCGAGGTGCAGGACCACGGCCTGCCGGAGCAGCGGCCGGTGAACAAGAAGCTGGTCGCGCTGGCGCGCAAGCTGGGCCTGCCGCTGGTGGCGACGAACGACGTGCACTACCTGGCGCCCGACCACTTCGAACCGCACGAAATGCTCCTGTGCCTGCAAACGCAGGCGAAGTGGAGCGAAACGGACCGGATGAAGTACGGCTCCGACCAGTTCTACCTGAAGAGCGAAGCCGAAATGCGCCAGCTCTTCGGCGATCTGCCGGAAGCGCTGGAAAACACCTGGAAAATCGCCGAGCGCTGCAACGTGGAGCTGGCGCTGGGCGGGCAGAAGAATCCGCATTTCCCGAACTACCAGTGTCCGGGCGGCTTGACCCACAAGCAATACCTGACGCAGATCGCGGCCGACGGCATCCGCAAGCTCTACGGCGTGGAGGATCTCGCGCATCCCCGGGACGCGCGCGAAAAGGAAATCGCGGACCGGTTTTTCCACGAGCTGGGCGTGATCGAGAAGACGGGCTTCCTGAACTACTTCCTCGTGGTGTGGGACTTCATCCACGCGGCCAAGCAGATGGGCGTGCCGGTGGGGCCGGGGCGCGGCTCGGGCGCCGGCAGCCTCGTGGCCTACGCCGTGGGCATCACGGGGATCGACCCGTTGCGCTACGGGCTGATCTTCGAGCGCTTCCTGAATCCCGAACGCGTGTCGCCGCCGGACTTCGACATCGATTTCTGCCAGTCGCGCCGCGGCGAGGTCATCGAATACGTGCGGCAAAAATACGGTGCGGACAGCGTGGCGCAGATCGTGACCTACGGCACGCTCGGCGCCAAGACCCTCATCCGCGACATCGGCCGCGCGCTGGAAATCCCGCTGCCGGACTGCGACCGCCTCGCCAAGATGATCCCGGAAGTGCCCGGCACCACGCTGCTGAGCGCGAAGAAGGACAGCCTCGATTTCGCGACCGCCTGCAAGACCGAGCCGTTCGCGAAGGAAATCATGAAGTACGCGCCGCCGCTGGAGGACATGCCGCGGCAGACCGGCACGCACGCGGCGGGCGTCGTCATCGGCGAAAAACCCCTGATCGAGCTGATCCCGCTGACGAAGGACAAAGACGGCAACGTCATTTCGCAGTGGGAAGCGGTGCCGCTGGAGGAAGCCGGCCTGCTGAAAATGGACTTCCTGGGCCTGAAGACCCTGACCGTGGTGCGCGAGGCCTGCGACAACGTGAAGCGCACGACGGGCGTCGAGCCGGACCCGGACAACCTGCCGTTGGACGACCCGAAGACCTACGAGCTGTTGGCGCGCGGCGACACCGTGGGCGTGTTCCAGGTCGAATCCGAAGGCATGCGCGACCTGCTGCGGCAGCTCCAGATCAACAAGATCGAGGAACTCATCGCCATGATCGCGCTCTACCGGCCGGGGCCGATGAGCATGATCCCGTCGTTCATCGCGCGCAAGCACGGCCGCGAGCCGATCGAATATCCGCATCCGCTGCTGGAAGGCGTTTTGAGGGAAACCTACGGCATCATGGTCTACCAGGAGCAGGTGCAGCAGGCCGCCGGCATCCTCGCCGGCTTCAGCATGGGGCAGGGCGACATCCTGCGCCGCGCGATGGGCAAGAAAAAGCCCGAGGAAATGGCCAAGCAACGCCAGGCCTTCACCGACGGCTGCGTGAAGAAGAAGACCTGCACCGCGGCCAAGGCGGGGCAGATCTTTGATTCGATCTCCGAATTCGCGTCGTACGGCTTCAACAAATCGCACTCGGCGGCCTACGGCATCGTGACGTTCCAGACGGCCTACCTGAAGGCGAACCACCCGGTCGAGTTCATGGCGGCGCTGCTGTCGTCGGAAATCGGCAACACCGACAAGCTGCCGGTGCTGGTGGCCGAGGCGCAGAAGATGGGCATCCAGGTGCTGCCGCCGGACGTCAACGAAAGCGGCCTGCGCTTCACGCCGGTGAAGGGCGCGATCCGCTACGGGCTGGCCGGCATCAAGGGCGTCGGCGCGGGCGCCGTCGAGGCGCTGGTCAACGAGCGCGAGGCGCACGGCCCGTTCAAGGGCCTGGTGGATTTCTGCGAGCGCATGGAAAACGGCGACGTCAACCGCAAGACGATCGAGGCGCTGGCGAAGTGCGGGGCCTTCGATTTCACCGAATTGCCGCGCGGCCGGCTGTGCGCGGGCATCGAGACGGCGATGGGCTACGCGGCCTCGGTCCGCAAGGACAAGGCGGCGGGGCAGTCGTCGCTCTTCGACCTGCTCGGCGGCGACGGCGCGGCCGGCGTGGTGATGACGGACCGCGATTTGCCGACCGCCGAAGCGTGGCCGCAGAAGCAGCTGCTCGCGTTCGAAAAGGAACTGATCGGCTTCTACATTTCCGGGCATCCGCTGCTGGCCTGCGCGTGGACGCTGGACAAGTTCAATTTGTGCGACGCGGAGGGTTTCGCGAAGCTGCCCGAGCGCACGCGCACGCGGATCGGCGGGCTGGTCGTGAACGCCCAGAAGCGGTTCACGAAACCGAAGACGCCCGACGACGTGCCGCGGCCGATGCTGTCCTTCCGCCTCGACACGCTCGAAGGCTCGCTCTCCGCCGTGGCGTTCCCGGAAGCCTTCGCGCAGTTCGGCATCCATCTGCAGCCCGACGCCGCGGTCATGCTCTGCGGCTCCGTGCGCAAGGACAACGGCGGCGGCGCGAATACGCTGACCGTGGACGAGGTCTATCCGATCGACGAAGTGCCCGCGCGCTTCACGACGGGCCTGAGCCTGCACGTCAACGTGGGCACCTGGTCGGAAGAGCGGATGAACGAGCTCAAGGACGTCATCCGCCGCCATCCGGGCCAGACGCCGCTGAACATCTGCCTGCTCTATCCCGACAACGCCAAGGTCCATCTGCGCGCGGGCAGCCATCTGACCGTGCGCACGTCGGAAGCGCTGGTGAAGGAGTGCGAGAAGATCGTCGACGGCATCTACGTCGCCGCCCGCAAGGAAGCGGGCCTGCGCGCCGCGCCGGAACCCCGCTGGAAACGCAACGGGGGCTAGGATCGTTCGGCTGTTTGGAGACCCGACGCCCTCGTCGGGCGTTTTCTGATCGGCGCGGGGGCGCGCCGGCTCCAACCCGCTCAACCGCCCGCAGGCGCCGGGAGGGGGTGCCGGGCGATGAGATATTCCGCGACCGGTTTTCCGCCGATCAGGTGTTCCTGGATGATGCGCTCGAGCACTTCGGGCGTGCAGCCGCGGTACCAGGTACCCTCGGGATACACCACGCAGATGGGTCCGCCCTGGCAAATGCGGAAACAATTGGCTTTCGTTCGGTAGATGCCCCCGTCGCCCGTGAGTTTCAATTCGTCCAGGCGCTTTTTCAGGTAGTCCCACGAGGCGAGCCCCTGTTCCTTGGTGCAGCAGTTGGGCTTGGTCTGGTCGCAGCACAGGAAGACGTGCCGCCGGATGGCGGAGACGCCGCGCTGGTCGGCGATGGCGCAGAGTTCGTCGCTCATGGCGGACCCCGGAATCAATGGGCGGCCGCCAGCGCGGCGTCGTAGTTGGGTTCCTGCGCGATCTCGGGCACCAGCTCGGCGTGCAGCACCTTGTTCTGCGCGTCGAGCACGACCACGGCGCGCGCCGTCAGGCCCGCCAGCGGGCCGTCCGCGATGCGCACGCCGTAGGCTTTGGCGAAATCCGGCGCGCGGAAAGTGGACAGCGCCACGACGTTCTGGAGGTGGTTGCTCTCGCAGAACCGGCCCGCGGCGAAGGGCAGATCGGCGGAAACGTTCAGCAACACGACGCCGGCCAGTTTCGAAACGGCCTCGTTGAATTTCTTGGCCGACGTCGCGCAGACGCCCGTGTCCAAGCTCGGCGTGATATTGAGGATCTTCTTCTTGCCCGCGAAATCCTTCAGCGAGACGTCGGACAGATCCGTCTTGGTCAGCTTGAAGTCCGGTGCCGTCGCGCCCTCGTCGGGCAGTTCGCCGGACGTCTGGATGGGGTTGCCTTTGAACGTGATCAGCGCCATGGGAGTCCTCCGGGGTTGATTTTCGTCCCAATATACCCGCCCGGCGGCGAGTTGCAAATCGGCGGGGCGCTTATTCGCCGGAGCCGGCGAGGGCGCGGAAGAGTTCGCGGCCGATGGCTTCCGCGAGCCGCGGGGGCACGGCGTTGCCGATCTGGAGGTTCTTGCGGATGCGCGTGCCGACGAAGCGGTAGGCGTCGGGGAAGCTCTGGAGCCGCGCGCCTTCGCGCGTGGTCAGGCCGCGGTCGGCGTGGGGATGGATGCAGCGGCTGCTGCTGGGGGTGCCGAAATTGCGCGTGATGGTGGGGGAGGGGCGGTCCCACCACAGCCGGGCATAGGTGTTGGCGAAGTACGATTTCGGGCGCAGGGCTTCGGGCACGTCGAGGATCGTGCCGCCGGGCGGCACGTGGGCGAGCACGGCGCGCAAGCGCTCGCCGTGCCAGGGACCGTCGTGCTCGGTCAGCGTTTCGCCGGCGCCGGCCCGCATGGTGCGCTGGTAGTCGTTCCGCGGTTCCGACCGGTAGCGGTCGGCGGATTCGCCGGAAGCGACCGGCGGCAGGTCGGAGAGGGCGTCGGCCAGCGTGAGCGGCGGCGCGCGGCGGAAGAGCTTGTCGGGCTCGCCGTGCGTGGGCGCGGGGAAGCGGAAGTCGGTTTCTTCGCGGAACGCCACGACGAACGTGCGCTGGCGGGACTGCGGCACGCCGTAGTCCATGGCGTTGAGCAGGTCGCACCGGCGCGTGGCGTAGCCGAGATCGTCGAGCCCGCCCGCGAGCGCCTGGAAGGCGCGCCCGCCGTACATGCGCCGGAAGCCGCTGACGTTCTCGAACAGCACCGCGCGGGGCTTCAGGTGGCCGACGATGTCGAGGAACGCATAGAACAGCTTGTTGCGCGGGTCGTCCTCGTTTTTCTTGCCGACGGTGCTGAAGCCCTGGCAGGGCGGGCCGCCGGCGACGACGTCGACGCCTTGCGCCGCGGCGAGCAGTTCCGCGCGGATGGCCGGATCGAGGACGTCGCCCGCGACGACGGTCGTCTCGGGATGGTTCAGCGCGTAGGTGGCCGCGAAGACGGATTCGTATTCGTTGGCGGCCTGCACCCGGAAGCCCGCCCGGGTCAGTCCCAAGCCGAGGCCCCCGGCCCCGGCGAAGAGGTCGAGCACGGCGGGACGCGGATGGGCAGGCACCGGCATGACGGTCCGTTCCTATACGCCAAACCGCCGCCGGATGCCAGCCCCGAGTGGCCGCCGCCGTTCGCGGAGTTTTTA
Organism: uncultured Verrucomicrobiota bacterium; assembly: GCA_938003985.1. Taxonomy (GTDB): domain Bacteria; phylum Verrucomicrobiota; class Kiritimatiellia; order CAIQIC01; family Lenti-01; genus Lenti-01. The sequence continues at coordinate 48,078 of CALKWZ010000048.1, read as the reverse complement.
CGTACTACGTAATTTTTCCGCAAAGTTTTTACGTTCTACGTAAAACGTCGCGAAACTTTTTACGTTCTACGTAAAACCGGGGCAGGGGTCAGGGCACTTGGGGGGCGATGCGGTACCAGCGGCCGGTGGCGGGCGGCGGGTTGGTGTCGGTCCATGCGCCGACGCCGAGGCCCAGCGGCAGGCCGGTCCATTCGCCGCCGACGATGTCGTCGCACCACTGGATGGAATAGAGCCGGCCGGTGGAGAAGGGCCAGGTCAGGACCGGCGCATTCGTCTGCCAGGTGGCGACGAACGCCATCCGCGGGAAGGAAACTTCGTTGGTGGGATCGGTGTCGGCGACGTATTCCTGCCAGGTGGGGAAACCGTCGGGTTCGGCGTCGTCGAGGGCGGCCGCGTCGAAGTCGTTGGTCCAGCCGAATTGGGCCAGCCACCACTGGGGCACGTCGTTGGTGGCCAGCAGCGCGGCGAAGTTCGCCTGCACGGCTTTCGGCGCGTCCATCAGCAGGTCGAGGGGATTGTTGGTGGAGACGTCGTCGCCGGACCAGGTGGCGAACCCGTAGTAGTCGTCGGGGAGGGCGGCGATCTGGGTGGAGACGCCGGCGGGCTGCCAGGAGTCGGCGACGGCGACCGCGCCGTGCGCGCCGGCTTGGGTGTCGAGCCAGAAGTTGGTGGCCCAGAGCCAGGCGAGGGCGGCGTCGTTGGTGACGGTCAGGACGAAATTCGTGCCGCCGCCGGAGGCCGGCTCGTGGCCGGCGAGAGCCCAGCCGACGCAGACGAATTGCGTGCCGCCGGCGGGCGCGGGTGCGGCGACGGAATTGGTGAGGACGGCGCCGGGCGGAAAGAGATGGCCGCCGGCCGGCGGCACGGCGTCGCCGTGGGCGGTCGCGACGGACCATTCGAAACGGCCGGCGCCCGCGAGCAGGAGGTTGGTCTGCGGCACGAGGGCGTCGCTGGCGAAAGCGAGGCTGGCTTCGTAGTCGCCGGCGGCGGGCGGAGCGAAAACGACGGCGACGTTGGAGACGCCGCCGGCCGCGATCGTGGCGGGCACGCCGCTGAGCTGGAACGCGGCGGCGCCGCTGCCATTGGTGGTCCAGCCGGAAATCGCCAGCGGCGCGGGCCCGGCGTTGCGCAGGCCGAAGACGTTGGTGCGCGGCTGGCTCCACGGGCCGGCGCCGAAGTCGGTGCCGGCGGCGAGAGCCGGAGCCGCGCCGTCGGCCACTTCCGCGCCGTTGGTGCCGAGCAGGGCCAGTTGCGGCGTGGAATTGCCGACGTGGAGCGGCAGGGAATGGCGCGTGGCGGCGGCCACGGCCGAGCCGTCCTGGACGACGAAGTCCAGCACGTGGAGTCCTTCGGCGAGGACCGTCGTGTCGAGTTCGGCGGTGGCGGCCAGCGCGCCGCCGGTGGGCGCCACGTGGAACAGGACGGAAGCGCGCGCGCGGAGGTCGGCGGGCCAGTCCTGCATGAAGGCGGAGAAATTGAAGTTGGTGATCAGCCCGTGGTTGGTGGCGGCGGGGGTCACGACGTAGTCGATCAGGATGCCGGCGCCTTCGGGGCCGGGCCGGCGGGCGAAAAGCGTGGCGTCGTTGAGGACGTTGCCGAGACCGTTGGCGATGTAGTCGACACGGACGCCGTTGGTGGCCATGAGGACGGCATTGGTCGCAATCGCGACGCGCAGGCGTTCGAAAAGGTTGGTGATCCGTTCGCCGGCGGAGGCGACCAGGACGTTGGTGACGGCCACGCCGTTGGTGAGGGTGATCGTCAGGGAAACCGTGTCGCCGGCGTTGGCGAGGGTGCTGTAGGCGCCGTTGGTCAGGGCCCAGAGGAAGAACTTTTTCCGGGCGGGATAGACGGACGGATAGAGGTTGGTGCCGGTCCGGCCGACGCCGAGGGTCAGGGCGGAGGCCGAGCCCGTCGCGGCGAACGCGGACACCGGCGCATGGTCGCCGGCGCGGTCGAAGTTCTCGTAGGCCAGTTCGAGGCGATCGCCGAACGCGCGGGCGAGGACGGTCGCGTTGACGTCGCCGTTGATTTCGTCGGCGAGCGCGGCGACGGCGGCGGCGAGCGTCTGGTTCGTCGCGATTTCGACGGAATTGGTGTGGCCGGCGACGGCGACGGCCAGCACGTTGCCGGGCGTGGGGGCGACGGCGGCGAGGTTGGTCTGGAACCGGCCGTCGAGGTAGAAATCGATGCGGGCGGCGGGGACGCCGTTGGAGCGGGCGAACGCGGCGACCTGCACGGGCACGGTGCCGGTGACGATCTGGTACGGCGCGTGGGAGACGTTGGAGACGACGGGCGGCGCGGCGAACGGCGCGGCCAGCGGATCGCCGGCGAACAGGCCTTGGTAAGGGGCTTCGACGGCCATGGCGTAGGCCTCGCCGATGGTGAAACCGCGGGCGTACCAGAACGCCATGAGGGGATCGGGATATTTCTCGAGGTAGTTGCAGGGCTCGGCCACGGTGCCGTAGGACGCGGTGGCGCCGATGTCCATCCAGTCGAGAACGGTGGACTGCAGGAGGGAATTGGTCGGCAAACACCCGCCCAGCGACGTCAGGTGGTCGGCATAGGCGCCGGCGACCCAGGCGTTGTTGGTGCGGGCGAGCATGGGAACGTTGCCGTAGCCGTCGTGGTAGCCGATCACGTTCGTTTTGCCGGACAGGACCGCGTAGTAGGGGGCGATGGCGCAGGTGAACGGCAAGCCGGGCAGGGAGGTGAACGCGAACTGCGCGTTGGCGTAGAGTTGCTCGCGGACGCTGCGGCCCGCGCTGCCGAGGGTGTAGAGATAGGCGGCGGCCGCCGGGAACGAGGACTGCGCGGCGGCGCCGCGGTCCGCCACCCCCTTGGCGGTGGGCAGGTTGGAGGCGACGAGATGGAACGCGACGAATCCGTTGGTGACGTTCCAGCCGTCGGCCGAGCGGAACGCGCGTTCGGCGCGGAAGTATTCGTTGGAGGTGTCCTCCGGCAGGTTGCAGCCGATGCCGCCCTCGTTGTAGCCGGGGGCGTCCTGGAAGCCGTAGAAGAGCGCGGCGGGGATGCCTTCGACGTCGTCGATCCGCGTGGGGAAGTCCTGGCAGAGCACGACGAAATCGATCTGGCCTTGCAGATCCTCGGCGGCCAGATGGTCGTAGATGGGGTTGCGCAGTCCGTTGCGGAACTGGACGGGCGTCAGCGTGGTCAGGTTGGTGGCGAGGCCGACGGAGCAGATCTGGTGGTCGGGGATGCCGTGCTGCGCGGCGTAGTAGGTGCCCAGTTCGACGGAATCCGCGGAGTTGGTGTTGACGACGACCAGGGTGCGGAAGGCGGTGCCGCTGCCGAACGCCAACGATGGCGCCAAGAGGCAAAGGAACCAGAATGGTCGGAGGCCCGGCATGGTCGCTACCTTCGAAAAGCATACGCCCGCCGGGACGGGAGTCAAACCCGGCGGCGGTCAGGCGGGCGGTTTTTGGAGCGGGCGGGGCGGCAGGACGTCGCGGACGGTGACGGTGGTGCCCTTGCCGAGCTCGGAGGCGATGTGGAATTCGTCGGACACGCGCTTGGCGTTGGGCAGGCCCATGCCGGCGCCGAAGCCGAGGGATTTGACCCAGTCGTTGGCCGTCGTCCAGCCCTCCTGCATGGCGAGGTCGACGTCGGCGATGCCGGGGCCCTGGTCCTTGGCGATGAGCTGGATTTCGCCTTCGTCGGCCCGGAAGGTGAGCGTGCCGCCGTCGGAGTGGACCACGAGGTTCATTTCCAGCTCGTAGGCGGCGATGGCGACGCGGCGGATGAGCTTGGGATCGAGCCCGCGCTTCTGGAGGACGTTCTTGATTTCGGTGGCGGCGCTGCCGGCGTTCTCGAAGTCGGAACGGGCGACGCGGAAGGTCTGGAAGTAGCAGCTCGCGTTTTCGGAGAGCGGCAGGACGTACTGGTTTTCGATGCGGGCGAGTTCGCGGAAGAGTTCGACGAGCAGGCGGGTGTTGATCGAGCGGGCGGTGACGATGCCGACGGCCTCGCCGCGCGCGTTGAGGACGGGGAAGCGGCGGTACTCGTATTTGTTGAAGTAGGAGATGGCGATCGCCAGCGGCATGTCGTCCTCGATCGTGACGACGTTGGCGGCCATGAAGTTCGCGACGGGCTCGTCCATGCGCTGCGCGTCGAGGGCCTGGAGGAGATCCTCGATGCTGACGATGCCGAAGAGGCGCCCGTTTTCCACGACGGGCACGCCGGAAACGCGGCGGGCCTGCATCAGGCGCTGCAGCTCGCGCATGGTGGCGTCGCGCCGGATGGTCACGAGGTCGCGCGCCATGACGTCGCGCACGCGCAGCTTGTAGAGCAGCTCGAGGAAGAGCAGGGGCGACTGTTCCGCGCTGATGGGAATGGGATTCATGGCCGGCCACAGGGTTCCACGGAACGCGCGCGGTTGGCAAACGAAAAACGGCGGACGCGGTCTTGCGCGGCGGGGCGGGATGGGGTTGAATACGAGGGATGAACGAGAGCCGGCAGCGCGAGGAAGACGGCGGCGGAATCCGCATGAGTCTGGGGGGGCATTTGGACGAGCTGCGGGTGCGGCTGGGACTGGCGCTGGGGGGCTTCGCCGCCGCGTTTTTCGCGGCGCTGGCGGGGGCCAAAGGCTTCGCGGGGCTGATCCTCTCGCCGTACCGCGCGGCGATGGAGGCGGTCGGCCTCGAACTGAAGCTGCAGGCGGTGCAGCCGGCGGAACCGTTCCTCGTCTACATGAAGGCGGCGCTGGTGCTGGCGGCGCTGGCCAGTTCGCCGTGGGTGTTCTATCAGTTCTGGGCGTTCGTGGCGGCGGGACTGCACCGGCACGAGCGGCGGTTCGTGCGCGCGGCGGTGCCGGCGTGCGCGGCGCTGTTCGCTGGCGGCGCGCTGTTCTTCCTGCTGGGGTTGGCGCCGTGGATGTTCCGGTTCTTCATGCGGTTCGATCTGGGCATCGATTACCTGACCTACCAGCCGGCGGTGGGGCCGACGGTGGATTTCATCCTGACGCTGGCGCTGGTGTTCGGCCTGGCGTTCCAGACGCCGGTGGCGATCGTCTTCGCGGAGCGGATGGGCTTGGTTTCGCAGACGGCGCTGCGGCAGGCGCGGAAATACGTGCTGCTGGGGTCGTTCGTCGTCGGCGCGGTCTGCACGCCGCCGGACGTGGTGTCGCAGGTCGCCCTGGCGCTGCCGCTCTATGCGCTGTTCGAAGGCGGCCTGCTGGTCTGCCGGCTCTGGCCGCGGCGGCGGGACTAGGTCTTCGGATCTTCTTTCTTGGCGGGGTCGTCGGCGGAGGCGGACTTGACCTCGTTTTCGGCGTCTTTGACGCCCTTCTTGAATTCCGTGATGCTCTTGCCGAGGCTGCGGGCGATGTCCGGCAGGCGCCGGCCGAAGATCAGCACCGCGATGACGAGGATGATGATCCATTCGGCTCCGCCGGGGAGGCTCAGGAAGGCAAGCATGGGATTGGTCATGGGCGGCATCCTTGGTTGAACCCAGCCAGTTTGGACCTGCGCGGGGGACGGAGTCAAAAGAAAACGGGGATTTCCGGACACCGGGCGCAGATGAAGCCGGTGTCCGCGAAGCGCGCGGGAGACGATTCAACCGGCTTGTTCCCGGGAAGAAAAACCGGGTATTGTTTTATAAAACAATACCCAGAAATGAGGTGGGCCGTCTGGGACGGGCGGGGTTGCAGAAACCGCCGGCGCGGCGTCTCTCCTTACCGCAAGCCGGTTGGACCGGACTGCGGATGGGCACTTAGCAGTTGAGGGCCCGGCCGAGGGCGACGGCGGCGTCGAACTTGGACAGCGCGGTGCGGGCGAGGGGCACGTCCAGCTTGCGGGCGAGGGCGACCATTTCGGGCGGCGGGGTCTTGCCGTTGGCGACAAGCACGGCGACGGCGCCGACGACGTGCGCGGTGCGCACGGCCTGTTCGGTGGCGAGGGACGTCAGCAGCAAAGGACGCTCGAGATCCATCGTGAGCACGTCGCTCATGAGATCGGCGGCGACGACGTGGAGCGCGTCGGCGTCGTCGTGGGCGGGCGCAGTCCAGCAGAGCTGGGCCTGGGCGGCGGCGAGAAGGGCGTTCAGGTGCATGGCGGATTTCAGGCTTCGGTGGATTGCCGGCGCTGGTTGAAGCGCACGTAGTAGAACAGGTTTTCGATTTCGAAGGCGATGTTGATGTTCTGGACGAACAGCGCCGACCCGGCCTTGAGCTGGACGGGGGAGAAATTGAGCACGCCCTGCACGCCGGCGGCGGCGAGCTGGTCGAGGATGCCGGCGGCCGCGTTTTCGGGGACGGCGAGCACGGCAACCTGGATGTCCTGCTCCTTGACGAAAGCGGCCAGTTGGCTGACGGGCAGGATGGGGATGGGCGTGGCGGCGGGATTGATCCGCGCCGGATTGTTGTCGAAGCCGGCGACGACCTCGATGTTTTCATTGGCGAAGCCCTTGTAGTTCAACAGGGCGGTGCCGATCTTGCCGCAGCCGACGATGACGATGCGTTGCAGCGCCTGCGTGCCGAGCAGGGCATCGAGGCGCTGGAGCAGGACGTCGATGGGGTAGCCGCCGCGCTTGTTGCCGACCGCCAAGTGGGCCAGGGAGAAGTCTTTGCGGACGAGGGAGGACGAAACGCCGGCCGCGTCGCCGAGATTGTCCGAAAAGGCCTTGGAAAGGCCCATGGACTTAAATTTCAGCAGGATGTTTTTGTATCGGACAAGACGCTGAATAAGCTCTTTCTGCACGATGAGATCTTGTTTCTTCACGATAATGCTCCAAAAACGACTTTTATTGTGATGACATGCGAATATATATGACGAAAAGAACGAGTCAAGCACGGACCATATCAGAATTATCTTGTTTTGGTAAAAGGGTTTTCCTATCGTATCGCGGATTTTTGGAGGAATCGACGGTGAGCACAGAACAAAGCGCAGAGGTCCAGGAGCGATTGACCCCGGAGCTGGAGAAATTCATCCAGCACTGGAAGAAGCAGCCGGGCAACCTGATCATGGTGCTGCACCGGGTGCAGGAGCATTTCGGCTACGTGCCGCGCTCGGTCGCGTTCCAGGTGGCGGATCTGCTGAAGATTCCGCTGGCGCAGGTGTACGGGGTGCTGACGTTCTACCACTTCTTCAAGCTGAAGAAGCCGGGCAAGAACCGGATTTCGGTGTGCATGGGCACGGCGTGCTACCTGAAGGGCGGCAACGACCTGATCCAGGAACTGGAGAACATCCTGGGCGTGGGCCTGAACGTGGTGACGCCGGACGGGCAGTTTTCAGTGGAAGCGGTGCGGTGCCTGGGCTGCTGCGGGCTGGCGCCGGTGCTGTCGGTGAACGGCACGATGCACGGCAACCTGAAGAAGGAAGACGTCGCGGGCATCGTGGCGCAGTACCAGACCCAGGCGCAGGCGTAGGCGTCCGGCGGCGTCCGGAGCGGACCCATGCAGGCGACGATATGCGACGCGGTTTCGGAGCTCGTGCAGAACGCCTTCGAGGCCGGCGCGGCCGAGGTGCGGCTGGAGCTGGTCCGGCGCGGGCCGCGGCTGGAGGTGTCGGTGCGCGACGACGGCCGCGGGATGGACGCGGCGACGGCGCGGCAGGCGCTGGATCCGTTCTGGTCGGAAGCGGGCAAGCATCCGGGCCGGACGGTCGGGCTGGGCCTGCCGTTCGCGAAGCAGGCGGCCGAGCAGTGCGGCGGCTCGTTCGCGCTCGAATCGGCGCCGGGCCGCGGCACGACGGTGCGGCTGGCGTTCGACCTGGCGCACGTGGATGCGCCGCCGCTGGGCGACGCGGCGGCGACGCTGACGGAGCTGATGGCGTTTCCCGGCGCCTGCGAGCTGGCGGTGCGCCGCGAGGAAAACGGCCGGGCGTACGAGGTGCGGCGGTCGGAACTGGCGGCCGCGCTGGGCGACCTGGAACAGGCCGGGACGCTGGGCTTGATGAAGAAATTTTTCTCTTCCAACGAGGAAGAGATCCGCAACGAGGTGCAACATGGCGAAATTGACGTTGGCTGACCTGAAGAAACTGCGCGAAGCGAAGCACGCGGAGATGAATCCCCGCGACGCGGCGCACAAGGACGTGCAGATCATCGTGGGCATGGGCACGTGCGGCATCGCGGCGGAGGCGAAGCGCACCTTCGACGTGCTGGTGGACGAGCTGGACAAGGCGGGGCTGGGCAACGTGGCGATCCGCCAGACGGGCTGCATGGGCCTGTGCCACAGCGAGCCGACGGTGGAAGTGCTGGTGCCCGGCATGCCCACGGTGGTCTACGGCAAGGTGGACGCGGACACGGCGCGCAAGATCGTGAACCAGCACGTCGTCCGCAAGCTGCTGGTGAACGACCACGTGTTCGACAAGCCGGCGGCGGACATCGTCCGGAAATAGGGGAAGAGGAGACGGCGATGGCGATCAAAACCTATCTGTTGGTCTGCGGCGGGACGGGCTGCGTGGCGAGCCACGGGGCCGAGCTCTACGACGCGCTCAAGAAGGAAATCACCGAGCAGGGCGCGCAGGCCGAGGCGCAGGTGGTGCGCACGGGCTGTTTCGGCTTCTGCGAGAAGGGCCCGATCGTGAAGATCCTGCCCGACGAGACGTTCTACGTGACGGTGAAGGCGGCGGACGCGAAGGAAATCGTGGCCGAACACGTGATCAAGGGCCGGCCGGTGAAGCGGCTGCTCTACGACAAGAGCCAGAGCCACCTGAACACGAAGCTGGAGGACATTTCGTTCTACCAAAAGCAGTTCCGCATCGTGTTGCGCAACTGCGGCGTGATCGATCCGGAGAAGATCGACGAATATATCGCCCGCGACGGCTACGCGGCCCTGGCCAAGGTGCTGACGGAAATGACGCCGGACCAGGTGGTGGACGAGATGCGCAAGTCGGGCCTGCGCGGCCGCGGCGGCGCGGGCTTCCCGACCTGGATGAAGTGGAAGTTCTCGAAGGAAGCCGCCGCCGACCAGAAATACGTCGTGTGCAACGCGGACGAAGGCGATCCGGGCGCCTACATGGACCGGTCCACGATCGAAGGCGATCCGCATTCGGTCCTCGAGGCGATGGCGATCGCGGGCCGGACGATCGGCGCGAGCAAGGGCGTGGTCTACATCCGCGCGGAATACCCGCTGGCGATCGAGCATCTGGAAACGGCGATCAAGCAGGCGCGCGAATACGGCCTGCTGGGCAAGGACATCCTCGGCACGGGCTTCGACTTCGACGTGGAGATCCGGCTGGGCGCGGGCGCGTTCGTCTGCGGCGAGGAAACGGCGCTGCTGGCCTCGACGATGGGCAAGCGCGGCATGCCGATTCCCCGGCCGCCGTTCCCGGCGGTGTCGGGCCTGTGGCAGAAGCCGACGGTCATCAACAACGTGGAGACCTACGCGAACGTGCCGGTCATCATCCTGCGGGGCGGCGACTGGTTCGCGAAGATCGGCACGCCCAAGAGCACGGGCACGAAGGTGTTCGCGCTGACGGGCAAGATCAACAACTCCGGCCTCATCGAAGTGCCGATGGGCATCACGCTGCGGGAAATCATCTACGACATCGGCGGCGGCATCCGCGGCGGCAAGAAGTTCAAGGCCGTGCAGACGGGCGGGCCCTCGGGCGGCGTGATCACGGCGGACTACCTCGACACGCCGATCGACTACGAGCACCTGCAGGCGCTGGGCTCCATCATGGGCTCCGGCGGCATGATCGTCATGGACGAAGACGACTGCATGGTGGACGTGGCCCGGTTCTACCAGGAGTTCTGCGTGGACGAGAGCTGCGGCAAGTGCGCGCCGTGCCGGATCGGCACGCGCACGCTGCTGAACCTGCTGGAGAAGATCGCGGAAGGCAAGGGGACGCGCGGCGATCTCGACAAGATCCGCGAGGTGGGCGTCGCGATGCAGAAGGCGGCGCTGTGCGGCCTGGGGCAGACGGCGCCGAACCCGGTGCTGTCCACCATGAAGTATTTCGAGGCGGAATACGCGGCGCACATCGACGAGCAGCGCTGTCCGGCCGGCAAGTGCAAGCAGCTGGTGGCCTACATGATCGATCCGGCCAAGTGCATCGGTTGCACGCTGTGCGCGCGCAAGTGCCCGGTCGACGCGATCGCGGGCGAGCGGCAGAAACCGCACGAGATCCGGCAGGAGATTTGCATCAAGTGCGGCGAGTGCCTGAAGGCGTGCAAGTTCGGCGCCGTGAGCCGCCGCTGAGAAGGGGACGACGATGAAAATGGTCAAACTGAAGATCAACGGGCTGGAGCTCGAGGTGCCCGAAGGGACGAACCTCCTGAACGCGGCGAAGCAGGCGCACGTGAAGATCCCGAGCCTGTGCTACCACCCGGACCTGCCGGCGTGGGCCGCGTGCGGCATCTGCGTGGTGAAGGTCAAGGGCCTCAACAAGCTGGTGCGCGCGTGCACCGCGCCCGTGGCGGAAGGCCAGGAAATCGTCACGCACGATCCGGAGCTGTGGAGCATCCGGCGCACGGTCATCGAGCTGATCCTGTCCACGCATCCGGACGACTGCCTGCAGTGCCCGCGCAACAACAACTGCGAGCTGCAGCGGCTGGCCGCCGAGTTCGGCATCCGCGAGGCGCCGTTCGGCAAGCGCCTGCGCGACCTGCCGGAAGACGACAGCACGGGCAGCCTGATCCTGAACCCGGAAAAGTGCATCCTGTGCGGCCGGTGCGCGGCCGTCTGCCAGCAGATGCAGGGCGTCTGGGCGATTGAATTCATCGGGCGCGGCGAGAAATCGCGCATCGCGCCGGCGGCGGACGTGACCCTGAACGAGTCGCCGTGCATCAAGTGCGGCCAGTGCTCCGCGCATTGCCCGGTGGGGGCGATCTACGAGCACAGCCACGCGAAGGAAGTCTACGCGGCGGTGAACGATCCGACGAAGCACTGCGTGGTGCAGATCGCGCCCGCCGTGCGCGTGGCGCTGGGCGAAGACTTCGGCTACGAACCCGGCACGCTGCTGACGGGCAAGATCTACGCCGCGCTGCGGCGCCTGGGCTTCGACGCCGTGTTCGACACCAACTTCGGCGCCGACCTCACCATCATGGAAGAGGGCACGGAATTCATCGAGCGCTTCGTGCACGGCAAGGGCGAACTGCCGCTGATCACGAGCTGCTGCCCGTCGTGGACGGACTACATGGAGAAGTTCGCGCAGGACTTCATTCCGAACTTCTCGACGGCGAAATCGCCGCAGGCGATGGTCGGCGCGCTGACGAAGACGTACTACGCCGAGAAGATGGGCATCGACCCGAAGAACCTCTTCGTGGTGTCCATCATGCCGTGCACGGCCAAGAAGTTCGAGATCCAGCGCAGCGCGGAAATGAGCAGCTCAGGCCAGCAGGACATCGATATTTCGCTCACCACCCGCGAGCTGTGCCGGATGATCAAGAGCGCCGGCATCGATTTCCGGAACCTGCCCGAGGACGAGCGCGTGGACTCGCTGCTGGGCGACTACACGGGCGCGGGCACGATCTTCGGCGTGACCGGCGGCGTGATGGAAGCGGCGCTGCGCACCGCCCACTGGGCGCTGACGAAGGAGCGCCTGCCGTCGATGGAGCTGAAGGACATCCGCGGCCTCGACGGCGTGAAGGAAGCGACGCTGAAAGTGGCCGGCAAAGACGTCCGCGTGGCGGTGGCCCACTGCATGGGCAACATCGAGAAGGTGCTCGACAAGGTCCGCGACGCGCGCGCCAAGGGCAAGGAAACGCCGTACCACTTCATCGAAGTGATGGCGTGCCGCGGCGGCTGCGTGGGCGGCGGCGGGCAGCCCTACGGCGCGACCGACGAGATCCGCAAGCAGCGCGCGGCGGGCATCTACCGCGACGACGAGAAGAGCGCGTTCCGCTGCTCGCACGAAAACCCGATGGTCCAGAAGCTCTACGCCGACTTCCTCGGCGCGCCGCTGGGCAAGAAATCGCACCAGCTCCTGCACACGGGCTACAGCAAGCGGAAGAAATACAAGCGGTGATCTCCGAGACCCCCGTCCCCTTGCGTGGTGGGTGAATCAGGTCCGCTGGCCATGTCGGCGGACGAACCTGATTCATCCATGGCGCAAGGCCATGGAGGTCTGAAAACAGATGAGCTACCAGCCCTCCAAGTACACGTTCGGCGAAGAGATCGCGCACGCGATCACGCACGGGATCGGCGCGCTGCTGGCGATCGCGGGCCTGGCGGTGCTGATGGTGGCGGCGGCGACGCGCGGCGAAGGCGCGTGGCAAGTGGTGCCGTGCGCGATCTACGGGGCCGCGATGGTGTTGATGTTCACGACGTCGACGCTCTACCACAGCTTTCCGTGGCCGCGGGTCAAGCGGGTGTTCCGCGTGCTGGACCACGAGATGATCTTCCTGATGATCGCGGGCAGCTACACGCCGTTCATGCTGATCACGCTGCGGGGAGCGCTGGGGTGGACGCTGTTCGGGATCGTGTGGGGCATCGCGGCGGCGGGGCTGGTGTTCCAGGGCTTCTTCACGGGGCGGTTCAAGGGCGCGAGCACGGCGCTGTACCTGGTGATGGGATGGATCATCGTGTTCGCCCTGAAGCCGCTGCTGGAGCAGATGTCGCCGGCGGGCATCCGCTGGCTGGTGGCGGGCGGGCTGTGCTACACGCTCGGGGCCGTCGTCTATCTCTTCAAGCGGGTGAAATACCACCACGCGCTTTGGCACCTGGCGGTGCTGGCGGGCGGCGCCTGCCACTACTTCGCCATCCTCTGGCACGTGCTGCCGAGGTAGCCGGCGGCGCGGCCCGGAAGGATTACGGTGGGGAGTCGCCGGTAGTCGCATCTGTCGGCGGACGGGGCGGGGGCGGACGTCGATTTACCGACACGCGGGTTTTCAGGATTTCTAGCGCCGCACCGAGCGCGATCAACGCCAAGGCAGATCCCGCGGTGATTCCGAACGCCGTGGCGGAGGTTCGATCTGCGAACGGATTGTGCCGCGCGCAAACCAGCGTTGTCGCCGCGAGAGCGAGCGCCGTTCCGCCGGCCACGACGAACCGGTTCCATTCGCGCCAAACGGCGCCGTAGAACAACACGACCAAGACGGGCGCCAGCAGGAGTCCCCACAACCGCGCGATGGTGAACGGAACCAGCGCCATCCACGCGAAAAGGCACCAAACCCAGGTGCCGGCCCGGTCCAGCCCTTCCGCGAACACGATGAGCCCGGCGCCCGTCAAGCCGGCCTGGAAGGCCAGCACGCCGCCGACCGTCGACCGCGCGGCGGAGGCGAAAACGGACAGCGGAAAATCCTTCATGGCCGCGGGGCCGGTCGCTCAGCCGCCGGAGAAGGGCGGGAGCAGCGTGATCTGGTCGCCGTCCTGGATGGGGGCGTCCCACTCGACGAATTCGTCGTTGATGGCGGCCTTGACGATATTGGTGGTCAGCGGGATCTGGCCGCCGGCCTGGATTTCGTGCAGCAACTGGCGGGCGGTCGCGGCTTCGGTTTCGTAGGGCTCGGTCTGCGTGCCGCGCCGGGCACCGACGAGCGCGAAGTAGCGGATGGTGACTTTTTTCTTCATGACAGCGGCGATTTCCCGGCGAATCTACCGCAAAAAGAATCCGCAGTCCACCGCGGGACTGCGGATTCCGTCGCCCGGTCAACCGGCGATCAAAGACCGACGCGCTTCTTGAGAGCGGCGAGTTGCGCCTTCATGCGGGCCGGCAGGCGGTCGCCGGCCTTGTTCAGATAGGCTTCGATCTCCGGCACTTCGCCCTTCCAGCCGTCCACGTCGATGCGCAGCAGTTCGGCGATTTCGGCCTCGCTGATCTTCAGGCCGCCGACGTCCAGATCGCCGGGTTTCGGCACGGTGCCGACCGGGGTTTCCACGCCGCCGACCTTGCCTTCGATGCGCTCGCACATCCACTTCAGGACGCGGGCGTTTTCGCGGAATCCGGGCCACAGCCACTTGCCGTCCGGGGACTTGCGGAACCAGTTCACGTAGAAGATCTGCGGGGCCTTGGCGCCGAGCTTGTCGCCCATGTCGAACCAATGTTGCCAGTAGTCGCCGACGTGGTAGCCGCAGAACGGCAGCATGGCCATCGGGTCGCGGCGGATGGCGCTCTTGACGTCCAGCGCGGCGGCGGTGGCTTCCGACGCGGCCGTGGCGCCCATGTAGACGCCGTGGTCCCAGTCGAACGCCTGGCTCACCAGCGGGACCAGCTTGGACCGCCGGCCGCCGAAGACGAAGATGTCGATCGGCACGCCGTTGGGATCTTCCCAGTCCGGGCAGATGACCGGGCACTGGCGGGCCGGGGCGGTGAAGCGCGCGTTGGGATGGGCGCCCTTGACCGGCTTGCCGTCGGCGTCCTTCTTGTCCGGCGTCCAGTCCTGGCCCTTCCAGTCGATGCCGTGCTTGCACTCGACGTTCATCTCTTCCCACCAGACGTCGCCGTCGTCGGTCAGGACGCAGTTGGTGAAGATGGTGTTTTCCTTGATCGAATCCATGGCCATCGGATTGGACTTGTAGCTGGTTCCCGGCGCGACCCCGAAGAAACCGGCTTCCGGATTGATGGCGTACAGGCGGCCGTCCGCGCGGACCTTCATCCAGGCGATGTCGTCGCCGATGCACTCGCACTTCCAGCCCGGAATGGTCGGTTGGAGCATGGCGAGATTGGTCTTGCCGCAGGCGCTCGGGAAGGCGGCGGCGACGTGGAAGCGCCGGCCTTCCGGATTGGTCAGGCGCAGGATGAGCATGTGCTCGGCCATCCAGCCTTCGCGGCGGGCCATCGTGGAGGCGATGCGCAGGGCCAGGCACTTTTTGCCCAGCAGGGCGTTGCCGCCGTACCCGGAGCCGTAGGACCAGATCAGGTTCTCTTCCGGGAAGTGGGCGATGTACTTCTTTTCGATCGGGGCGCAGGGCCAGGCCACGTCCTTCTGGCCCGGCGCCAGCGGCGCGCCGACGGAGTGCAGGCACGGGATGAACTCGCCGTCGGCTCCAAGCGTCTCGATCACCTTGTCCCCGACGCGCGTCATGATGTGCATGTTCACCACGACGTAGGGCGAATCGGTGATTTCCACGCCGATCTTCGCGATGGGGGAGCCGACCGGTCCCATGCTGAACGGGATCACGTACAGGGTGCGGCCCCGCATGCATCCGGCGTAGAGGGCGGTCATGGTCTTCTTCAGTTCGACCGGCTCGATCCAGTTGTTGGTCGGGCCGGCTTCGGCCTGGGTCCGCGACGCGATGTAGGTGCGGTCTTCGACCCGCGCCACGTCGCTGGGATCGCTGCGGAACAGATAGCTGTTGGGCCGCTTCGGCAGCGGCGTGGCCGCGCCGGAGTCGACCATGAGCTTGATCATGGCGTCGTATTCGGCTTGCGAGCCGTCGCACCAGTGGATGGCGTCGGGTTTGCAGAGGGCGGCGATTTCATCGACCCAATTCAGGAGCTTCTGGTTTTTCGTCTTCATTTCGAATCCATTCGGTTGATTCCGGTATCCGGCACGGCTTCCGGGAAGACGGCGAACTGTAGCCGCTCGGCGCGGGGCCCGCAAGCGGAAATCTCCGACATGCCCGTATTCGTTGGCATGTCCTTCCGTTGGCATATCCTCCGCGGACGGCGGATTTTGCTTGCCGCGGATCGGGCGGGCCGCTATGTCGAGTCTATGTCTTTTCCGAAAAAAAAAGAGCGGCGGCCTGCGGATGGCCGTCCGCAAGTGCGACGCGCGGAATTCATCCATGATTTTCTGCGGGGAGCGTCCGGGTTGCCGCCGACGCCGTTCTACCTGATCGACGAAGCGCGGCTCCTCGCCAACATGGAAGTCATCCGGTCGGTCCGCGAACGTTCGGGCGCCAAGTCGCTGCTGGCCCTGAAATGCTTTTCCGCGTGGAGCGTCTTCCCGCTGATGCGGGAATACCTGGACGGCACCACGTCCAGTTCCCTGTTCGAGGCCAGGCTGGGCCACGAGAAATTCGGGAAGGAGACCCATGCCTACTCCGTCGCGTTCTCCGACGACGAGATCGCGCACGTCCGCACGCTTGCCGACAAAATCATTTTTAACTCCGTCTCGCAACTGAAGCGCCATTGCGGGCGGGTCGCCGGCATGCCGCTCGGGCTGCGGGTCCAGCCCGGCGTCAGCCATTCCCATTTCGACCTGGCCGATCCCGCCCGTCCCCATTCCCGGCTCGGAGCCCGGAACCGCGCGGAGATCGAAGAGGTCCTGCCGCTGCTGTCGGGACTCATGTTCCATTGCCAGTGCGAAAACGACGACTTCGCGAGCTTCGCGCGGATTCTTGCGCACATCGGAGAAGCATTCGGTTCCCTGCTCGATCGGCTGGAATGGGTCAGTTTGGGCGGCGGGGTCTCGTTCACCGGGGCGGGGTATCCCTTGGACGACTTCTGCGGCGCGCTCGCCGGCTTCTCCCGCCGCCATGGCGTGCAGATCTATCTGGAACCCGGCGAAGCGGCCGTGGCCGGCGCCGGTTTTCTCGTCGCCCGCGTCCTCGACGTCGTCCGCAGCGACGCCGACGTCGCCATCGTCGATGCCGGCGTCGAACCCCACATGCTGGACCACCTGATATACGGAACCTCGGCCCGGCTGGCGCAGCCCGAACCGCCGGACGGGCGCGAATACCAGATCGCCGGCCGCACGTGCTTGGCGGGGGACGTGTTCGGAACCTATCGCTTTCCGGGCGAGTTGCGGCCGGGGGATCTCGTCGTTTTCGCCGACGCGGCCGGCTACACCATGGTCAAGAAGAACTGGTTCAACGGCCTGCCCATGCCGGCCATCGCCGTGCGGCGCCTGGACGGAACGGTGGACCTCGTCCGGTCGTTTTCCTACGCCGATTACCTTTGCAGCCTGTCATAAACCAAGGAGGACCTGCCCATGACCAAGAAAAACGTGTTGATCGTCGGCGCCGGAGGCGTCGCCCACGTGGCTGCCCACAAGTGCGCCCAGCACAACGACGAGCTCGGCGACGTCTGCATCGCCTCCCGGACGAAGAGCAAATGCGACAAGATCATCGCCAGCATCCACCGGAAAGGCCACTGGAAGGACGCCTCCCGCAAGCTCCACGCCCGGACGGTCGATGCCCTCGACGTGGATGCCGTGGCCCGGCTGATCGAGGAGACCCAGTCCGGCATCGTGCTCAATCTCGCTCAGGCCTTCGTCAACATGACGGTGCTCGAGGCCTGCCTGCGGACGGGCGCGGCCTATCTGGACACCGCCATCCACGAAGATCCCGCCAAGGTGTGCGAAGACCCACCTTGGTACGCCAACTACGAATGGAAGCGCGCCGACCGGTGCGCCGAGCGGGGCGTCACGGCCATCCTGGGCGCCGGGTTCGATCCCGGCGTCGTCAACGCCTACTGTGCCTTGGCCGCCAAGCGCCATTTCGACCGGATCGACACCATCGACATCCTGGACGTCAACGCCGGCCGCCACGGCAAGTATTTCGCCACGAATTTCGATCCCGAAATCAACTTCCGCGAGTTCGTGAAAGTGTGGTCCTGGATCGACCGCAAGTGGGTGAGCAGCCCCGTCCACGACGAGAAGTGGGTGTTCGACTTCCCGGTCGTGGGGGCCCAACCGGTCTATCTGACCGGCCACGACGAGATCCATTCCCTGTCCCGCTACGTCGATGCGGAAAGCATCCGGTTCTGGATGGGGTTCGGCGACCACTACATCAACGTGTTCAACGTGCTCAAGAACGTCGGCATGCTGTCCGAAAAATCCGTCAAGACCGCCGAAGGCGTCGAAGTCGTGCCGCTCAAGGTCCTCAAGGCCATCCTCCCCGATCCAACGTCCCTGGCCAAACGCTACACGGGCCATACCTGCATCGGCACGCTGGTCAAGGGCGAGAAGGACGGAGAGTGGAAGGAAATCTTCATCTACAACGTCTGCGACCACGCGGCATGCTACAAGGAACTGGAATCCCAGGCCATCAGCTACACCGCCGGCGTCCCGCCCGCCGCCGCCGCGATCCTGATCGCCCGCGGAACCTGGGACGCCAAAACCATGGTCAACATCGAACAGCTCGATCCCGAACCGTTCCTGGATCTGCTCGGAAAAATGGGCTTGACCACCCAGATCGAAGACCGCACCCCCCGGCCCCAACCCATCGGATAGGGCGCCGGCCATGACGACCGGATTTTAGAGCGGGTTTCGGTTTTCCGTGGCCGGTCCCGACGAGGCCGGCCCTTACCGGCTGTAATCCCCGGCGGCTTCCGGCTGATACAGGATGTCTTCGATCCGGATCCGGCGCTTTCCGGATGGAACCGGCCATTCGACGACATCGCCCTTGGCGTATCCCAGGATCGCGGTTCCGATGGGGGCGAGAACCGAAATGGAGCCATTGTCGATGTTCGCATCTTTGGGAAACGCGAGCACGTATTCCATCCGTTCGGAAGTGTCCAGATCGAGCAAGGCGACCTTGGAGTTCATGGTCACCACGTCGGGGGGGACGTTTTGGGGAGGAACGATCACCGCCTGCTCCAATTCCGTCACCAGCGACTCGAGATCCTTCCGGGCATGGCTGCCGAACTCCGTGGCCACTCCGGCAAGTTCCATCAGCCGTTTTTTGTCGTGTTCCGTGATGTATAGCGTTCTTGGGGTCATGGGTTTTCCTTTCTATGTCTGTTTCGGATGTTCGTTGCCGCGACGGCGGCGGCTTGTCCATGGATTGTCTGCGCCCGCCTAGGGATTGGTGCATTTTCCCGGCCGGATACGCCGGACCGGCGCGAAGTCGTCGTGGAATTTCTTCGCGACGAGGCTTCGGATTGCGGCGAGCCCCTGCGCGGCGTCGGCGCCCGTGGCGGTCACGGCCAAGTGGGCGCCGCATTCGGCGCCCAAGGCCAGGACTTCCATCAGGTCCTTGGCGTCGGCCGTGCGATCTCCATGGGATATTTCGATTTTCGCGCGGTACTCGCTGGCCAGCTTCACCAGCCGGGCGGCGGGCAGCACGTGCAGGCCGGATGGGTTCTCCAACACGAAATCCGCGCTGATGGACAGCCGCGGAATGGGTCGGCGCGGCGTCCGGGCCAACTGTCGCCGCGACGCTTGCCGCGCGGTTTCGACCGCGCGTTCGAACGCATCGGACTTGTCGAATACGAAATCCGCACCCTCCTCGAAACAGTGCAGCCGCGTTTTCGCATCCGCGCGGCTCGTCAGGACGACGACCATGCAGTAGGGATCCAACGCCATGGCGTGGCGCAGGACTTCCAGCCCGCTCCCGTCCGGGAGATGCAGATCGAGCAGGATGGTCTTGGGCCGCAGCATGTCGAACATGCGGACGGCCTCGGCCACGGAACCGGCCACGGCGACGAGGATGTCGGGAGAAGATTTCCTCAACATCTTGACCAGAAGCCGGCGCATGGGCTTGGAAACGTCCACCAACAACATGCGGGGCGTACCGCTTCCGATGGCGAACGGCTGGCGCGGCCGGCCGCTGTGGGCGCTCGCGGCGACTTGGGGATTCGATTTTCTCGTCATGGCTTCTCCTTTTGGGCGTGGCATTCGGGTTTCGTCCAAGGTCCGGAAGACCGGCGGGTTCAGTACAATTTCCGGCGGAATTCCCGCGGCACCGGATCGCCGCCCTCCCAAACCACCCGGCGGAAGTGATCCGGATCCGTGTTCCCTTCGGTGTTGATGAGCAAGATCTGGGACTCGGGACCGAGCTGCATCTTCCGCTTGAGGTCCGCCAAGCCTTCGTGTTCGGCAACGTACATCAGCGCGCCCAGCGTCACCGCGCCGGATTCGCCGGAGACGATGAACGGATCCCCCGCCACCGGCACGCCATAGACGCGCATGCCTTTGGCGGCGACGAAATCGGGGCACGCCAAAAAATAATCCGCGCACCGGGACAGGACGTCCCACGCCAGCGGACTGGGATCCCCGCAGGCCAGGCCGGCCATGATCGTATCCAAGGTGCCCGCGACGGAATGGGGCCGTCCGTCGTCGCATTTGACGGACTCGAAGAGGCAAGCGGCCTTGTCCGGCTCCACCACGGCCACCGTCGGCCGCCGCTCTCCGAACAACTTCCGGTAATAGCCCGCCACGGAAGCCGCGAGCGCGCCCACGCCGGCCTGCACGAACACGTGCGTGGGCTGGCTGATACCCTGCCCCGCCAGCTGCTCCTGGATTTCGGCCATCAAGGTGGTGTAGCCCTGCATCACCCAGCACGGGATGTCTTCGTAGCCCACCCACGAGGTGTCCGAGATGATCTGCCAGCCGTTGGCGGCGGCATCCCGGGTGATGGCCCGCACGGCATCGTCATAGGTCCCCGGGATCACCTTCACCTCCGCGCTGTATTCCTCGATCGCCTGGATGCGGGGTTTGGACGTTCGCTCGTGGACGTACACAACGCAGCGGAAACCCAGTTCCATCGCCGCCCACGCCACGCCCCGGCCGTGGTTGCCGTCGGTGGCCGTCGCGAAGCAGATGTCGCCGAGCTGGGCGCGCACCTTTTCGGACTTCAACTCGGACACCGTCAGTTCCCGGTCGCGGATGCCCAGCCGCTTGCGGAGAAACTGGTAGATGGCGAAGGAGCCGCCCAGCACTTTGAAGGAATTCAGGCTCAGGCGCTGGGACTCGTCCTTGACCCAGATGCCGCCCACGCCCAGCAGCGCGGCCAGGCCCGACAGGCTTTTCAGCGGGCTCATGTGGTAGCCGTCGAGCTGGCGGTGCAACTGCCGGGCGATTCCCGTGATGCCCGGCGGCAGCAATCGTTCCAGGGCGCGGCAGGTTTCGGCCTGGCTCGTGCGCCGGTTTTCGATCCATTCCAATGGCAGTTTGGCGGGATGTGCATTCATGACTTTTCCTTTACGTGGGAACCAAACCGCATCTTCGGCCATGCAAGAATATATTCAAGCCAAATCCGTTCCCGGCGGGCGGCGCGGACCGTTTGATTTTCCGGCCGGACTGTGATTGAATTGGAGCACTCCGGACATGGAAAAGGAAGCCTCCATCCCGACCCGCAAAACGCTGCTGGGCGTGCCCTACGACCACTATCGGATGGCCGATGGCGCAGATCTGTACGTGACGCCGTTCGGCCGGCCGTTTCTGCGGCACCTGTGGCCGGATAACTGGCTGGAACCGGAGTGGTTCGGCAAAAGCCGCGAAGCGCTGCAGGGAACCAGCACGGTCTACAAGATCAAGACCAAGCCCGTGGCGGGGGCCAGCAAAGACATCGTCGTGAAATGGTGCCGCATGGGTGAAGACGTGCCGATGGACACCTTTACCCGTTCAAAATTCATCGAGACGGATTTCAATTCCCCCTATGAGGAATTCTCCTTGTTGATGGAAATGCGGGCGCGGGCACGCCCGGGCACGATCCGCACCCACAAGCCGCTGGCCATTTTCGTTCCGGCCAAACGCCTGGAACTCTGGCAAACGGGGCGCTCCAAGTCGAAAATCGACTACAAGAAGGCGAAGTACCGGGACGTGGAACTGGACATTTATCGGCAGTACATCCTCATCTACGAGTGGATCAAGGGCGTGGCGAGCACAGAAGCGGCCGCGGCCCAGGCTTCGCAGGCGGCGGGTTATGCCGATGCGAACTCATTTGCCCTGGCCATGCTGGACCGCTCCATCGAGGACATGCAGCAGGCGGGCTTCCACGTGTTGGACGTGAAGCCGCAGCACGTGATCGTCCGGCCTAAACCGAACGGCGGGCTGTTGCAGGACCGCAGCGGGCGGACGGCCTATGCCCTGGTGGATTTCGAGCTGCTGGAACGAACTCCGGAATACGAGAAACAGGCCAAGCAAGAGCGGCGTCAAACCTATCTCGAACGGCAGCGGGACCGGTTCCAGACCCAGGAACGACCCCGGTCCTTTCCCCCGCACCTGCATCCCGCGCGCATTTTCGGCGTGGACTACGTCCACGGCGACTGCGACAGCACGCGCGGCAAGCTCTGGGTGGTGGGGCGCGATCCGCATCTGTTCGACTATTTCCTGCCCGAGCGCTGGCGGCGCACGCCGCGTCAAAGCCTTTCCGACAGTGCCCAGGTCTACTACACGAAATCGAAGGACGGCATCCAACTCGTCTGGAAGGTGTCCCAGGTGGGCGATCCGGTCAGCGCGGCGGACGTCCCCGGCGCACGGGCCGCCCATGGCTTCAACAGCCCGTTCGAAGAGTTCGCGTTTGCGTTCGATTTGGCCGCGGCCGACGTCCCCACCACCTATCCCCGGGCGATCTACATGCTGGGCCATCACTCGACCTTGCCGCCGGAAGCCCGCGATCTGCGCCGCTACGAAAGCCACCGGGATCACCGCATGCCGGACGGATCCCCCGTGCTGCAGCGCGAGCGCAACTACATCACGATCTGGGGCTTTTGGAACGGAACCGACGACGTGGTGGCCGGCGAAGAAACCCGGCGGAGCCATTGCCGCGGCATCAACGGCTTGCAGGCCTTGGCCGACGGCCGCATCGACGCCGCCCAGTTGGAAGCCGCCACCGCGAAAATGGCGCGGCTGCTGGCCGGCGCGGGAGTCGCCAGCACCGGCCTGCTCGGGACGCACTTCCTGCTGACGCTCTCGCCGGAAGACGAGTTGCTGCGCGATCCGGACGGCACCCTGGCCGTGCGGCTCTGCAACTTCGAGCTGTTGCGCCGGCTCGATTGATCCGCGCGGCAGCCCGGCGGATCACCAGTGCGGCTGGTTGCCGATCTCCACGCCGGTGACGTCGTCCGCGTCCATGATGGTGATGAACGCATTGCCGTCGATTTCGTTGACCGTCCGCTTCAACGCCGACACCTCCTGGCGCTGGACGACCGAGTAGAGCAGTTTCCGCTCCATCCCTTCGAAACCGCCGTGGCCGCTGAGCAGGGTGACCCCGAACTTGTGCTTCCGGGTGAGGGCTTCCGCCACGGCCTGCCATTGCTCGGACATGATCAGCGCAGTGCGCCGCCGGGCCAGGCCGTGGAACACCTGGTTCGTGAACTGGGAGCTGACGAAGACGAATACCAGCGTGTACAGCACCTTCTCGATCGGGAACAGCAACGCCGACAGAACCAGCACGGCGGCATTGACGATCATCGCCCCCGTCCCGATCGTGATGCCGAACAGCTTGTTCAGGATGACCGAGAGAATCTCCGAGCCCCCGCTGGAACCGTACGAACGCAGGATGACGGCCACTCCGATGCCGGACAGCGCCCCGGCGGTCACGGCGCAAAGCATGGGGTCCGCGAGCGCCAGTTCCATGTCGATGAACGCCAGTGCGAGGGAATAGATGGCCAATCCCAGCAGCGAATACAGGACGAACCGGCGGCCGACAAAATAGCCGCCGAGCGCGAACACCGGAATATTGAGCGCGAAGTACACCAGCCCCACGGGGAATTCCGGCCGCAGATAGCTGATGAGCAAGGCAAAGCCGGTCAGGCCCCGCGACAGGAATCCGTGCGGCATCACGAAGACCTTGACCGCAAAAGCGCATAACAGGCTTCCCGCCGCCAACAGCCCGAGTTGATACAGGAACTTCGCCGTTTTCTTGACCATTGCCGACCTCCTTGATGGGCTCTTCCCAGTAAACGCGCGGTTTTATTCTGCCGACGGGTGTAGAAGAATCTTTAAATAACGTGCCGCGCGGAGTCAAGCCCGGGACCGCCGACAACCCGGGGCCGCCCGTGGATGCCGCAAAACGCGCGCGGCTTGCATTTGGCCGCCCGATTTGTTTTCCTGCGGGCGCATTTGCGAGGAAGGTTGTCACATGAGCGAGCCGGTTGCACAGAACGAGTTGGAAAACCGCGTATTGGAATTGCTGGAGAACGAGAAGGCCGCCGCCGCGGATTGGATCGCCGCGCTGGAGGCGGGCCGGGCGGCCGGAATCGCCTCGGCGACGCGGGAATGGGCGGGGATGGCGCAGGAAGCGCTGGCGAAAACGGGGGATGTGGCCGGGGGCATCGAGTTGCTGAAGTGGCGGGCGGAAAGCACGCCGGCCGACCACATGACGCCCAAGGACTGGCTCAGGGCGGCCGATCTGGTCGCGGGTTCGAGTCCGCATCTGCTGGCGCTGATCCAGGAGGCGGGCTTCGGGCAGAAACTGGCGGCGCGCGAATGCGTCCGTCGTTTCCGGCTGCTGCACGGCCTGCATGCCGGCGCGCTGTGCCTGCACCGCACCTGGGGCTTCGGCGTGGTGCGCAAGGCGGACGCGCTCTACAAGAAGATCGAAATCGATTTCCGCGGCCGGCCCGGCCACGGCCTGGCCATGAAAGTCGCCGCCGAAACCCTCGAATTGCTGGGCGACGACCATCTGCTGGCGCGCCTGCATCGGGACCGGGACGGCATCCAGAACCTGATCGCCCAGACGCCCGCCGACGTCGTCCGGGCCGCGCTGGCGAGCTTCGGCCCCCTGTCCGCGGCCGCGCTCCAAGACAAGCTGATTTCGTTCGGCGTGGTGCCGGAAGTCGATTGGAAACGGTTCTGGGATGCCGCGCGCAAGGCGCTCAAAGCCGATCCGCTGGTGGAAATCCCCGCGAAACGGACCGATCCGATCCGCTTGCTCGACCGCGCGTCCGGCTACGACGATTCGTGGTTCGACAAGCTCGCGCTCGAGCGCGACCTGAAGACGGTGCTGGAACGCGGGCGCGAACTGGCGGACAGTCCGGCGAGCCTGGCCGCGATCCAGCCCGCGCAGAAATCGATTTTGGCCAACCGCGTGGCGTTCGTGCTGAAAGGCGCCACGAGCCGCCAGCCCGGGCTCAAGTTGCAGGCCGCGATGTTGGCGGCGCGTCTGGGCCTCCAGGCCGCCGAATGCGATTGGCCGGCGGCCGTGCGCGATTTCCTGCGCGCCGGCGCGCTGACGCCGCTCCTGCACGATTTGCCCGCGCGCGAACTGCGCCAGGCGCTGGAATTCCTGTGGGCGCAGGACCCCGCGGCGGCGCAAGCCGCGCTGCTGGGCCAGCTCAAGCATCTGCATTTCGGCGCGCTGCAGGAAGCGCTGGCGCTGCTGCTCAAGCAAGGCGCGGGCGAGGCATGCCGGCAGATTTTCGCGGACGCTTGCGCCACCCACCTGATCCGGCAGGAAATGCTGTTGTGGGTCTTCCGCAATCCGCGCCAGGCGGAAGAATGGGATCTGCCGCCGCCGACGGTGCTGGCGGCGCTGGCCGTGGAAGAACTCGAGCAGGACTACATGGGCGACCGCCTCAAGACGCAGAAGCAGCTGCGCGAAATGTTCGAAGACGTCGATTGGCTGCGGCCGACCTTCGACGGCATGACGCCGGGCCGGCAGCGGGACTTCTTCAAGCGCCTGAACGTGTCCTCCGCCTGGCCGGGCCTGGACCGGCAGGTGATGCAGGCCAAAATCCTCAAGCTCTATCCGCATCTGCAGAGCGTGATCACGGGCGAAGCCGCCGAGCAGCCCGTCGCGACCTACGGGTCGGTGACCTCGCACCGCAGCTATCGCGAGCGCCAGGAGCAGCTCGAAAAGCTGATCAACGTCGACATCCCGGCCAACTCGAAGGAAATCGCGGTGGCGCGCAGCTACGGCGACCTGAGCGAGAACTTCGAATACAAGGCCGCCAAGGACATGCAGCGCGTGCTGATGGCGCGCCGCGCGGACCTCGAAGCGATGATGTCCAAGGTGCGGCCGACGGACTTTTCCGAGGCGCCCAAGGGCGTGGCCGGCATCGGTTCCACCGTGACCTTGGACTATCCCGACGGCCGTTCGGAGCACTTCCACATCCTCGGCGAATGGGACCAGCAGCCGGAGAAGCACGTCATCTCGTCCAGCACCCGCATGGCCAAGGCGCTGGCCGGCAAGCAGCCGGGCGAGAAGGTGCTCGTGCCGACGGAAGGCGGCGCCGAGATCGAATGCGTCCTGCGCTCGGTCGAGGAACTGCCGGCCGAAATCAAGGAATGGGTGAAGTAGCATGGGCCTGAAGGCGCGTTGGCAGCACTACCTGTCGCACGACGCCCCGCCGTTCGTGCAGTTCGTGAAGTACGGACTGGCGGGCGGGCTGGCGACCGCCACGCACGTGCTGACGTTCTTCCTGGTGGGGTTCCTGCTGTTCCCGTGCGTGACGCCGGAAGACCCCCTGGTGAAGCTGTTCGGGCTGGATGCGCCGGCGGTGGTGGACGAGTTGCGCGCGCGCTACGCGGTCTACTCGAACGTGCTGGCGTTCTTCGTTTCGAACACGGTGTGCTATCTCGCCAACCGCTGGTTCGTGTTCAGGCCGGGCCGGCACCACGTCGCGATCGAATTCCTGCTTTTTCTGGCGGTGTCGGCCGTCAGCATGACGGTGGGCACGACGCTGATGGGCGTGCTGATCAAGCACTTCGGCGTTCAAACCACGTATGCGTTCGGCGCGAACATCCTCAGCTCGCTGGCCATCAACTACGTCATGCGGAAGTTTTTCGTTTTCAAGGGTTGAGTCTCCGCCGCCGTTTCCCCGGCCCGAGATTCTGCGGGGCCGGCGCTTCCTGCGCCCGCGCGTGCCGCCGCCTTTCGTCGACCGTTTCATTCGTATGATCATTAATTAATGATCATACAAAAGTATTTGACTGGAGTTCGATAATGACGCAAATCCAACCAAATATGCGCATTGGGCTTGACGCCGGGAAAGTATGATCATTAATTAATCATCATATGAAAAGCGGAGGTGGAACGTGGCGTTGAGTCCGACCCTGTGGCGCACGTGCCGGGTGCTGTCCGGCGGGACGCGGTTGGCGTTGCTGCGGCGCGTCATCAAGCATCCGGGGCTGTCGGTTACGGAGCTGGCGGCGGCGGAGAAAATCGATCTGGCGCGGGCCAGCCAGGAACTGCGGCGGCTGCAGGCGCGGGGGATCGTGGGCGTGGAGCGGGAGGGCCGCCGCGTACGCTATTTCCCGGAACCGGATCCGCTGGTGGCCAGCGCCAAACCGCTGTTGCGGGCGCTGCAGGAGGCATGCGCGAAATATCCGCCGGCCGGGGACGAGCAAACCGCCCGCATCGCGCAAGGATTGGCGCACGAGCGGCGCATCGCCGTCTTGCGGGCGCTGCGGGCGGAGCCGCGGTCCTTCCTTGTCCTGCAGGGCGCCGTGCAGATTCCCGGCCAAACCCTGTGGCACCATCTGCGGCTCCTGGCCGCCGGCGGCTGGGTGGAACAGGACGGTCGCACGTGGAAACTGGCGGAGGCCGACCATCCGCTGGCGAAAGGCCTGCTGAAGCTGCTTTGAGTTGATCGGCGGCCGAAAGCAAACGCCCGGCGGCCGGAAGCCGTCGGGCGTTTTGCCATCGTGCGCGGGGCTCGGCGTCTTTAGCCGAGCGCCTGGGCGATCAGCTCGCGCGCGGCGGCGAGGGCTTCGGGCAGCTTGGCGGGATCCTTGCCGCCGGCCTGGGCCTTGTCGGGCTTGCCGCCGCCGCCGCCGCCCGCGATCTTGGCGACGGCGCCGACGAGCTTGCCGGCGTTGACGCCCTTGGCCTGCGCCGCGGGACCGGCGTTCAGGATGAAGGTGATCTTGCCGTCGGCCACGGCCGCCAGCAGGATCACGCTCTCGGGAGTCTGCTTGCGCAGGCTTTCGACCAGCGCGCGCAGGGGGTCGGCGGCGAGTTCGCCGACGGATTCGATCAACACCGGGATGCCGCCGATCGGCGCGAACCGGTTGGCCAGCGCCGCGCCCTTTTCGAGGGCGCTCTTCTCGGCGGCGGCCTTGATTTCCTTTTCGAGTTTCTGGGTCTGCTCGAGGAGGGCTTCGACGCGCGCGGGCAGGGCTTCGGCGCCGATGGACAGCCGCTGGGCCAAGGCAGCGAGAATGGCGTGCTCCTGCGCGGTGTGGTCGCAGGCGACGAGGCCGGTCTGGGCCTCGATGCGGCGCACGCCGGCGGCGATGGAGGTCTCGGCGAGGATGCGGAAAGGACCGATGTCGCCGCTGCGCTCGACGTGGGTCCCGCCGCAGAGCTCGCGCGAGATGCCTTCGGTGTCCACGACGCGCACCGTGTCGCCGTATTTCTCGTCGAAGACGGCGATGATGCCGGAGCCGGGCACGTCCTTGAGGGCCATCTCGTAGGTTTTGACGGGGACGTTGGCGACGACGAATTCGGTGACGAGGCGCTCGATGGCGGCGAGCTGCTCGGCGGTGAGGGCTTCGAACCAGGTGAAGTCGAAGCGCAGGCGGTCGGGCGACACGTAGGAACCGGCCTGTTTGATGGAATCGGTGGCGAGCACCTTGCGCAGCGCGGAATTGAGCAGATGCGTGGCGGTGTGGTGGCGCTTGATCGCCGCGCGGCGGGCTTCGTCCACGGTCGCGATCACGGCGGCGCCTTTGGCGAGCGAGCCTTTGGCGAGCTTGCCCTTGTGGAGCAGGATGCCCTGCGCGGGTTTCTGGGTGTCGGCGACTTCGAACCGCGCGCCTTGGCAGGTGGTGATGGTGCCGGTATCGCCGACCTGGCCGCCGGACTCGGCGTAGAACGGCGTTTGCTTCAGCAGGATTTCGCCGCTCTGGCCTTCGGCGAGGGCCTCGACGAGTTTTCCGCCGGAGAGGATGGCGACGATTTCGGTGCCGTTGGACAGCGACGTGTAGCCCGTGAACGTCGATTGGAGGCCCTGTTCGACGAAGTGGGCGACGAGATCGTTTTCGGCGGCCGAGCCGTCCTTGCGCGCGGCGCGGGCGCGGGCGCGCTGTTCGTCCATGCAGCGGTCGAATTCGGGCTGGTCGACGTCGAGGCCCTTTTCGGCGGCCATGAGGACGGTGAGGTCGAAGGGGAAGCCGTAGGTGTCGTAGAGCTTGAAGGCCTGGTCGCCGGGGAAGACGGCGGCGTCGGTTTTCTTCAGCTCGGCGACGGTTTCGTCGAAGTGGGCGATGCCGCGGTCGAGGGTGGCGGCGAAGGATTCTTCTTCGGCGCGCAGCGCGCGGACGATTTCCTCGCGGCGGGCGGTCAGTTCGGGGAAGAAGCCGCCCATCTGCTTTTCGAGGACGGGGAAGAGCTTGCAGAGGAAGGGTTTCACGAGGCCGATGTTGCGGCCGTAGCGGGCGGCGCGGCGCAGCAGGCGGCGCAGGACGTAGCCGCGGCCGTCGTTGGAGGGCATGACGCCGTCGGCGATGGCGAACGACAGCGCGCGCAGATGGTCGGCGATGACCCGCATGGCGACGGCCGTTTCGTCCTCGAGATAGGGCTTGCCGGAGAGCGCGGAGACGGCCTCGATGAGCGGCATGAAGACGTCGGTGTCGTAATTGGAGGTCTTGCCTTGGATGACGGCGACGACGCGCTCGAAGCCCATGCCGGTGTCCACGCACTTGGCCGGCAGTTCGTCGAGGGTGCCGTCGGACTTGCGGTTGTACTGCATGAAGACGTTGTTCCAGATCTCGATGACCTGGGGGGTGCCGGCGTTGACCATGTCCGGCGTGCAGCCGTTGGGGGTGAGGTCGAAATGGATTTCCGAGCACGGGCCGCAGGGACCGGTTTCGCCCATTTCCCAGAAGTTGTCCTTCTCGCCGAAGCGCAGGACGTGGGCGGGATCGACGTCGGTGACGGTCTTCCAGATGGTTTCGGCTTCGTCGTCGGTCTTGTAGACGGTGACCCACAGGCGGTTCTTGGGGAGCTTCCAGACTTCCGTCAGGAGTTCCCAGGCCCAGGCGATGGCTTCGCGCTTGTAGTAGTCGCCGAAGGACCAGTTGCCGAGCATCTCGAAGAAGGTGTGGTGGTAGGTGTCGCGGCCGACTTCCTCGAGGTCGTTGTGCTTGCCCGAGACGCGGATGCACTTCTGGGTGTCGGCGACGCGCTTCCAGGACGACTTGCGCGCGCCGAGGAAGATTTCCTTGAACTGGTTCATGCCGGCGTTGGCGAACAGCAGCGTGGGGTCCGTCGGCAGCACGACGGGCGACGAGGGGACGATCTCGTGCTGCTTCGAGGCGAAGAAATCGAGGAACGACTGGCGGATTTGGGCGGACGTCATCATGGGGCGGCTCCTGGGTTTTCCACGCGATGGAAAAATATTCTCCACACCGTGGAAAAATCGGGGGGGATTTTTCCACACTGCGGAAAAAAGGGAAGCCCCAATTTGCGCGGATTTCCGGGCCCTTGCGGGCTACGGCGGCGGCGGCATCCGGGGGCGGCGGAAAAAAGACGGCCGCCCGCAAGCGGGCGGCCGATCGGTCGGACCTGGCCGGAAATCAGATCTTGGTGCCGACGTAGGGCACGTGCTTGTAGGGGTTGTGCCAATGTTCGATGAAATCGAGGGCGAGCGTGTCGCCGTCGAGCGTGGCGACGATTTCGCCGACGCCGGTTCCCGGATTGACCATGGGCCCGGAGGCGACGTTGCCGTCGACGGAATAGGTGCCGTACACGCGGCGGGCGGAGCCGTCCGCGGTGTCGGAAATCAGCCACGAGCCATCGGAGTTGAAAATCAGATACCAGGACACGCCGCCGCCTTGGCTCAACGCCCAGGTGCCGACGAATTTGGAACTTCCGCCGCCCGAATCGCCGTCGTCGTCGGAATCGCTGCAACCGGTGAACGCCAGGGGGATCGCGAGAGCCAGCAGAGACAGCCAGAGGAATTTGCGCATGTTTGTCCTTTCGGTTGGTTGTGGTCGTTTTCTAAATGCGGCCGGCCAGGCGTCGGAAACTTTGGATTTGCGTTCGCGGCCCGGAATCAAGTATCAATGTAGAAACCTTTATACGAGCGGCTATTAACATTGAAACAAAACGCAAAGTCAAGCGTCGAGAAGAACCGCGGGGGTCGGCCGGCTAAATTCGCCGAGCCGCGCCGACCGGTCACCGTCACCTTGCCGGAGCGGGTGCTGCGGCTGCTTGCGACGGTCCATGCCGATCGGGCCAAAGCCATCGTTCGGCTGGCGGACCTGATTTTGGCCGCCGACGGGGGGCTGCCGCCGCCGGTGACGACGGTGGCGATCGGCGAAGGCCGGGCCATCATCCTGACAAGCTACAGCGAACGGCTGGAGCGCCTGCCGTGGCTGCGGCTGGTAGAAGTGGCGCCGGGGCGGCACCTGCTCTCCATTCGCTCGGGCACGCCGGTCGAAACCGTCGAGCTGACCCTCCACGATCAACTGGAAGACCTGCCCGCAGAGGCCGCGGTCGACCGGGAAATCATGTCGGCGCTGCTGCGCATCGTGCGGATGTCCCGGCGCATGAATACGGCGCTGAAAGAAGAAATTCTCTTCGTGGCGGCGGAACGCCCTGCCGACGCCTGACCGGCCGGCCGACCGCCGGCTCACTCCGCCAGCGGGACGCGGTAGGTCTTCATGACGGGCAGGTGCTGCAGGTCGCGGGCGGTGTCTTCCCATTCGGCGGGCGGGGGCAGGGGGTTCCACAGGCGGGAGTCGAAGACGAGTCCGGCGGGGAATTTTTCGTCGAGCAGGACGGTGGGGGCATGGTAGGGGGCGAGGGCGGGATTGGGCAGGACGTAGTCGTAGGGCCGGTTGCGGTTCGCGTTGGTGTTCTTGTTGCCTTCCTGGTCGGCGGGCTGGGCGGAGTCGTCGAACCACTTCGTCAGCGCGGCCAGCGCGGTCGAATCGCGGGTGTTGACGTTGAGATCGCCGCACAGCACGACGTAGTCGTCTTCCGGAAACTGCCGGCGGATGAGTTCGAGCAGATGGCGGGCTTCGGGCAGGCGGCGCTCGGCGCGGTTCTGCACGAGATGCACGCTGACGACGTGCAGGGGCTTGGGGCCGGGAATCTGGACGGTGGCCCAGAAGAAGCGGCGGTTGCCGACGTACGGATCGTCCCACTGCCCGAACGCGGAGATGGGGTAGCGGCTGATGACGCCGTTGGGGAGGCGCGCGCCGCCTTTTTCGCGCGCGAAATGCCACTTCGGGCCGAACAGGCGGTGGACCAGATCCTTGGAGGTGCCCAGCCGGTAGTTGAATTCCTGGATGGCCAGCACGTCGGGCTGCAGGGCCTGGAGGATGCGGATGCCCGGATCGCCGTAGGCCTGGGTGACGTTGTCCGAGAGATTGGCCGTGGCGACCGTGAACGTGGCCCATTTGGGCGGCGTCGCGCCGGCGCCTAGAACCACCGCCAGCAGGCCCAACAAGATCGGCAGACAACGACGCATGGTGCGGAAAATACCCGAAAACGGCCCGGGCGTCCATCGTCCCGTCGCCGTTCCGGGACGGCTAGGGCTTGCGGGCGGCGGCGATGAAAACCGAGTAGGCGCGGCCGTTCTTTTCGCTGCGCGCGGCGTCGGCGAACCGGATCTCGGCGAAACCGGCGGCTTCCAGCTTCGCCGCGAGTTCGGCGCGTTCGAAGCCCAGATGGTGCACGCCGGGGGCGTCCGGGCCGTGGAACGAGCCGTCTTCGGCGTCGAGATCGGCCAGGGCGATCCGGCCGCCGGGCGCAAGCAAAACGAAAAACTTTCGCAACAAGTCCGCGACGTCGGCGACGTGGTGCAGCGTCATGGCGGACGCGACGAGGTCGAACGGGCCGGCGGGGAGGGCGTCTTGCGCGAAATCGGCGTGCCGGGTTTCGACGTTCGCGCACCCGCCGGCCCGGGCTTTTTGGGCGAGGACGGCGAGCATGCCGGCGGAGGCATCGACGGCGAGCACGCGGCGGACGCGCGCGGCGAGGGGCAGGGCCAGCAGGCCGGTGCCGGCGCCGTAGTCGAGGGCGGCCATTTCCGCGCGCAACGACACGGCGCGATCCAGCGCGGCGAAGATGTCCGCGGCAAGTTTCACGCGGCGGGGGTCTTCGTCCCAGGTCTGGGCGCGGGCATCGAAGGTGGACGTCATCGGGTTTTCCGGGAATAGGTGCCCATGAGCGCGCCCTGGGCGAGGACGTGGCCCCGCATCGCTTCGACGAGGTCTTTCTTGCGGGCGCCGGCCGCGAGCGCGAGGCGGACGTCGAGCGCGAAGACTGTGTAGAAATAGCGATGGGTCTGGCCGGGGGGCGGACAGGGGCCGTCGTAGCCGTTCCGGGCGTAGTCGTTCACGCCCTGGACGGCGCCGCCGGGGAGCCGGGCGTCGCGGGCGACGTTCTCGGGCAGGGCGCGGACGTCGGGCGCGAGGTTGAAGACGACCCAATGCACCCAGTCGCCGGCCGGCGCGTCGGGATCGTCGCAGAGGATCGCGAGGCTCTGGGTGCCGGCGGGAACTTCGCTCCAGGACAGGGGCGGGGAACACGGTCGGCAGGCGTAGCGGTCGGGAATCGCGCCGCCCATCGCGAAAGCGGCGCTCAGCACGGCGAGTTCCAGCATGGGAACCTCCTACTTGCGGCCCGACAGGACCTGGCGGAGCATGTCTTCGAGGGAGGAATCGGGCGCGATCTGGCCGGCGACGTCCTTGACCATGCGCTGGGCGTCGGCGGGCTTGTAGCCGAGGGAGACGAGCGCGAGATAGGCGTCGCGCAGCTTGGCGTCGGCGGGGCCGGGGGCGTGGCCGGCGGTCAGGGCTTCGGCCAGGTCGCCCTTGCCGAGCTTGTCGCGCATCTCGAGCACGAGGCGCTCGGCGGTTTTCTTGCCGATGCCGGAGATGCCGCTGAGGCGCTTGACGTCGCCGGCGGCGATGGCCGCCTGGAGGTCGCGCACGGACAGGCCGGAAAGCACGGCGAGCCCGAGCTTGGGGCCGATGCCGTTGACGGAGGTCAACTGCAGGAACAGCCCGCGTTCTTCGGCGGTCATGAAACCGTACAGCAAGTGGGCGTCTTCGCGGACGACGGGGACGGTCAGGAGCCGCACGCGCTGGCCGGCGGCGGGCAGGCGGTCGTAGCTGCTCAGGGGAATGGCGGCTTCGTAGCCGACGCCGCCGACGTTCACGACCGCGCGGGTCGGTTCCTTTTCTTCCAGCACGCCATCCAGAAAGACGATCATCGCGATGCCTCGACGTTCCTATGTCTCAAAACCACGCAGAAACCCGCCGCGCCCGGAAGGCGCCGGCGGGTCCATGCGGTTGTCCGACGGGGCGGACGCAGACCGGCCCGGAAATCAGGCCGTGGCCTTCTTGGCGAGCCGGGCGCGGGCCTTGAGCCGCTTCACGCGGCGGTCGCGGGCTTTGCGCTTCACTCGTTTTCTCAATTGCTGTCCCATAAGGCCGCCTGTGGTAGCAAAACCCGCGCCGGCAAGTCAAGCGCGGCCGGAAAAGCCGGAACCGCAAAAATTAGGGATTTCCCCGCGTCCGGCGAACGGGTAGGGTTGTCCGGCGTGGGCGCCGCGTGGCGCGGGGCTCCGAGGAGAACGCACCATGGACGAGTCCGAATTCATTCCGCCGTCGCTGCCGTCGAACGCCCGCGGGCCCCGGCGCGATCCGAAGATCGCCGGATCCCGGATGGGTCCGGGCCTGGGCGCGCTGGCCGTGCCGCTGGGCATTTTGGCCGCGGCGCTGTTCCTGCCGATCTGGTTCTGGTTCTTCTGGCGCATCGAGCCGGGGCCGGGCGAGATCGCGGTGCTGATCCGCAAGACGGGAACGGACTTGCCGTCGGGCCAGCTGCTCGCGCTGGAAGAAGGCCAGAAGGGCATCCAGCTCGACGTGCTGGCGGAAGGGCGCTGGTTCAAGAATCCGTATTCGTGGGACTGGGAGATCCGGAAAATCACCGACATTCCGGCCGGCAAGCTGGGCGTGCTGACGCGGCTCTACGGCCAGGACCTGCCCGGCGGGGAGATCCTCGCGCCGGAGGGCTGCAAGGGCATCGTGGCGAAGGTGCTCAGCCCCGGCAAGCACCGGATCAACCCTTACGCCTACGACGTGCAGCTCTTCGACGCCATCACCATCCGGCCGGGCTTCGGCGGCGTGATGACCTCGCTGGTCGGCCAGGACGTGCTCAACGACGACTTGCCGGAGGCGGCCCGCAACGCGTTCCTGGTGCAGGAGGGCCTGAAAGGCGTGCTGCCGGGGATCCTCGACGCGGGCACCTACTACCTGAATCCCTACATGGTGGTCGTGACGGAAGTGAACCTGCAAAGCCAGCGCTTCGAGCTGAGCGGCGACGACGCCATCAGCTTCCTGACGCTGGACGGATTCACCGTGAACGTGGAAGGCACGATCGAATACGCCCTGATGCGCGACCGGGCCGCGCTGCTGACGCACCAGGTCGGCGACATGGACGACATCCTCAAGAAGATCGTGTTGCCGAAGGCGCGCGGGTTCAGCCGGATCGAAGGCAGCAAGAACCCCGCCAAGAACTACATCGCCGGCACGACGCGCCAGAAGTTCCAGGACAACCTGGAAACGCACCTGATCGCGCAGTGCAAGAACTGGGGCGTGGACATCAAGTCCGTGCTGATCCGCAACATCACCCCGCCCGACGCCATCGCCAGCATCATCCGCGAGCGCGAAGTGGCGGTGCAGGACGCCG
The DNA here is from genome assembly GCA_938003985.1 of uncultured Verrucomicrobiota bacterium. Taxonomy (GTDB): domain Bacteria; phylum Verrucomicrobiota; class Kiritimatiellia; order CAIQIC01; family Lenti-01; genus Lenti-01. The sequence continues at coordinate 12,977 of CALKWZ010000048.1, read as the reverse complement.
TGAAGTACGGCCAGCAGATCGAACAGGCCAAGTCCGAGGCCGAGCTGGTGAAGCAGGAAATGCTCGCCGTGCAGAACAAGGAAAAGGTCGAGGCCGACACCGCCCGCATCCGCGCGGTGATCGCCGCCGACCAGGGCCGCGAGGTGCGCCTGACGCGCGCCAACAAGGATCTCGAGGTGGCCAAGCTCGAAAACGCCGCCGCGCAGGCGCAGGCCGAAGCCAAGCTGCTGCGGGCCAAGGCCGAGGGCGACGTCATCCGCATGAAGAACGAAGCCGAGGCCGCGGTGTTCGCCAGCCAGGTGCAGGCGTTCGGCACCGGCGCGGATTTCGCGCGCAACGTCTACTACGGCAAGATCGCCCCGCGCATCCAGGCGATCCTCAGCGGCGACCAGGCGGAAGGCATCGGTGGGCTGCTCCGCTGGCTGGCGCCCGTTTCCCGGAAAGGCGGGGCCCAATGAAAAACTCCGTGAAAATCGTTCTGTTGGCGATCGTGGTCCTGGGCCTGCCGTGGTTCATCTGGCAATGGGGCTTTTGCCGCTTCTACGTGGAGCCGGACGAAATGGCGGTCATCACCGCCAAGACGGGCGCCGAACTGCCGCCGGGGCAGATTTTGGCGAAGAAGGGCCAGCGCGGCATCCAGGAAGACGTGCTCGGCGAAGGCCGCCATTTCCTGAATCCGTGGCTCTACGAGCGCGACGTCCGCCCCGTGGTGGTCATTCCGCCCGGCAAGGTGGGCGTGGTGACGTCCAAGGTCGGCGACGATCTGCCCGAAGGCGAATTCCTGGCCGAGCCGGGCCAGAAGGGCATCTGGCGGCGCGTGCTGGGTCCCGGAAAGTACCGGATGAATCCGGCGGGCTACCAGATCGACGTCGTGGACGCGCTCAGCATCCCGATCGGCTACGACGGCGTGGTGACGTCGCTGTCCGGCCGGCAGACGCCGCCCAACGAATTCGCGCAGGCGGGCGAGAAGGGCGTGCGCCGCGACGTGCTCCAGCCCGGCCTGTACTTCGTGAATCCGCGCGAATACAAGGTCGACGTGCTGGAAATCGGCGTGAACCAGGTCTCGCTGCTGGGCAAGGGCGGCGGCGCCGTGATCACGAAGGCGCTGATGGCTTCGCAAAACGTGGCGATGGATGCCCTGCAGCAGAACGTGCTCCAGGAACAGCAGGCCAAGCGCGAGAGCTACATGCGCTCCGAATCCAGCTCCGGCATGCGCCTGGGCGGCCGGCTCGCGCCCGCGCCCGCCGCCGCGCCGATGCCGGCGAAGTCGGCCTCGGCCTACGACCGCGAAAGAAAGAAGGCCCCGGCCCGGCCGATGGAGGAGGAAGGCTACATGGGCGCCGCGCCCGCCCAGTCGGTCTCCTTCGTGCTGGAGCAGTTCGTGGAGTTTCCCTCGCGCGACGGGTTCGAGATCAGCCTCGACATGACGGTGGAGTTCGAACTGCTGCCGAAGGACGTGGCCTGGATCTTCCGCACCTACGGCGATCTGCCCGCGGCGGTGGAGAAGGTCATCATGCCCCAGATCCTCTCCGTGTCGCGCCTGAAGGGCTCGGCCTACGGCGCCAAGGACTTCATCGTGGGCGAAGGCCGCGAGAAGTTCCAGAACGAGCTGACGGACGCGCTGGCGGCGACGCTGGCGGAGAAGCGGATCCAGATCCACAACGCCCTGATCCGGCACGTGAACGTGCCCAACCAGATCCTCGATCCGATCCAGCAGGCCAGCCTGGCCCAGGAGCAGGACCTGACCAACCGCGAGAAGCAGAACACCGCCAAGAAGCAGGCCGAGCTGAACACGGAACTGAGCCTGATCGGCCAGCGCCGCGAGCAGGTCGCGCAGGAAACCGAAAAGATCAAGGCCCTGATCAAGGCCGACGAGGAAAAACAGGTCGCCGAAATCCAGGGCGACACCCTGCGGCAGGCGGCGGAGATCGAGAAGCAGACCGCGGGCGTCAACGCCGCGCGCATCACGACGCTGGGCTCGGCCGACGCGGAAGTGGTGCGGCTCGTGGAAGGCGAGCGCGCCAAGGGCCAGCAGCTGAAGGTCAAGGCCTTCGGCGATGCGGAGGCCTACAACCTCTGGACTTTCGCCCAGAATCTTTCCGACGACCTGAAGATCAACGTCCTGCACGCCGGGCCGGGCACGCTGTGGACCGACCTCGAAAAGGCGGGGCTCTCCGATCTCGGCGGCGGACAGATCCTGCAGGCGCCGAAGAAATAGGAATCCGGGGACAGGCGACAGGAGCCAGAAAAACGTGGACGCACGGCTGGCGCGGCTGCTGAGGGAAATCCAGGCGGAAGCGCTGGCCACCGCGACCCATACGGGGATCGCCGCGTTTTCGCCGCGGACGATGAAGGCCCTGGCCGCGGTGCCGCGGCCCGAATTCGTGCCGGCGGACGAACAGGTCTCGGCCTATCTCGACGTGCCCCTGCCGATCGGCCACGGCCAGACCATCTCGCAGCCCTATATCGTGGCGTTGATGACGGATCTGCTGGAGCTCGAACCCGCCGCCCGGGTGCTGGAGGTCGGCGCGGGGTCGGGCTACCAGGCCGCGGTGCTGGCCCAACTGGCGCAAACCGTGCACACGGTCGAAATCGTGCCGGCGCTCGCGTCCGCCTGCCGCGAGCGCCTGGCGCGGCTGGGGTTCGCGAACGTCGTCGTGCACGCCGGGGACGGTGCGGCGGGGCTCGCGGCGGAAGCGCCGTTCGACGCGATCCTCGTGGCGGCCGCGGCGCGGCACGTGCCGCCGGCGCTGGTCGCGCAGCTCAAGCCGGGCGGCCGCCTGGCGATTCCGCTGGGCGCGGAGGGCGGCGCGCAGGAACTGGTGCTGCTGCGGAAAGACGCGCGCGGCGAGGTTTCGGCCCGCCCGGTGCTGCCGGTGCGCTTCGTGCCGCTGACGGGCCGCGGCTGAAAACTCAGTCCGTTTCGCAATCGACCAGCCGGCGTTCGGAAACGACGGCGCGGACGAACAGGCCGACGGCCTTGTGCGCGGGATGCTCCTGGTAGGCCGCGAGAGCCTCGCGCGATTCGAAATCGGACACGAGCACGACGTCGGAACTGTTTTCCGTGGCGGAGAAGTCGAGGCCGACGTCGAGGCGCAACAGGCCGGGGATGCGGCCGCGCAGGGCCTCGAGTTTTTCCTTCATCTGGCGGGCATTGGCGGCCTTGTCGTTTCCGAGGGCGGAATCTTTCAGGCGCCAGGCGACGATATGGCGAATCATGGGGGTCCTCCTAGAAAGTGAAGAGCAGGCCCGCGTGGAGCGCGAACCCGCTGAAATCCAGTTCCTGCGCGACCCAGTCGATGCCGATTTCGCGGCGGACTTCGGTCGCTTTTTTGACGCGGGTCTCGATCCAGGTGTATTGGCCTTCCAGATAAAGGCCGAAATGGGGCGCGAGCTGCGCGCGCAGGCCGGCCACCAGATAGCCGCCCAATTCGTCGGCGACCTCGATGTCGTAGACGAGGGTCTTGTCGCCGAGTTTGGAATTGCTCTGGCCGTCGAACAGGTAGTAGCCGATCCCGGGGCCGCCGTAGCAGACGAACGTCCGGCCGAGGGGCATTTCGAGGAGCAGGTTCGCTTCCAGCGGCAGCGCAACGATGGTCACGTCGTTGTCGTAGCGCTGGTCGTCTTCGGCCTCGAAGGTCCGCTCGTCGCCGGCGGCGAACCCGGACAGCCGCAGTTCGGCCGTGAAATGCCGGCTCAGGGGGATTTGCCCGACGACGCCCGCGCCGGTGGCTCCGTCGAAGTCGAGTCCGTCCAGACGCGGCAGGTCCCAATAGGCCAGATGTCCGCCGAGACGGAACGAACGTCCGGCGGGCGCGGGGGCCGGGGCCGGGGTTTCGGCCGGCGCCAGCGCCGCGGCCGCCAGCCATACGGCCAATCCGCGCGCGATCGTTTTCATCGGTTTCTCCTGCGAGCGCATCACTGGTTGATCCTAGGACAAGCGGCGGGGCGGCGCAAAGCGAAAACCCCGCGGCGGCGGCCGTTTTGGCTTTGCCCGCGGCGGGCGGGGTGCTACGGTGCGGACCACCCATGAAACGCGAGGTGCGCATGTCTTCCGCTTCCGCCCGTTCCGGCCGTCCCGGTTCCTTCTGGATCGTCTTTTTCGCGCTGGTCGTCGCGCTGGGCGTCAGCCTGATGCTCAACCTGACCGCCGTCGGCCTGCTGGCCGGCCGCGCGCCGGCCGCGGCGGACGAAAGCTACGGCGAGGACGAATTCCCGCCGTTCTCGGAAACGCATTCCTACGGCGCGGGCACCGCCAAGGTCGTGCGCATTTGGTTCACGGGCATCCTCGCGCGCGAACTGGACGTCGGCTGGTTCGGCACGGTCGATCCCGTCGAGGAGTGCCTGCGCCAGATCCGCGCCGCCCGGCAGGACGACGCGGTCGCCGGCATCCTCTTCGAGGTGGATTCGCCCGGCGGCGAGGTCACCGCGGCCGACGAAATCCACCGCGAGCTGACGCTGTTCAAGGAAAGCCGGGCCGACCGCAAGATCGTGGTGCTGGTCCACGACCTGGCGGCGTCGGGCGGCTACTACGTGTCGGTGCCGGCGGACCGGATCGTCGCGCAGCCCACGGCGCTGGTCGGTTCGATCGGCGTGATCCTGCAGACCCTCAACGTGCACGGGCTGGGCGAAAAGCTCGGCGTGACGGACACGACGATCAAGTCCGGCAAGAACAAGGACCTGCTCAACCCGTTCCAGCCGGTGGATCCCGAACAGATCGCGCTCCTGCAGGAATCGATCGACGTCCTGCACGCGCGGTTCGTGGACCTGGTCGCGCAGGGCCGGGGGCTGAAGGCGGACGCGGTGCGTCCGCTGGCCGACGGCCGGGTCTTCACCGCCGACGAGGCGCGGAAGCACAAGCTGGTCGACGCCATCGGCTACTGGGACGAGGCGTTCGCCGAAATGGCCGGGCTGCTGGGCACGGACGATCTCTACGTGGTGACCTACCAGGCCAAGAAATCGTTCCTCGAATCGCTGCTGGGCGCGCAGCCGCGGTTGCCCGACCTGCGGGCGCTGTGGGCCGGCGCCGGCGCGCCGCGCCGGCTGTACCTCTGGCGGCCGTAAAAAAAGCGGTCCGCCCCGGAGGGGACGGACCGCGCGGCCGGAGCCCGGCTACTTCTTCTGTTCCGCGCGGATTTCCGCGACGAATTCGGCCATGCGCTTCATGCCTTCGCGGACGTTGTCCATGCTGGTCGCGTAGGCGCAGCGCAGGAACCCCGCGCCGCACGCGCCGAACGCGTCGCCCGGCACCACCGCCACGCCCTTTTCCTCGAGGAAGCGCAGCGCGAACTCCTCGGCGGAAATGCCCAGGTCGCCGATGTACGGGAACGCATAGAACGCGCCGGCCGGGGTGTGGCAGGGAATGCCCATCTCGGCGAAGGCCGCGATCAGGTAGTTGCGCCGCCGGTTGTACTCGGCCCGCATTTGCGCCACGGCCTCGTCGCCGTGGTCGAGCGCCTCGGCCGCGGCCATCTGGCCCGTGGTCGGCGCGCTCATGATGGCGTACTGGTGCAGCTTCATCAGGTTTTCGGTGATCTCGACCGGCGCGCAGGCGTAGCCGATGCGGAAGCCGGTCATGGCCCACGCCTTCGACATGCCGTGCAGGAAGATCGTGCGCTCCTTCATGCCGGGGATCGACGCGAAGCTGACGTGCTTGGATTCGTAGGTCAGCTCGGCGTAGATCTCGTCCGTCAGCAGCAGCAGGTCGTGCTTCGCGCAGAAGTCGGCGATGTCCTCGACGTCCTTCTGCAGCAAGACCGCGCCGGTCGGGTTGCAGGGGAAGTTGAGCATCAGCACGCGGGTCTTGGGCGTGACGGCCTTCTCCAGCATCGCGCGCGTCAGGCGGAACTGGTCCTCGCGCCGCGTTTCGACGCAGACGGGCACGCCGCCGGCCATGATGATGGTCGGCCGGTAGCTCACGAAGCAGGGCTCGTGGTAGATCACTTCGTCGCCGGGATTGACGACCGCGCGCAGGGCGATGTCGATGGCCTCGCTGACGCCCACCGTCACCAGGATCTCCGTGTCGGGATCGTAGGTCGCGCCGAACTGGCGGGCCACGTAGCGGCTGATGGCCCGGCGCAGTTCCGGGTCGCCGCGGTTCGAGGTGTAGTGCGTCTCCCCGCGCTCGAGGGACGTCTTGGCCACGTCGCGCACGGCGCGCGGGGCGTCGAAATCCGGCTCGCCCACGCCGAACGAGATCACGTCCTTGCGCTGGGCGACGATGTCGAAAAACTTGCGGATGCCCGAAAAGGGGAGCGCCTTCACGTGCGCCGCGACTCTGCTTTTGCCGTTCATGGGTCCGGTTCCTCGCGTCGGGGCCCTACGGGCTGACCTGCATGCGGTCGTCCGTCTTGTCCACGTCCATCAGCACGCCGTCGAGCTTGTAGGTCTTGAGCATGAAGTGGGTGCCCGTCGACAGCACGCCGTCGAGCGTCGCCAGCCGTTCGCTGACGAACGCGGCCACTTCCCGCAGGTTGCGGCCGGTCACGAACAGCAGCAGGTCGTACTTGCCGCTCATCAGGTACATGTTCACCACTTCGTCGAACGCGCTGATGCGCTTCGCGATGCGGTCGAAGCCGCCTTCCTTTTCCGGCTGCACCTTCACTTCGATGACGGCCGTGACGCCGTCGTCCGGCAGGTGGTCGGCGTTGATCAGCGCGCGGTAGCCGCGGATCGTCCCGGCCTTTTCGTAGGCGGCGATGCGCGCGGCGACCTCGGCCGGCGTCGTCCGGAGCATCTTGGCGATGTCCGCGTCGCTCGTGCGGGCGCTGGTTTTCAGGATGTTGAGCAGTTCGTCCATGGCGGTCCTCCCGGCAGTCCGGTTTCCAAAAGCGCGAATCCTAGCAATGAAAGTTTTTACGTTCTACGTAAAACCGCGCGAAAGTTTTTACGTTCTACGTAAAACCCGCCGCTTCAGCGGTTTTGCTCGTACCAGGCGATGGTTTCGCGCAGGCCTTGCTCGAAGCCGACCTGGGCCTTGAAGCCGAAGAACTTCTCGGCGCGGTTCGTGTCGAGCATGCGGCGGGGCTGGCCGTCGGGCTTGGTGGCGTCCCAGACGATCCGGCCCCGGAAGCCGGTCAGCTTCGCGATCAAGGGCACGAGGTCCTTGATCTGGATCTCGAAGCCGGCGCCGACGTTGACCGGTTCGGCCCCGTCGTAGCGCTCGGCGGCCAGCACGATGGCCTCGGCGGCGTCGGCCACGTAGAGGAATTCGCGCGAGGCGTTGCCGGTGCCCCAGACGACGATCTCGGGCGCGCCGGCGTCGCGCGCCTCCACGCACTTCTTGATCAGCGCGGGAATGACGTGGGACGAGGCGGGATTGAAGTTGTCGCGCGGCCCGTAGAGGTTCACCGGCAGCAGGAAGATGGAGTTGAAGCCGTATTCCTGGCGGTAGGCCTGGCTCTGCACGAGCATCATCTTCTTGGCCAGCCCGTAGGGCGCGTTGGTTTCCTCGGGGTAGCCGTTCCAGAGGTCTTCCTCGCGGAACGGCACCGGCGTGAACTTCGGATAGGCGCAGATGGTGCCCAGCGCGACGAATTTCTCGATCCGGCGCCGGCGCGCTTCCTCGAGCAGGAACAGGCCCATGGCCATGTTCTTGTAGTAGAACTCGCCGGGATGCTCGCGGTTGGCGCCGATGCCGCCGACGACCGCGGCCAGGTGGATGACGAGGTCGGGGCGGAAATCGTCGTACATGCGCTTCACGTTCGCGGCCTCGACGAGGTCGTAGTCCTCGACGAGCGGCACGAAGACGTCGGCGCAGCCGCGGGCCCGGAGGGCGGCGGTCACGAAACCGCCGAGAAAACCGGCGCCGCCGGTCACCACGATGCGCTTGGATTTGAGGTCGGTCATGGCAAGCTCCTGATGGCCGTCCAAGATAGCCCAGACGGGGGCGGGGAGCAACGGGAGATTGCGCGCGCGCGGGAAATGGGGCATATTCGGCGGACTTATGAAGACACAGTTCAGCGGATTTCGGTGCTTCCGGTGCGGAACGGAGCAGGGTGCGGATTTCGGCGGGTACGTCTGCCCCGCGTGCGGCGGGAACCTGGAGGTGCGCTACGCCTGGCCCCAAGGCGCGCCGGCGGGGTGGTGGCGCGACGAGAGCCGGAAGGACGTCTTCCGCTACCGGCCGCTGCTGCCGGTGTCGCGGCTGGATCTGGCCTCGCCCCTGCGGGTGGGCCTGACGCCGCTCTACGCGGCGCCCCGGCTGGGCGCGTCCGCGGGCCTGAACCACCTCTTTTTGAAGGACGACGGCCAGAATCCGAGCGCCTCGTTCAAGGACCGGGCCGGCGCGGTGGCGCTGGTGCGCGCGCGCGAAATCGGCGCGCAGGTGCTCTGCGGCGCCAGCACGGGCAACGCGGGCAGCTCGATGGCCTGCCTGGCGGCCAGCGTGGCCATGCCGTGCGTCATCTTCGTGCCGGAAAAGGCGCCGGCGGCGAAGATCGCCCAGCTCCTGGTCTTCGGCGCGCGGGTGCTGGCCGTGCGGGGCACCTACGACGACGCGTTCGACCTGTGCATGGCCGTCTGCGAACGGCGCGGCTGGTTCAACCGCAACACGGGCCACAACCCGTTCACGCGCGAAGGCAAGAAAACCGCCGCGTTCGAAATCTTCGAGCAGCTCGGGAAGATTCCCGACTGGGTCGTCGTGCCCACGGGCGACGGCAACATCATCGCCGGCATCTGGAAGGGCTTTTGCGATCTGAAGGAAGCGGGCATCGCGGACCGGACGCCCAAGATGCTCTGCGCGCAGTCGGCGGACAGCCGCGCGATTTCCGCGGCGGTCTGGGCGTTGCAACAGGCCGGCAACCGGACGCCGGACTGGAAGACCGTCGAGATCGCGCCGGTGGCGGCGACGACCGTGGCGGATTCGATTTCGGTGGATATTCCGCGCGACGGCCTGGCGGCGGTGCGGGCGGTGATCGAGTCGGGCGGCGCGGCCGTGGCCGTGCCGGACGCGGACATCCTGGGCGCCATTCCGGAGATCGCCCGCGGCGCGGGCGTGTTCGCGGAGCCGGCGGCGTCGTGCGCCTGGGCCGGCCTGAAAAAGGCCGCGCGCGACGGCCTCGTGAAGCCGGACGAAACGGTCGTGTGCATGTGCACCGGCAACGGGCTGAAGGACGTCGCCAGCGCGCGCAAGGCCGCCGGCGAACCGACGCCCGTGGCCAACGGCGTGGACGCGGCGATGGCCGCGACCGAAGGCCTGGGCTGACCCTCATCCCCCGACGAGGTCGTCGGGGGCTCCAAAGACGGGAAGGCTGTTTGGAGCCGGCACGACCTCGTGCCGGTTTCAAGAATACTCGGGCGCGGTGGCGAGGGTCCAGCGCGCGACGACGGGGGTGCCGTCGGTCCGGGCGAATTCGAGCGCGAATTCGCCCGGCGGCGTTTCCGGCTTCTTCGTGAAGGTGGCGTCGCCGACGTGGTGCAGCAGCGCCAGCAGGGCGTGGAACGCGGGCCGGGGCCGCCAGGCGGCGGGATCGGTATCGTCGATCAGGCCGAAGCCGCGCGCCGCCAGCCGCCACCAGTACACGCGGGACACGTGGCCGGACGCGAGGGCGAGCAGGTAGTAGCGCGCCAGATAGGCCGCGTAATCTTTTTCCGAAACCGACGGATCGTTCTGCCGCGGATCGAGGGTTTCGTAGGGCGACGTGACCGGCGACCAGACGCCCGTGCCTTGCAGCGGCCAGTTGGTTTCGCTGACGACGAGCCGGTCGTCGGCGAAGCCGTGCACGCGGGCGTGCGCGCGCAGCAGCGCCGCCTTGCCGACGAGATCGAAGGGGCCCTGGACATTCTCGGGCGCGCCGCGGCGGTCGACGTAGAGATGCTGGGAGAGGGCGTGGAAGGGCAGGTCGCGCGGCAGCAGTTCGAGCAGGGCGGCCAGCGCGTGCGGCTCGAAATCGATGCAGGCGGGGCCGACGATCTTCGCTTCCGGGTACTGGATCAGGCTGGCGCGGACGGGGTCGAGCAGGCGCAGGTATTCGCGGTAGTCCCACACGCCCCACTTGCTGCGGTTGACGGCGTGGCCGATCTCGAAGAAGTCCGCGAACGTGTGCGCGCGGTCGAAAGCGAGCGTGACCATCTGCCGCCAGCCCTTGGGTTCGCGGACGGCGCGGCGGTCCTGCACGAGGGCGAGGGCGACGCCGTGCCCTTGGCGGTGCAGCAACAGCGCCTGGTCGAGCGTCCATTGCCAGGCGTCGGGGCCCTGGTGGTGGCAGAGGCGCAGCAGCAGCGGCAGCTTCCGCGCGCCCTGCAGGCGGCCCAGCCATTCAAGCTGGCGGGCCCACGTGGCGGGCTCGGCGTCGAGCGCCAGGCCGATCGCGCCGGCGAACGGCACGGGCTTCCGGAAGCTTTGCGCGAGCAGTTCGCGGGTGGCGCGCCGCACGGCCCAGCCGTGCTTGACGACGTGGCGCAGCGCGGCCGTCACGTTCGCGGCGGGCAGGTATTTCCGGCGGTCCTTGGCCGCATAGGCGGGAATCGCCTGCGCGGAACGGTCGTCCCAGATCCAGATTTCGCGGCCGCGCAGCGGCGCTTTCTGGCCGGCGGCGGCGCGGCGGATCCGGGCTTCGCGGAGAGGATGGCGCCACGGGCGCAGGGCGGTGTGCCGGTCGAAGGCGGCGCGGGCCTGGCGTTCGGCGGCGGCGAATTCGGCGGACGGCGCGTGGCCGTGGAAATACATGGCGTGGAAGACGCGGCGGAAGTCGGACGGCAAGTCGAGGCGCGCGAGGTCCGCGCCGCGCTGGGCCGGCGTGGGCGCGGCGACCCGTTGGGCGCGGTTGAGATCGAGGAAGCAGACCTGCCACGGGGCGGCCGGATCGGCCGGGTCGCGCCGCAGGCCGACGTTCTGGTTGCCCAGATCGCGATGCAGCAGGCCGGCGTCGTGCAGGCCGCGGACGGCGTTCGCGACGGCCTGGAGCAGGTCCATCAGCGGCGCGCAGCGCGGGGCCTGGGCATAGATCCGGTCCAGTTCGTCGCGTAGGTTGCCGAGATCGGGGACGTAGGCGGCGACGAACCGGGATTCGCGCAGGCGGTCGCCGTCCCAGCGCTCGGCGACGGCGATCGGCGCGGGCGTGCCGACGCCGGCCGCGCGCAGGAGCAGGGCGTTGCGGAAGGCGCGCTCGGCCTTGCTGCCGATGCGCGCGGCGCGCCGGTCGAACCAGGCGGACTGGCGGCCGTAGGTCTTGACGACGGCGTCGAGGGTTTCGGCGCCGCACGGCAGCGCGAGGCGATCCACGCGGTGGCGGCCCGGGGGCGCCAGCGGCGTCGCGCTCTTCTCCAGGAGGAATCCGAGCCGTTCGAGGGTTTCGCCGAAACCGGGACGGTCCCAGCCCGGCGCGACGAGCACGCGCCACGGGCCGCGCGGCTGCCAGACCGGCTCAGTCATGGGCCGCGGCGCCCGGCTTGGGCTTGCGATGCTGGATCCAGAGTTCCATCAGCTTGGCGTATTTGACGAACACGCCGAACGCGGACATCAGGGCGATGATGAGCCCTTGCCGGCCGTCGAGGAGGCCGAGCTTGACGACGTAGGACTTGAAGAACCGCCAGGGCGGCCGGAAGATCAGGTCCGACCAGCGGAACGGTTCGCCGCGCGTGAATTTCTCGCCGGCGGAAATCGAGGAGAAACGGTTGATGGTGTAGATGTGGTCGGCGAGATCGTCGTAGGTGAAGTGGTAGAGCGGGGCGCGCAGCGTCTTCACGCCGCCGTCCACGACGACGCGGTCGTGGGGTTCCTGGCCGGCGCTGTGGCCGCGGTCCTTGCGGAACAGGCGCAGCTTGATGTCGGGATACCACTCGCCGTGGCGGATCCATTTGCCGAGGTAGTGCACCATGCGGGGAAAGCGGTAGCCGGCGGTTTCGCCGGGGCCGCGCCCGAATTCGGCTTCGATCTCCTGGCGCAGTTCGTCGGAGACGACTTCGTCGGCGTCCACGAACAGGATCCACGGATGGTGCGCCAGGGTGCGGATGTAGTTCTTCTGGGCGATGTAGCCCTCCCACGGATGCTGGTAGACGTGGGGGGTGTACTGCTTGGAAATCTCGAAGGTCTTGTCCCGGCTGAAGGAATCCACCACGACGACCTCGTCGCACCACGTCAGGCTGGCCAGGCAGGCGGCGATCTTGTCCTCTTCGTTGCCGGCGGTGACGCAGGCGGAGATTTTCAGATGGTCGGGACGCATGTTGCCTTCACTGTGCCGGAGCCCTCCGGCGGAAACCAGCAAAAAAGGGTCATTCGCCCAAGGCGACGGCGAGCGCGCGGAGAGCGGCGGCGGTGGCGCGGTCGTCGTCTCCGCCGGCATCGGTCCAATAGCCGCCGCCGCGGGCGTCGATCTTCTGCCGCTGGACCAGCTGGTGGAGGAGCGCCTCGCGCCAGGCCACCGGCCGGCCATCGGGCAGGAACACGGTCGCTTCGCCGGCGCGCGCAAGGGATTCGGCCAAGGCGGCGCAATCGGCGAAGCGGGGCGCGGCGATTTCTCCGGCGAGCAGCGGCAGCCACGCGGCGACGTCCGCCGCGGGTTTCGGCGTCGATTCTTCCGGCGGCGCCGCGCGGCCGCGCCGCCACAGGTTCGCGCGCTGCCGCGCCGCGAGGGCTTCGTTGCGGATGGACAGGTCCACGGGGCCCGCGATCGGCGCCGGCTGACCAGCCTGGGCCGCCGGCTGCAGGACCACCAGGAGCTCGCCGAGGTGTACGCCGACTGGGCGGCCATCGCCGCCACCCAGGCGCGGGCCGCGCTGCACCGGGTCCTGCTCCGGGCGATCTGGGTGCTGGTGGCCGTGGCCCTGGCCTGGCTCGCCGGGCGGCTCGCCGAGCGGGCCTTCGCGCGGCGGGCGCAGGTCGATCAGCGCTCGGGGACGCTGCAGGGCGTGGTGCGCGTGGCGGTCCAGCTCGTGGCGCTGGTGGCGATCCTCTTCATCGCCCTGGGCACGCCGGGGCAGGTGACCACCATCGTCGGCCTGGCCGGCGCCGGCCTGACGGTGGCCCTGAAGGACTT
>CALKWZ010000047.1 GCA_938003985.1 uncultured Verrucomicrobiota bacterium | reverse complement strand
CTCCCGCCAGATGCTGCCCGCCGTCCACGAAGAGGATCTGGCCCGTGATGGATTCGCTCTCGGCCAGGAAGGCCACGGCGCGGGCGACGTCTTCGGGCGTCGGCCGCCGGCCCAGCGGCAGGTCGCCGGCGGCTTCGCGCACGCCTTCCGGCGCCAGCACGGGGCCGGGGGCGACGCCGTTCACGCGCGTTTTCGGCGCCCACTCCCGCGCCAGGCGCGCCACGGAATCCGCCAGCTCGCGTTTCGTCGCCGCGTAGCCGCGGAACGCGCCGGCTTCCGGTCGCGCGATGCGCGCGTCCAGCACGTGGATCACGCACCCGCCGCCGGGCTGCGCGGCCACGCGCGCGGCCAGATCCAGCGGCGCTTCGACGTTCACGGCGCGCAGTTCGGCCGGATCGATTTCGCCGTCGCGCGCGAAGAGCGCCGCGTTGTTGACCAGGATATCCACCCGCCCCAGCCATTCCGCCGCCTCGCGGAAGATCCACTCGCGCTCCTGCGGATTCGCCAAATCGCCCCGCAACGAGAACACGCCGTGCTTGAGCACGCGGTTCATGGCGATGGCCTCGGCTTCCGAACGGCGGTAGTGCACGGCCACGGCCGCGCCCCGCGCGGCCAGCTCGCGGCAGATCGCCGCGCCGAGGCGCCGCGATCCGCCGGTCACCAGCGCCGTCTTCCCCGCCAAGCTGTCCGCCGCGCCCATCTCGCGCCCGCGCCGACCGCGGTCAGCCTTTCTTCCGGCGGTCGATCACGCGCACCGCCTTGCCTTCGGAACGCGGCGTGCTGCCGGGTTCCACCAGCCGCACCTTGGCGTGCACCGCCAGCGAGGTCTCCAGCTTGCGCTCGATCTTTTCCTTCATCGCCTGCTGCTTCTGCATTTCGTCGAAGAACAGGTTTTCGGTGACCTCCACGCGCACTTCCAGCTCGTCCAGCGCGCCTTCGCGGCTGACTTCGATCTGGTAGTGCGGCGCCACGCCTTCGACGGACAGCAGGGCTTCCTCGATCTGCTGCGGATAGACGTTCACGCCGCGGATGATGAGCATGTCGTCGCTGCGCGCCGAGACCTTGCTCATGCGCCGGCCGGTCCGGCCGCAGGGACAAGCGTCGGGCAGGAAGGTGCACAGGTCGCGCGTCCGGTAGCGGACGACCGGGATCGCTTCCTTGGTCAGCGTGGTGATGACCAGTTCGCCGCCGGCCTTGGCCGGATCCGCGGCCGGATCGCCCGTGACCGGGTCGATCAATTCGGGCAGGAAATGGTCTTCGGCGAGGTGCATGCCGTTCTGCTCGACGCATTCGCACGACACGCCGGGACCCATCACTTCGCTCAAGCCATAGTTGTCCGTGGCGAACACGCCGAGGCCCTTCTGCAGCGCTTGGCGCATGGCGTCCGTCCACGCCTCGCCGCCGAACAGACCCAGCCGCAGCTTCAGGTCCTGGCGCACGCCCAGCTTGCCGATCAGCTCCGCGAGATACATGCCGTAGGACGGCGTGCAGATCAGCGCGGTCGTGCCATAGTCCTTCATGATCTGGATCTGGCGCTCGCTCTTGCCCGACGACACCGGCAGCACCGCCGCGCCGACCGTCTCCACGCCGTAGTGATGTCCCAAGCCGCCCGTGAAGAAGCCGTAGCCGAAGGCGATCTGCACGACGTCGCTTTTGGTCACGCCCGCCGCCGTTTGCAACCGGGCCATCAGTTCCGACCACGTCGCGAGATCGCCCTTCGTGTAGCCCACCACCGTCGCCTGGCCCGTCGTGCCCGACGAGGCGTGGATGCGCACGACGTCTTCCATCGGCACGGCAAAGGCCTTGTAAGGGAAACAGCCCCGCAGGTCGTCTTTCGTCGTGAACGGCAGCTTGGAAACGTCCGCCAGCGTGCGGATGGCCTGCGGCGCGACGCCGGCCGCCTCCATCTTGGCGCGGTAGTAGGGCACCTTGTCCCAGGCCGTCTGCACGACCTTTTTCAGCCGCTCCAGCTGCAGGGCTTCGAGGTCCTTCCGGGGCATGCACTCGCAGGCCGGATTCCAGACGCGGTTTTCGGGTTTCGGCACGTTGCTCATAAGCCGTCCACTGTATACTCCCCGCCCGCCCCCGTTCAACCCCGAATCCGGCACCCATCCCGCAAACGTCTGCCGATTTTCTTTGTTCCCGTCCGGCGCATCCGGTAGTCTGGCGGCCAAGAATCTGAGTTCGGGAGGCGGCAAATGAAGAAATGGGCGGCGGGTTGTTTCCTGGCGGCGGGATTGATTGCGGCGACCGCAAGCGCCGAAAGCGTCAAGAACGCGCGGACCACCGCCACCTACGGCACCCTCACGGGCGCCGTGGCCGCGGCTGCCAGCGGCGACGTCCTCCTGCTCACGACCGGGCGATTTTCGGAAGTCGTTTTCATCGGCGCGAAGAATCTCACGCTCCAAGGCCGCTACAATTCCACGTTCTCCGTCCAGTTGCCCGGCGGCACCACGCTGGTTGCGCCCGTGACCGGCATGGGCTCGGTGTTCGCCATTTCCAACGCGTCCGTCACGCTCGACTCCCTCGACGTGTCCGGCGGCTACCCCACCGCGAAGGGCGTGCGCCTCGACGGCGCCGGCGTGCATCTCCAGGCGGGCAGCGTCGTCACCGCCGCCGCCTGCCGGGTGTACGGCAACGAAGCGGACGGCGCCGGCGGCGGCTTCTTCGCGACCAATTCCACCCTCGTGCTCGACGCCACCCAGATCTTCTCCAATCGCGCCGCCAGCACCAACGGCCTCGGCAACGGCGGCGGCGTCGCCGTCGTCCGCAGCGCCTTCCGCGCCCTCGCCGGCACCGACATCCGGCAGAACGCCGCCTTCCGCTCCGGCGGCGGCGTCTTCCTCCAGCTCGCCGACGCCGCCTTCGACGGCACCCAGTTTTCCTCCAACACCGCTTCCAACGACGGCGGCGGACTCGCGACCGCCGGTTTCTCCAACCTGGTCGCCACCTCCGCCTGGTTCCAGGCCAATGCCGCCCGCTACGGCGGCGCCGCCATGATCTCCGGCGGCGCCCTCCACGGCACCGCCACCTTCTTCAACGTCACGGCCGAAAACAACCTCGCCCGCGACGGCGGCGGCGCGTTCTACGTCGATTCCGGCGCCCGGCTCCGCCTCCGCGGCGGCCTCCTCGTCGCCAACCAGGGGGACAGCGACGACAGCGATTCCGGCGACGGCGGCGCCATCCTCGCCTCCGGCCAGGGTTCCCTCGATCTCGAAGCCGCGGGCGCCGACCTGCTCATCCTCGAAAACAGCGCCTGGGACGGCGGCGGCATCGCCCTCGACGACGAAAGCTCCGCCGACCTCGTCTGCACCCAGGCCTTCGACTTCGTCATTTCCGGCAACACCGCCCGGCAATTCGGCGGCGGCATCGCGCTGCCCCGCGACTACGCCGTCCTGACCGGCCGGGGCGCCATCTCCATCGCCGGCAACGCGGCCTCCGAATCCGGCGGCGGCCTTCTCCAGCATGGCGGGCTCGTCGCGCTCGAAGGCCTGCCCGGCCTGCCCTTCGTCGTCTCCGGCAATCGCACCGCCATGCACGGCGGCGGCATCTGCGCCGAACAGGGCGCCCTGCTTCGTTTGGTCAACGTCCAGATCGGCGCCGCCGGCGCCGGCAACGTGGCGACGAATGCCGGCCGGTCCGGCGGGGGACTCGCCCTGCTCGGCGCCAGCACCCTGCAGGCGACCAACCTGACCTTCCGCGACAACCGCGGCAACTATTCCGGCGGCGGTCTGTTCGTCAGCAACGCCACGGCCTCGCTCCTCGGCATTCCCGGCGATCCCGCCGAGGATTTCGCCCCGCCCAATCTGTTCAGCGGCAACCAGGCCACCAGCGTCACGCTCGGCCGCGGCGGCGCCGCCTGCGTCGCCAACGGCATCCTGACCCTCCACGACGCGCTCGTGACCGGCAACCGCGCCCGCGTCGGCGGCGGCCTTTATTGCGCCAGCATCTCCACCAGCCGCGTCATCAACTGCGTGCTCGCCACCAACGTCGCCACCCTCGCCGCCGGCGGCGGCGGCGCCTATGCCGCCTCCACCGCCAACGCGCAGTTCCTCCACTGCACCATCGCCTACAACGGCGAGGGCGGCTTCGATGCCGGCGCCGCCGCCCCCGTTTTCTTCACCAACTGCATCGTCGTCGCGAATGCCGTCACCAATCTGCCGCTCGGCCTCGGCGCGACCCACTGCCTCGTGGAACCGGCCTATCCCGGCCTCAACAACTTCACCGGCGACCCCCTCTTCATGAAGCCTTCCGCGCTCGACTTCCGGCTGACCTACGGTTCGGTCGCCACCAACCGCGGCATCGCCCTCGCCCGCGTGACCCGCGACGCCATCGGCAACGCCCGCCCCGCTTCCACGGCCCACGATCCCGGCGCCTTCGAATACGACTGGACCGTCATGGATTCCGACTCCGACACCATGCCCGACGACTGGGAGGTCGAGCGCAACCTCGACCCCCGCGACGCCAACGCCCTCGACGACGACGACGACGACACCTGGGTCAACCGCGACGAATACATCGCCGACACCGATCCGCTGGGCAGCAACGATTTCTTCCGCCTGGACGGAGTCGAGGTCGCCGGCGGACTGGCCTACGTGCACGCCTTTACCTCCAGCCGCCGCCAGTACAACCTGGAATCCCTCGACGACCTCACCGGCGTCTGGTCGTCGATCCCCGGCAACCTGGCCTTCTTCGGCATCGGCGGCCCTCATTCCATTTTCGATCCTCGCCCGCTCGACGTCCACCGCCACTACCGCCTCCGGGTCTGGGTGCCCTGATCCGCCTCGCCATGCCTTCCATGTACGACATCTACCGGCGCCACCGCGCCGAATACGACCGGCTCGTCGACGCCGAGGACCACGAAGGCCATCTGCCGTCTTTCTTGCGTTCCATCGTCGACTGGCGCGGCAAAACCGTGCTCGAAGGCGGCCTCGGCACCGGGCGCGTCACGGAGACGTTCATCGCGGCCGCCCGCCGGGTCGTCGGCTGCGACCGCGAAGCCCACATGCTCGCAGCCGCCCGCGAGCGGCTTGCACCCTTCGCGGACAAGCTCGAGCTGCGCGTGGCCGACCATCTCGACCTGCCCCTCCTCCCCGAACGAGCGGACGTCTTCATCGAAGGCTGGAGCTGGGGCCATGCCGTCGTCGACGGCCCCGGCGAGGTTGAACCCATCGCGGATGCGCTTTTCTCCCAGGTGCGGAAAAATCTCGTTCCCGGCGGCTTCGTCGTGCTGATCGAAACCCTTGGCACCAACGCCCGGAGCCCCGCCGCGCCCCATCCGCGCCTGGCGGAGTTCTACCAGATCCTCCAATCCCGATTCGGCCTGCGGCAAACCGCGATCTCCACCGACTACCGGTTTGCCTCCCCCGCCGAGGCCGCCGAGGTCCTCGGCTTTTTCTTCGGCGAAACCATGGCGCAAGCCGTCCGGGCGAACGATACCGCTATCGTTCCCGAATGGACCGGTATCTGGTGCGGGCCGGTCCCGTCTTGACCTGTCGCGCACCGCCGCCCCATACTTCTCCCCAGTCAAGGAGATGCGATCATGGATGTCGAAAAAGGCGCGGTTTGGCTTCCCTTTCCCCTCATGGAGCGCTTCATGCGCGACGTGTTCGTCGGCCTGGGCGCGCCCAAGGCCGAGGCCGCCATTTGCGCCAACGTGCTGATTTCCGCCGACCAGCTGGGGTTCGACTCCCACGGCATCTCGCGGCTCAAGCCCATCTACTACGACCGCATCCGCTCCGGCATCCAGCTGGCGCAAACCCACGTCCGCACGCTGCGGGACGTCGGCGCGACCGCCGTGCTCGACGGCGGCAACGGCATGGGCCACGTCGTCGCGCACAAGGCCATGACCCTTGCGATCCGCAAGGCGAAGAAACACGGCCTCGGCATGGTTGCCGTCCGCAATTCCACCCATTTCGGCATCGCGGGCTACTATCCGCTCATGGCGGTCAAGGCGGGCATGATCGGCATCTGCGGCACCAACGCGCGGCCCTCCATCGCGCCCACGTTCGGCGTGGAAAACATGCTGGGCACCAATCCGCTGACCTTCGCCATGCCCACCGACGAGAAATTCCCGTTCCTGCTCGACTGCGCCACCTCGATCGTGCAGCGCGGCAAGGTCGAAATCTACGCCAAGCTGAACAAGGAAATGCCCAAGGGCTGGGTCGTCGCGCACGACGGCACCTCCAAGACCGACCCGCACGCCGTGCTGGCCGACCTCGTCGCCGGCACCGCGGCGCTCCTGCCGCTGGGCGGCGCGGGCGAGGATCTCGCCGGCTACAAGGGCTACGGTTACGCCACCGTCGTCGAAATCCTCTCCGCCGCCCTCCAGCAGGGCGCGTTCCTCAAAATGCTCAACGGCACGGACAAGAAGGGCAAAAAAATCCCCTATCCGCTCGGCCATTTCTTCATCGCCATCGACGTCGCCCATTTCGCGCCGCTGGCCGCGTTCCAGAAGATCGCCGGCACCATCCTCCGCCAGCTCCGCGCCTCGCAGAAGGCCCCCGGCCAGAAGCGCATCTACACCGCCGGCGAAAAGGAATACCTCACCTGGCGCGAGCGCAAAAAGAAGGGCGTCCCCGTCAACCACGAGACGCAAAAGGAAATGGTCGCCATGCGCGACGAGCTCGGGCTCAAGAAGTACAAGTTCCCGTTCGAGAAATAAAACGGGCGG
>CALKWZ010000046.1 GCA_938003985.1 uncultured Verrucomicrobiota bacterium | reverse complement strand
GCCGGCCAGGATTACGTCCTCGTCGTGGCCGCCGCCGGCGATCTGGAAGCCAGCGGCTGGAACTTCCAGATCCTGGACGACGACGCAACGGGCGACTACGTCCTCGCGTTCGAATTCCGCAAAGGCGCCCGCGCCGCCGCCGCGCAGGCGGGTTTCCGCATCGTCCTCGACGACGGCCGCCGCCTCGTGATCCGTTCGGCGGCGCCCGCGGCCGACGTCGAAGCCCTGGGCCAGCTCGGGTTCCAATGCCGGCCCCTGCCGGCCGCGCCGCTGGATCTGGTCCCGCCTGCGCCGGCATTAACCGTCGTCGCGCCCAAAATCGCCGTCTCCAGCAACGCCTGGGTCGCGGAGATGATCGCGCGGATCCAGCAAACCAACCTGACCGTGGCTTTGGCCGAATTGACCGGCGTCCAGCCCGTCGTGGCCGGCGGCAGCTACACCAATATCCGTTCGCGCCACCAGAACTCCGGCGCCGGCATCCGCCGCGCCACGGAACTCGCCTACGAGCGGTTCCACGCCCTCGGCTTGCAGCCCAGCTACCAGGCGTGGTCCGCCGGCGGCATTTCCAACCGCAACGTGATCGGCACGCTTCCCGGCACCCTGGCCACGGCCGGCACCGTCGTCGTTTGCGCGCACGTCGACGACATGCCCTCCGGCGCGACCGCGCCCGGCGCCGACGACAACGCCAGCGGTTGCGTCGCCGTTTTCGCCGCCGCCGAAGTCCTGCGGCGATATTCCTTCGAGCGCACCCTGAAGTTCGTGCTCTTCACCGGCGAGGAGCAGGGTCTCTACGGCAGCGACGCCTACGCCTCCGCCGCGAAAACGGCGGGCGAGACCAACCTGGTGGCGCTCAACCTCGACATGGTGGCGTGGGACGGCAACGGCGACAAGGTCCTCAATCTCTACGTCCGCCCGGGCAACGCCGTCGAACTGGATGCCGCCGCCACGTTCACCAACGTCGCCCGCGTCTACGGGCTCGCGACGGGCGTCGTGGCCACCGTCGTGCAGGAAGCCGTCGACTGGAGCGACCACTATTCGTTCAACAGCTACGGCCTGCCTGCCATCTGCCTCATCGAGGAAGACGTCGCCGATTTCAATCCCTACTACCACACGACCAACGACGTGCTCGCCCGACTCAACCTGCCGTTCTTCACGCACGCGACGAAGGCCCTCGTCGGCGCCGCCGCCCATCTCGCCCGCCCCGTCCAGCGCCTGACGTTCGATGCGATCCGGATCCAGAACGGCGCCTTCCTCGCCGCCACCAACGTCGGCGTCGGCACGTTCGTGGCCCGCCACGAATCCGGCGCCGCCGAGGGCTACGACGCCCGCGATGCCGCCGCCGCCGCCATGGCCGTCAATCCCAACGCCGCCTGGCTGAAGATAACCACGGCTCCGTACGCCACCAACCTCGCCGTCGATGCGCGCCCGACCGACAGCGAAACCATCTTCCGCGGCCAGCTCGCCGTCGTCAAAACCAACGCCGGCAACCTCACCTGCACCAACCGCCTGAAGTTCGAATTCGCCGGCGGCACCGACACCAACTGCGCCTACCTCGTGAAAGTGACGGTGGACAGCAACGCCACGCCGAACCGCGCGGCGTTCGCCTGCACGACCAACCTGGGCCAGCTCGTCGCCGGCGGCGGGTACCTGTCCCTGCCCGGGCTCTCCAACGTCGCCAATGGCACCGTCTACGGCACCTGCGAGATCAGCCGCCGCTTCGTTTCCCGCGCCGCCAGCAACCTCGTGTTCCGCTTGCCGCAGATCGCCGCGAACGGAGTCGTCCTGAGCCTGCCCTGCCAGCTCGGCGTCCGCGTCGCGGATTCCGTCGAGTACACCACCAACCTCTTCCCTGCCGCGCCCTGGGTGCCGCTGGCCGCTTTCACCAACAATCCCGCCCCCGACGCCGCCGGATTCGAAACCGGCTGGACCACCGCCGAGACGAATCTCGACCTCTCCGGGACCGGAGATTCCCCGGCCCTCTATTTCCGGGTCAAGCGGCGCTGGCTGTCCCCCTGACGCCGGTTCCGCCGTTGCGCGGACCGGACAGCAGACGAAACGCCGGACATCGCCGGCTCGCGGTCTTGGGCCGGCACGGGCTCCGCCCGCACCCATTTCGACTTCGCATGATCATTTATTAACCATCATACGATATGTTCATTATAAACCGGTATTTCCTAGAATATTCAAACATTATCAATGTATCATCATTAATTAAGCATAGTACATCTGCACGGGCAATCCCGAGCGAATTCCGACCCTGGCGCGAACCGGAAAACATGGCCGCAAACGACGCCGCTTCTTGATTCGCGCGCGGGGTCTTGTTACGGTGCGGACGTGAACCTCCATCGATTTTCCCCAGCAAAGGATCCGGCATGAAGTGGCATTTCCTCGGCGGCGCCGACCAGGTCACCGGATCCAAGCACCTCCTCGAATTCGACGACGCCCACATCCTCTTCGACTGCGGCCTCTTCCAGGGCCGCCGCAAGGAAGCCAACGAGATCAACAAGACCCTCGGCTTCGCGCCCGCCGACGTCGACGCAATGGTCCTCTCGCACGCCCACATCGACCACTGCGGCAACATCCCCACCCTCGTCAAGCTGGGCTACCAGAAGGCCATCCACGCCACGTCCGCCACCGCCGACCTCGTGCCCATCATGCTGCGCGACTCGGCCCACATCCAGGAAGCCGACGCCGCCTACCTGAACCAGAAGAGCAATCGCCGCGGCCAGCCCGCCGTCGAACCCATTTACACCCTCGCCGACGCGGAAGCCGCCCTCAAACTCCTGCGTCCCCACGACTACAACGAGCCGCTGCCGCTCCCCGGCGGAGTCGTCGTCACCCACGTCGATGCCGGCCACATCCTCGGCGCCGCCCTCGCCCTCGTCGAAATCCCCTACAACGGCGGCGATTTCCTGCGCATCGCCCTCGTCTTCGATCTCGGCCGCCGCAACCTGCCGCTGCTCAACGACCCCGTCCAGCTCCAGGACGTCGACGTCGTCATCGCCGAATCCACCTACGGCGACCGCCTCCACGACAACGCCCTCAACGCCCGCGAGGAACTCCGCGCCGGCATCGTCCGCGCCCTCGGCCGCGGCGGCAAGGTCCTCATCCCCACCTTCGCCCTCGGCCGCGCCCAGGAAATCGTCTACCACCTCGTCCATCTCCGCGACCGCGGCGAAATCCCGCCCGTGCCCGTCTACGTCGACAGCCCCATGGCCCACGCCATCTCCGGCGTCTTCGAGAAGAACCTGGAATACCTCGACGAAGAGTCGCGAGCCCTGCGCGGCTCCGCCGGCTCCGTCGTCAAGCCCGACTGGCTCACCTTCACCGAATCCGTCGAGGAATCGAAATCCATCACCTCCTCCAAGCAGCCCTCCATCGTCATCGCCGCCTCGGGCATGTGCGAACACGGACGCATCCTCCACCATCTCAAGCACGGCGTCGAAAACGACAAGAACCTCATCCTCCTCGTCGGCTACCAGGCCCTGAACACCCTCGGCCGCCGCATCCAGAACCTCGAAAAGAAAGTCCGCATCTTCGGCGACGAATTCGCCCTCAAGGCCGAGGTCCAGACGCTCCACTCCTTCAGCGCCCACGCCGACCGCCTCGAGCTCTTCCGCTACGTGCGCGACGCCAAGCCCAAAAAGGTCTTTCTCGTCCACGGCGAACAAGACCAGCGCGAATCCTTCGCCCGCCTCCTGCGCGACCAGTTGCACCTCGACGTCGCCCTGCCCGCCAACGGCGACGTCGTCGATCTTTCCGCGTTCCTCCCTCCGACCCCCGCGGCTCCCGCGCCCGCCCAACCCCAAGCCTAGGACCCATGACCGATATTCCGCCCGTTCCCGCCGCCCCCGCCTTCCGCGCCGGACTCGCCGCCATCGTCGGCCGCGCCAACACGGGCAAGTCGTCGCTGCTCAACGCCCTGATCGGCGAAAAAGTCGCCGTCGTCTCGCCCGTCGCCCAGACCACGCGCCGCCCCGTCCGCGCCATCCACAACGAACCCGGGCTCCAGATCGTTTTCCTCGACACTCCCGGCATCCGCCAGGCCACCCACGCCCTCAGCTCGATGCTCAACCGCACCGCGCGCGGACTCGTCACCGGGTCCGACGTGGTCCTGCTCCTGCTCGACGCCTCCCTCCCTCCCCAGGACGAAGACCGCGGCTGGATGCAGAAACTCGCCGCCGACGCCTCCCCCGTCTTCGCCGTCCTCAACAAGACCGACCTCGGCCTCCGCCGCGCCGCCTACGAAACCGCCTGGGCCGACGTCCTCGAAAAAAACCGCGCGCGCAATCCCGACTACGCCCCCCCGCCGCTGCGCTGGTTCGAAGTCTCCGCCGCCACCGGCACCGGCCTTCCCGAACTCCTCGCCGCCATCAAGGACCTGTTGCCCGCCGCCGAGCCGCTGTTCCCAACCGACATGCTCACCGACGATCCCGGCCCCTTCTTCATCGCCGACGTCATCCGCGCCCAGATCAACGTCCGCCTCAAGGCCGAACTGCCCCACGCCATCGCCGTCGCCGTCGACCAGATCGCGGAAACCGACGAAGCCGTTTCCGTCCAGGCCACCATCTACGTCGAAAAGCCCTCCCAGCGCCCCATCGTCATCGGCCAGCGCGCCAAAATGATCCGCGACATCCGCCACGCCGCCGAAAAAGAGCTCGCCGCCATCTACGGCAAGAAGCACCAGCTCGAGCTCTGGGTCAAGGTCGAGCCCAACTGGTCCCGCAACTACTGGATGCTCAAGAAATTCGGCTACGTCGGCGCCTGACGCGGACAAAGGGTTCGGAGTTCAGGGTTCAGGATGGACGGCCTGAAATCCCATATTTTCCTGAACCCTGACCCCTGAACCCTTTTCGGTTGCATTCCCGCCCCCGGCGCGGCTAACTCTTGCCCATGACCACGGCCGCATTCGTCCTTCTTGCCCTCTGCATCGGCGCCGCCTTCGGCTACGCCATCGCCGCCTTCCGCGCCGCCGCGCAGCTCGAGCGCGCCAAGTCCGATGCGATCCGCCTCCAGGCCCAGCTCGACGCCCTCGCCGACGCCCGCGCGGAACTCGCCAACCAGTTCCAGGTCCTCGCCGCCCAGGTGCTCGACGCCCAGTCGGCGAAATTCTCCGCCCAGCACCGCGAAGCCCTCGGCGCCCTCCTCGGCCCCCTCGGCGAGAAGATCGCCGATTTCCGCAAGAAGGTCGAAGACGTCCACCTCGCCGACGTCCAGCAGCGCAGCGCCCTCAAGCAGCAGGTCGAACTGCTCGCCGAGCAGAGCCGCGCCGTCGGCGAAAAGGCCGACCATCTCGCCGAGGCCCTCAAGGGCGACAACAAGGCCGCCGGCAACTGGGGCGAACTCGTCCTCGCGCGCATCCTCGAATCCGCCGGACTCCTGGAAGGCCGCGACTACGATCTCCAGGTCAGCGCGACCTCCGCCGACGGCCGCTTCCAGCCCGACGCCGTCGTTCGCCTCCCCGAAGGCCGCTGCATCGTCGTCGACGCCAAGATGTCCCTCAAGGACCACGCCGACTACGCCGCGGCCGCCACCGCCGACGAACGCGCCGAAGCCCTCCGCCGCCTCGTCGCGTCCGTCGAGGCCCAGATCAAGCGCCTCGCCGACAAGCGCTACCAGGATCTCCCCGCCTTCCAGGACCGCTCCCCCGATTTCGTCCTGATGTTCATCCCCTCCGAGCCCGCCTTCTCCCTCGCCCTGACCGCCAAGCCCGCCCTCTTCGAAACCGCCGCCCGCGCCGACGTCGTCCTTGCCGGCCCCGGCGGCCTCCTCGCCGCCCTGCGCCTTGTCGCCCTCCTCTGGCGCCAGGAAAACCAGCGCGCCTCCCTCAACGAAGTCTTCGACGCCGTCCGCAAAATCTACGAGAAGTACGTCAACTTCGCCGAAGACCTCCAGGACATCGACGACCACCTCCGCAAGGCCCAGGCCGCCTACCAGGCCGCCGTCAAGAAGCTCGCCACCGGCGACGGAAATCTCGTCCGCCAACTGGAAAAATTCCGGAAAGAGAATATCATCAAGCCCAAGAAGCTTCCGCCGCCCGCTTTCCAGGACGCGGAAACCGAGAACCAGCCATGAACCATTTCAAACCTCGTCCCCTGTCTCCTGTCTTCTGTCTCCTGATCCCTGTCGCCTGCCTCCTGCTCCTCTCCGCCTGCGGCCGCAAGCCGGACTCCGCGCCCGTCGATCTCGGCCCCGCGCCGACGATTTCCGACTTCGTCCTGAAGAACCTCGCCTCCGAATTTCCCGGCGAGATCAAAACCGCCGAGTACGCCGACAAGGTCCAGCTCGTGATCTTCTTCCGCACCGACGATCCCGCCTGCCGCGGCGCCGTCGCCGGCTGGAACGGTCTCCAGAAGGAATTCCACGACCGCGGCTTCGTCCTCGTCGGCGTCGTGGTGGACGACCGGCCCGTCGCCCAGCTCTCCGCCGAAGCCGCCGCCTTCGGCGCCGAATTCCCCGTCGGCCTGGCGACCGACGCCCGGCTCGTCGCGGCCTTCGGCGGACCTGCCGCCATCCGCGCCATCCCCACCGCCTTCCTGCTCACCCGCGACGGCGCCCTCGCCCGCACCTATCCCGGCTACGAACCCCTCGCCGCCCTGCGCGACGACGTCGTCCGCGTCCTCGACGGCCAATCCCTCCCCTCCAAAACCGCCAAGGCCCCGTGATGGTAAAGTTCCTACGTTCCGTGGAAAACGCCGCGAAAGTTTTTACGTTCTACGTAAAAATCCCGCAAAGTTTTTACGTTCTACGTAAAACTCTCCGCGCCTTCGCCGGGCTGGCCGTTTTCCTGCCGCTCGCAACGGCCGCCGCCTCTCCCTTCGCCGTTTCCGCCGCGCGCGAGACCTTCGCGGACCAGTCCGCCGTACGCGTGGCGTTCGATTTTCCCGCCGACCACCACCTCTACGCCAGCTTCGCCGTCGCCGATCCGGCCGGGACCGCGCTGGCGCCGCTCTCCGTGCCCGCGCCGGATACGGACAAGCCGGACGATCCGCTCGGACCGTCCTACTCGGCATCCTTCGCCGCGGTCTACGCCGCGCCCGCCGCCGAGTCCGTCGTCGTGTCCTACCAGGGCTGCGCCGGGGCGGTCTGCTTCATGCCGGAAGAAGTGACCCTCGCCATCGGCGCCGGCCCCGCAAGCGCCGCGGCGGCGGCGCCCGCATCCGCCGCGTTTGCCGCCGCCGCCTTTCCGCTGGCCGGCCGCGGCGAGCCGCGTCGCCTCGTCGGCTATGCCGACGTGCCCGCGTTCCTCGCCTACCTCGATCCCGCCGCGGCCGAACCCGCGCCGGCCTCGGCGTGGAAAACGTTCCTCGACGATCCGGCCCAGTTCTATCTCCGCCGCGGCGTCCTGCCTTCGATTCTCCTGATCCTGATCGGCGGCTTCCTGCTCAACCTGACGCCGTGCGTCCTGCCGATGATCCCGATCAACCTCGCCATCATCGGCGCCAGCGGCACCGATTCCTCGCGCGCCGCGCGCTTCGGCCTCGGCCTCGTCTACGGCCTCGGCATGGCGCTCGTCTACGGCGCGCTCGGGCTCGTCGTCGTATTGACCGGCTCCGTCTTCGGCGCGATCAACTCCTCGCCGGTCTTCAACGGCGCCATCGCCGTCCTGTTCGCCGCCCTCGCGCTCGCGATGTTCGACGTCTGGCAGCTCGACTTCTCCCGCTTCCGCAAGACCGGCGGCCTGGCCGGGCGCGCGCGGCTGCCGGCCGTGCTCGTCATGGGCGGCATTTCCGCGCTGCTGGCCGGCGCCTGCGTCGCGCCCGTCCTGATCGCCGTCCTCGCGCTCTCCGGCTCGCTCTACGCCCAGGGCGTGTCCGTCGCCCTCGCGCTGCCGTTCCTGCTGGGCGTCGGCATGGCCCTGCCGTGGCCGCTGGCCGCCGCCGGCCTCGCCGTGCTGCCCAAGCCCGGCGCCTGGATGGAAAAAGTCAAAAAGGCCTTCGGCGTCCTGATCCTGCTGCTGGCGCTCTACTACGCGTGGAACGCCGTGTCCGCCTTCCGCGCCGCGCCCGCGGCGCCCGCCGAATCCGCCGCCGCGCCGGCGACCGAATCCGTTTTCCGCCGGTTCGATTTCGGCCGCGACGCCCCCGAAGCTTTCGATGCCCTGCTGCGCGAAGCCGCCGCCAGCGGCAAGCCGGTGCTGATCGATTTCGGCGCCCACTGGTGCAAGGCTTGCAAGCTGATGGACGCCACCACCCTGCGCGACCCGGCCGTCGTCGCGAAACTGGGCGGATTTTTCCCCATCCAGATCCTCGCCGACTTCCCCAACAAGCCCCCCGCCCGCGACGCCCTCGCCCCCTTCGCCGTCCAGGGCTACCCGACCTTCCTGCTCTACCCCGCGCCGTAGGCCTGCACGATCTTTTCGATCAGCTTCGTCGTGGAGAGGCCCGCGACCATCGGGGCGAGGACGACTTTTCCGCCGCGGGCCTCGACGATCTCGCGCCCGCTGACGTAGTGCGCCCAGTCTTCCGCCTTCACCAGCACGTCGGGCTGCAGTTCGGCGATCAGGGCTTTCGGTTCGTCTTCGTCGAACCAGGTGACGAAATCCACGCATTCCAGCGCGGCCATCAGGCGCGCGCGGTTGCGCTCGTCCACGACCGGGCGCTTTTCGCCCTTGTAGCGCCGCACGCTGGCGTCGGTGTTGAGCCCCACGATCAGGACGTCGCCCTGCCGGCGCGCGAATTCCAGGTAGGTCGCGTGCCCCGCGTGCATCAGGTCGAAGCACCCGTTGGTGAAGACGACCGTCTTCCCCGCCGCCCGCAGCCGCGCGCATTCCTGCGCCAGCGCCGGCCGTTCCCGTATTTTTTTCTCGGCTTCTCTCATGGCAGCTCCTACCTTCCGGAAAGATACCGGTTCCCCGCCCCGGACGGAATCCCGAAAACATGGCCGACCATCCCAATCTGACGCGCCCCTCGGAAGTGCGAGCCCTGCTGACGCAGCTCGACTTCCATCCTTCGCGCATCCTGGGCCAGAATTTCCTGATCGACCGCAACGTCCTGAACATCCTGCTGGCCGCGGCCGACCTGCAGCCGACCGACGCCGTGGTCGAGGTCGGCCCGGGCCTCGGCGTCCTGACCGCGGCCCTGCTCGAACGCGCCGCGGCCGTGACTGCCGTCGAGAAGGACAACCGCCTCGCGCCCTATCTCCGCGAACGCTTCGCGGACGAGCCGCGGCTGACGTTGATCCATGCCGACGTGCTGGACTGCGACCTGCCGGCGCTGTTTCCGCGGCCCGGCGGCAAGCTCGTCGCCAACCTGCCCTACGCCATCGCCGCGCGCCTGCTGGTCGAACTGACCGCGATTCCCCACCCGCCCGCGGTCCTGGTCGTGACCATCCAGCGCGAAGTGGCCGACCGGCTCGAGGCGGCGCCGTCTTCCGACGACTACGGGTTGCTGTCCATCCTGCTGCAGCGGCACTACGAGATCGCCACCGTCAAGCACGTCTCCCCCTCCTGCTTCTGGCCGCCGCCGGAAGTGCAGTCGTCCATTTCCAAGCTCGTGCGGCGCCCCGCGCCGCTGGGCGGGCCGGCCGACGAACTCGCCCTGCGCGACCTGTTGCGCCACGCGTTCTCGCGCCGGCGCAAGACGATGGCGCGTTCGCTCCGCGACCTCGTGGCCGATCCGCTGCCGGCGCTGGCGCAGGCCGGGATCGCCCCGACCGCGCGCGCCGAGGAACTGGCCCCCGAAACCTGGCCGGCGCTCCTGCGCGCGTTGCCGCCGGCGCGCTGACCCGCGGCCGGGGCGGGGCATGAAAAAACCCCGGCGGGGGAAAACCCGCCGGGGTTCGTTCGAATCCGGATTTAGCGGCGAGGGGGGCGTTCCTGCGCCTCGTTCACGCGAACCGCGCGGTCGACGATTTCGGTGTTGTTCACCTTTTCGATCGCGCTGTTGCCTTGTTCCTGATTGGGCATTTCAACGAAGCCGAAACCGCGGGAGCGGCCGGTTTCCTTGTCTTTGATCACCCGCGCGGAGACCACTTCGCCGTACGGCTCGAACGCCGCACGCAGATCGTCATCCGTGGCCCGAAACGAGAGATTCCCAACGTATATTTTCACGTAACTATCAACTCCATGTACCACGGGCCGCCGGTTAACCCGCCCCCCGCAAATCGGCGACCCATGAATATGCGGAAGGTACGTCGCGGAACCTACGCGAGCCGCCCGAGGCCCGGCAAGACAAATCCGCAACAATTTTGGCGCCCGCCGGCCGCCGCCGATTCTGCTTTTCCTCCGTCCGGCCTTGGGCCATGCTCGACCCATGAGCGACCCATCCATCCCCGCCCTGCCGGAGCGCCTGCGCCTGGACAAACCCCTCGTCGTCTTCGACCTCGAAGCCACCGGCCTCAACAAGCGCACGGACCGCATCGTGGCGATCGCGCTCGTGCGCTACGAGCCCATCGGCACGACGGAACAGGTCAGCTACCTGCTGAATCCCGGCATCCCCATCCCCGAAGACGCCGTCCGCATCCACGGCATTTCCGACGCCGACGTGCAGGATGCGCCCTCCTTCGCCGAGATGGCCGAAACGCTGGCCGAGCATTTCGCCGGCGCCGACCTGGCCGGCTACAACGTCCTCGGCTACGACATCCAGATGCTGACCGAGGAATTCGCGCGCGCCAACCGGCCGTTCTCCCTCGAAGGCCGGCGCGTCCTGGACGCGCAGCGCATTTTCTTCCGCAAGGAACCGCGCGACCTGTCCGCCGCGCTGCGCTACTACTGCGGCGAGGCCCACGAGAATTCCCACGACGCCCTCGGCGACGTGCTCGCGACCATCCGCGTCCTCGCCGGCCAGTTCAAGATGTACGCGGACTTGCCGGCCGATCTCGACGGCCTCAACGAGTACTGCGATCCGCGCGACCCGTCCTGGGCCGACCGCGCCGGCCGCCTCAAGTGGGCGAAAGGCGAGATCGTCTTCAATTTCGGCAAGTTCCAGGGCCAGTCGCTGCGCGACACGGTCGCGCACGATCCCAACTTCATCACCTGGCTGCTGCGGTCCGATTTCCCGGACGACACCAAGCAGATCGTGCGCGACGCGGTGAGCGGCAAATTCCCCGAGCCGCCGCCCGCCGCCGCGCCGCCGGCCTGAGACCCGGCCACGCAAAAGGCCGCCCGGATCGGGCGGCCTTTTTGTGCGCCGAGGACGGAACGATCAGGCGTCCATCACGCGCTCGACGGTCAGCTCGGGGCCGAGGCGTTCGCGCATTTCGGCTTCGATGCCGTTCTTCAGCGTCAGCATGGCGTGGGGACAGGAATGGCACGCACCGTGCAGGCGCAGGTTCACCGTATTGCCTTCCATGGAAACGAATTCCACGTCGCCGCCGTGGCCCTGGATCAGGGGGCGGATTTCCTCGATGAACTGTTCGACTTTTTCCTGCATGGCGTTTTCTCCTTTAAAAGGTTGGCGCAACCTACTCCACCCGTCCGCGATTATCAAGCGCCGCGGCGGCACGAAAAAACGACGGCGAATCCAGAGTGGAATCACCGCCGTTCATGCGCCGAACCGCATTGCACGGTCCGGCATTGGGAAGAATTTACTTCTTCGCCTTCTTCGCGACCTTCTTCGCGACCTTCTTGACCGCCTTCTTCGCGGGCTTCTTCGCGGCCTTCTTAGCCTTCTTCACTGCCATTGTGGATTTCCCCCCCTTCCAACCTGACGCACCAAGGCGGTCAGGGTATTCTTGAAGTGGATCATGGAAACATTGTCCGGTGTTTCGGTTTCGCTTAAATGGCAGGTCGAGATGGACTCGGCGCGCGGCGCGCAGCCGAAATCGCGAAGGTCAGACAAAATTTTTTTCGTCATCTTCATCTCGTTGATCAACACAGTAATGCGAAGTTATTAACAGCGTCAACGTTTTTTGGAAAATTTTTTCACTTTTTTTTCGCCGCGCAAATTTCTTCCAGCGCGCGCACGAGCGTTTCCGCGCACTTCGTTTTCGTCGCGAGCGGCACGCGCCGCGCGCGGCCGTCGGCGAAATGGATCGTCAGCGCGTTGCGGTCCGCCTCGAACCCTTGGTCGTTTTTCGAGACGTCGTTCGCGGCGATGGCGTCGAGATTTTTTTCGCGCAGCTTGCGGCGCGCTTCGCGCGCGAGGCCGTGCGTCTCGGCCGCGAAGCCGCAGAACGTCTGCGATTTTTTCTTCCGCGGCGCGAGCGTTTTCAGAATGTCCGGCGTGGGTTCCCACGCGATGCGCGGCGGGCCGGCGCTTTTCTTGAGCTTGCGCCGCGCGGGATTCTTCGGGCGCCAGTCGGCGACGGCCGCGGCCATCACGAGCAGGTCGCAGCCGCGCACGCGCCGTTGCACGGCCGCAAGCATGTCGGCCGCCGTCGTCACGCGCACGACTTCCACGCCGGGCGGCGGTTCGAGCGCGACGGGCCCGCTCACGAGGCAGACGGCGTGGCCGCGCGCCCGCGCGGCCGCCGCGACGGCATAGCCCATCTTGCCGCTGGAGCGGTTGCTGACGAAGCGCACGGGATCGATGGCTTCCCGCGTCGGTCCCGCCGTCACCAGCACCTTCACGGCGTCAGCGCTCCCCGATCGCTTTCGCCACGGCCCGCACGATCGCGTCCAGGTCGGCCAGGCGGCCTTCGCCGACGTCGCCGCAGGCCAGTTCGCCCTTGCCGGGCGGCACGACGATCGCGCCGCGGCGCTTGAGGGTCGCGACGTTTTCCTGCACGGCGGGATTCCTCCACATGCGCACGTTCATCGCCGGCGCCACCAGCAGCGGCGCCTCCAGCGCGAGCGCGGCGCAGCCGAGCACGTCGTCGGCGAAGCCGTGCGCCAGGCGCGCGAGGGTCTGCGCCGAGCACGGCGCGACGACCAGCGCCGCGGCGCCGGCCGCGAGGCCGAGGTGCACGTAGGTGTCCGGATCCTGCTCCGCGAAGGTCCCGTGCGGCACCGGATGGTCCGTGAGCGCGCGGAACGTGAGCGGGCCGACGTACTGCGTGGCGCAGGCGGTCATGACGACCCAGACGTCCCAGCCTTTCTTGCGCATGAGCCGCGCGAGGTCGGCCGCCTTGTAGGCGGCGATGGAGCCCGTCACCCCCAGCAGCACCTTGGGCGCGGCCTTAGGCATGGTATTCCTCGCGCCGGTTGTCGTTGCGGTGGCGTTCGGCCAAAATGATCGCGCGCATGTTGTCGTAGGCCTCGGCGAGGTCGTCGTTGACGACCATGTACTTGTATTCCTTCCAGTGCGAAATCTCCTCCCGCGCCTGCCTCATCCGTTTTTCGATGACCTCGAGCGCGTCCGTGCCCCGCGCCACCAGCCGGTTGCGGAGCACTTCCGCCGACGGCGGCACCACGAAAATGTCCACCAGCGTCCGCTTCAGCGAATCCCCCGGCGGCGCGTTCCGGATCAGGTCGCGCACCGCCGCCGCCCCCTGCACGTCCATGTTCATCAGCACGTCGCATCCGTCCTCCAGCGCCGCCACCACCGGCGCCTTCGGCGAACCGTACAGGTTCCCGTGCACCACCGCGCTTTCGATGAAACCGCCCTCCGCCAGCCGCTTCTCGAAGCCTTCGCGGGTCATGAAATAGTAGCTCTTGCCGTCGATCTCGCCCGCGCGCGGCGCGCGCGTCGTCGCGGTGATGGCGTAGTGGATGTCCTTGAATTCCTTCTGGAGCTTGTCGCACAGCGTCGTCTTGCCGGCGCCCGAGGGCGCGGAAACCACGAAGATGATGTTGTTCCAGCAGGGCTTGATTCCGTTCATGCGCGTTCCTTTCCTATTCGACGTTCTGCACCTGTTCGCGGAACCGTTCCAGTTCCGCCTTGGCGGCGACGACGCGCCGGGCGATCTCGGCGTCGTTGGCCTTGGAGCCGATCGTGTTGATTTCGCGGCCCATTTCCTGCACGAGGAAATCCAGCGCGCGGCCGACCACGCCGCCGGCCTGCAGCGCGTCGACGGCCTGGCGGAAGTGGCTGTCGAGCCGCACGAGTTCCTCGGCGACGTCCGCCTTGTCGGCGAAGAGCGCCACTTCCCTGAGCAGGCGTTCGTCGGCGGCGAGGTCGCTGCCCGGCAAGGCGGCGGCGATCCGCTTGCGCAGGTTCGCGCGGTAGATTTCCGCGACGCCCGGGGCGCGGGCGGCGATTTCCCGCGCCAGTTTCCGCAACGTCCCGAGCCGCGCCCGCAGGTCGCGGCCGAGGGCGGCGCCCTCCTTTTTCCGCATGGCCTGCAGCTTCGCCAGCGCCGCTTCCAGCGCCCGCCGGACCGTCGGCCAGAGGGCTTCCAGGTCGCGCTCGCCGTGTTCAAGCGCCACGAGGCCCGGCAACGAGAGCAGGGCCGAGGCTTTCAGGTCGTCCGGCAAATCCAGTTTCTTGGCGGCGGCGCGCAGCGCGCCGACGGCGGCCCGGGCCAGGCCCAGATCGACCTTGGCGCCGGCGGCCTGCGCGGCTTCCGCCCAGGTCACGCGGACGTCCCCCGTCACCCGCCCGCGCGAGAGGCGGCTTTGCACGAGTTCCAGCACGCGCGATTCGTAGGCGGCGAGGAACCGCGGCAGGCCGACGTCGACGTCGAGTTGCTTGCGGTTCACGCTGCTCAGTTCGACCTCGACGCGCGCGAGGCGGCCGGCGGCCGCGGCGGCGCCGCGACCCGTCATGCTCGTCAAACTCATGTTCCGTTCCGTTCCCGGATCGACCGCGGCCGATCCTGCGACCATCCTAAGCCCGCGGACGCCGCGGCGTCAACGCGTCCCGCTATTTCGCGTCCTTCTTTTCCGCCGCGGGTTGTTCCCGCGGCTCCGCGATTTCGTCGGAGACGATCGCGTCCCAGGCCAGCTTGTACTGCTCGGCCATGTCGGGCGAATCCATCCAGATCAGGTTTTCCCAGTTCGACACCTGGGCGACGGTGGTGAAGTTGTAGCTGCCGGCGACGACCCAGCGCAGGTCGAACACCATGAATTTGTTGTGCATGGCCGAATATTCGCCGGCGGTATGGATGAGCTCGACGGGGATGCCTGCGCCGCGGAGCCCCTCGATCAATTTCTGCGCGCCGGGAAATTCGGCCTGGTTGGCGTCCATCTTCACCGCCACCCGCACGCCCCGCCGGTGGGCATCGACGAGCGCCGCCGCGATCCGGGCGCGGGTGAAGGCATAGGCCGCCACCCAGATGCTTTCCCGGCTTTTCTCGATGGCCTGCAGCACGACGCCTTCGCATTCCTCGTTGAACGCGCACAGGGCGTCGATCTGGGTCTGGATCGGGATCGGCGAATCGAAGACTTCCTGCCGCGACTTGCCGTACTGCCGCTCGTAGCGCTGGCGGATCTGCTTGCCGTAGAAGGAGCCCTTGGATTCCGCGGCCTGGAATTCGGCCCAGACCTCCCGCGGCACCTCGAAATAGCGGACGGGGACCGGATCGGCTCCCAGCCGGACGCTCAGCGTGCCGTTGGCCGCGCCGTCTTCGTATTCGTAGGCCACGTCGTGGACCCAGTCGCTGGCAACGTCCAGCGTTTCGCGCACCGGCGCGGCCCAGGCCGCCGCCGCCCACACGGCGCCCAGCGCCGCCATCGTCCAGCATTTCGTTCGCATCGTTTTCTTCCTCCGGGGGTCCGGGCAAGAACATAGGGCAACGCCGGCCGCGGCACAACCCGGAGTTTCCGCGTTGCAACGGCCGCGGCCATCGGCTATGTTCCGGGTCTCATGCAGGCAGCCGCCGAAAAACTGAAGACGTGGTGGAGCGGATTCCGGTGGTCGCGCTTGTCGCGGGCCGCGCAGCTCGAGATCGCCTTCTGGGCGGCGGTGGCCGGCGGCTTGTTTTTCCTCTTCCACCTGCACGGCAACAGCCAGGAAATCGCCACTTGCCGGCGGTCGTTGTTCCTGTGGCTGCGCAGCCGCTGGACGGACGACTACTCGTATTGCATGGTCCTGCCGCTGGCGAGCCTGGCGGCGGTCTGGATGCGGCGGCGCGAAATCGCCGCGGCGCCCCGGCGCGCGGATGGACGCGGGACGTTCGTCGTGGCGGCGGCGCTGCTCCTGCACTGGGCCGGCGTGCTGGCCCAGCAGCCGCGGGTTTCGGCCGTCGGTTTCATCGTTTTGCTGTGGGGTCTCTTCTTCCTTATATATGGATATGGCCTCGCCCGGTGGCTCCTGTTCCCCTGCGGCTACCTGTTCCTGGCGATTCCGCTGAATTTCATCGACAGCATGACCGCGCCGCTGCGGATGTTCGCCACGGCGGTTTCCGCGGGCCTCCTCAACGGTTTCGGGCTGCACGTGACGCGGGTCGGGTCCGGCCTGTTCTCCGCGGCGGACAATTCCTTCGCCTTCACCGTCGCGCCCGAATGCAGCGGGCTGCGTTCGCTGCTGGCGATGACGGCGCTGATGGGCTTCTACGCCTGGTACAGCCAGAAGACGCTGGCCAAGAAGTGGATCCTCTTCCTCTGCGGCGTGCCCGTCGCCATCCTGGCCAACGTCTGCCGCATCATCCTCGTGGTGGTGGCCGCCGCCCTGTTCGGCCAGGAAACGGCGATGGGCCTGTGGCACGACTATTCGGGCTATCCGATTTTCCTGATCGGCATCGTGTCGATGCTGGCGCTCGACCGTCTCCTCAACCTGGATTACCGCACCGCATGGACAAAATGCGCACATCTGTTCTCGGGCCGCGCCTCTTCGTAGCCGCCGCGCTGGCGGTGGCCGCCTGGGCCCTCGTCTTCAAGACCGGCGTCGCGAACACCGACGAGGCCGGCATCGTGCTGGAGCTGCCCGCGCAAGTGGACGGCTGGACCGGCATCGGCCTGCTGTTCTGCCCCAACCGCAACTGCGGTTCCCAGTTCGCGGAAAACCAGCTCGCAGATCCGACGACCTGCCCGAAGTGCGGCGAACCGCTCGGCAACATGAACTGGGCGGAGCGCGCGCTGCTGCCGGCCGACACCGGTCTCGTCCGCAAGTTCTACCAGCGCCCGGGCGGCCGCGACGCGCTGCACGCCACGATCGTGCTCAGCGGCGACGACCGCTCCAGCATCCACCGCCCCCAGGTCTGCATGACCGCCGCCGGCCACGAGATCGACCGCGAACGCATCATCCGCATCCCGCTCGAAGGCCGGTCCGAACCGCTGGACGTGATGGTGATGGACATGTCCAAGACCGGCGCGGGCCCCGACGGCGCCCCGTCCCAGTACCTCTCCTACTACGCCTACTGGTTCGTCGGCAAAGGCCGCGAAACCGCTTCCCACTTCCAGCGCATCGCCTGGATGGGCTACGACCGCATTTTCCACGGCGTTTCCCACCGCTGGGCCTACATCGCCCTCTCCGGCCCGCGCGCCCCGACGGGCGACGCCCACCTGCAGACCATCGCCGACTTCGCCAGCCAGTTGCATCCCGCCTTGCTCAAACCCGAGTGACGTGGCATCCTCTGCCCCCATGAGTTCCACTACCCGTCAACCCGTCTCGTTGGTCACCGGCGGCGCCGGCTTCCTCGGTTCCCACATCTGCGACCGGCTCCTGGCCGAAGGCCACCGCGTCGTCGCCATGGACAACCTGATCACGGGCAACCTCGACAACATCGCCCATCTGCGCGCCCGCACGGATTTCGAGTTCATCCACCACAACGTCACCGTCCACATCGATTTCGCCGGCGAGCTGGACTACATCTTCCATTTCGCCTCGCCGGCCAGCCCGATCGACTATCTCGAGCTGCCGATCCAGACCCTGAAGGTCGGCTCGCTCGGCACGCACAACGCGCTGGGCCTGGCGAAGGCCAAGGGCGCGCGGCTGCTGCTGGCCTCCACCTCCGAAGTCTACGGCGACCCGCTCGTGCATCCGCAGGTCGAAAGCTACTGGGGCAACGTGAATCCCATCGGCCCGCGCGGCGTCTACGACGAGGCCAAGCGCTTCGCCGAGGCCATCGTCATGGCCTACCACCGCTACCACGGCGTCCAGACCCGCATCGTCCGCATTTTCAACACCTACGGCCCGCGCATGCGCCCCAAGGACGGCCGCATCGTCCCCGCCTTCTGCTGCCAGGCCCTCAAGGGCGAGCCCATGACCGTCTTCGGCGACGGCCTGCAGACCCGTTCCTTCTGCTACGTCTCCGACCTCGTCGACGGCATCTTCCGCCTGATGATGAGCGACCACTCCGACCCGGTGAACGTCGGCAACCCGCGCGAGCTGACCGTCATGGACTTCGCGCGCAAGATCAAGGAACTCACCGGCAGCGCCAGCCCCATCGTCCACAAGCCCCTGCCCGTGGACGACCCCAAGGTGCGCCAGCCCAACATCGACAAGGCGCGCCGGCTCCTCGGCTGGGAGCCCCGGATGCCGCTCGAAGACGGCCTGCGCCTGACCATCGACTATTTCGCCTCGCTCGTGGAAAAAGGCATCGTCTAACGAAAGGACCGCCATGCATCTGCGCTACGTCAACAAGCTCGGCATTCCCAAGGACATCGAACTGACCGGCGAGCCCCTGTCCATCGGCCGCAGCCGCGAGGCCGACATCCCGCTGCTCGACGACAAGGTCTCGCGCGTGCACTGCGGCATCCGCCTCTCCGACGGCGAGTTCTACCTCAAGGACCTCAAGAGCCGCAACGGCGTGTTCGTCAACGGCCAGCGCGTCGAGGACACCGCCAAGCTCAAGGTCGGCGACCGCATCCAGGTCGGCTCCACCGTGTTCGTCCTCGAATCCGCTTCCAACCAGGAAGACGCCGCCAAAGGCCTCGCCTCCGTGCAGGGCGACATGGCCGACGGCAAGGGCTACACCACCATTCTCAAGGAAATCGTCGAAGACATCGCCCCGCCGGCCGCCGAAGAGGCGCCCGCGGCCGAAGCGAAGCCGGCGGCCAAGCCGGCCGGCCGCCCCGCCATCAAGATCGGCGCGCCGGCCATCAAGGTGCCCGCCGCCCCCAAGGCCGAGGACAAGCCGGCCCCCGGCAAGATCCGCATCACCCTCAAGAAGTAGCCCGCCCGCCGGGTTTTACGTAGTACGTAAAAAATTCGCCGGAGTTTTACGTGGAACGTAAAAACTTTCGCGCGGTTTTACGGGGAACGTAAAAAGTTCGCGGCGGCGCGGCGGGCGCTTTCGGCATCGGCGCAGACCGCCGCGCGGGCGGCCAAAAGGCGCACGCCGCGGGCGGCTTCGACGCCGAGCAGGCCGCCGTCCACGGCGAAATGCAGCGTCCGCCCTCTCGCCTCGCGCACCCGCACCGCGCCGGCCTTGAGCTGCGCGATCATCGGCACGTGCCGCGCCAGCACGCCGAACTCCCCGCTCTGGCCCGGAGCCGTCACCGCCTCGACGGCGCCGGCGTAGTGCGTCCGGTCCGGCGTCAGGAGGGCGAATTGGAACGGCGTCACGGCCTAGCCTTTCAGCGTCTGGGCCTTGGCCAGCACGTCGTCGATGGAGCCGACCATGTAGAAGGCCTGCTCGGGCACGTCGTCGTGCTTGCCTTCGAGCACTTCCTTGAAGGCCTGGATCGTCTTCTCCAGCGGCACGAAGCGGCCGGGGATGTTGACGAACTGCTCGGCCACGTGGAACGGCTGGGACAGCAGGCGCTGCACGCGCCGCGCGCGCGCCACCGTCTGGCGGTCTTCGTCGGAGAGCTCTTCCATGCCGAGGATCGCGATGATGTCCTGGAGGTCCTTGTAGCGCTGGAGGATCTGCTTCACCCCCTGCGCGACGCGGTAATGCTCTTCGCCGACGACGAACGGATTCAGCAGGCTCGAGGAGGACGCCAGCGGATCGACGGCCGGATAGATGCCCAGCTCGACGATCGCGCGCGACAGTTCGGTCGTCGCGTCCAGGTGCACGAACGTGGTGGCCGGCGCCGGGTCGGTGTAGTCGTCCGCCGGCACGTAGACGGCCTGGATGGAGGTGATCGAGCCGCTCTTGGTGGAGGTGATGCGCTCCTGCAGCTCGCCCATGTCCGTGTTCAGCGTCGGCTGGTAGCCGACGGCGGAGGGGATGCGGCCGAGCAGGGCGGACACTTCCGCGCCGGCCTGCGTGAAGCGGTAGACGTTGTCGATGAACAGCAGCACGTCCTGGTGCATTTCGTCGCGGAAATGCTCGGCCACGGTGAGCGCGGTGAGCGCCACGCGGGCGCGGGCGCCGGGCGGCTCGTTCATCTGGCCGTAGACGAGCGCGGCCTTGGCCAGCACGCCGGAGTCCTTCATTTCCTGGTACAGGTCGGTGCCCTCGCGCGTGCGTTCGCCGACGCCGGCGAAGACGGAATAGCCGCCGTAGTTCTTGGCGACGTTGTGGATCAGTTCCTGGATCAGCACCGTCTTGCCCACGCCCGCCCCGCCGAACAGGCCGATCTTCCCGCCCTTGCGGTAGGGCGTCAGCAAATCCACCACCTTGATGCCGGTGACGAGGATATTCTCCTGCGTGCTCTGTTCGGCGAACGACGGCGTGTCCCGGTGGATCGGCATGCGCTTCTCGGCCGGGATGGGCCCGCCGCCGTCGACCGGCTCGCCGAGCAGGTTCATCACGCGCGCCAGGGTGCCCGGCCCCACCGGCACCTCGATGCCCCGGCCCGCGTCGCGGACTTCCTGGCCGCGCACCAGGCCGTCGGTCGGGTTCATGGCGATCGCGCGCACGGTGCTGTCGCCCAGATGCTGCGCGACTTCGAGGACGAGGTTGTCGGGCCGGGCGTCGATGAAGGGGTTCGTCGCGAGCAGCGCCGCGTGGATGGCCGGCAGCTGGCCGGGGGCGAACTCGACGTCGACCACGGCGCCGGTCACCTGCGCGATGCGGCCCGCGCGGGGCGGGGCGGAATTCGGAGAAGAGGACTGCGTTGTCATGGGGGGATTCCTGTCGTTTCCGGCGCGGCTCAGCGGAGCGCCTCCGCGCCGGACACCACTTCGATCAGTTCGGTGGTGATGGAGGCCTGGCGGGCCCGGTTTCTCAGAAGGGTATAGTTGGCGCACAGGGCATCGATGTTCTTCGACGCGCTGTCCATGGCGGCCATGCGCGCGGCGTGCTCGCCGGCGGCGTTTTCCTGCAGCGCCAGGAAGACGCGGTAGGCCACGTGGCGTTCCAGCAAGTACGGCAGCAGGCGGTCCATCCCGGGTTCGCCCAGCACGTAGGGCACCTGGGCTTCCGCGGCGGGCAGCGCGGCGGGGTCCACCGGCAAAATGCGTTCGACGAGCGGCTCCTGCCACGCCGGATCGAAGTAGCGGTTGCGGGCGAGGAAGATCTCGTCGTACTTGCCTTCCGCGTAGGTCGCGAAGATTTCCTGGCCGATCCGCAGCGCGAGCCCCAGGTCCGGCCGGCGCACCGCGTCGTCGTAGGTGCGGCGGATTTCGACCCGGTCGCGGAAGGCGTGGTGGCCCTTCCGGCCGCAGAAGCTGAAACGCAGGATGCGGTATTTTTCCCGGTTCTTCCCCAGCCAGTCGCCCACGACGCGGGCCAGCCGGTTGTTGAAGCCGCCGCACAGCCCCATGTCCGACGTGACCATCAGCACGAAGGCCGATTCCGGCACGGCGCGCGGCTTCAGCAGCGGGTTGCGCCCCTCGCCGCCGTGCTGCGACGCCAGCCGGACCAGTTCGCCCCATTCGCGGTCGAACGCCTGCGCCTGCGCCAGCGGGTCCTGGACGCGCGCGAGCTTGGTCGTGGCGAGCATCTTCATGGCCAGCGTGACCCGCCGCATGTTCTGCAGCTGGCGGATCTTGGCGTTGTATTCCCGGAAACCGGCCATGGTCGCGCTCCGCTCCTCAGCCCGCCGCGAACGTCTGCTTGAAATCCGCCAGCGCCCGGTCGAGGTCGGCGGCCAGGTCGGCGGCGAGATCGCCGCTGCGCTCCAGGCGCTCGCGCAGGGCGGCCAGCGGGCCGTCCAGCGCGACGTAGAGCTGCCGTTCGAACGCGCCGATCCGCGCGACGGGCACGTCGTCGCACAGGCCGGCGCCGACGGCGCGGAGGAACACGGTCTGCTTCGCGGCCGGAATCGGCACCTGCGGCCCCTGCTTGAAGGCCTCCATCAGGCGCTTGCCCCGTTCCAGCAGGGCCAGCGTGGCGCGGTCGAGATCGCCGGCGAACTGCGCGAACGCCGCCATCTCGCGGTACTGCGCCAGGTTCAGGCGCAGGCTGCCGGCCACTTTCTTCATCGCCTTCGTCTGGGCGTCGCCGCCCACGCGCGACACGGAAATGCCCGGATTGATCGCCGGCCGCTGCCCCGCGTTGAAGGCGCCGGCCTCGAGGAAGATCTGGCCGTCGGTGATGGAAATCACGTTCGTGGGGATGTAGGCCGAAATGTCGTTGGCCTGCGTTTCGACGATGGGCAGCGCGGTGAGGCTGCCGCCGCCGCGGGCGGGGCCCAGCTTCGCCGCGCGTTCCAGCAGGCGGCTGTGCAGGTAGAAGATGTCGCCGGGGAACGCCTCGCGGCCGGGCGGCCGCCGCAGCAGCAGCGAAAGCTGGCGGTAGGCCTGCGCCTGCTTGGTCAGGTCGTCGTAGACGATCAGCGCGTGCCCGCCGTTGTCCCGCCAGTGCTCGGCCATGGCGCAGCCGGCGAACGGCGCGAGGTATTGCAGCGGCGCCGGATCGGAGGCCGTGGCCGCGACGATGGTCGTGTAGGCCATCGCGCCGTGCGCCTTCAGTTTTTCGTAGACCTGCGTCACCGTCGAGCGCTTCTGGCCGATGGCGACGTAGAAGCACGCCACGTTCTGGCCGGCCTGGTTGATGATGGCGTCGATGCCCAGGGTCGTTTTGCCGGTCTTGCGGTCGCCGATGATCAGTTCGCGCTGGCCGCGGCCGATCGGCGTGAGCGCGTCGATCGCCTTGATGCCGGTGTGGAGGGGTTCGCGCACTTTCTGGCGTTCCATGATGCCCGGCGCCGGCGCCTCGATCGGCCGGAGCTCCGCGCCGGCCAGGGCGGGGCCGCCGTCGATCGGCGCGCCCAGCGCGTCCACGATGCGGCCCGCCAGGGCGGGGCCCGTCGGCACGGAGGCGATCCGCTCCGTGCGCCGCACCGCGTCGCCTTCGCGAATGCGGGCGCAATCGCCCATCACCGCCACGCCCGCGCTCTGCTCTTCCAGGTTGAGCACGATGCCGCGGACGCCGGCGGCGAATTCGACCAGCTCCCCGGCCATCGCCTGGCGCAGGCCGTAGACGCGCGCGATGCCGTCGCCCACGCTGATGACCGCCCCGCTCTCGTACACGTCGGCGGGGACGTCGAAGTCCTCCAGCTGCCGCTTGAGAATGGCGGAAATTTCCTCGGATTTCAGTTCGACCGTCATGCGGTTCTCGCTCCTTACGCGTCCGCGAGCCGGCGGCGCAACCGCGCCAGCCGTCCCGCCACGCTGCCGTCGTAAACACGTTCGCCGACCCGGGCCACGAAGCCCCCCAGCAGGCCCGGATCTTCCCGGTACGAAATCTCCAGGGGCCGGCCGGCGGCGAGCCGGCGGGCCAGTTCGGCCTGCCGGACATCGTCCAGCGGCCGGGCCGTCGCGATCTCGGCGCGGAGGATGCCCGCGCGGTCGCGTTCCAGCCGGTCGCACTCGTCCAAAATGTCCCCCAGCCGCTCCAGCGCGCCCGCGGCCTCGACCCGCGCGAGGAATTCCGTCGTCAGGGTTTGCAGGCCGGCCGCGCCGGCCAGCTCCCGCACGGCGCGGCCGGCCTGAGATCGGAAGAGCACACGTCTGAACTCCAGTCACGGCTACACCGCGTATGCCG
>CALKWZ010000045.1 GCA_938003985.1 uncultured Verrucomicrobiota bacterium | reverse complement strand
CGCGCGGCGCGGGCGCGGGGCGGCCGGCGCCGGGACGGCGCTGGCCCTGGCGTTTTTCCTGCTCGCGGTGCTGCCGGGGCCCGGCGCGGCGCGGGCCGCGCGCGCGCTGAAGCTGCGCGACGCCCCCGCGGAAGACAACGCCGTCTATTACGCCGAGACGCAGTACCAGATCCTGACCGTGACGGCGGAGGCGGGCAACCCCGCGCACCGCGCGTTCTACCAGGACAAGCTGCGCCACAGCGAGGCGGATCTGAACGACTTCGGCGACCTGAAATATCCCTACATGCGCATCTACGACGCGCTGGTGAACCAGCGGCTGGGCAAGAACGACCGGCCCGTGCGCCTGCTGCTGCTGGGCGGCGGGGGCTACGTGTTCCCGAACTACCTCTGCCGCGCGCGGCCGGGCAGCGAACTCGTCGTGGTCGAGATCGATCCGGGCGTGACGCGCGCCGCGCAGGCCGCCTTCGGCCTGCCGGCGGACGCGCCCATCGAAATCCACCACCTCGACGCGCGCAACTACGTGGCCGACGCCCTGCGGCGCAACCGCGAGCGGCCCGGCAGCGTGCCGCCGTTCGATTTCATCGTCTGCGACTCGGTCAGCGACTACTCCGTGCCGTACCAGTTGACCACGCGGGAATTCATGGCGCAGGTGCGGCAGTTGCTGAAGCCGGACGGGCTCTACGTGATGAACCTGATCGACGCCTACGAAGTCGGCGGTTTCATGAACGCCATCGCCCAGACCTTCGCGGAGGTCTTCGCGCACCGCGGGGCCGTCGCCGCGGTCCCGCAGCTCGGCGGGCGCAACACGACCGTCTTCGTGGGCGGCGACCGGCCGCTGGATCTGGCGAACCTGGGCGAATGGACCGCGCGGCCGGGCGTCTTCGAGGGCACGCCGCTGACGGAAGAAAACTTCGCGGATCTGCGCGCCCGCAACGGGGCGTGCGTGCTGACGGACGACTGGGCGCCGGTGGAAAACCTGCTGGCGCCGGTGGTGAAGACCGACCGGATCGGCCTGCTGGCCTCCGCCATCGCGGTGGGCATCCGCGCCGCGGAAAAGGAAGACTATCCGCGCGCGATCCGGCAGTTCCGCAAAGC
Organism: uncultured Verrucomicrobiota bacterium; assembly: GCA_938003985.1. Taxonomy (GTDB): domain Bacteria; phylum Verrucomicrobiota; class Kiritimatiellia; order CAIQIC01; family Lenti-01; genus Lenti-01. Next base: position 43,784 of record CALKWZ010000045.1, on the reverse strand, counting down.
GCTGGAAATCTCCCCGGCCAACGAGGACGCGCTGGTCAACCTCGCGCACGCGCAGGAACTGGCGCAGGACCTGTCCGGCGCGCTGGACACCTACGCGGCGATCATCCAGCTCCATCCGCTCAACGTGCTGGCCCGCAACCGCGCGGCGATGATCCTGGCGCAGCAGGGCCACGTGGGGCCGGCGCTGGAGCAGTGGAGCGACAGCCTGAAGATCAATCCGGTCCAGCCCGACGTGCTCAACAACCTCGGCGCGCTGGCCATGCAGTCCGGCGAGCGCGAACGCGCCGTCGCCTATTGGACCCAGGCCCTCGAGTACGCCCCGGATTCGCCCATCCTCAAGCAGAACCTCGCCGCCGCCCAGGCCCGCCAGCCCTGAGCCGGATCAACTGCGAAACACGCGAAAGACGCGAAAAGAATTCGGGGCCGTTTGTTGCGGAATTCCCGCGTGTCTTCTGCGCATTTGGCAGTTGGCTTGTTCTTGGCTGTTTTTTCCGGCCTTCGATCTCCTGTCGTCCGGTTCCCTTTTCGTGTGATTCGCGTGTTTCGTAGTTGGATTGTTTTTGGCTGTTTTCCGGGGTTCGGCTATTCTGCGGGGCCATGAAGGGTGCGGAGTGGAAATCGAACCTCGCGGCCGGCGCGCTGCTGGCGGCGCTGGCGTTCGGGGCGTTCGGGCTGGCGCTGCTCGGCGGGTTCGTCTGGTTCGACGACCACGGCTACGTCTATGAAAACCCCGCGGTGACGGCCGGGCTGACGAAAGCCGGGCTGCGCTGGGCGTGGACGACGACCCACATGTACAACTGGCATCCGCTGACCTGGCTGGCCCACATGGCGGATGCGGAACTCTACGGCCTGAATCCGGCGGGCCACCATTTCTCGAGCCTGCTGCTGCACGCCGCGAACGCGATCCTGCTGTTTTTCTTCCTGCGGCGGGCGACGGGTTCCAGACCGGCGGCGCTGGCCGCGGCGGCGCTGTGGACGGTGCATCCGCTGCGCGCGGAATCGGTCGTCTGGATTTCGGAGCGCAAGGACGTGCTGGCGGCGTTCTTCGGCCTGCTGGCCCTGCTGGCCTACGTCCGTCCGGCGGGGCGCGGGCGCATGGTCTGGACGGCGGCGGCCTTCGCGGCCAGCCTGCTGGCCAAGCCCGCCTGGGTGACGCTGCCGTGCCTGCTGCTGCTGCTGGACGCCTGGCCGCTGGGCCGCTGGCCCCGGACGCCGGCGTGGAAGCTGGTGCTGGAAAAAGCGCCGCTGTGGTTGCTGGCGGCGGGCTCCTGCGCGATGACTTTGGCGGCGCAGAGCGCCGGCGGCGCGGTGAAGTCGTTCGCGGCGCTGCCGGCCGGGGCGCGGCTGGCAAACGCGGCGACGGCCACCGTCCAGTATCTGCGCGCGCTGGTCTGGCCGACCGATCTGGCGGTCTATTATCCGTTCCCCGCCGGCGGCGCGTCCTGGGCCGCGGTGGCCGGCGCGGCGGTCCTGCTCGCGGCGCTGACGGCGCTGGCGGCGGCCGGCGCGCGCCGCGCGCCGTGGGGGCTCGTGGGCTGGCTGTGGTTCCTGGGCGCGCTGGTGCCGATGATCGGCCTCGTGCAGGTGGGCGGGCAGGCCTGGGCGGACCGCTACAGCTATCTGCCGCATATCGGCCTCGCGCTGGCGCTCGCCGGCGGCGCCGCGGCTTGGAGCCGGCAAAATCCGTCGCCGCGCCGGCAACGGCTGGCCGTCTTGGTCGCGGGCGCGCTGACGCTGGCCTGGACGGGGCTGTCGCGTCTGCAAACGGTGGTCTGGCACGACACGGAGACCTTGTTCCGGCACGCGCTGGCGGCCACGCCGGACAACTGGCTGATCCATTTCAACCTGGCCAACCGCTACCAGCTCGACGGCCGGCGCGCGGAGGCCTGCGCGGAGTACCGCGCCGCGCTGGCCATCGCGCCGAACTACGCGCCCGCCATGAACAACCTGGCCTGGGCGTTGGCGGTGGATCCGCAGGCCACGCCGGAAGAGGCCGCCGAGGCCCTCGCCTGGGCCCGGAAAGCCATCGAGGTTTCCGGCGGCGCGCCGGACGCGGCGCAACTGAATACGCTGGAACGGGCGCAACTGGCCGGCGGCGACCTGCTGGCCACCATGGAAACCGCGCGGCAGGCGGAAGCCCTGGCGGAGCGCAACGGCGACCGCGAGGCCGCCGCCCGCATTCGCTGGCGGCTGGCGGGCTACGCCGCGCAACTGGCGCGCGAAGCCCAGTAGCGCCGGCGGGCTTTTCGAGGTAGATTGAACCCCATGTCGACAACCCAACCCAGCGTGGCGATCGGATTGAGCGGCGGCGTGGATTCGTCCGTCGCGGCCTGGCTGCTCCTGCGCGACGGCTGGCGGGTGACGGGCCTGACGATGAGCATCTGGGACGGCTCGGTGCCGATTCCGGACCTGGGCATCTCGGGCTGCTTCGGGCCGGGGGAGGCGCGCGATCTGGAGGCCGCCAAGGAAATCGCCGCGCGGCTCGGGATCGAGCACCGCGTGGTGGCGCTGGCGGAGCAGTATAAAAAAACCGTCCTGGACTATTTCCGGGAGGAATACCTGGCCGGGCGCACGCCGAACCCGTGCGTGCGCTGCAACCAGCGGATGAAATTCGGCTTCCTGATCGACCAGGCCCGCGCGCAGGGCGCGGCCTTCGACAAGTTCGCCACGGGCCACTACGCGCGGACGCGGTTCGACGAGGCCCGCGGCCGCTGGCAGCTCCTGCGCGGGAAGGACGCGGGCAAGGACCAGTCGTACTTTCTCTCGCGCCTGAAGCAGGAACAGCTCGCGGATTTGATTTTCCCGCTGGGCGAGCTGCGCAAGGGCGAGGTCAAGGAGCTCGCGCGCGAGCTGGGCTGGGGCGATCTGGCGGAAAAGGACGAGAGCCAGGATTTCATCGAGTGCGACGACTATTCGGTGCTGTTCCAACAGGGCGACGCGCCGCCCGGCGATTTCGTGACCCGCGCCGGAACGGTGCTGGGCCGGCACCGGGGCATCATCCACTACACGATCGGCCAGCGGAAGGGGCTGGAACTGGGCGGCGGGGGCACGCCGCTCTACGTGGTGGAGATCGACGCCGCGCGCAACCGCGTCGTGGTGGGGCCGCGGGAGGAACTGCATGCCCGCGCACTCGTGGCCGGCGACCTGAACTGGGTGGGCTGGGCGGGCGCGCCGACGGAGCCGTTCCGTTGCGAGGTCCAGATCCGCCAGCGCCACAAGGCCGCGCCGGCGACCGTGACGGCCACCGACGGCCGCCTGCGGGCCGTTTTCGACGAGCCGCAACTTTCCGTCACCCCGGGCCAGATCGCCGTGTTCTATGCCGGCGACGTCGTGCTGGTTTCGGGGGCGATCGAGAAACCGGCTTAAAAGGGAGTGCTTCGGGGGACGCGACGTGCTACGAATAGGGCCATGGAATCGTTTTCGCTCAAAAACCGGAAACTGATCGAGCAGACGGTGGGGGTGGCGCTGGTGGGCGTCCTGGTTTTCTTCTGCCTGCTGGTGCTCAAGCCGTTCGTGTCGGCGATCCTCTGGGCGGCGATCCTCGCGTTCGCGTCCTGGCCCGTCTTCGAATTCACGAAGCGCCGGCTGGCCGGCGGCAATCCGGCCGTCGCCGCCGGCCTGATGGCGCTGTTGTGGGCCTTGCTCCTGATCGTACCGCTGTGGATGCTGGCGAGGTCGTCGCTGGACGTGGCGGCATGGGGCCTCGGGCGCCTGCACGACCTGCGGGAAGCCGGCTTGCCGAAATTGATGGCCGCGCTGCAGGCGCACCCGCTCTTCGGGCCCTACGCGGAGCCGATCCGGTCGGGAATCGAAGGCCTGTTCAGCGACACGGAACGGCTGGCGCGCTGGGGGGCGGGCGCCTCGAAGGTGTCCGCCGAATGGCTGGTGCGGCGGGGCGTCAGCCTCGGCTACGGCGTCTTCCAGGTGTGCTTCAGCCTGGTCTTCCTGTTCTTCTTCTATCTGCGGGGCGAGGCGCTGGCGGACCGGACCGCGGCGCTGATGGAGCAGGTGGCCGGACCCTTCATGGCGCGCCTGCGGCACCGGATGGCGACCACGCTGAACGTCGTGGTGCGCGGGACGGTCGGGACGGCTCTCGTGCAGGCGGTCGCGGCCGCGATCGGCTTCGCGCTCTTCGACGTGCCCAACGCCGCGCTGTTCGCGGTGGGGGTCTTCGTGCTGGGCCTGCTGCCGCTGGGACCGCCGCTGCTGTGGGTGCCGGTGGGACTGTGGCTGCTGGCCAACGAGCGCATGGCCGACGGCATCGGGCTGCTGGTCTACGGCGGCGTGGTGATCAGCGGCATCGACAACGTCGTGCGGCCGATCCTGATCGCCGGTTCGTGGGACTTCGGCGCGGCGCTGCGGCGCCGGCGGGCGTTGGCGCTGGGCGCCGCCGTCGGCCTGCTGACGGGCGCCGGTTTCGCGTATGCCGGGTTGCCGTGGGGCGTGGGCGGGCTCGTGGCGGCGGCGACGGCGTTCACGCCGTTCCGGTCGGCGGGCGTGGTGGCGTTCCTGGGCGGCGGCATCTGGCAGTTCGCGACGGGGCAGGCGATCGCCGGCGTCTGGCTGTTCCTGTTCGCGGCGGCGCTGCTGCTGGCGGCGCCGGTGCTGATTTCGCTCGTCCGGCGCTGGGTGCCCGAGGCTCCGCCGCGGGCCGTCGCGCGCCGCGCGGCGGCGCGGGAAGAAGGCGTGCCGTTCGTCCTCATGGTCGTCGGCGTGGCCGGGGGCATGATTGCGTTCGGCTTCATCGGGCTCTTCCTGGGGCCGGTGCTGCTGGCGCTGGGCTACGATCTGGTGCGCGAACTGGCGCAGGGCACGACGGAAGCGGCGGCGGCGGAGGGAACGGGAGATCGGCATGAAGCTGTTTGAGCGATTCAACCAGATCCGGGCTTTCGCCCTGCGCGCGATCGGCGCGCTGCCGGGCGACGACCAGGGCGGCAGCCTGCCCGCGCGCATCATCCGCGTGGGGCACCTGCTGTTCCGGGGCTACGCGGACGACGACCTGACGATCCACGCGTCGTCGCTGACGTTCGTGACGCTGACGTCGCTGGTGCCGATCCTGGCGGTGGGCTTCGCGCTGGTGAAGGGGTTCGGATTCGGGGCGGACCAGCTGGCGACGGTGGAGCAGATGGCCTGGTTCCAGCAGATGCCGGCGCAGTGGCAGGAGTTCGTCCAGAAGATCCTCGACATCGTCAACACGACCAATTTCGCGGCGCTGGGCTGGATCGGCCTGGCGTTTTTCGTGCTGACGGCGGTGCTGCTGCTGGCGAACGTGGAAAAGAGCTTCAACCGGGTCTGGGGCGTGGACAAGAACCGGAGCCTGCTGCGGCAGATCGCGAACTACACGAGCGTGCTGGTGCTGGTGCCGGTGCTGATCGGCTTGGCCGGCGCGCTGAAGGCGCAGGTGGCCATCAACCGCAAGGTCCTCGACGTGGACGTCAACGCCTGGGCGCAGAACCTGGCCTCGTTCGGCATCCTGTGGCTCGTGATCGGCTTCCTGTACGTGTTCGTGCCGAACACGCGGGTGCGCCTGCGGTCGGCCATGGTCAGCAGCCTGCTGACCACGGTCGTGTTCCTCGGCTGGATGCAGATGTTCACGGTGATGCAGGTGGGCGTGGTGAACTACAACCGCATCTACGGCGCGTTCGCCGCGGTGCCGGTGTTCATGCTGTGGATGTACGTGACCTGGGTGATCCTGCTGCTGGGGGCGGAATTCACCTTCGCGCTGCAGAACTCGGACACCTACCAGCTCGAAAGCGCGGCGGACACCGCCAGCATGCGCTCGCGCATCCTGGTGGCGCTGATGGTCCTGCGGCGGGCCGGCCGGGCCATGGCCGGCGAGCGGGAAATGTTCGACGCCGCGGCGTTCGCGCGGCAGGTCAAGGCGCCCATCCGCCTGATCAATTCGGTGGTGGCGACGCTGGCGAAGAAAGGCTACCTGGCGCAGGTGGCCAGCCGGGACGCGGGCTACGTGCTGATGCGCGCGCCGGAAACCGTCCGGATCCGCGATCTGGTGGCGGAACTGATGCACGAAGGCGGCGGCCACGCCGAGATCGAAGGCGTGCTCATGCTGGACGCCCCGCTGAAGGACACCATGGCCAAGATCGAAAAAGGCGTCGCGCAGGGCTTCGGGGACCTGACGCTGGCCGACATGGTCGCGGCGGCGCCCGCCGGCAAGCCGGCCTAGCGGCAACCCCATGGCCTTCGATCCCGCCCAGCATCTCAATCCGGAGCAGTTGCGCGCCGTGACGGCGCCGGACGGCCCGGTGCTGGTCATCGCCGCGGCGGGCACGGGCAAGACCCGCACCCTGACGCACCGCGTGGCGTGGCTGGTGCTGGAAAAAAACGTCGATCCGCACAACGTCCTGCTGCTGACCTTCACCAACCGCGCCGCGCGCGAGATGCTCGAACGCGCCGCGCAGCTGATCGGCGGCGACGTCGGCGGGCTGTGGGGCGGCACGTTCCACCACGCGGCCAACCGCCTGCTGCGCCGCCACGCGGCGCTGCTCGGCTACGGGCCGGACTACACCATCCTCGACGAAGACGATTCCGCGCGGCTGCTGAAGGCCTGCATCGCCGAACTGGGCCTCAAGGACAAGAAGTTCCCGAAGGCGTCGGTTTTGGGCAGCGTGTTCGGGCTGGCGGCGAACCGCGGGGCGGACGTCGGCGCAACGGTGCGCGCGCATTTCGAGGGGCACACGGTGGACGTCGAAGGCGTGCTGAAGGTCCAGGCGCTCTACGAAAAGCGCAAGCGCGGCCTCAACGCCATGGATTTCGACGATCTGCTCGTCAACGGCCTCAAGCTCCTGCAGGAGCACGCCGACGTCGCGGCGCGCTACCAGGAGCGCATGCGGCACGTGCTGGTGGACGAATACCAGGACACCAACAAGCTCCAGAGCGACTTCGTGGATTTGATCGCGGCCCGCCACCGCAACCTGCTGGCGGTGGGCGACGATTTCCAGAGCATCTATTCCTGGCGCGGCGCGGAAGTGAAGAACATCCTGTCCTTCCGGGACCGCTATCCCGACGCGACGATCTTCAAGCTGGAGGAGAACTACCGCAGCGTGCCGGGCATCCTGGAGGTGGCCAACCAGGTCATCGCCGGCAACCCCGAGCAGTACCAGAAGGTCCTGCGCGCGACGCGCGCGGCCGACGTGAAGCCGGTCCTGGCCAAGCTGACCGACGGCGGCCACCAGGCGCGCTACGTGGTCGAAAAGGTGCGCCGGCTGCTGGAGTCGGGCGAGGTGGAACCGAGCCAGATCGCGGTGCTTTACCGCTCCCATTTCCACGCCATGGAACTGCAGCTCGAACTGGCGCGCGCGCACCAGGACTACGTCCTGATGAGCGGCGTGCGGTTCTTCGAACAGGCGCACGTCAAGGACGTCTGCGCGCTGCCGCGCCTGGCGGCGAATCCGGCCGACAGCCTGGCCTTCGGGCGGCTGATGGAAATGCTGCCGAAGGTGGGCCCCAAGAAGGTCCAGACCCTGTGGGCGGCGCTGGGCGAGCACCTGAATCTGCGCGATCCGGTCAAGCGGATCCAGTTGGCCGGGCTGTTGCCCAAAGAAGCGCAGCCGCTCTGGAAGGCCGTCGAGGACCGCCTGTTCCCGCCGGGCGAGGAAGACGGCGCGGTGCTGGACCGGCCCGACGAACTGGTGTTCCGGTTCACGGAGGCGTTCTACGGCGACTACGCGGCGGAGACCTTCGACAACGCCAAGCCGCGCCTCGAAGACGTGGACGAGTTGATGAATTTCTCGGCGAAGTACAAGAACACGGCCGATTTCCTGAGCGAGATGGCGCTGCTGACGAATCTCGACGCCGAGCAGAACCGGCACGCGGGCGCGCCGGCGGCGGCGATCCGGCTGACGACGGTGCATCAGGCCAAGGGGCTGGAATGGCGCGCCGTGTTCGTGCTCTGGCTGGTGGACGGGATGTTCCCGGCGGCGAAGTCGCTGGAAGAAGAAGCCAACGAGGCCGAAGAACGGCGCCTGTTCTACGTGGCCGTCACCCGCGCGAAAGACTACCTGTGGCTGTGCGCGCCGCGCATGCGCAAGACGCGCGACGGCGGCGTCATGATGTGCCTGCCGTCGCGCTTCCTCGACGAAATCGATCCGGACTTGCTCCAGATCGACAAGGCGGGCGGCTTCGCGCCCCCGCCGCGCTGGAACCGGTGGTAGGGGGAAGCATCGCGGAAGCGGCGGTCGCCCCCCACGGCCTTGTGCCGTGGGAAGCGAAGTTGGCTCCCCCACGGCGCAAGGCCGTGGGGCCCGCGGGCGACAGCCGGGGAGGCGCCGCGCCTAGAAGCTCCAGCTCGCGCCGAGGGTGGCGCTGTTCTGCACCATGCTGACGACGGTGCCGCCGCCGGCCTCGGGCGGGCCGCTGGCTTCGAGCTCCTCTTCCAGGGCGTGGATATAGGCGAAATGCAGCGCGATGCGGTCGAACCGGTACGACGCGCCGGCGGTCAGGTGGGTTTCCATGATGGCGGGGAAGAGCGCGTTGGCGAAGACGTCCTCGCGGCCGATGGGGGAATTGCCGTGCGAGACGCCCGCGCGCAGCGTCAGGCGGTCGGTGGCCTCCCACGTCGCGCCGGCCTTGGCGATATGCTGGTCTTCCCAGCCGAACTGGTCGCCGAAAACGTCCAGCTGGCCCCAGCCGATCCAGCGGTAGTCGAGGGCGACTTCGAGGCCCGGGCGGATTTCGTAGGCGAAGCCGGCCGTGAGCTGCTGGGGCAGGTTGAGGGAGTCGGCGAAGAGTCCGCCGTAGTCGCCGTATTCCTCCATGAACTGCTCGCTGACGTAGGCCACGCCCAGGCGCAGGCGCTCGGTGAGGCGCTGGTTGGCGCCGACGCTGATCCCGATGCCGGTGGCCTCGTCCCAGTCGTCCGGGGCGGCGGCGGACGGCGGGCCGGTGCGGCTGGTTTCCATGTCGGTGCGGAAGCGGCCGAGGACGAGGACGGGGCCGGCGCCGAGGCTGAAGCCGTTGGCGAAGCCGCGGGCGTAGGCCGCGACGAACTTGGCGATGGCCAGCTCCGTGCGGGTGTCGCCTTCGGAGAAGCCGACGCGCGGCGCGTCGTAGTCCACGCCCATGCCGCTGGAACCGTAGAGGCCGACGCCAAGGTGGTGTTGGCGGTTCGCGCCGGCCTGCCAGGCGGCGCTGAGGGACGGAATGTAGAAAACCGAATCGTCTTTCTGCTTGCCGGCGGTCGGATTGGCCGTGGATTCGATCGTCCGCGACGGCGCGAAGACCTGGAACGAGGCTTCCGCGCCGGGATCGACGTCCGTCAGGCCCGCCGGATTGAGGATGACCCAGGTCGAATCCTGGGCGGCGGCGACGCCGGCCCCGCCGGCGCCTTGCTGCTGCGGACCGATGCCGATGAGGTTGACGCCTTCCGTGGCGGAGGCGGCGAGGGCGGCCGCAAGCCATCCGGCGGCGGCGAGAGTCAACGTGCGTTTCATGGGTATTCTCCTTGGGTTGCTTACATGAACTTCACCCAAGATAGCGCAGGAGAATCGAATGTCAAATAAGTCTATCAATAAACTATATTATATGCTCAACATAATGCAAGACAATTGGATGGATTCTGAAAGCTTGATTTATTGCTTCTCGGCGGTGAAATCGCCGAGGCCGACTTTGGTGCCGTTGGTCGCGCTCCAACGGTAATCGCCGACCAGCGCGCCGTCGCCCACGAGGGCTTGGCCGGCGACGAGGCCGATCGCCTTGTTGGTATAGCCGGCCAGCATGGTGAAGACGAAGAAATCGTTGGTGACCTCGCCGGTGAGGGCATACTGGACCGAATCGACCAACCCCGTGCCGGCCACGTCCGTGCCGGTCTGGCTCAGCGTGAGCGTCAGGTTGAACGCGACCGGGGAGACGTTGGTGGTGCGGCCGAACTCGGTGCCCGTGAAGGTGCGCGCGTAGTGCTCGTTGAAGGCGAAGATCCAGGTTCCGGCCACGTTGGCCGTCGCCGGCGGGGGCGCGTTGGTCACGACGATAATGTTGGTCGTGACGTTGATATTGGTTTCGACGTAGACGTTGGTGGTGATGGTGACGTTGGTGGTGGCGCCGATGACGTTGGTGCCATCGTAGACGTTCGTGATGAAGGTGTAATTGGTGAAGACGACGAAGTTGCTGATCGTGACGACGTTGGTGACGTAGCTGGTGACGAAGTTGGTGGCGACGCCCGTCTTCGGGGCGGCGTTCGCCAGCCCGTAGAGCTTGAAATTCCAGCTGCGGCTGCTCTTGCGGAAAAAGGCGGCGTAGTTGGTGGTGGTGTTGCCGTCGTTGTCCTGCATGTTGACGACGGGCACGTAGAGCAGGCCGTCGGGGAAGTAGTAGGCTTCGTTCTCGGCGGCGGCGGGGCGGGCGGCCGCGCCGGCCAGCAGGGCGCACAGGCTCAACAGGACAAAGCGCAATTTCATGCCGGCATCGTATCCCGTCCGGCGCCGGGGGTCAAGCGGAGGGCGGGGGCGCGGCCGGGGGCGGCGCCACGTCGTCGGCGTTGGCGAATTCGGGGTAGAGCTGCTGGACGCAGTCCGGGCACAGGCCGTGGGAAAACAGGGCGTCGGAGTTCTTCTGGATGTAGATTTCCAGCTGGTTCCAGTAGCCCTTGTCGTCGCGGATTTTCTTGCAGTGCGCGCAGATGGGGATCAGGCCGCTCAGGGTGCGGACGTTGGCCAGCGCTTCCTGCAGGCGTTCGGTTTCTTGGCGGAGTTCGGCGGTGCGCTGCTGGACCTGGATTTCGAGGTTGTCCTTGTGGGCGCGCAGTTCGGCGTTGAGCCGCTTCAGGTCGGACGTGTGCGCGCGGTAGACGTGGGCCAGCAGGAGGATGAACGGCAGGCAGGCCAGCAGGAAGAACGAGGCCACGGCCGCCGATTGCAGCAAATTGCGCCAGAGCAGGGCATCGATCTCGCCGATTTCGCGGTCGGCGCAGGCCAAATAGAGCCGGCCGCCCGGCGACCGCTCGGGCACGGCGACGGAGCGGAAGGTGCCCCACTGGTCGGTGTAGTCGACGTAGACGGTCCGGTTTTCGCGGAAGGCCGCGACGAATTCCTCGGGCACGTCCTCGTAGGGATAGAAGTACCACGAGTCGAGTTCCTTGGCCTCCTCTTCCGTGACGGAGGGGGCGGAGAAGAAAAAAGCGCCGTCTTTTTCGGCGAGGGTATAGACCCATTTGAAGCCGGACTCGACGCCGAACTCCGTCACGAGCTTGCGGTTGCGGAGTTCTTCGTCCTTGCCGATGGAATCCTTGTCCAGCGCGCGGTCGTGGAAATCGTCGGCCACCAGGTATTTCAGGCTGCGGGCGGCTTGGAGCAGGCCGGAATCGATTTCGGCCATCAACGTTTTCTTGTGTTCCCGGTACGACCAGACGGCGTAGCCGGCCACGGCCAAGGCGTACACCAGCACGCACAGCACCAGCAGGATCAGGGCGGAGCCGGACCGGCGCGATTTGGAATGGGCTGGAGTGGTCATCGGAATTGCATTAACAAGAATATAACAATTCGGCCCTTTCGCAAGGGGAAAGGGCAAAAATCGTCCAACCCGGAGCGAAAACGAGTTAGGACGGCTGGCGTGGCTCGGCCGGCGCGGTGTCCGGTTTGGGAGCGGACTCGCGGTAGCGCGCGACGGCGCCGACGACGGTGGCGACGGGGATCATTTCCGTGCCGGGGATCATGCAATAGATGCCGGCCAGAAACGCGCAGAGCAGGGACGGCTTGCGTTCGAGGCCGAGCGCCCGGCCCATCCAATAACCGGCAAAGGCCCCGAGGGGCAAGCCGAGATACGAACCGATCGGCCCGAACGTGGCCAGATCCACGAAATCGATGATCAGCCCCGCCACGACCGGCCCGAACGCGCGGTTCAGGCGCTGGCCTTGGGAGGGTTTGGGTTGGGCGGGGATAGAGGAGTCCATCGTGCGCTGTGAGAAGACGGTAATCCCCAAGTGGACGTTCTGGCAAGCCTGTCTTGCCGGAACCGAATCGTCTCTTCCAGCGCGGGGCCGATCGCCGCCGTCGAGTTCCATTCCGGCGGGACCCGATGCGGCGCAACACCCGCGTCGTGCAAATGGAGCAAGTGGAATCCGTCGATCCGATGGCATCGCGTTAAAAATGGGTTTGGAGAGCGGTCCAATCATGCCCAGACGAATCGAGGTCGAATAATATTTCGTTTGCCGGCGTCGCGGCCCGGACCTACGCTTTCAGCTAGGAAGGCAAGAACAACGGGCGGGAAACGCGGCAAATCTGAGATCGCTTGCAGACAAGGAGGGCTGTCCGATGAAAACCACGGTCGTGCTGTTCGCCTGTGCGATTGGACTTGCCGGAACATGGGTCGCGCGCGCCGCGCCCATCGGTACGGCCTTCGATTACCGCGGAACCCTGCAGGACCAAGGCAGCTTGGCCAACGGGATCTACGATTTTCGGTTCACGCTCTTTGACGCCGGCATGGGCGGGGCCGCCGTGGCTCCGGCGGTGGAATGCTCCGGCGTGAACGTGTCCAACGGCGAATTCACCGTGCGTCTGGATTTCGGCGAGCAGGTCGACACCTTCAACGGAGAAGCCCGCTGGCTGGAGGTCCAAGCGAAACGGACCAATTCGCCGACCTATACGACGCTGGAACCGCGCCAGCCCGCCTCGCTGACGCACTACGCGCTGTATGCCAACTACGCCGGCGGCTTGGCGGCGGACTACGTCTACATCGGCCAGCAACTGGAGATCGGCGACTCCTCGCCCGAGAGCCGCCTGCAGGTCAACGGTCCGAGCTATGTCTACGGCTATTCGCACGTGGAGGGAAATCTGAACGTGGTCGGCCGCGTCGACGTCCATGGGGGACTGGACACCACCACCTTCAATGCCCAGCAAGGGGCTTCGTTCCAGGAGGGGCTGGTGGTCGTGGACGGTCCGCTTGAAGCCTACGGCGGCATCCTGTCCTCGAACGGGCCCGTATCGTTCATCGGGGACTCGGGCTGGAGCGTGCAGGGGGGGACGTCCCGGTTCGACTGCGCTGTCGCCGTGACCGGCGGTTTGGAAACCGGGTCGAAGGTCGTGGTGGGGGGATATCTGCAGGGCGATCCGTACGGCTCGCCCATCGTGGCCGTAGGCGATCTGGACGTCGTGGGGGTCAAGAACACGTATCAGGCGCATCCCACGGTTCCCGGAAGTTGGATCGTCTATACCGCCTTGGACGGGCCGGAAGCGGGGACCTACGTGCGGGGGACGGCGCAATTGATGGGCGGATTCGCCGTGGTTCCCCTGCCGGAGCACTTCGCGATGGTCACCTCCCCGGAAGGTCTGACGGTGCAACTCACCCCGCGCGGAGAACCGCTGAACCTCTATACCGTCTCCATCAGTCCATCCGAATTACAGGTGGCGGACGATTTCCACGAGCCCCGGTACGGATGGTTCGACTATCTGGTGCAGGGCGAACGGCTGGGCGGCGCCGGCAAAGCCGTCATCCAACAGCGCGCCGTGGAGGGAGAGTCGCCGTGAATGTCCTTCGCGCGTTCCGATGGATCGGATGGATCCGGGCATGGTATTGCCTCTGGATGCTGGTTCCGTTTGCGCCGGCATTCGGGGACGACTTGGAACTCCGATGGGCCAAGGTGATCAACGAGGGGGAGATTTCGGGCGGGGATTTCAGCGTGGTGGGCCAGCCCGCCCCGGCGGAGTGGGGCCGGATGCAGGGTGGAGACTTCGCGTTGGGCGAAGGGGGGAGCGGGTCGATGGTGACCGCCTGGGAAACCCTCGGCATCGAGAAGGAGAACGGGACGAACAAGGTCTATTGGACTTCGTTGGCCTCGGACTGGCGTCTGGAAACCAATTCGGCCGTCGGGGCCGGATCTTGGGGGGCGGTTCCGTCCGGCGAATGGACGGTAGAGGGGCGGTTGCTGATCTATCGTGTCGCAGTCGGCGGGAGCCCTTGTTTCTTCCGGCTGGTCAAGCCGGAGCCGCCGGAACGCTAGATGGGCTTTCTTCAGCCGAGGCGTTGCCGCATCGGTTCGAAGCCGCGGGCGTGGAGGTCGAGGAGGCCGCGGGGGAGGCTTTCGGCGAACCAGAGGGGGGCGAGGGCTTTTTCGAGCTCGTCGAGCAGCGGGCGGGTCTGCGCGGCGGGCGCGCCGGAAGCGACGAGCGCGCCGAACTGCAGGAACCGGCACGCCAGCGCCAGCTGCGCGTGATCGGTCTCGTCGGCCCATTCGGTGGCCGCGAGCTTGGTGAATCCGTCGGCCCAGGCCGGGGCTTGAGCCGCGATTTCCCGCAACGGGGCGGGATCGGCCGGCGGCGGCACGTTTTTCAGCGGCGCGAAGGGCCAGGCGGCGGCGGCTTCGGGCACGGAGCCGGCGAGGGAAAAGAGTTCGGCGGGGCGGGAATCGTCGGCGCCGAAAACGATTTTCGAGAAGGCGCGGTCGAAATCGGCGTCGGCGTCGTTGGCGGGATTCCAGGCGAGCTGCGCGCCGAGGGCCAGGCCGTGGAGGGCGGCGGGCGGCACGTTGAAGTGGCCGTAATCGCCCCAATCGGTGTTGAGCAGGCCGCGCGCGCCGAGTTCCTTGCCGATGCGCGCATATTTCGCCAAAACGCCGCGGGCTTCTTCGACGGCGTTGAAGACGCGGCCGAACCCGCGCACGGAGGGGCAGACGGCCGTGGGCAGGCCGCGGGAAATGAACTCGCCGCACTTCTCGAACTTGTTCGAGGGGAAGTAGGCCCAGTCGAGGATTTCGCAGCCGGGGGGCAGATCGCCGATGGCTTCGGGGTGCTTGAGCAGCATGTCGCCCCAGAGCATGAGGGACTTGCCGTGGCGCGCGGCTTCGCCTTGGAGAAAGCGGACGTGGTCGACGTACTGGCGGGCCAGGTCGGCCGGCGTGGCGTCGGGGGTGCGCCGGCCCAGATCGTAGGTTTCGTCGCCGCAGAGATTGAAGCGGGGCGACGTGAAACACGGCAGGAATTCGTCGAGGATCCGGCGCAACAGGTCTTGCGCTGCGGGGTCGCGGGTGTGGATGGTGCACCCGCGCAGGCGCTGGAGCCAGGTGGCGGCTTCCCACGAGGGGGCGGGGAATTCGACTTCGGCGAGGTGCCGGTAGGGCGGCAGCGACAAGATGCGGCCGAGGTGCCCGAAGCAGGTGAAGGAGGGCACGAGTTCGATAAAGTGCTCGCGGCAGAACGCGTCGAGGGCTTTCAGGTCGTCCGCGTCGTAGGCGTCGCCGTCGCCGGCGATGGCGGGATCGAAGCGGAAGCGGAAGGGGTGTTCGAAGTAGAGCTGGAGGTGGTTGATCTTGAGGGACGCGAGCAGGCGCACGCGGCGCTTGAGCAGCTCGAGGCGCGGGACGCGGCCGCGACTGACGTCGAGGTAATAGCCGCGCAGCGGCCAGGCCGGGGCGTCTTCGATTTCGCAGCAAGGCAGGGCGGCGCCGCCCTGCGCGCGGATCTGGCGGAGGGTCTGGAGGGCGTAGAAGAAGCCGGCGGCGTCGGGCGCGGCGATGGCGATGCCGTCGGGCGCGATGCGCAGCCGATAGGATTCGGCCGGGCCGGCGGCGGTTTCCAGGCGGATCGCGGCGTGGGCCTGCCGGCAGGCGACGTGGTGCAGGCCGGGAAAGAGTTCGTGCAGGACCTGGGCGACGCGCGGATCGAGGTGGTCCGGAACGCAGGCCGTGGGCGGCGCGGGCAGGACGCACGCGCCGGCTTGCGGGCGGACGGCGGTCGGGGCTGGAATCAGGCGGAGCATGCCGGGGAGCCGCCGCAGGGACGGACCTGGTTCACCCACGCCGCAAGGGCGTGGGTGTCTGGCGCGCGAAGAGTTTTACGTAGAACGTAAAAACTTTGGGCGGTTTTTACGTAGAACGTAAAAACTTTGCGCCCGGTTTTACGTAGTACGTAAAAAGGTCTCATTTGGGGGCGTGGACGACGAGCTGGGGGTAGGGGATGGCGAGGTTCTTTTCGCGGAAGGCGGCGAGGACGGCGTGGCGGACGTCGCTGGCGACGGCGGCGACGCTGGCGCGGGTGGTGTCCACCCAGAAGAAGAGCTTGAACTTGAGGCCGCTGTCGCCGAAGTCGTCGAAGATGGTCCAAGGGGCCTTGCCGGGGGCCTGAATGACGGCGGGGTGGGCGGCGGCGGCGGCGCGGAGGGTTTCGTCCACGAGGCGCGAATCGGTGCCGTAGGCGGCGGTGATCGTGACGAGGCCGCGCAGGGAGCGGTCGAAATTGGTGCGGTTGACGATGGTGTTGGAAAGGAAGTTGGAGTTGGGAACGAGGAGATTGACGCCGTCGTAGGTGAGGACTTCGGTGGCGCGCAGGCCGATGGACAGGACCGTGCCGGCCTGGCCATCGACTTCGACGATGTCGCCGAGCTTGTAGGGGCGGGCGACGAGGATGATGGCGCCGCTGATGAGGTTGCTGCAGAGGTTCTGCGCGCCGAAGCCGAAGCCGAGGGCGATGGCGCCGCCGAGGAAGTTGAAGACGGTCAGCGGCACGCCGAGGACGCGCAGCGCGGCG
Organism: uncultured Verrucomicrobiota bacterium; assembly: GCA_938003985.1. Lineage (GTDB taxonomy): Bacteria > Verrucomicrobiota > Kiritimatiellia > CAIQIC01 > Lenti-01 > Lenti-01. The sequence continues at coordinate 27,315 of CALKWZ010000045.1, read as the reverse complement.
AGCAGGAACAGGGCCCAGAGGCCGAGGAAAATCCAGCGCGGCGCGAGTTCGCGGGTCTGGCGGGAAGCCGCCATGCGCGGGGCGATGCGCCGGCGGAAGAGCGCGGCGACCAGACGGCTGGCGAGGCCGCCGCCCAGCACGAGCGCCAGCGCGAGGAGCACTTCGCGCAGGGTGAGGGTCAGGCCGGCGCCGGACCAGACAACGCGCGCGAGGGATTCCTGGACGAGCTGCGGATTCATGCGGACAGGGTAGCGTCCGCGCGGGCAGATGGCAAGGGCCGGGGGGCCGGACTAGACCGGGGCGGAGGACGTTCCCGGACCGGTGGCGCGGGCCAGCAGGCCTTTGATGAACGCCAGCTCGAACGGCTTGGACAGGAACGCCATGACTTCGCCGCGCTGGGCCTTGGCGGCCAGGGCTTCGGAGGGCTCGCCGGTGATCAGAATCAACGGCCGGCCGGCGGCCGTCTTCTTGAGCTGGTCGACCCAGTCGTTGAGGGGCGGGCTGTCGGGCAGATAGATGTCGGCGATGACGACCTGCACGGTCGGATCGGCGAGGAGGGCGAGGCCTTGGGCGCAGGTGGCCGCCTTGCAGGCTTCGTGGTGCAAGCGCGTGACGAGGGTGGCGAGATATTCGCGCACGGCTTCGTCGTCGTCGATGATCAGGATCTTGGCCATGGGAGGATGTCGGTAAAGGGATTTAAAGATGCCGCAACCATATCTGGCCGACGAAACCTTGTCAACGCAAGCCCCTGTTCCGATTCGGTTAAGCCGGGCGCGGAATAGCTTGGCACGGCCCGGGCGGAAGGATATTCTTTTCCGACGGAAGAAACGAAACCGGAGACATTCATGAGTTCGAAATTCAGTTTTTGGAACATGGCCTGCCAGCAGCTGGACCGCGTGGCCCAGCGGATGAACCTCGATCCGAACATCCATGCCAAGGTGCGCCATTGCGAGCGGGCCTTGGTCGTCTCGGTGCCGATCCGCATGGACGACGGCCGCGTGGAGGTGTTCGAGGGCTACCGCGTGCAGCACAATTCCGAGCGCGGGCCCACCAAGGGCGGCATCCGCTACCATCCCAGCGTGACGCTCGACGAGGTCAAGGCGCTGGCGATGCTGATGACCTGGAAGTGCGCCGTGATCGGACTGCCCTACGGCGGCGCCAAGGGCGGCATCATCTGCGATCCGACCCGGATGAGCCTCGGCGAAGTCGAGCGCATGACGCGCCGGTTCACCAGCGAAATCTCCATCGTCATCGGCCCCGCCAAGGACATTCCCGCGCCGGACGTGAACACGAATCCGCAGACGATGGCGTGGATGATGGACACGTATTCGATGACGGTGGGCTATTCGGTGCCGGGGGTGGTGACGGGCAAGCCCGTCGAGATCGGCGGCAGCCAGGGGCGCGGCGAGGCGACGGGCCGCGGGGTGGCGACGGTGATGATCGCGGCGGCGGAGCGGCAGGGGCTGCATCCGGCGCAGAGCACCGTGGCGATCCAGGGCTTCGGCAACGTGGGCAGTTCGGCGGCGAAATTCCTGCACGGCAAGGGCTTCAAGGTGACCGCCGTCTCCGACGTCGGCGGCGGCCTGTTCAATCCGCGCGGACTGGACGTGCCGGCGCTGCTGGCGCACGTGAAGCAGAGCCCGCACCACCAGATCAAGGGCTTCGGCGGGGGCGAGTACGTGGAAGGCCACGACGTCGCCAACGCGCGCCTGCTGACGATGCCGGTGGACATCCTGGCGCCGTGCGCGCTGGAAAACCAGATCACGGCGGAGAACGCGGGAGCCGTGAAGGCCAAGATCGTCGTCGAAGGCGCCAACGGCCCGACGACGCCCGAGGCCGACGAGATCCTGGCCAAGGCCGGCACGACGGTCGTGCCGGACATCCTGGCGAACGCCGGCGGCGTGACGGTCTCCTACTTCGAGTGGGTGCAGGACCTGCAGGCGAATTTCTGGGACGAGGAAGACGTCAACCGCAGCCTGGACCGGCTGATGATGCGCAGCTACCAGGACGTGTCCGACGTGGCCGCGCGCGAGAAGTGCGACCTGCGCATGGCCGCGCAGATCCTGGCCGTCAGCCGCGTCGCCAAGGCCGCCACCCTGCGCGGCATCTATCCGTAAGGCAGTCCGGCCGATCCGATCGCGCGGCGGCGCGGGAGCGCGCCGCCGCGCGGCGTTGAATCTTGATTTTCAAGGCCGGGGATGCTACCCCACGCAAGTTCCATGACCACGGGGCAGTACAGAATCAAGGTCGCGGCGGCGGTCGCCATCGGCCTGGCGGTGATCGCGGCGGCGACCGGCTTGGCGCGGCGCGCGTTCCCGCCGCCGGCGAACGGCGTGGAAACGGCGCGCAATCCGTACCGGTTCCGGGATTGGCCGGCCTACGTGGACAGCTTGCGGACGGCGGACGGCGCGGCGTGCGTGGCGCTGATTTCGGACTCGCAGGCCTACGGGGGGGAATATCCGGCGCGCAACGGCTATCCGGCGCGGCTGGAGGCGCTGCTCAACGAGCGGAAACCGGGCGGCATCGCGCGCTGGGAAGTGCTGAACCTGTCGATCGACGGGGTGACGTCGCTGGAATACGTCGCGCTGGCCGCGCGGCTGCGGGACGAGCGGCCGTTGTGGCTGATCTCGGTGTCCGGCAGCGCGGACTACCGCGCGGAGAACTACCGCAAGGGCTTTTCGTTTCCCCGCACCGATCTGGTGCAGTTGCCGACGGAAGCGCGGATCGCGCGGCGGTTGCCGGGGGCGTTCTGGCGCCGGCACGGCCGGGTGGAAGACACGCTGGCGGCGTGGGTGACGCGGGTTTTTCCGCTGCTGCGCGCGCGCGATTACCTGTGGTCGTGGCTGGACACGCGCTATCCGGGCGCGCAGAAGTCGTTCTATGCGCCGCGCACGACCTACCGCTTCTGGCAGTTGCCGGGCAAGGCGCGCACGCCGCCCGTGCCCGACCCGATTCCGGATAGAACCGGCGGCCGGCTGGACCTGACCTACGACGCGCGCTCGACGGAGCTGCTGGCGGAATTCCTCGACCAGTTCGCGCGAATTCCCGCGACCCACAAGCTGGTGGCGACCGCGCCGCTGAGTTCCGATTTCGCCGGCACGCCGGACGGGAACTGGATCGCCGCCTTCCGGCGCGATCTGGCGCGGCTGGCGGCCGAACGCGATTTGCCGTTCGAGGACTTGACGAACCTGCTGCCGGCCGACGGCTTCATCACGAGCAACCATTTCCACGACCGCAACCACCGGCGGATGGCGGAATGGCTGGCGGACCGCATCGCGGCGGCGACGGAGGCGGAGAAGTAGGCCATGCTGTTCGCGACCTACACCTTCGCGGTCTTTCTGGCGGCGGTCTGGCTGCTGCACCTCGCGTTGCCGCTGCGCGGGCGCCAGATCCTGCTGCTCGCGGCCAGCTACCTGTTCTACTGCTGGGAAACGCCGGTCTACGGCATCCTCATCTTCGCGTCCACCGCGCTGGACTACCTGGTGGGGCTGGGGCTGGCGCGGACGGAAAGCCCGCGCGGCCGCAAAGCCTGGCTGGGCTGCAGCCTGCTCGGCAACCTCGGCATGCTGGGCTTCTTCAAGTACGGCGATTTCTTCGGGGACAACCTCGTCGGCCTCGGGCGGCTGCTGGGCTTCGCGGGGCACTGGGAGCCCATGGGCTTCATCCTGCCGGTGGGCATCTCGTTCTACACGTTCCAGACGCTGAGCTACTCGATCGACGTCTACAAGCGGCAACTGCCGGCGGAACGGAACCTGTGGACCTTCGCGCTCTATGTCTGCTATTTCCCGCAGCTCGTGGCCGGCCCGATCGAACGCGCGCCGCACCTGCTGCCGCAGCTGCGCGAGCGGCACGCCGTCCGGCTGGAAAACCTGGTGGCGGGCGCCAAGCGCATCCTGACGGGCCTGTTCCTCAAGCTGGTCGTGGCGGACCGGCTGGGCATTCTGGTGGATTCGGTCTTCGCCGCGCCGGGCACGCATTCGGCCGGCACGACCTGGCTGGCGCTGGTCGCGTTCGCGGGGCAGATCTATTTCGATTTCGCCAGCTACGCGAGCATCGCGATCGGCACGTCGCGGCTGTTCGGCATCCGGCTGCGGGAGAACTTCCACCGGCCGCTGGTGTCGGCGTCGATCGCCGATTTCTGGAACCGGTGGCACATGACGCTGACGCGGTGGTTCCACGACTACGTGTTCCTGCCGCTGGGCGGGTTCCGCAAGGGCGGGCGGCGCGCGATCTTCAACGCCACGACCGTGCTCGTGCTGTGCGGGTTTTGGCACGGGGCGCGCTGGAACTTCGTGTTCTGGGGCGTCTACCACGCCGTGTTGCTGACGGGCTACTACCTCTGGAAATTCTACCGGAAGCGCCGCGGGCGCCGTGCGCCGAAAAACGGGTCCGCCTGGATCCTCGGACTTTCGGTGGCGGCGACCTTCTTCTGCAACGTCGTCGGCCTGGTGTTCTTCCGCAGCCCGGACGTGGCGACGATCGGAAAGATTTTCCGCGCCTGCGTCGGGCTGCACGAGGGACCCGTGACGCCGTTCGGCTGGCCGCTGGGCGGATTCGGAGTGATCCTGGCGCTGTGGCTAGGGATCGAGGCTTGGCAGGAATACGGGGGTCTCAACGAGAGGTGGGCGCGCTTGCCCTGGCCGGTCCGGGCCGCCGCCTGGGGCTTGCTGGTCGTGCTGACCTATCTGGGCGCCGTCAATCAGCAGGCGCCCTACATCTACTTCCAGTTCTAGGCGCGGGTTTCCCTGGTCGCGCCCAGCGCATCGAGCCCGGCTCCTGCGCCGCCGGCCAACGGCCACTTCGATGACCCTGGCGCCGGGTTGGCTCAGCGGGGGTGTTCCCTTGATCCGGCGCCTCGCCGGTCGGTCCAAACGGGTATTGTTTTATAAAACAATACCCGTTTGGCGGGGCGGGCGCGGCGGCGGCCACGGTCCGAACAACGGGATTGATTCCGGGGGCTATTTTTGCGTGAATGCCCGGCTGTGTCGCGGCGCGGGAAACCGCCGGCCGCGCAAGGAGCAATCGTGTATCTAAAAGCACTCGAAATGGTCGGGTTCAAGAGCTTCGCCGAGCGGACGAAGCTGGTGTTCGAACCCGGAATGATGGCGATCGTGGGCCCGAACGGCTGCGGCAAAAGCAACGTGTCGGACGCGATCCGCTGGGTGCTGGGCGAACAGAGCCCGAAGGCGCTGCGCGGCGGCGCCATGACCGACGTGATCTTCAACGGCACCGACCAGGCCAAGCCGCTGGCGATGGCCGAGGTGAGCCTGACGCTGACGGACTGCGAGGCGGTCCTGGGGACGGAATACAACGAGGTGACGGTGACGCGCCGCGTGTTCCGCTCCGGCGAAGGCCAGTATTTCATCAACAAGACCCCCTGCCGTCTCAAGGACATCCAGCGCCTGTTCATGGATACTGGCCTGGGCACGAATTCCTACAGCGTGATGGAACAGGGGCGCATCGACCAGATCCTCAGTTCGCGCCCCGACGACCGCCGCGAGGTGTTCGAGGAAGCCAGCGGCATCAGCAAATACAAGGCCGACAAGAAAGAGGCCCTGCGCAAGCTGGAGCACACCGAGGCGAACCTGCTGCGGTTGAGCGACATCATCAAGGAAGTGAAGCGCCAGATCATTTCGCTGCAGCGCCAGGTCGGCAAGGCCAAGCGCTACAAGAGCCTCCAGGACCAGCTGCGCGCGTGCGACGTCTGGCTGGCCAAGGGCCGGCTGGGCGAGCTGGACGCCTCGTTGGCGGCGCTGGAAGCCGAACTGAAAACCCACGCGGCGCGCGAGGACGAACTCCGCGTCGGCGTGGAAAAGGCCGAAACCCGCGCGGCCGAACTGCGCCAGGACATGGCCGCGGTGGAGGGGCGCATCGCCGCCGCGATGGATGCGGCGTCGGAAGCCTCCGGCGCGCTGGCCCGCGCGCGGGAACTGATCCGCGTCAACCAGGAACGCGCGCAGGAACTGGAAACGCTGTCCCAGCGCGACTCGCGCGAGACGGAAAGCGCCAAGGCCGGCCTGGCCGCCCACCGGGACGAACTGGACGGGCTGAAGAAGGATTTGATCGCGGCGACGGACGCCCATGAGACCGCCCGGCAGGAGCTGGAGCAGCGCCAGGCGGCGCTGGCCGCCCACGACCAGGAGACCGCCGCCGCCCGCAAGCGGCTGCAGGACCTGCGCACGGAGGCGCTGGATCTCGAAACGCGCCTGGCCCGCCTGCAGAACGAATGGAACGAGATCGAGGCGCGCGAGCGCACGGACCTGTTGCGCCGCGAGCGTTTCGCCGCCGAGAAGGCCGAAGCCGAGCGCGCGGTGGAATCCTATGCCGAACGCCTGTCCCTGATGGGGACCCAGCGCGACCAGAAGCAAGCCGGCGCCGAAGAAGCCCAGCGGCAAGTCGCGGATCTGCGGCAGTCGCAGGCCGCGCGCGCCGAGCAGTCGGCGACGCTGCAGAAAGAGATTTCCAAACTGGCCTCCGAGGCCGCGGCGCGCGAGGCGCAGGTCAACCTGCTGGCCCGCAGCCGGGCCGAGGCGCGCGGGTTCCCCTCTGGCGCGAAAAAGCTGCTGGAAAAGGCGGCGGTGCCGGGCGTCGACCCCAAGCAGATCCTGGGCGCGCTGGCCGAAAAGGTGCGCGCGGACAAGGACCACCAGCTCGCGCTGGAAGCCGCGCTGCGGGCGTGGCTGGACGCGGTGGTGGCGCAGGACGCGGCCGCCGCGCTGGACATCGCGAAGAATTTGCAGGCGGCCAAAGGCGGCGCGGTGCGGCTGCTGTCCGCCGCGGGCGCCGCCGGCGCGGAAACGCCGGCGGGCGCCGGCGCGGCGCTGCTCGACCACGTGAAGGCTCCGGCCGCGCTGGCGGGGCTGTTGCGGCGCCTGTTGGGCCACGTGCGCGTCGTGCCGGCCGCGGGCGACGTCCCGGCCGACATTCCGGCGAACCTGACCTACGTCACGCGCGACGGCATCGTGGCGCGCGGCGACGGTTCCGTGGAATTCTGGGCCCCGGGCGAAAACGAGAGCAATCCGCTGGCCCGCGAACACCAGTTGGCCGAATGGCAGGAAGATCTCGAACGCCTGCGCCGGGAGGCCGACGCGGCCCGCGCCCGCGCCGAAGCCCTCCAGCAGGACGAAGCCGCCGCGCGCGCCGCGCTGGATGCGGCCCAGACCGCGCTGGAAAGCCATCGCCGCGAAATGGCCCTGGCCGAAGGCGAAATCCGCATGGTGGAGCGCGAGGCCAAGCAGGCCGCCGAACGCGCCGAGACCATCGGCTGGGAACTGGACGCGTTGACCAAGAAAACCGGCGCCGGTTCGCAGCGGCGCACCCAGATGGCCGGCGAGATGGAAACCATCCGCGCGCGCCAGGCCGACGTCCGCGCGCAGACCGCGGCCGATTCCGAAAAGCTGCGCCAGCTCGAAGACGAGCGCAACGCCCGCCTCGAGGCGGCCACGGAATGCCGCGTGGCGCTTTCCGGCTACAAGCAGCAGCTCGACGGCCTGCGGGCGCGCGGCGAGCCGCTCGAAGCGCGCATCCGCGAACTGGAAAGCCTCATCCGCGAGCGCGCGGCGGGCATCGATTCCTACCGCGAGCGCGTCGCGGCGCTGCAGGCGGCCACGCAGGAAGCCGAAGCGCAGATCGCCCCGCTCGAGGCCGAAGGAACCCGGCGCCAGGCCGAATTGCTGGAGGCCCGCGCGCAGCGCGAAAGCCGCAACGCCGAACTGGGCCGCAGCGACGCCGAACTGCACGCGCAGCGGACCGAACTCGACGCCGTGCGCGAGCAGCGCAACGGGGTGGACATCCAGCTCGCGCGCCAGCGCCTGCACCGCCAGAACCTCGTCGAGCGCATGAGCGCCGAATACAGCCTGCAACCCGCCGACGTGCTCAAGTCCAAGGAGCCGGAATGGGAAGAAGGCGGGCAACCCGCCGACCGCGAAGCGCTCGAAACGATGGTGGCGGAAATCCGCACCAAGATCCAGAGCATGGGCCCGGTCAACCTCGTGGCCATCGAGGAACACCAGGAGCTGGAAGAGCGCTTCGCGTTCCTGAGCCAGCAGAACGACGACCTCGTCAACTCCAAGCAGCAGCTGCTGGACCTGATCCGCAAGATCAACGACACGACGACCTCGCTGTTCACGACGACCTTCAACCAGGTGAACGAAAACTTCCAGGAGCTGTTCAAGCAGCTCTTCGGCGGCGGCAACGCCAAGCTGGTGCTGGTGGACGAGGAGAACGTGCTGGAATCGGGCATCGAAATCATCGCGCGCCCGCCCGGCAAGAAGCTGCAGACCGTCTCGCTGCTCTCCGGCGGCGAGCGCACGCTGACCGCCGTGGCGCTGCTGTTCTCGCTGTTCAAGGTCAAGCCCAGCGCGTTCTGCCTCACGGACGAGCTCGACGCGGCGCTCGACGACAGCAACATCGCGCGCTATCTCGAGATGCTCAAGGGCTTCATCCTGGGCACCCAGTTCATCGTCATCACCCACAACCGGCAGACGATCGGCCGCGCCGACGCGCTCTACGGCGTGACGATGGAAAAGCGGGGCATCTCGAAGATCGTCTCGGTGAAATTCCGCGGCGAGGCCGAGGCCAAGCCGGCCGGGGAAAGCCCGGCGGAAGAGCCGGCGTCCGATCCCGCCTAGCGCGGCGCTGGATTCGTTGCGGCCGGCTCCGGCGGCGCCGGCTCGGCGCCGGCTTCCGGCTCGAGCGGGTCCAGGATCCAACGTTTGTTGTACCAGAACCACTGGCCGGGATCCTGGCGGATTTCGGCATCCACGATGTCCATGACGAGCTGGGTGAGGCGGACGGCATCGACTTCCTTGTCCAGCGCGGGATCGGGCTCGAACGGGCCGTGCAGTTCGACGGAGTGGCGGGTCCAGCCGTGGCGTTTCATGACGGCGAGGAAGATCGGGACCTCGACTTGGCGGGCGAAATGGCCCATGCCGGGATAGAGATTGGCCTCGCCGCCGAAAAAGCGGACGCGGACGCCCGGCAGGCGGGAACGCAGGTCGGGCATGATGGCGAGGAACTTGCCTTTGCGGAGGTTGGCGAAGATCTTGCGCAGCGTGGTGCCGGAGCCCCGGGGGAGCAGCTCGACGCCGGGGGCGTGGCGCAGGCGCTGGAGGTAATCCTGCACCAAGGGGTTTTTCTGCACGCCGGTGAGGGTGAACATGTCGATGCCGCAGGAGGGAACGACGATGCCCGCCAGTTCCCAGTTGCCCATGTGGGGACAGGCGAAGATGCCGCCGCGGCCGGGATTCTCCCGCGCATACGTCCGGACGCGGTCCAGCGCATCCTGCATGTCGATGGGCACGGGCAACGCGCGCGGCCGTCCGCCGCCGACGTAGAGGATTTCCGCGAGATTGAAGGCCATGTTGCGGAGGGACTGCCAGGCGATGGCGCGGGCCTGGCGGGGCGTACAACCGGGGCCCAGCACGAGCCGGATGCGCCGGACGGCCTCGTTGCGCCGCGCGGCCGCCAGCGCGAAGCCGATGCGGGCGAAGACGGCGGCCAAGATCAGCGCCGGCCGGTAGGGCAAGGCCGCGACGATCCCGCAGAAGCCGCGCATCAGCAGATATTCGGCCCAATGTTTCGGGCGGTGTTTCACGGTTGCTGCTCCGGGGCGGATTGGCGCGAGGGCACGCGCCGCGCCAAGATGGGATCCGTCCAGGCCTGCGGGATGAACCGGGCGACCAGTTCCGTCAGCGGTGCCGCCAAGGTGACGCCGTAGCGGCGTTTCGGGCGCGGCGATTCCAGGGCATGGCGGATCTTGCGGGCGACTTCTTCCGGCGGCCGGGTGAACCAATCGGGTTTCTTGACCTGGCGGCGGCGGCGCTCGATCTCGCGCGCGTAGACGTCGCCGAAGCCGGACTGCGCGCGGTCGACGTTGCGGTCGAGGGTCTCCGCGGCGTTCTTCCGGAAGCGCGACAGGATGGCGCCGGGCTCGATCAGCGCCACCCAGATGCCGGAACCAAGCAGTTCGATGCGCAGGGCGTCGGCGAGGGCTTCGAGCGCGAACTTGGAGGCGCAATAGCTGCCGACCATGGGCGTCGCGATGCGGCCGAGCACCGAACCGACGTGGACGATGCGGCCGCGGCCCTGGCGCCGGAACGCGGGCAGCAGGGCGCGGGTCAACTGGTGCAGGCCGAACACGTTGGTCTCGAACTGGGCGCGCAGGGCCGCGCGGGACACGTCCTCGAGGGCGCCGGCCTGGCAATAGCCCGCGTTGTTGACGAGCGCGCCGAGCGCGCCGTCCGTGCGCGCGAGCGCTTCGGCCGCGGTGGCTTCGACGGCGGCGGGATCGGCCAAGTCCAAGGCGAGGGGTTCGAATCCCTGCGCGCGCAGGGCGTCGAGATCGGCGGCGGCGCGCGCGGTGGGGAAGACCCGCCAGCCGGCGGCGCGCAGCGCCTCGGCCGTGGCGGCGCCGATGCCGGACGAACAGCCGGTGATCAGGACCGTGCGGGATGGAACGGCGGGAATGCGCATGCGGGAGCATCATCTCCGCGCGCTCCGCCGACGTCAAGGCGGGAGAGGGGGAACCTGGGCGGTGAGGGGCTCGAACCCCCGACATCCACGGTGTAAGCATGGCGCTCTGACCAACTGAGCTAACCGCCCGATCGACCGCCCGTACCTTACGGCACGGCCGGGCGCCGCGCAATCCTGTTGTCGGTCGCGGCGCGGGCGGCTAGGATGCGCGGCATGAAATCGGCGAACGAGGCGACGGGACTGGACTACCGGCAGCGGATCTGCCGGGCGATGAACTTCATCAGCGCGAACCTCGGCCGCGACCCGTCGCTCGAGGAAATCGCGGCGGCCGCGAACTTTTCGCCGTACCATTTCCACCGGATCTTCACGGCGGCCACGGGCGAGACGGTGTTCGGATTCCTGCGGCGGCTGCGGCTGGAATGGGCCGCGAACCGCCTGCTGGCGAATCCGCGGGACGACGTCACGGCCGTGGCGCTGGACTGCGGTTTTTCGAGTTCGCAGAATTTCGCCAAGGCGTTCCGCGCGCGGTTCGGGACGACGCCGACGGCCTTCCGGCGGAGCAAGCGGGGAAACAAACCGCGCAACGCCGGAGAAGCGGGTTCTTTCTTCGTGGGGCAGGATGCGGGCCAGGTGAAGCGGATTTCACCGCAACCTGAAAGGAAGATCGAAATGAAAGCCATCGTGAAGGAAATGCCGGCGTGGCACGTCGCCTACGCGCGGAAGATCGGCCCCTACGGCAAGGACGTCTGCGAGGCGGCGTTCGGCGAACTGATGCGCTGGGCGGGCCCGCGCGGGCTGATCGGCCACGGGCCGATGCTGGGGATGTACTGGGACAATCCGGAGGTGACGGCGCCGGCGCAGTGCCGGACCGACGCCTGCCTGCCGGTGCCGCCGGGCACGCAGGTGGACGCGCCGATCGCGCTGCAGGACGTCCCCGGCGGGCCGTACCTCGTCTGCGAATTCGACGTGCCCGTCACGGGGTTCGGCGCGGCGTGGGAGGAAACCTTCCGCTACGTGGTGGACCACGGCCTGGAATGCGCGGACCAGCCGTGCTACGAGCTGTACCACGACGACTGCACGGGTCCAACCTGCCGGTTCGACGTCTGCGTGCCGCTCAAGAAGAAATAGGCGTCTGCGCGACGAAAAAAACGCGGCCCGCCAACCGGCGGGCCGCGTTGCGTTTGGCGGGAGGCCAACTCAATCCACGCTGCAAACGACCTCGGGGTTCTTGAGATTGCCGAAGATGGCGTTGGCGGCGTCGGCATCCTTGAACGTCACCACGTGGCCATCCAGGAACAGGACGTTGCGGATGTTGGCGCCGTGGTTGTCGTTATCCTCGATCTTGGGCATTTTGTCCGGAGTGGCGGCGCCGTATTCGCTCTTGTTGGATTCGTCGCAGAGCATGGGGGCCAGAGCCGGGGATTCCAGCGTGCGGACCAGATGATAGCCGGAGATGTACATGTAGCTGCAACTGCCGGCCTTCGACTTGAAGGAGGCGATGTTCGGAGCAACGGAAACGGCGAAATTGCCGTCGATCTTGTCGCTGGGGCAAACCCACTGGCGCAGGTCCGTGACGTAGCCGTTGGTGTAGACCTTGACGGCGATCGCGGTGAAATCGGGCGTTTCCGCGAACGTGCCGTTGGCGGGCGGCAAGGGGGCGTCGTGGGGCATTTCGCCTTGGTGGTCGGTGGCATAGGTGGTGAACGCCACGCCGATGGATTTCAGGTTGTTGGCGCAACTGGATCGCCGGCCCATCTCGATGGCCTTGAAGGTGACGGGCAACAGGATGGCCACCAGCATGGCGATGATGGCGATGACCACCAGCAGTTCGATCAGGGTGAACGCGGATTTCTTGGACATGGCAGGTTCCTTTCGGGGATCAGGGATTGACGAGAGAGGTCATGAAGGCTTTCCAGTCGACCGGCGAATACCAAATGACGTTGGCGGAACCGTTGGTCTGGGCGTTGAAAACCCAGTTGACGCTCTGCCAATAATTGGTGGGAACGGTCAGCGCATATTCCCAGACGGTGCCGGCGCCGTTGGTCATGGGCCGGGCCGCGGCTTCCGCCCAGCCGGAATCGAAGCCGAGATGGACGTTGACGTTGGTGGCGGCGGCGATGGGCGTGCCGGCCACGTCGATCGCGACGGAAAACACGTCGCCGGGCACGGGCTGGTCGGGCGTCCAGGTGGCGGGGCCGCCGCGCATGGCCTTGAAATTGCCGCCGCCGAGCCAGACGTCGCCGTCGCGGAACTTGAACTCGAGGATCGCGCCGTCTGCGGCGGCGTCGAGCGGGACGTCCACGGCCCAGTGGCCGTCGCCCAGGAAGGTCATGGGGGTGAGGCCCCAGCCGTTGAACGTGCCGGCGGCGGCGATGGCGCGCTTGCCTTTGAGATCGCCCTTGAACTGGCTGTAGTGGACGCGCCACGTGGTGGCGGTGGCCGGCACGGAGCTGGGCTCCCAGAACGTGGGCAACGGATCGGGTTCGAGACCGGCGTAGGGGGCGTAATATTCTTTGACGGCCGAAATCTGGCCGACGGTGGCCGACCAGATGCGCTTGTCTTCGTTCGTGGCGCCGGCGGTCGCGCGCAGGCCGTAATCCTGGAAGCCGTCGAGGCCGGCGGGCAGGTTGGTGGAAACCAAAATGCCGTGGGCGCCTTCGCTCAAGACGTTTTCGAACTGCACGGTAGCCGTGCCGCCGGTGGCGACAACGGCCATGCCCACGGGGGCGTTGGTGGGCGGCGGCGGCGGCAGGGCTTCGTTGTCCCACGCGAACGGATCGAGGACGATGGCCGTCGCGTCGGCGGGATCGGCGACGTAGTATTCGAGGTTGCTGGACGGGCTTTCGTGGGACTGTCCGTCCAAGGTCAGCACGTAGAACTTGTAGATGAAGCTGCGCGGCGTGCGCCGGGTGAGCCAATAGGTGTCGCCCAGGTAGGGATAAGTGCCCGGCGTCAGCGCGGGGAAATAGACGGTTTCCGCGCCGCCGACGAGCGAGTAGGGGGAATTGGTCGCGATGGCGGCATCGTAGCCGTTCGTGGCGAGGGACCAGAGGCGGGAGTAGACGCCGTCGTCGGCCACCGCGTCGCCGCGGGTGCCGTCGTCGAAGAGCTGGACGCCGGCGTTGGTCCACGTCACGTAGATGGTGTTGTGGGGAAAGTCGCTGGCGTTGCCGCCTTCGTTGTCGCCGGTGTCGTTGAAACCGCGCAGCGGATCGGAGCCGAGGACCATGACGCGCTGGAGGTTGTCGCGCCGCCGCATGGACAGATCGAGCTGGAAGAGCACGGTGCGGTTGGTGCGGACGCCGGCGTCGCCGCGGCGCGCGTCCGTGAACAGCCTGTTTTGGGCGGAGGGCAGGTTGGTGCTGCCGGGATTGCGCAGGGGGTGGGCGGCGGCGCCGAGATGCTCCGTCACCGTGATCGGCGAACCGTCGGTCGGCAGCGTCAGCCGGCGGGAAGCGCTGGCGAAATCGGTGAGGCGGATGGCCTCGTAGTTGTTGGTGCCGAAAATGCGCGCGCTGTACTTGTAGAACAGCTCCGTCGGGGAACCGGGCGGAAAGACGACCGAGGCGGACGTCCAGCCGTTGGAGCCGGGAATGGCCGTCAGCGGGATGGTTTCGTAAGGCGGATAGCCCCATTCCAAGGGCAGGGACGAGCCGTTGACGAAAAACGCGGTGGGTTTGGAGTGGGAACTGCTCGCGCCCATGCCGGAGTTCGTGAAGACCTGGAACGTCACGGTGACGGCCTGCGGGATGCCGCTGGCGGCCGGGATCAGGCAATGCTCGGTCGTGCGGGAGAAGCCGCCCAGGTCCTGGACGCCGACGGCGCGGATGGGCACGAAATTGGTGGCGAGGGGCGCGGCCAAGGTCAACAGGACGCCGTAGGCGCCCTGCGCCGCCGCCCCGCTGGGCGCGGCGCCGTCGATCGTCCAGCGGGCGAGATCCACGACGGAGGTGGCGGCGACAGCCTCGTTGAAGGCGACGTAGACGGACGAACCGCCGATGGCGCCGGCCGCGGCGCGGATGTAGGGGGCGTTGCCCGCGCTGCCGAAATCGTCCGGGATGCCGTTCGTATTGGCGTCCACCGTCACGTCCATGTAGTCGAGGGTCGTCACGATGCCGTTGGTATAGTCCGAGACGCCTTGGTTGGGGATGGTGTCGGGCGAACTCCAGGCGCTGGCGGGATCGTTGTTGTGGATGCCGGCGAGCAGGCGCAAGGTCGCGCCGCGCGGCAGGATTTCGCCGGGTTCGACGGTGCCGAAGCGCGTGCCGGCGTAGAGGTTGGTCCACGGGATGCGCGCTTCGAAGCCCTTGTGGGGGCAGGCCGTCGCGTCGTTCAGGCTGGCCATGTCCACCGGCGCGCCCGCGGGCACCGCGCCGTTGCCGGCGTCGAAGAGCGATTCGAGGTTGTTGGTCGAGGGCGCTTCGACGCCGTCGTAGAGGACGCGGATGCAGTTGTTGTAGGTGCCCTCGCTGGCGAACATGACGTCGAGACCGAAGCCGCCGCCGCCGACCCAGCCGTAGTCGTTGTATTTGATGAAGCTGGGATCGACGTTCGTCCAGTTCGTGGTCGACGTCGCGCCGGTGCCGTTGCCGGGGTCGAGGTCGAGCAGGACGACGAGCTTGTTGTTGTTTGCCTGCCAGGCCTGCAAGGCCACGTAGAGGTAGGTGGCGTCCCAGGTGACGTAGAGGTTGCTGAGCGTGCCGTTGGCCCCCCAGGCGGATGCGCCGTGGAACGTATCCTTGAAATCGTAGTCGTCGTACTCGATGGGGCGGCCGTCGAGGACGGCCGTGTTGTAGGGCGTCGCGATCGCCGCGGCGGCGAGGCTGAACAAGCAGCAGAACGAAAGGAACCGTTTCATGGGCGCCTCCAGGAGGTTTTCATCAATATACATGGCCGGGGGTTCCGGCAAAAGGGAAAAACGGCCGGCGGCGCCGCGAAGACCCGTCTTGATTCCCGCCGGCGTTTGGCGCACACTGGCGCCAGACTGAGGAGAATTCATGAAGCGCACGAAACAGGCGGGATTCACGTTGGTGGAATTGTTGACGGTCATCGCGATCATCGCGCTGCTGGCGGCGCTGATCCTCGGTCTGGCCGGCAACGCGCAGAAATCGGCCGCCCGCAACAAGGCGGAAGCGGAAATCGAGCAGCTGTCGGTCTTCATCACCGACTACCAGATGAAATACGGCCAGGTGCCGCCCTCTTTCGCGACGCTGTCGAACGCGCTGGTGGAGTCCAAGCACGCGTTGACCAATCTGCTGGATCCGTGGGGAATGTCCTACGTCTATTCGAACAGCTCGAAGGCCACGTACTACCTGTGGTCGTACGGCGGCGATCTGGCGCCGTTCGCGAACAAGGCGATCTGGATCGGAAATCCGGCGCCCTGACGGGTCAGGGGCCGGGGGGCCGGAAACCGGAGACAGGGGAGAGGTGGTCAGTTTCCGGGTTTCGGGCCGGGGAAGACGGGGTCGAGTTCCTGCAGGAACTGCTGGAACTCGGGGGTTTCGCGGATGGGGGCCAGGTCGGGATCGTTGAGATAGGCGCGGAACTGCGCCGGGGGGATCTGTTCCATCGCGCGGCGCAGCCAGGGCACGGCGGCGGGGGCGTTGGTTTCCTGCGCGAAGAGGGCGCCGACGTTGAACAGCGCGGAGAAGTTGCGGGGATCCATCTCGAGGAGCTTTTCGAGCTGTTCGCGAGCGCCGGCGCGGTCGCCGACGCGGGCCAGGGCCACGGCCAGGTTGTTGCGCGGCCCGGGCAGGTTGGGGAACGTCTCGACGGCTTCGCGCAGGACGTCGACGGCGACTTCGGAACCGGGCTGCCCGAGGCGCATGACGCCTTCCTGCAGCAGGGCGGGCTTGTAGTCGGGGTGCAGCCGCCGGCAGGTCTCGATCAGTTCCATCGCAAGCCCCATGTTCTGGGCCTGGAAATAGGCGAAAGCCAAGTTGGTGAGGGCTTCGGGATGGAACGGCTCGTTGCGCAGGGAGGCTTCGAGCACGGCGATGGCGCGGTCGACGTTGCCTTGCTGGAGATAGATCAAGCCGAGGATGCGCTGGGCGCCGGCCAGCTTGGGATAGGCCTGCAGCGCGGCCAGCGCGCGTTCTTCGGCTTGCTCGAACCGCTTGGCGACGAGATGTGCGCCGGCCTCCCGGTAGGCAACCAAGGCTTCTTCCATCTGCGCGGATTGTTCGAGGGCGGGGACGACGGCTTGGCGCGCCGGCGCGGCAGGGGCCGCCGCCGGTTCGGCGGGGCGCGCCGGGACGGCGGGGGCCGCGGGCGCGGCCGACTCGGTCGGAACCACCAGAACGCCGCGGCGCTTTTCTTCCCGCAGCACGAGCCACAGCGCGCCGGCGAGCAGCAGGGTGAAGACCGCCACGAACGCGAAGATGCGCCGGTTGGCCGCCGTGCGCAGTTCATCGGCCTCGGGCAAGGGGTCGGGACGATGCGGCGGTTGCGCGGTCATGGCCTAGGGGTCCAGGTTGACGAGCTGGCCGGTGGCGAAATCGAGCCGGCGGTAGTAGCAGTTGCGCGGCTGGCCGGCCTGGTTCTTGGTGTGGCAGATGCCGCCGCGGCGCGGCCGCACGACGTAGACGAGCGAATTCTGCTCGCAGTTGACGCGGACGTCCAGCAGGTCGAAGGTCTCGCCCGAGGTTTTGCCTTTTTCCCACAGCTCGTTGCGCGACGTGCTCCAGAAGATGGCCGTGCGCTCGGCGATCGCTTTTTTCAACGCGATTTCGTTCACGTAGGCGATCAGGATGATTTCGCGGGTGTCGGCGTGCTGGACGGCGACGGGAATGACGCCGGGGCAGGCGGCGACGGCCTTGGTCAGCTTGTGGAAATCGAGGGTCAAGGCGGTGCCTTCTTCGAGCTCTTTCATGCGGGGACTCCTTGCGGGGCGGGGGCGTCCGCGGCAAAGGGCGCGCGGACTTCGATGCCGTGGGCGGCGAGATAGGCCTTGGCCTGGGGCACGGTGAATTCGCCGAAATGGAAAATCGAGGCGGCGAGGACGGCGTCCGCGTGGCCTTCGGCGATGCCGGCGCGCAGGTGGTCGAGGGTGCCGACGCCGCCGGAGGCGATGACGGGTACGGGCACGGCGTCGGCGATGGCGCGCGTCAGCGCCAGATCGTAGCCGTTCTTGGTGCCGTCGCAGTCCATGCTGGTGAGGAGGATTTCGCCGGCGCCGCGGCGGACGCCTTCGCAGGCCCACTCGACGGCGTCGAGCGCGGTGGGCTTGCGGCCGCCGTGGGTATAGACCGTCCAGCCGGGCCGGCCGTCGGGATTGCGGCGGGCGTCGATGGCCAGCACGATGCACTGCGCGCCGAACTGGCGGGAGGCTTCGTCGATGAGGTCGGGATTGAGGATCGCGGCGGTGTTCAGGGAAACCTTGTCGGCGCCGGCCTGGAGCATGCGGCGGACGTCGCCCGGCGTGCGGAGGCCGCCGCCGACGGTCAGGGGCATGAACACCTGCTTGGCCACGGCGCGGACGACGTCGACCAGGGTGTCGCGGCCGTCGCTGGAGGCGGTGATGTCGAGGAAGGTCAGTTCGTCGGCGCCCTGGGCTTCGTAGGCCCGGGCGACGGAGACGGGGTCGCCCGCGTCGCGCAGCTCGACGAACTGGACGCCCTTGACGACGCGGCCACCGGTGATGTCGAGGCAGGGGATGATGCGCTTGGCGGGCACGGGCCGGGGTTCCCTAGGGCCAGTACTGGACGATCTGGCCGACGATGCGCCGGCCGAGGTCTTCCGCGGCGGGACTCAGGGCGATGGCCTTGGAGGAGGACATGTCGCCGGCGAATTCGAAGTCGTACCACCCGGTCACGGACGGCGATTCGACGAGCACCGACCGGTCCGACCGCCGATACAGGACGAAGGACGCCTTGATGCTCATGCGGTACTGGTTGGCGGTCGAGGCGCTGCCCGCCTCGTAGGCGACCGGGTCCAGCCAAAAGCGGTTCAGGGTGACTTCGAGCACGACGTCGGCGTCGCTTTCGGAGGCGATGCGCAGCGACCCGTCCATCTGGATCTGCGAGAGGACCGCGCGGGTGACGTCCTGTTCGATCAGCGGCTCGGGGGTCTGGTTCCGGCAGGTGGGGACGTAGACGGTCCGGACGTCCTTCGGCAGCATCGAGCCGAGGCGGTAGTTGGCGCAGCCCGCGGCGAACAGGAGCAGCAAGGCGGCGGCGACGGCGGGAATTCGCTTCATGGTTGTTTCTCCTCGGGCGCGAGCTGGGCGATGCGCGCGCGGGCTTCGGCGGCTTGTGGCGCGGCGGGGAACAGGGCCGCGAACCGGCGGTATTCGATCAGCGCCGACTCGGGCTTGTGCAGGATGCGGTCGTAGTAGCGCGCCCGCGCGAAGGCGATGGCGGCCTGGCGTTCGCGCAGGCGCGCGAGGCTGGCCTCGATCTCGCCCGCGTGCTCGGAATCGGGCTGGCGCTGGAGGAAGAGGGTGCAGGCGGCGATCGCTTCGGCGAGCGCGCGGGCGTCGTTGGGGGCGTCGTCGGCCAGTTCGACGTGGCAGCGGGCCTGCGCATAGGCGGCCTGGACGGCGAACGGGCTGTCCGGATAACGGTTCAAGGCGGTGAAATAGGCGTCGATGGCCTCGTCGTACTCGTAGGCCTGCTCGTGGGCCGCGCCGATCAGGTAATAGGCTTCGGCGGCGAAGGCGCCCTCGGGCGCGCTGGCGACGATCTTCTCGAACAGGGGAATGGCGCGTTCGGGCGCGGCGAATCCCGGCAGAAACAGGATCTGGCCTTTTTTGCGCTCCATCAGGGTCTTGGCGAGGCGCATCTGGCGCGCCAGCACGTCGTTGAACTCGAACCGCCCGGGATAGTGGTCCACCAGATGCTGGTAGGCGTCGAAAGCGGCCTGGAGCTTGCCGCGGTCGTCCAGGCGGCGGGCGTAATAGGTCTGGCCCCCGGGCGCCTCTTCCGCGTTCGGCCACCAGATGCGCAGGGCCAGCGCCTGCTTGGCCGCCGCGCGCGTCCGGCCGTCGGCGTCGAGCCGCTGCACGTGCGCCCACTGGGTTTCCGGCGTCTTTTCGTGCGGACGGACGAACAGGTGGAAGCCCCGCCCCGGCGTTTCTTCCGTGTAGGGTTTCGCGACGGCTCCGGCGGGGACCGGCGCGAGCGCGGCGGCGCCCACGCACAGGGCCCATCCGACGCGGCGCCAAAGGCCGATGGCAAGGGATTTCGACATGGTCGGAACATTACGCAACGCGCCGGGGCCGGTCAAGGCCCGAGGCGCACCGGGAGAAGGGCTTGCCTGCGCACCGACAAATAGCATACGGTGCGTCGGATCAATCGCCCATGACGCCTGTTGCGACAAACTGGATGGCCGCCCTGATGGGGGTGGTGGAAGGGATCACGGAATACCTGCCGATCTCCTCGACCGGACACCTCGTTTTGGCGGAAGCATGCCTGAAAACCGCATTCCACGAGAGCTTCGAGGTCGTGATCCAGTCCGGGGCCATGCTGGCCGTGCTGGTGGAATACCGGCGGCGGTTCCGGCGGTTGGCGGATTTCCGGCCCGCGACGGGCTTGGCGGGGTTGCGCGGGCTGTTCTGGCTGTTTCTGACGACCTTGCCGGCGATGGTGCTGGGGCTCTTGTTCCACGACGCGATCAAGGCCCGGCTGTTTTCGCCGGCGACGATCGCCATCGCCCTCGGCGTCGGCGGCGTCGCGATGATCCTGTTGGAGCGGTATCTGCCGTCGCACGACGAAGGCGGCGTGGACGCGATCGGCTGGAAGCGCGCGCTGGGCATCGGCTTTTTCCAGTGCATCGCGATGATCCCGGGCACGTCGCGCTCGATGGCCACGATCCTCGGCGGCCGGCTGCTGGGGCTGGGGCGCAAGACCGCGGCGGAATATTCGTTCTTCGCGGCGGTGCCGGTGCTGCTGCTCGCGGGCGTCTACGATCTCTACAAGGGCTGGGATTCGCTGCAACGCTCCGACCTGGCGCCCTACGCCGTTGGTCTGGCCGTTTCGTTCGTCGTCGCGTGGGCTTCCATCCGCTGGCTCATGCGGATCATCTCGCGCCACACGTTCGAAGGCTTCGGCTGGTACCGCATCGCGCTGAGCCTCGTCGTGTGGTGGGCGCTGGTCTGAGCCGGGGGCTCCAGTATTCAGGAGTCAGGAGTCAGAATGGCGGACCAAGCCATTCATTCTGAATGCCCCAGGCCAAAGAGCATTCCGCTCAGCAGATCCGCGCCCGAACTGTGGCCGAAGGCGCAGACGGCCCGCACGCGGGGGGCGGAGGGGGCTTGCAGCAGCTTTTGCACCGCGACGTTGACGCGGCCGGCGGCCGACAGATCCAGGAAGGCATTGGACACCGGATTTTTCCCGCGCGCGTGCTTCAGGATTTTCTGGGTGAGGGCGCCGCGGCGGCGCAGCCGGCAGGCCAGCATCCAGCCGCACAGGAAATCGTCGCCCGCCGGCGTCAGGCCCGCGCCGCAGCCGCGGACGAGCCGCACGCCGGCCGCGAGCCGGCCCGCGGCGATCTGCGCGAAGGCCTTCCGGAACAGGGCATCGCGGTTTGCCTGAAGGCGCGGGAGTTTTCCGGCGGGGAACAACAGCGACACGAGGCTGTCCGGCGGCGCGTGGCGCGGCAGGGCCGTCGCCAGGACGCGCGCCAGTTTCGCGCGATCCGTGCGCGGCAGGGCCGAGTCGAAACGGGGGGCTTTCGGGCGGCGGTGGTTCGGGCGGGCCCCACCGCCTTGTGCGGTGGGGGAGCCAACTTTGCCTCCCACGGCGCAAGGCCGTGGGGGGGCTCCTGAACCGCGGCCAATCGCGAGCGTTTCGCCCGCGACGAAAGCGTTGGGATCGGCCACGACGAGATTCAGCGGGCCCGCGCCGATGGATTTGTCCACGACGAACAGCGCGCGGTCTTCGGCATCGAGCAGCAGGACGCTGCGCGCGAACCGCGCCGTGACTTTGTAGACGCCCGGCCGGATGCGGTCGCCGCTGGACAGGATCCGCACGGGCTCAGATTTCCGTGAAGACCGCCGCGGCCGGCAGGCGCGACTTGGGCAGCGCGGCGTTCCAGTCGTCCGGCCCGCGCCAACCCAGCGCCACCAGCGCCGTCGCGGCCAGGCCGCGCTCCCGCAGGCCCAGCTCGGCGTCGAGGAGATCCGCATCGAAGCCTTCCATGGGGCAGGCGTCGAGCCCGAGCGCCGCGGCGCCGAAGAGCAGTCCGCCGACCGCGAGATAGACCTGTTTTTCCATCCAGGCGCGGACGTCGCCGCGCTGGCGGTGCAGCTCGACGTAGGTCCGGCGCGACTTCGCCTGGTTGGCCGCCGCGGCCTCGTCGGGAAGCCGCCCGTCGCGGCGTTCCTGCGCGAGCAGGGCGTCGAGCTGGGCGTCGTCCAGGTCGGCGCGGACGCAGCAGGCCACGACGAGCGAGGCGTTGCGCACTTTGGGCGCGTTGTAGGCATACGGCGGCGGCATGGCCCGCGCGAGGCGCTCCTTGGCGTCCGCGCTGGCCGCCAGCACGAAATGCCAGGGCTGGGAATTGACGGACGACGGGCTGTAGCGCAACAGGACGCGGATTTGCTCGAGCAGGTCCGCCGGCAGCGGCCGGCCGGGCGCGAAAGCTTTGGCCGTGCGGCGGGTCGTGGCAAGTTGGGCGACGTTCATGGCGAGTCCTCCGGAAAGATGCGGAACAATCTATCCAAGGTCGGCGCGGAACACAAATGCCGTCGTCCAACCTACGGCGCGGCGGCTTTGCGGCGGGCGGCGGCGAGGGCGTTGCGGATGCCCTCGTAGCCGGTGCAGCGGCAGAGGTTGGATTGCATCCATTCGCGGTCGGTCGCGTCGTCGGACTCGGGATGGGCCTCCACGAGGGCCGCGGCGTTGAGGATCATGCCGGGGGTGCAGAAGCCGCACTGGAAGCCGTTTTCCTCGGCGAACGCCTGCTGGACGGGGTGGTCGCGCAGGCCTTCGATGGTGGTCACCGCGGCGTCTTCGCACTCGACGGCGAGGAGCATGCAGGACTTCACGGGCTTGCCGTCGAGCAGGACCGTGCAGGCCCCGCAGTCGCCGTTTTCGCAGCCGCACTTGGCGCCGGTCAGGCCGAGCTTTTCGCGCAGGACGCGCAGGAGGGTGTCGCCGGGGCGCACGGCGGCGCGGCGTTCCTCGCCGTTGATCCGCAGGACGATTTCCACGATGCCGGAGAGTTCTTTCATGCCAGATCCTCCAGCCCGGCGCGGATCATGTTCTTCAGCAGGGCGACGCGGTATTCCAGCGACGCGCGCGCATCGGCCCGCAACGGGCCGAGCGCCTCCAGCACGGCCGGAAGGGCGGCGGCGCCGTCCTTGGAAAGCAGCGCATCCACGGCGTCGGAGCGGAACGGATACGGATGGGCCCCGGACACGGCGAACCGGACGCCGGCGCCGTCGTGGACCATGGCAACGGTGACGAGCGGATAATCGACCTCGCCCGTGCGCGTGCGGCGGTAGTGGCTCCAGGGCCATTCGGGCGCTTCCAGCGGCACGCAGAACGACAGCACCAGTTCGCCGGGGGCCAGGACGAGGCGCTTGTCGAAGATCGCGCGCAAGGGGCGCTCCTGGCGCACGGGGGGGCGGTCGTCCGCGCCGGGGGCGACCGTCAGGACGGTGGCGTCGGCCAGCAGCAGCGGCAGCGCGGCCTCGCGGTAGGGCAGCAGGCCGGCGAGATTGCCGCCGAGGGTGAGGCGGTTGCGGACGGTGCGGTCGGCGATGCCGCGCAGCACCGCGTTGAGCAGCGGGAAGGCGTCGCCTTCCGCGACGTCGGACAGCGTCAGCGCCGCGCCCAGGCGGAGGCACCCGCCGCAAATTTCGTGGACGTTGGCTTCGGGGATGCGCTTGACGTCGATGCACGCGCGCAGGTCGAAGGCGGCGGTGCGGCGGGCGGCGGTGGCGATTTCGGTGCCGCCGGCGAGATAGCGCGCGCCGGCGTGCCGGCGCCAGGCGTCCACGGCCTCTTCGGCGGTGTCGGGACGGAGATAGGCGACGTCGGCGGCGATCATGGCGCGGGCTCCTGCGCTTTTTTCCAGATGGTTTCGGGGGTCATGGGCAGCTCCGTCATGTGCGCGCCGATGGCGAGGGACACGGCCTGGGAGAGGCAGCCGGGCATGCCGACGATGCCTTGCTCGCCCAGGCCGCGCAGGCCGTAGGGGCCGTCCTGCTGCGGCGTTTCCACGAAATCGACGAAATACTCCGGATCCTCGCCGTAGCGCAGGATCTTGTAGTCGCGCAGGGAGCCGTTCTGGACGACCTGGCGGGCATCGAAGACGAAGCCTTCGCAGAGCGAGTAGCCGATGCCCATGGCCATGGCGCCGACGGCTTGCCCGCGGGCGAGCGCGGGATGCACGACCTTGCCGACGTCCATGCAGCAGGCGGCCTTCAGCACGCGGACGTTTCCGTCGGCCGGATCGATTTCCACCTCGACGCCCTCGGCGCCCAGCGTCCATTCCAGCCACGGCTTGCCCGCGCCGGTGTCGGGGTCGAGGCTGGTCAGATCGGGCGTGATGTACCGGCCACGGCCGATCACCGGCCCGCCGATGGAATTGCCGTTGGGATAGACGTAGCCGAGGACGACTTTTTCCAGCGGGAGGAAACGGGCGGGGTCTTCGCGGACGAAGACGCGGCCGCCGGCGACGTCGAGATCTTCCGGCCGGCATTGCAGCGGCGCGGCGGCCGTGCGCTGGATCTGCGCGACGGCGTCGGCGACGGCTTCGAGCGCGGCGCGGCCGGCCATGAAGAGCGACCGGCTGGCGGCGGTGGCCCAGTCGTGCGGCGAACGGTCGGTGTCCACCGCGCGCGTGACGTGGACGCGGTCGAGATCGGTTTTCAAGGCCTCGGCCACGAGCATGCGCAGGCCTTCGTGCGCGCCTTGGCCGATTTCGATGACGCCGGTGCCCAGCGTGGCGCTGCCGTCCTCGGCGAAGTAGAGCACCGCGCCGGCGTCGGTGAAGGTCGGGATCGCCGGCGCCTTCCAGAAACAGGAAATGCCCTTGGCGCGGATCTTGCCGTCGGGCTGCACGGCGCGGTGCGGCGCGGAATCCCACGCGAGGCGCGCGCGCACCTTGGCGAGGCACGCGGGCAGGTCGCCGGTGTTTTCGTCCATCGGCGCGCCCGTGGGCGAGAGATCGCCCCGGCGGATGGCGTTTTTCAGGCGCAAATCGGCGGGGTCCATCTTCAGGCGCGCGGCCAGCAGGTCCATGGCGCGCTCGGTGGCGTAGGACAGTTCGATGTGGCCGAAGCCGCGGAACGCGGTGGCGAAGGGGTGGTTCGTGTAGACGCAGAGGGAATCGGTCTTCACGTTGGGGACGTTGTACGGCCCGGTGCAGGAGATCGCGGCGGCGCGCGAGACGTTGACGGCGTAGTCCGCGTAGCCGCCGGAATCGAACAGGAATTCGATGTCCGCGCCCAGCAGCGTGCCGTCGGCGCGCGCGGCGAGCCGCACGCGCGCCTGCAGGCCGGGGCGGCCGGGACTGGAGAGCAGGTCGGCCTCGCGCGTGTTCGCCAGGCGCACCGGGCGGCCGGGGAAGCGCATGGCCAGCAGGCTGGCGAGGGGTTCGAGCATGATGCCCGCCTTGCCGCCGAAGCCGCCGCCGATGGGCCCGGCGCGCACGACGATCCGCCGCTCGGGCAGGCCCAGCGCGCGGGCGAGGAGATTGCGGACTTCGAACGGCGACTGCGTGGAGCTGTCGATTTCGAGCCGTCCGTCGGCGCCGTATTCCGCGATGGCCACGCGCGGCTCCAGGGCCACGTGGTTGCCCGGCGGGAACGAAAATTCGCCTTCCGCGACGACGTCGGCCTCGGCGAAGGCCCGGGCCGGATCGCCCTTGCGGATCTTCGTGCGGTTGGCGACGTTGGTGCCCGGCTCGGGCAGGATATCGGGGATGCGGGCGTAGCCGGCCATGTCGGGATGCAGGATGGGCGCGCCGGGCGCGAGCGCCTCGCGCGGGCTGCCCAGCGCGGGCAGCGGGGCGTATTCGGTTTTGACCAGCCGCAGGGCGTTTAGGGCCGACGCTTCGTCGTCGGCCACGACGACCGCGACGGGCTCGCCGTGGTAGCGCACTTTCCCGCGCGCCAGCGGCGGCTTGTCGCCCATGTAGAGGCCGATCAAAACGTCGGGCCAGTCGGCGCCGGTGAAGACCCCGCGCACGCCGGGGGCGGCCGCGGCGGCGGCGGTTTCGATGCGCTTGATTTCCGCGTGGGCGAGGGGGCTGAAGAGGACGGCGGCCTGCAGCGTGCCGGGCCGGACGAGGTCGTCGGTATAGCGGAGCGTGCCGCGGACCTTGGCCGGCGCATCGGTGCGGATCGGCGAAGTTCCCAGATGGGACGCGGGGTTCATGCGCGGCAATCTAAACCGGGATTCCGGAGATTGCAAAAAACCGGATGGAAAAGGCGGGGAGGGGGGCGGAATCAACTACGAAACACGCGAAAGACACGAAAGAGGGCATGGAGTGCCACAATGGGCACAAAGAACAAAGCGGACTGCCAACTACGAATAGAACGAATTCAACGAATGGGGATATGAAGGAGGGTCGAGCCCGCCGAGATCGGTGAAAAGCCGAAACCTCCTCGCACAATGGCACCAAGGCGCAAAAGGGGATCGGGAAGGCTGTCATCCCGAGCTTGTCGAGGGATCTGGGCTTGATCGCCCAGGCCTGCCGTTGGGGCGAGGCCGAGATGTCTCGACTGCGCTCGACATGACCGGGGATCGGGGCTCCGCCGAATCGGCCGGTCAGGGCCGGCGCGGCTTGAGCTGCCGGACGACCGCAACGATGCCGACGAGGCCGATGGCCAGATAGATCGCCGTTCCGATCGCCGAGTCTGATTCCACCCATGCGATCCACGCGCCCAAGCCGGCGCCCAGGGCAACGAGGAGGCCGGCCGCGGCGCAGAGAATCGACCGCCCCCGGTTGAACAGCCCCCGGATGCTCGCGCCGATGAGGATCAACCCCACGAGAAGGATCAGGGCTCCGGTGGCGTTCATGGCGGTTCCTCATTCGAACATTTCAGGCGTTGCATCTCCCAGGAGAACTCGGGCTTTCAGATACTGAAAATCCCAATAGGGGGCAGCGTCCCACAGAAAATCGGGGGTGTCGTGGAGGCGTTGGGCGAACTCGCCAAGGGTCATTTCGCACGGCGCGCACGATTGCAGATACACGTGAATCTCGGTTTCGTCGTCGGTGTATTGCGAATAGATTTGGGCATACCGGTTGGAATCGGTCCGGGCATAGCAATACAGGCCCATTGCGCGCGCGATCGGGTTGGTGTCGTTCAGAAAGCCATCGAACGTGGCGGGCGTACCATAGTGACGGAAGAGCACGCTGAGTTTGAAAAACGGGGTTGGCGAAAGAAGAAAACCGGCGAAATCGCCGGCAACCTTCAGGCCGCGAAGTTGTTTTTCCGCTGCACCGAGAAGCCGCCCGGGCTCGATGCGGTTGGTGTTCGCGTTGTGGTCTTGAATCAGCGCCTGGTAGGCCGAATGGATTTCGATGATTTGATCGAGGTGTTCGCGGCCTCGTTTCCAGAATTTGTCTTCGGCCCGTTTGTTTGCCCGCCAAGTGGCGAAAGATGCGCTGGCAAACCCAACGGCAACTATGGTCAGCACGCCGGCCAAACGACGTCCAATTTTCTTGTTCCAGAACTTCATGTTTGTCAGATCCTCTCTTCGGTCCCAAATTTGTCGTCCTTGAGCAGCGCCATGCAGATGGAATCCTCGCAGACGCCGTCGAGGCAGCGGGCTTGGCGTTTGCGGCCTTCCTCGACGAAGCCGAATTTGCGGTAGAGGGCGAGGGCGGGGGCGTTGGCGGCGAAGACTTCCAGCTCGATCCGGGTCAGGCCTTTTTGGAAGGCGTCGG
>CALKWZ010000044.1 GCA_938003985.1 uncultured Verrucomicrobiota bacterium | reverse complement strand
CGACCGCGGCCCGGGCCTGCGAATATTCGTCCTGCGACACCGCGTTGACCTTCAGGGCCTTCTCGATGCGGCCGAGCGAACTCTGCGCGCGCTCCAAATCCGCCTCCGCGTTCTTGACCTGGTTTTCGAAGTTGCGGGAATCCAGCCGCCCGAGGATGGCGCCCTGTTCGACCACCGTGCCGCGCCGCATCGGGAATTCGACCAGGCGTCCGCCCACTTCGAAGGACAGATCCACTTCGACGTCCGCCTCCACCGTGCCGGGAAAATACAGCTTCGGCTGCGGCACGTCCGCGCCGACAACCCAGCTCTTGATCGGCCGGACCGTCGCATCCGCCGGCTCCTCCGCCGGTTTCACCTTGAAGAAAAAGACCGCCGCCACGCCCGCCGCCAACAGCGCTCCGCCGATCCACCGCCCCGCCGCATTCTTCATCACGTGCTTCATGTCCAGACTCCCGTTTGCTCCGCCTGCTCGAAAACCCAACCCACGCGCCCGTTCAGCGTGCGGCTTCCACCGTCCAGCCGCCGCCGAACGCCTTGTAGGCCGCCACCAGATTGGCCGCCGACTGGCCCCGCGATTGCGCCAGCGCGTCCTGGTAGGACGACAGCTGCCGCTGCATGTCCAGCACGTTCTGGAAATTCGCGAGGCCGCTGCGGTAGAGCTCGTTCACCAGCTCCACGCTCTGCTCCGCCGCCGTCGCCGCGGCGCGCAGCGACGCCAGCCGCTGCGCTTCGTTCGCATACGCCGCCAAGGCGTCCTCGCATTCCTGATACGCCGCCAGCACGGTTTTTTCGTAGGCCGCCAGCGCGGCCCGCGTCGAGGCCTCTTCCGCGCGCACGTGGTTGCGGATCTTCCCGGCGTTGAAGATCGCCCAGGTCAACGAAGGACCCACGGTGAAGTCCTGCGCCGCCGAGGTGAACAGCTCCCCGCCATCCGTCGCCGCCAGCGCGAACGTGCCGTTCAGGGACAGCGCCGGAAAGTAATCCGCCTGCGCCACGCCGATTTTGGCCGTCTGCGCCGCCAGCGCGCGCTCCGCCGACCGGACGTCCGGCCGCCGCCGCAGCAGTTCCGTCGGCAACAGCCCCGGCAATGCCGTCGCCGCCGGCACCGGCCCCGGTTCCCGCAAGGCATCCAGCGCCCCCGGCAACTGGCCCGTCAGGACGCACAGCGCGTTCAGGGCCTCCTCGATCTTCGATTTCAGCGCCGGCACCTGCGCCGTCGTGGCCGCCAGGTTCATTTCCGCCTGGCGCACGTCGAGCTCCCCGGTCAGCCCCGCGTCGAAGCGTCCCCGCACCACCTGGAGCGTCTCTTCCTGCAATTCGATATTTTCCTCCGCGTACGCCAGCCGCTGCTGGTTCATGCGCAGCCCGACGTATTCCGCCGCGACCTGCGCCTGCAGCATCACCTGCAGGTTGCGCAAATCCTCCTGCGCGGACTCCAGCTGCCCCCGCGCCGCCTCGACGCTCCGGCGCACCCGGCCCCACAGGTCCAGCTCCCACGACGCCGAGAATCCGGCCTGGTAGAGCCACCCCGGATTGTCCGTCGCCTCGTAGGCTTCCGGCACGTGTACCCGCTCGCTCTGCCGGTCGCTCCCGGCCAAACCCTGCGCACCCACGGCCGGGAAGAAGTCCGCCCGCGCCATCCCGACCGCCGCCGCGTAGGCCTCCATCCGCGCCGTCGCCGCCGCCAGGTCCTTGTTCCGCGCCCGGGTTTCCGCCACCAGCGCTTCCAGCGCCGGATCGCCGAAAACCGTCCACCACGCCGCCAAGTCGTCCCCGGTTTCTCCCGCCGGCGTCTGCCACGCCGCCGGCGTCGCGACGTCCGGCGTCCGGTAGTCCGGCCCCACCGACAAGCACCCCGCCCCGCCCAGCAGCGCCGCCAACCCCACGCCAGCAAACAGCCAGGGCGCCCGCCAATGCATCCGTCTCATATGCCATTCCTTCCGTGGAAACGTTTGCCCGATAGCCGACGAGGAATCCATGGATCGTCAGCTTATCACGCCGGCCGGAACGCGCTCAACGGAATATGCGCGGAACAGCCGGCCCCGCCCCGCGGCCGCCCATCAATAGCCGTCGATGCGGTAGTTCGTCACGCCGCCCTCGACCGCCGGGATCGCAGAATTGGTGTCGATCTGGTAGTAGGGATCGCCCTTCCCCGCGCCGTCGTTGTACTTCGGCGGAATCAGGCCGACGGGCATCTGGACGGGCGGAGTGAAAGCATAGTCCGAAACGTCGGCGCGGCATTGCACGACGCGGTCCGGAAACACCCGCAGCACCATCAGGTCGAAGGACCAGACGATGTCCTTGCCCATTTCGACGCCCGGGCAATGCGCCTTCACGCTGTCGAACGCGCTGCCCACGGTGTCGTCGGCCACCGGGAAATGCGTGGCGACGGTCAGCTTGGGCTGGACGTTGTTGCTGATCAACTGGCTGAGAATGTAGCCGAACGCCCCCTGCGGCGTGTGCGAGCTGTTTTGGACCGTCGTCAGGCCCTCGACGGTCGCCACGAAGTTCGAATAGCCCGGCTGCCCTTCTTCGATCGGGCCGTCGAGGCCCATGTTCTTGTAGGCCCACACCTCCGGCGGGACAACCATCTCGTGGATGAACACGTCCACGCCCCGGCCGCCGTTCTTGGCCTGCTCGATGCAGTTGGTTTCGGGCTTGGTGTCGCTCGTGTAGATCATGGACAGGTTGGTGCCGTCCGGCGTCTGCCAGTCGACCTTGTAGCCCATGGAGCCCCGGCGGGCGTGGATCACCGGGAAATGCGTGATTTTCACGCCCGTGGCGGCGTTGCTGTAGGCCAGGCCGCCGACCTTCGTCCAGTCCAGTTCGATCGGCACCAAGGCATAGGCGTCGTTGGTGGCATCGTTGCCGACGGGAACGGGATCATGCGGCAGCCCCCAGCTTTCCTTGGTGGGCGGCACGTAGTTCGAATAGGCCGTGTTCTGGAAACTGAAACTCTCCGAATGCCACCGCAGGGCTTCCCGCAGGTGCGCGCAGAAATTGCTGGTCCCGTCGTCGTAATAGGTCTCCGACCCGGCGGGGCTTTCCAAACCGGTCGGTCCCGAACCCCATACGAACAGAGGCGATTTGCGGTCCGCCGAAGGCCCGAAGCAATAGGTGTGGACCAGGTCGCTCATGTGGTCGCCGTGCAGGTGGTTGATGAACACCTTGTCCATCCGGCG
>CALKWZ010000043.1 GCA_938003985.1 uncultured Verrucomicrobiota bacterium | reverse complement strand
CATCAAGAACCTCGCGGCGGAAAAATGGCTGAAGGATACCGACGTGGCGGCGATGGTGAACACATCGCGTCCGCCGGTGGTGGCGACGCTGACCTGCCTGGCGGCGCGGTACGAAGTGCCCGCCGTGCATAGCCTCGGCGAACGCCTGATGCGGCGCGCGGGCGGGGGCGCGGTCGCGGTGCTCGGTCCGTCCGGGCTGTCGCAGAACGCCCCGGCGACGGAATTGGGCGAGGCTTTCTACCGCGCGGTCCTGCAAGAAGGCGCCGGCGAACTGGGGCCGGCGTTCCTGAAAGCGCGGCGTTCGCTGCCGGAATCCCTGTTCACGAAGGATACGATCGCGGTCTACAACCTGCTGGGCGATCCGGCGCTGAAGATCGCGGGCAACGAACCGGAAGACGATCCGGCCGCGCCGGCGCAGGTGGCCCTCGCGGAGCTTGCGCAAACCTACGACGGCACGCCGCGCGTCGTGGCGGCCACGACGGTCCCCGCGGGGCTCGCGGTGCGCTTGGCCTACGACGGCCAGTTGCAGGCGCCGACCGCGGCGGGCACCTATGCCGTGGTTGCCAGCGTCGCGACCGTCGGCTACGAAGGGTTCGCCACGGGCACGCTGACGGTGGCCAAAGCGCCGGCCGCGATCAAACTGAACGATCTGGCGCAGGTTTACGACGGGACCGAAAAGCCGGCCGCCGCGACGACCGTCCCGTCCGGGCTGGCCGTGGAAATCGCCTATGATGGTTCGCCGACGCCTCCGACCGCGGCGGGCACCTATGCGGTGGCGGCCACGATCAGCGCTCCCAATTACGAAGGAACGGCCACGGGCACGCTGGCGGTGGCCAAGGCGGTCACGACGGTGGTGCTCGACGATTTGCTCCAGACGTACGACGGGACGGCGAAGGACGTGACGGCGATTTCCGCGCCCGGCGGCCTGGAGATCGATCTGACGTACAATGGCCACCCGGCGGCTCCTTCGGCGGCCGGACGCTACGTCGTGGTCGCCGCCGTCGACGACGACAACTTCGCGGGCGCGGCCACGGGCACGCTGACGGTGGCCAAGATGGCGGCCACCTTGGCGCTGGGCAGCCTGGAGCAGCGCTACGACGGGACGAAACGGCATGCGACGGCGACGACCGAGCCCGCTGAATTGGCAGTGGATTTCACCTACGACGGCCTTGCCGTCGCGCCCACGGCCATGGGCAGTTATGCCGTGGTCGGCACGATCAGCGATCCGAACTTCGCGGGGGCCGCGACGGGGACGCTCACCGTCGCGAAAGGCGTGGCGACGGTCACGCTCGGCAATTTGGAACAGCATTTCGACGGCCTGCCGAAGAGCGTGGCCGCGACGACGGAGCCCGATGGCCTGGCGGTGAGCCTGACCTACGACGGGTGGGGCGTCGCGCCGACGGCCGAAGGCACCTACGAAGTGTCCGCCGTCGTGCGGGATCCGAATTACGATGGGTTTGCCGCGGGCACGCTGTCGATCCTGCCGGCCATCGATCCGCTGGACCAGTGGTTGCAGGCCCAGAGCCTGAATCCTCTGGACAGTCGTTTTGCGGCGGAGGAAGACGCCGATGGCGATGGCCGGACCACTTGGGAAGAATTCGTTTCCGATACCGATCCGAGCGATCCTGCCGACGCTTTCGAAGTCGCGGGCACCTACGTCGCGCAAACCGGCGCGATTCAACTGGTTTTCCCGGCCAGCGTAGTCCGCTATTATCAGCTGGTTTACACCACCGACCTTTTCTCGCCCGCGCAGGTGCTCGATCTGGGATGGGGCGATTCCGAGGTCGGATTCTTCGAGACCAACGCTCCCGGCCAATGGTATGGAACGATCCGCGTCCGGATGGATCCACCTTAGGATTGCGCCGGCGCCGGGACCTGCTAGGATAACGCCAGTAACGAGGAGTTTCCGATGTCCGAGAACAAGCGGCTGAAGTACGAAAAACCGATGAGCATCGATCTGGGCCGGGTGGCGCCGATCCTCGGCGACACCTGCAGCGTCGGCGACGGCGCCGCGGATTGTCCCGCCGGCATGAACAACGCCACCGTGGCGGTCTGTTCGCCGGCCGGTTCCGGCGCGGACAACGATTGCCGCACCGGATCGAGCGCCGGCACGTTCTGCTGGCCGACGGGCTCCGGCGCCCTTGTGTATTGTCTGGCGGGCTCGGGGTTCGGCGTTGCCACGCGCAGCATGCCCGAGCCGACCGGCGTCGATTCGGGTTCCATGGACAGCTACCCGACCGGCGAAACCGTTCCGGATCCGTATTCGACGCTGCCGGACAGTTCGCCTTCCGCGCCGGATGGCGACGGAAGCCAACCGTAGGGTCCCTGGGCCGCCGCGGCCGGCCCGCATGCGGCGTTCGTGGCCAGTGGACGTGGGAGCATGACCGAACGCGCGGACAACCTCCGTTTCTGCCGCGTTTCCGCTCCCTGCCGTGGCACCAGCATGCGCGGCACGTTGGCGGAAGGCGATGGCGTCCGCATCGAAGCCGTTCCCTGCGATTCGCTCCGGCCGGGCGACGTCGTGGCGTATCGCTCCGCCGACCAGGTGGTCGTGCATCGGATCGTCGGGGAGCGCAACGGGGAATGGATCACGCAAGGCGACGGCAACTGGCGGCGCGATGCCGCGCCGCTCGCGCCGGAACGGTTCCTCGGGGCGGTAACGGCGCGCGAGCGGAACGGCGCGACGGCGACCGTGGTCGGCGGCGCCGCCGGCCTGCGCCGGGCGGCCTGGCTGCATGCCGCGGCCTTCGCGCGCTGGACGGCGTTGACGGCGTTCGCGCCGCTCTATCGCCTGCTGCGCGCCAGTCGGGCGGCGGCGCTCGTCTGGCGGCCCCGCATCCTGGCCGTACGTTTCGCCGTGCCCGGCGGAAACGTCGTCAAGTTCATTCATCGCGGGCGCTCCGTGGCCCAATGGAGCCCGCACGCCGAACGCTGGACGTGCCGGAAGCCTTACGATCTCCTGTTGTCCCGGCCCGGGCGATGAATCCGCGCCATCCGCCCATCTCCCCGGCCCGCGCCGAAATGGATCTGCTCTGCGCTTGCGCGAGTCCGGCCTTTGCGGCGCGGACGGCGGAAATTTTCCGCGGGGGCGTCGCCGTGGATTGGTTCCGGTTCATGGAATTGGCCACCAACCACCACGTGCTGCCGCTGGTCCTGCGCGCCCTGAAAACCGTGCCGGAGTTTGTTCCGGCCGGCGACCTGGGGCGGCTGAGAGCCTGCCAGACCGCCATTGCCGCCTACAATCTCCGGGCGGCGGCCACGTTGCGCCGCCTGCAGGAACGGCTGGACGCGGAGGGCATCCCGCTCGTGCCCATCAAGGGACCGGCGTTGGCCTGGTTGGCCCATGGCGACGTCGCGCTTCGCCAGTTCGAGGATCTGGATCTGATCGTGCGCCGGGGCGAATTGCTGCGGGCGGTCGCGGTCCTCGAACAAGAAGGCTTTCGCTTGCGCGAACTGGCCGCCGGCGTCGATCGCGCCGGCTTTCTGGGAACCTTGCAGAACTGGTCGTTGGAGAAACCGGGGTTTCCGCCGCTCGATCTCAAGCCGGTGCTGATCTCCCACGCGCTGTGCGGTCCGACGTCCGCCGATTTCATGGATGCGGCCTGCCGCCGGCTGCCGGAGGCGGCGGCCGCCGGCTTGCGGGCTCCCGGGGCGGCGGCGATGCTGCTGGCGGTGTGCCTGGATGGCGCCAACGAAATGTGGGTCAAGCTGTCGGCGGTGGCCGACGTCGGCGCGCTGCTTGCGCGGCATGCCGATTTGGACTGGGCGGGATTTCTGGAAGAGGCCAAACGCCATGGACAGCGGCGCAGCCTGCTGGTTGGAGCGGGTCTCGCCGAAATTCTGCTGGACGCAAAATTGCCGGAAGCATTCCGGACTGGATTGAACGGCGATCCGGCGGCCCGGCGGTTGGCCGCCGAGGTGGCGGTCCGGTTGCGATCCGAAGCGCCGCGGCAAGACATCGTTTTCCGCCAGACCGTCTTCGCTTTCCGGACCCGGGAACGGTGGCGCGACCGCTGGCGGTTCATCCGGCGCCTCTTGTTCGTGCCGGGCGCCTATGAATTCACCGGCTGGGCCTGGCCGCGCGCGCTGCGGCCGTTCTATGCGCTGGCGCGGCCGTTCCGGCTGGCGTGGACCGTCGCGGTGCGCGGGGGGCGCGCGATCCGGTTGACGGTCCCGGCGCCGAATGCGAAATTGGCGTCCGGCGGCAAGAACCCATGAAAACGGCAGGAAAACGGTGGCGCTATTTGGCCCAGGCGACCGGCTTGGTCTGGCGCAGCGCGCGGCCGTGGACGTTGCTGCAAGGCGCGTTGGTCGTGGCGCAGGGTTTGTTGCCCGTGGCGACTCTGGTTTTGACCCGCCAAGTGGTGGATGCCGTCGGGCGGTATCTCGTCCAGGCGCCGGGCGAAAAGACTCCCGGGGTTTTGCTGGCCTTGTTGCCCTGGGTAGGCGGGGTGGTGGTGGCCGGTTGGGTGCTGCGCGCCGGCTCGGGAATCGTGGCCGAAGCGCAGGCTGAGGCCGTGTCCGACCACGTGCAGGGCGCCCTGCAACGGAAAACGGCCGAGATCGATCTGGCCTACCACGAAACGGCGGTTTGGCACGACCAGATGCGCTTGGCGCAGTCGGAAGCCATGACGCGGCCGGTCGGCATCGTCCGGAACCTGACGCAACTGGGCAGCGGCGCGCTGGTGCTGGCGTCGGTCGTCGGCGTGCTGGGCGCGTCGCAGGGCGTCTTGCTGCCGGTGTTGCTGGCGGCGGCGGTGCCGGGCGCCTTGGCGCGGATCTTGAATTCGCGCCGCTGGCACGCGTGGCGGGTGGCCCAGAGCCCGGCGGAACGGCAAGCCGGCTACCTGCATCTGCTGTTGACCTCGTTTCCGTTCGCGAAGGAGGTCCGGCTGCTGGGCACCGCCGGCGAATTGCGCCGGCGATTCGCGGAGGTGCGCACCGGTTTGCGGCGGAGTCGGCTCGCGCTGGGCCGTCGGCGCGCCGGCATGGAGGTCGCGGCGGATGCGGTTTCGGCGCTCGCCATTTTGGGCGGTTTGGGCCTGATCTATCTGCGCCTGTCGGGAAATGCGATGACGCTGGGCGATCTGGCGCTGCTCTACGGCGGCTTCCAAAAGGGCAAGGCGGCGTTTTCCGGCGTCTTGGGCAGTCTGGCGGCGCTGTACGAGGACTCTTTGTTCATCGGCCATTTCTACGATTTCCTGGGGTTGCCGCAGCAAGTCCGAGCGCCGGCGGTGCCCAAACCCGTTCCACGCCGGCTTGAACGGGGCTTCCGGCTGGAACACGTGTCGTTCCGGTATCCGGGCAGCGACCGCGACGCGTTGCGGGACGTTTCGACCGAGATCCGGGTCGGCGAGCAAGTGGCGCTGGTGGGGGAAAACGGCTCGGGCAAAACGACGCTGGTGAAACTGCTGTGCCGCCTGTACGATCCGACCGAAGGCCGGATCCTGCTGGATGGAACGGATCTCCGCGAATTCGCGCCGGACGAACTGCGCGGCGCGTTCAGCGTGCTGTTCCAGGATTTCGGCCGCTACCAGATGACCGCCGAAGAAAACGTGCGGCTGGGGGACGTCGCGGTGCCGGCGGGCGATCCGCGGATCGCGGCGGCCGTGCGGCGCGGCGGCGCCGAACCGGTCGTCGCGCGCCTGCCGCGCGGTATGCAAACCCAGCTGGGACGGTTGTTCCGGGGCGGCACGGAACTCAGCGAAGGCCAATGGCAACGGCTGGCCTTGGCCCGGGCTTTCCTGCGCGCGGCGCCGATCCTGATGCTGGATGAACCGACGAGCTCTCTCGATGCCCGGGCGGAGCGGGAATTGCTGGCTTCGGTGATGGCCGGCAGCCAAGGCAAGACCACGATCATCGTGAGCCATCGGCTCTCGACCGTCCAATCGGCCGACCGCATTCTGTTGCTGGCCGATGGTCGTTTGGCGGAATCCGGCAGCCACGCGGATCTCCTGAAAAGCGGCGGGGCCTATTCCGCGTTGTTCGCTCTCCATGCGCGGGAATCGGCTTAACTGTTCTCCGCAAACCTAATTCGATATTAACAGGTGTGCCGTTGACTTTTTGGCGCGCCGGATGTCAAATGTCGAAGATGCGCAATTGTAGTCATAGCCTGCGCTTTTGGGGGGCGTTTTTTGCCGGGTGCTGGGCCGTTGCGGCCGGGGCGGGACCGGGCAACGGCTTCAACGTCGCGTCCTGGGTGCTGAGCCCCTACGTGGAATTGAATTTCACCCACGATTCGAACGTCTACAAGGACGGCACGAACGTGATTTCCGATACGTTCATCGAGCCGGAACTGGGCTTGCGGTTCAGTTCGTCGGCGGAAACCAACACCTTCCTGATCAAGGGCAATTTGTTCTTGTCGGACCGCACCTACGACACCGAAAGCAACCGCGACTTCATGACCTACGGGGATCATCTGACCCTGCAGCTCGGCAACGGCCGCAAATCCATGTTCGAGGTGGTCCAGAGCTACCGGTTCCTCGACGACAACGACCGGCATGCCTCCGACATCGAATCGTCCCGCCTGGCCGGCGAAATGGTGGAAGACAGCAACGCGCTGGACCTGGAGCGCGAACTCAACCAGCTGGGCGCTTCGCTGATGCGGCGCATGTCGGACAAGCTGCTGCTGTCCTTGTCCTACCGCTATTCCGGCGTCCATTATCCCAACGAGACCCACGACCGCCTGCGCCGCAAGCAGGAGGAATACGTGCCGGAAGGGTTGGACCTGGACGGCCACATCTGGCAGCTGGAAGGCGCGTGGGGGATGACGGACAAGACGGACGTCCTGCTGACGCTGCGCCAGGGCCTCCAGTACCAGGAAACGACGGACGATCCGGCCGAACTGACGACGCTGCGGCTCGGTCTGCAGACGCAGGGGGCCCAGAAGCTGGTGTATCACGTCGGCGCCGGCCTGGAATACTATGCGCGTCCGTACGAACCGCGGTTCGACGAGACGGATTTCGACGAGACCGACGTGGTCGTCGATGAAGACGGCGTCCACAGCGACCACGACCGGGTGACCTTCAACTTCAACGCGGCGGCGGACTGGTTCATCACGGAGAAGCTGACCTTCCGCATCGGCGGCTACAACGGCACGGAATTCTCGTCGTTCTACGAGCAAAACGGCATGGAATACGTCAGCGGCTGGGCCGGCCTGGGCTACCGCTGGCGCCCGAGCTGGATCTTTTCCATGCGCGGGATCTACCGCCACGACGACTATCTCGATCCCGTCACCCACGAAGGCGTGACCAAAGACCGCAAGGACGTGCGCGTCGAAGGCCACGGGCGCATCGACTACATCGCGCCGGGCAACTTCCTGCGGGTCTATCTCGAGGCGATCTACGACGAGGTGGATTCCAATTTCGATTTCGTGGACTACGTCGATCGGCGCCTGATCCTGGGCGCCATCGTCCAGTACTAGGAGGGCGGCAGCATGAACGCGAAAATCCTCGGATGGGCGGCGGTGGCGGTGTGCGTGGCGGGGCTGGAAGCGCAGGCGGCGTTCGACCGGCCGACGCGGGCGGAACTCAAGGCCGCGGCCGAAGATCTCTCGAAAGTGGTCGAACTGCTCCAGGACGCCTCGATCGACCAGGCGGCCGAGGTCGCCCGCGACGTCGTGATCGAAATCGTCAAGCTGGACCTCGACCAAGCCGAACGCGACAGCCGGGCTTCGTCGCTCGTGGGCTATCTGTTCATGACCTTCCCGGAAGGCGATTGGACGTCGCTGGCGATCGTATTCGGGCGCATGGTCGCGGCCAGTCCGACGGCCAGCATGGATCCCTCGTTGCTGTCCGCGCTCCAGCGGTCGATCATCGAAGTGTGCGGCGTGGGGGTTGCCAGCGAGTTCGGCAACGCCTACAACCTGGCCATGCTGACGGTGGCCGGCGCGCCCGGCGGCGGCAAGAACGTGCCGCCCCAACCGCCGCCGCCGCCCGTGGCGCTGCCCCTGCGCCCGCCCATCGCGACGCCCTACGAAGCCCAGCGCCTGCGCTGAGTCCGCACCGGCGCGCGGCCGGACGTCCCGGACTTGGACGAACCCCAAGCGGCAGCTTCGCATTGGATGGCGAGCCCGCATCATTCCAGGCAGGGCAGATGGGCCATGAGCAGGTAGGCCGGGAGGGTGGCTTGCCACCCGAAGTGCGGTGAGCACGAAGGGTGGTGGGCGATACAGGACTTGAACCTGTGACCCTTTGCGGGCCTAGAAATGTCAATATTCCTTCGATATATGACATGTATTGACAGCTATAACATTATCACCTACGCTGTCACCATAAACGTGAGGAGACCGTTATGGGCAGTCTGCACAAGAGATCGGATGGGAAGTCGCCTTACTGGTGGGCAAGTTGGTACGGCCCGGACGGGCGGCAGATGTGGCGCTCCACGAAATGCACGGATCGGACCGACGCCGCGCAAGTGTTGGCGGCATGGGAAAAGGTATCGAGCCGGGCAAAGGCCGGGGTGCTGACGGTCGAGCAGGTGCGCCGGGTCGCGGCCGACCTGTACCTGCGGGCAACCGGCGACGCGGTAGAGCGCCAAACGGTTCGCGAGTTTCTTACGGGCTGGCTTCGTCGGAAGGAACTGGAACTTGCGGACATTTCCGCCGTCGAATATCGGCGCGTTGCTAACGGCTTCATTGATAGCCTCGGCAAGCGGGCGGATAAGGATGTTTCCCTTGTGACTACGGCGCAAGTGTCGGCATGGCGGGATGGACTGGCGGGGAGGCTATCGGCGCACACCGTCAACAAGTCCATCAAAGCCTTGCGCGGCGCATGGAGTCAGGCGATCAAAGAAGGGCTGACATCCTCGAATCCGTTCAAGACGATTGACCTTGTGAAGGGCCGGAGAACGTTTGAGACCACGCGCCGGGCCTTCACGCTGATAGAACTGCGGCGGATTCTGGCAGTGGCGGACGGCGAGTGGCGCGGGATCATCCTTTTCGGCCTCTACACGGGCCAGCGGCTTTCCGACATTACAAGCATGACGTGGAACCAAATCGACGTTGCGGAAGGCGTCGTGCATTACGTCACTGCCAAAACGGGCGCGGTGCTGGACATTCCTTTGGCGCGGCCCCTGCTGGACTGGATCGGAACGGTGAAACCGCCGAAATCCGCGGACGCCCCGGTATTCCCCGACGCTAACTCAATCGCCGTTTCCGGTAACTCCAAGAATTTCGCAAAGATTCTTGTGGCGGCGGGCATCCGCAAGCCCGTTGAACAACACGCCCCCGTGAAGGGTGGCCGGGGCGGACGTCGCCGCAATATGTCGGATACGAGTTTCCATTGTCTGCGGCACACGGCCACAAGCCTATTGAAGAACGCGGGAGTTTCCGACGTGGTGGCTATGGAAATTATCGGCCACAAGACGGAAGCAATCAGCCGAGCCTATACGCATATTGAACAGAAAACCATGCAGAGGGCCATTGATGCTTTGCCCGACGTGACGAAATCAGAGAAAGGGAAATAATGACGACTGAATCAGATAATCTAGGCAATACCCGCTATGCGTTTTTCGGCAACAAGCGTCCGCCTCCGACTGAAACATTGGCCATGCTGGCGGCAACGATGGGCAAGGAACCGGAAGAAGCCCTGCGCCTATGGCTGAAAACCCAGTTCCTGTTGGAGCAGATTCAAGACGCGCCAAACGATTTGCGCCAGTACGCATTGGAGCTTTTCTTTCGCATGGAAGACAAGTCGTTTGGTGACTGCCTTTTGGAGGCGGATGTCTATCTGGAAACAGATAAAGCGATGGAGTATGTGGGCGTATTCACTAAACCGACTTTTGAGAAGCTGTTGCTACAGGTGTGCCAAGCGACAACGATTGCCTATCACTACGAACACGGGTTTCCCCGCAAGCTTCTGGATGAACTCAAGAGGATCAGGAAACAGCAGAACGTTCAGAGAGGCGTTCAGAACCGCAAGAATGCCTCTATGAGGCGGAAGCGAAAACACGTCAAATAATTCCTGCTAAAAATCTTTGGCTGTTTGCTTGGCGGCGGGGCGTGATTGCTCCGCTGCCTTTTCGTTTTGCTCCCCGGATTGGCGCGTTTGCTTCCCGTTTCCAGAAGCCCGCTAATTGCTCGAAAATCCGGGGTTAGTTTCGGCCCGTCAACGAAGAACCAGAGCGGCACGGGGTCGCGCACGTTGACAGGAGAAACGGAACATGAACGCAAATCGAATTGTCAACGGGACCGGCAACGAACAGTGGGATCGGTTACCCAATAAGGCATACTACTACGGGTGCTCTCGCGCCTTCTGGTATGCGCAGATCCGGGTCGGCAATATCAAATCGGCACTCATCAAGAAGCCGGGACAGGTCCGGGGAATCCGCTTGGTGTGGCGTCCGTCCGTGCTGGCTTTTATCGAGAAGTACACGGTGCCGAAGGCGGGTTGAAAATGGAAACCGCGCCCAACAAAACGCGGGGCCACTCCACCACGAGCAGCCCCGCCACGACCAACGCGAAGGACTTTACCGCACCCGCCTGCGCCGGGCAACCCCCTCCCACCTTGAAAAGCAGACCCCCTACCCCCGACCACCATCCCGAATTTTCAGACCGGGGGAAGGGCGCGGGGGGAGGTAAACGCTCACACCCGGAAGGGGGGTCCGGGCTGAAAATAATTGAAATTTCAAATTCTGGCCCAAGTGCTCCGGCTGGTGCAGATGGTCGGTATTGGCGACCGGTGCGGCTTGGCGAAATCATCGGTGCAGCTATGGCGAAAATCGTTTCGGTTGGAGGACGGCCATGAGCGCAGATTTGCTGACCGATACCGAGGCGGAACAGTGGCTCGTCGGCATGGGCCTAACCTCGAACGATGCGGACCAAAACACGCTGCTTGCAACCGCCGAGAAGCTGGGCGTTTCGCCGGATGACTTCACCGAACCGCTGGCGCAAACCGCTTGGGCAGTCATTGTTCGCCGGGCGCGGAATGGGCTTCCCATTAACCTTTTCGAGCTGGCTAACGATGTGGAGCAGGCCGGACATGACCACGGCCAGAGCGAGGACTATCTGACCACGTGCGCGGGAAAGGCCACCACGGTTGCATTTGCGGTGCATTACGC
Organism: uncultured Verrucomicrobiota bacterium; assembly: GCA_938003985.1. GTDB lineage: Bacteria > Verrucomicrobiota > Kiritimatiellia > CAIQIC01 > Lenti-01 > Lenti-01. Next base: position 73,708 of record CALKWZ010000043.1, on the reverse strand, counting down.
GCAAAGGCTCATGGAAGCCAGCAGACGGAGAAAACTTCTTGCTGTGTCGAGGAATGCTGTAGAGCAACTGGACCGAGGGGCCAAGCCGGAGGCAGTGGCGGCACGACTCGTTGAAGCTGCCGAGGGGTTAAACGCGCCGATTACGGGCGGGGCCGTCGTCAGCTACTACGACCAGACGCGCAAGGAATACTTGATCCCCGACGCTAAGAACGGATGGACGACGATCAACGAAACCGGGTTGAAGCGTCTGCTTCGCTCTCGCGGCTTCGACACTCGGGCCGCGAAGGGCGAGAGTGTTTCAGAAATCGACCGACACATCCTGGAGTCCCAAATGTCGCGGAGTGTCTGCTATGCCGGACCCGTTGCGGGATACCAGCCCGGACTACATGAAATATCCGGCGGCATGGTGCTGGTGACTGCTGGGCCGAAGATCATCCAGCCGGATGCCGCCCGCAACTGGGACACCCTGCGAGGAATTATTCAAAGGATGCTGGGCGACGAGCAAGCGACGTATTTTTTCGGATGGTTGAAGATAGCCCGCGCGGCGCTTCAATCCGGTTGCCGAACGCCGGGACAGGCCCTTGCGATTGCAGGCCCGAAGGAATCCGGGAAATCGCTTCTGCAAAATCTGGTCACCCTAGCCCTTGGGGGGCGGGCGGCGCGGCCTTATCAGTTCATGTCCGGCCTCACGCCATTCAACGCGCACCTGTTTGGAGCCGAGCACTTGATGGTCGAAGACGAACAGCCTTGTACGGATCACAAGGCCCGTCGAGCGATGGGTGCGATGATTAAAAGCCTGACCGTCAACGAGGATCAGTCCTGCCACCGTAAAGGCGCGACTCCCGTACAACTGCGCCCGTTCTGGCGGTTATCGATCACGGTGAACGACGAGCCCGAAAATCTGATGGTTCTCCCGCCTCTGGACGAGAGCTTGGAGGACAAGATCATCCTGCTTCGGGCCGCACCCCATCCGATGCCGATACCAACGGCCGAACCTGTGGCGCGGGCGAGGTTCTGGAATCTATTGGTAAGCGAGCTTCCCGGCCTGTTGGCCCATGTCGAGGCATTCGAGATTCCGCCGCACCTTGTTTCCCAACGTTTCGGCATTCGCCACTACCAACATCCCGGACTGATGTTCCAGCTAGATGCACTAGCCCCCGAGAGCAAGCTGCTGTCGATCATCGACGATTGCCTGCTGGTTGACACGGCATCATGGACCGGGACCGCCGCGTATCTCGAAAGGTGTCTGACCGATTCCGAATGCCGCTACGCCAACGAAGCAAGAAAGCTTCTGTCGTGGCCTACAGCCTGCGGAACCTACCTCGGACGGCTTCGGCGTCGGTATCCGTCACGGATCGAGTACGAGAGGACAGGAGAGGACCGGGAACGCATTTGGACCATACGCCCAGCCGATTCCGACCAGAGTGACCAGACTATCTGACACTTTATGATGAAAGTGAAAGTGTGAAGAATATGGGAAAAGTCCGGTCAGGGTGGTCAGGTTTGTCCCTTCGAGTTATCCGCGACTCCCGCGAGCAAGCGCCCTTTCGTTTCGAGGGATACCCCTGCACGGTTGAGGTGACAGCATTGGAGGCTGGCGACTACTCACTTTCCGGCTTCGAGCGCCGGGTGGCAATCTGTCTTGGCGTTCATTCAACGGTATCGGGTGCCGTTCATCTGGTGCCAAGACAGGGCCGACGCCGAACGGGCGACTTTCGATTTTCTGCGGCATTATGCGCGGGACCGCTGGAAAGAGCTTTCGGCCTTGCAGGACGGCGACGAAATGCGGTTAAGGGGCATCCCGCCCGTACGCGCGCGCGCATGACATACAGGAAGGCACACAATGGCTGCAAAAACACGACGGGTAATCCGGGCGGCGAGGCAGGCGCGGGAGCGAGCTAAACGGCGCAAGCGATTCGAGCATTTTCTTCGGCTGGTGGAGTCCGGCGCACGGACGCGAACCGCGTTGCGGAAAACGGGGCTGGACTGGCGAGCCGACATCGCCCGGTGGTTTTCGTCCGTGCCATTGTACGCCGCACGAATTAAACGGGCGCAGGCGGCGGGCCACGAGCGGCGGCGTGAAGAACTCCTTGATGAACTATGGCGCGTTGGCGTCGAGGGTGTGCCGGAGCCGATGATTTCATGCGGCAAGGTCGCGGCCGTTCGCATTGTAAAATCTGATTCCGCCCTGATCGCGCTGGCCCGGAAATATCTGCCGCACTTGTTTCGACACGAAAAACCCGCGTTGACGGCGGAAGAAACTCAAGAACTGAAAACCCTCATCCGCAAACTTGAAGCCAGCATGGCGCAAACTGGCGAAAATGCCCCGTGCGGGCGCTAGAATCGCGTTTGAGCGGGGGTGCCCACAGAACGCCCCCGGTGTGCTGGCGGTTGGTGAACGCCATTCCTGCGCCGGTTCCGGCGTTCTGGAAGCGATATTTCGGGTGTCAGGAGGGGGGCGGGACAAGTCGCAATTAAAGCAAATGTCCACGAAACACCCGAAAATAAAGGGTAAAACATCAGTCCGAGGGGCTAAAAACCGTCCATGACATCATTGGAAGTCTTATCACCTAGCATTATCACCACTCCCGTTTGGCGGTGGCGTAATTTGCGGAATACCCTTTATTTATAGGGCCAAAAAGGAAAGTGGTGGGCGATACAGGACTTGAACCTGTGACCCCTTCCATGTCAAGGAAGTGCTCTAGCCAACTGAGCTAATCGCCCGAGGGTCGCGGGGCAATATGCCACAATCGCGGCGCGGTTCAACCCTTTTTTCGCGCGCGGCGTTTTTCGTTGCGGTCCCGCGCGGCGGGCGGCGAGAACGGGATTGATGGGCGCGGGCGCGCCGCGTAGCATGGGCGGCATGAAACGATATCCAGCCGTGGCGGACAAGGTGGCGGTGGTGACGGGGGCTTCGACGGGCATCGGCCGCGCGACGGCGCGCTTGCTGAAGCGCCGCGGCTGGCGGGTGTTCCCGACGGCGCGCAGCCGGACGGACCTGGATCTGCTGCGGGGCGAGGGTTTCCAGCCCGTGGAATTGGATTTGGCGGATTCGGATTCGGTCGAGTACGCGGCGAAGGAAGTGCTCGAACTGGCGCAGGGGGTGATCGGCGCGGTGGTGAACAACGCGGGCTACGGCCAGCCGGGCGCGCTGGAGGATCTGTCGCGCGCCGCGGTCCGGAAACAGTTCGAAACGAACGTGATCGGGACGCTGGATTTCACGAACCGCTTCATCCCGGTGCTGCGCGCGCAGAAGAGCGGCCGGATCGTGCTGGTCAGTTCGGTGGTCGGGCGCGTCGCGGTGCCGTTCCTGGGGGCGTATTCGGCCAGCAAGTTCGCGTTGGAAGCCCTCGGCGACGGCTTGCGGATGGAACTGGGGCCGGCGGGCATTTCGGTGTCGCTCGTGGAGCCGGGGCCGATCAAGACCTGTTTCCGCAAGCGGGTGGTGAGCGAGGCGGCGCGGGGGCTGGAAATGCGCCATTCGGTGTTCGCGGCGCAATATGCCAAGGAACTCTCCGAGCCGGAGCGGACCTATTCGCGGCCGACGGACGTCTTCCGCAAGCCGCCCGAGGCGGTGGCGGCGAAGATCGCGCATGCGCTGGAATCGAATTGGCCGCGCGCGCGCTATCCCGTGACGGCGGTGGCGTGGTTCGGGGATTTCGCGGCGCGGGCGTTTCCGTCGCGGCTGAAAGACCGGCTGCTCAGTTCCAAGGTCATCGGCAAGGAAATCTAGCCGCGCCGCGCCCGAAAAAGAAAACCCCCGCGGGAAAAGCCCGCGGGGGTTTGGCGTTGTCGTCCGTCAGAACCGGAAGAGGGCGGAAGCGGAAACGGTGGTGCGCTCGTAGGTGGCGCTTTCCTGGTAGATGCCTTCCAGCCGCAGGGTCAGGCGGCGGGCCAAGGTCCAGTCGAGCCGGGCGTTGCCGCCCCAGATGAACTGCCAGTCGACGTCCAGTTCGCGCGAGTAGCCGGCTTGGCCGCTGAGGGACCAGCCGAGGGTCCGCCACGAGCCGCGCCAGTTGGCGTAGAGCTGGTGCTGCTCGAGTTCCTCGGGCGCCCAGTATTCGTCGGGGTCGGAATCGCTGTCGCCGAAGCGGAACAGATAGCCCGCGCCGAGATAGGGCCATTCCTGGAAGCGGTAGACGGCGCGGCCGAAGACCAGCCAGGTCTCGTTTTCGTCGCTGCGGTCGATCTGCTGGGCGTTGGCGAAAAGGTCGACCTTGTCGAACAGGCGCGAGTAGGTGGCCAGCTCGTAGACGTCGGCGCTGATTTCGGCGCGCAGGGCTTCGACGGTTTCGATTTCCTGGCGGCCGTAGCGCAGTTCGGCGTAGCCCCCGAGCCAGCGGTTGGGCAGATGCAGGCGCAGGTCGCCGCCGACGAGGTCGTCGAGGTCGCCGTCGAATTGCAGTTGCCAGAGCTGGCCTTCCAGCCAGATCTGCGGATAGAGGTGCCAGCGCGCTTCCGCGCCGATGCGCGTGCCGCGCTCGTCGCCGAGACCGTCGGTCTGCCAGCGGTTGGCGTCGGCGAAGCCGCCGAGGCGGAGGTAGTCCTGGACGTAGCCGCCGCCTTGCGCGGAGTACTGCTCGTAGGAGCGGTCCTCGTTGTCTTCCCAGTACCGGCCGCCGACTTCGAGGGTCAGGCGCTTGCGGTCGACGGCGTTGGCGAGAGCTTGTTCCACCTTCGGGGAATCCGGATCGAGTTCGCGCGCCTGGCGCAGCTGGTCGAGCGCAACGGGCAGATCGCCCTGCTGCAGGGCGTTGGCGCCGTGGTTGAAGGCGATGGCCTTGGGATCCGCGCCGGCGGCCAGGGCCCGGCCGAACCAGTAGTTGGCTTCTTCGTGCTGGCGGTTCCAGTACAGCAGTTTCGCCAGTTCGAGCTGGGCGCGGACGCCGGGATTCTGCTGCCGGAGGTGTTCGGCGAGGCGGTCGGCGTCCCACGCGGCGGGCACGACGCGCGCCGGGATCCGCAGCGGATCGTGGTCGGGGGCGAGGAAGCCGCCGTCGTCGAAGAAGATGGCCTGGTCGAAGACGTCCGCGACGACGTCGCGATAGACGTCGCGGTAATCGCGCGAGGTGTCGAGCGAGGCTTGGCCGTAATCGCCGTACGGATAGAGGAGGAGTTTGTCGGGCGCCTCGCCGAGGACGTCCGCGGACGCCGCGAATTCCGTTTCGAGGCGCTTGCGGAAGGCGGCCTCGGTCTCGACGCGGCCGTTCTTGACGATCGGGTGGGTGAACGGATTGCCGCGGCGGCCGTCGGCGGCGACGGATTGGCGGCGGTCGTTTTCGGGGCCGGCGGAGGCGATCAGCCAGCGGCCGGAATCCACCAGGCGGCGCAGGTCGTCCGGCGCGGGCTTGCCGGGGATGGCGCGGGCGAGAATGCCGCGGTGGCCGGCGTAGACGGCGCGGCCGCCGAGTTCGGCCAGCACGGCGTCCACGGCCTGCAGCACGGCGAGATCGGCGTCCTCGAGGACGACGACGGCGTGGGGCTGCGCGAGCGGCCAAGCGAGCTGTTCGGGCGTGGCGAGCCGGTAGCCCTCGGCGGCCAGCCGGCGCAGGTGGGATTCCAGCTGGGCGACGTTGTTGCGGCCGGGATAGGGGCAATCCACGACGTAGCGGTAGACGAGGACGGGCACCAGATCCTGCGGTTCGTCGCGGCGGACGGTTTTCCTCAGAAGCTGGAGGGAGGCGCGCACGTGCTCGGCCTCGGAGAGGGCGATGGCGTGGCGGAGCTGGCTTTCGACGTCCCACGGGCGGTCGGCGACGATCGTTTCCGAGTAGCGCAGGGCCTGGTCGAAATCGCGGTCGGCGGAAGCGGCGTTCTTGAGCGCGACGAGGGCGGAGAAGAAGTCCGGATTCCGTTCCAGCAGGTTTTCCTGGAAGGCGACGGCTTCGTCGGTTTGGCCCAGCGCCTGCAGTTGCCGGGCGACGAGGAGCGTGCCCTGCAAATGGCCGGGATCGGCCTCGAGCAGCTTGCGCGCGGCGGCCACGCTGTCGCCGGCGACGAGGCCGGCGGCCTCGGCGTTTTCGGCGAAGGCGCGGAAGAGGCCGGGGGAAGGCGCGACGGCCAGGCCGGCCTGGGCGACTTCGGCCGCCTTTTCGGGATGCCCGAGCGCCACGTGGATTTCCACGAGCGCTTCGTAGGCCTGCGGCGACGGCGCGGAGGCGATCAGTTCCTCGAGCACGGCGATGGCGTCGTCGGGGCGGCAGGCCAAATAATGGGCGGCGGCTTCTTCGAGGGCGTAGTACGACACCCCGGGGGCGGCCAGCCGGAGCAATTGCCACCAGTCCGCGGCCCGGTCCGGCTCGCCCAGCGCCGTCCACATTTCCGCGGCGGCGGGGCGCAGCGCGTCCTGGCCGGCGGCGATCTGCGCTTCCATCCATTCGGCGGCGGCGCGGGCGTCGGCGAGGCGGCCGGCCTTCAGATAGCAGTCGAAGAGCAGCCGGCGCACGCGCGGCTGTTCGGGATCGGCGGCGAGGCTTTTCTCGAAGGCGGCGATGGCGGCGGCGGGTCGGCCTTTGCGCTGCGCGCTCCAGCCTTCCGCCCCGGCGCGGACGACGATGGAGGTGGCCTTGTCCTGGAGAAAGGCCAGCAGCTTGTCCGCGGGCCCGTCGCCGTTGAGTTTCTGTTCCAATTCGACGGCGTCGATCCAGACCTTGCGGTCGGGATCGCGTTCGAGCAGGCGGCGGTACAGATTGCCGGCGGCCGCTTCTTGCCGGCGGTAGCGCATGCGCCCGGCGGATTTTTCCAGCAAATCGAGCAGGGCCGGATCCCGGCGATAGGCCTTGTCCAGCTTGTCCAGCTTGCCCAGCAGGGCCAGGACGGCGTCGGGCGCATCGAGCGTTTCCGCGACTTGCCCCAGGGTTTTCAAGGCGATCTGGATCTGGTCGGGATCGGTTTTCGCCGCGATCGAATCGATGAACGGCGCGAGGTAGGCGGGCACCTGCTTGGCGCCGCCGCTTTGGCTGGCGACCTGGGCGAGATAGAGGCCGGTGAGCGGGGCGGGGTCCTGTTCCCACGCCTTCAGGAGCAGCGGCTTGGCGGCCAGCAGGCGGCCCTTGGCGACGAGCGGCAGGGCGAAGTCGAGCGCCGAGGCTTCGGGTTCCCATTGCGCGAGCGTGGCGAGGGCCTGGTCGGTCCGGTTGGCTTCGATCAGCTGGGCGACGATCTGGATCGCCAGTTCGCGGCGGGTCTTCAAGCCGTTGCGGACCGCGGAATCGAAGGCGGAGATGGCTTCGTCGCGGCGGTCGAAGGACCAGAGCAGCCAGCCGAGGTCGCGCCAGGCGTTGGCGTTCTTGGGATCCAGCTCGACGGCCTTTTGATAGGACGCGAGGGCGGCTTCGGCTTGGCCGGCGGCCTGATGCCACGCGGCGAGGTCGCGCCAGGCGGCGGGCTTGTCGGGATCGAGCCGGCACGCGGCGTCGAGGGTTTCGATGGCGGCGTTGGTCTGGCCGATTTGCCATTGCGCCGTGCTCAGGTCGCGCAGGAGCGAGGCGTTCCGGGGATCGAGCGACCGCGCGACCGCCAGCGATTCCGCGGCCGCGGCATGGTCCCGCTGCCGGAGCTGGACCGCGCCGAGCTGGCGCCAGCCGGCGGCGTAGCCGGCGTCCTGCGCGGTGGCCTGGCGGGCGAGATCCAGCGCGGCGTCGAGTTCGTCGCGCGCGGCGGCGTCCTGCGAGCGGTTGACCAGATCCAGCACGGAGGTCGGTTCCGGTGGGGCGGCGCGCGCTCCGGCGGCGACGAAGAGGCCGAGGAGGACGACTGCGAGTTTCCAGTTCGTTTGGGTGGTTTTCATGTTCGCTTTCTCTTCAAGATCCGGAACGCACGGCCTGCGCGATGCCCCATTGGGCGCACGCGGCGGCGTCGAGAAAAGCCAGCGTGCGGTGGGCGGGGTGGACGGCCAGGAGGCGCTCGAGCGCGTCCTGGGTCTCGCCGGCGGGGCCGTCCACGAGGACCCAATCGTCGGGGCCGAGCGTCGCGGGATCGAACGCGCCGGCCAGCAGGTCTTCGGCGGGCACGCGGGCGATCGCGCGGAGATCGAGGTCGCGCAGGCGCCGGAACGTCTCGGGCGCGGGGGCCGGCACGGCGACGCGGGAGATCAAGCCGCGGACGGCGGGCTGGCGGAGCCAGTTCTCGAGACCTTCCCACGCGGCGTCGTCGGCGAGCCACGGCACGATTTCGGTGCCCTGGGCGGCGGCGGCGATCCAGGCGGCCGGCGGCGCGGCCGATTCGGCGGCCGGCGCGGCGAGCGGCGCGATCAGCGCCAGCGTGCGGGCCTGTTCGGCGGCGGGGAAGGCTTCGAGCGAATCGGCGACGGCAACGACGGTTTCGAGCGGCGCGGCGCGGAGGGCTTCGAGCCGGAAGCCGCCGCCGACGGCGCCGAGGCCGACGCGGCCGGGCCGGCGGCGTTCGGCGAGCGGCAAGGGGCCGGCGATCGGCTCGTCCCCGCGCCACAGCCAGGCGCGCGGGCCTTTGACGCGCAGCCGCACGGCGACGGCTTCGTCCGGCGCGATCGGGTCGGACTGCCAGTGGAGCGTCCGCAGGCGGCCGCGCAGGTTTTCCTGGACGCGCAGGCCGTCGGCGGCGACGGTGACGCGCAGGAACGACTGCGGCGAGACGTGGCGCACGTAGAACGAGGCGACGGCATCCGCGGCGAGGCGCAAGGTGGCGGCGACCTCGACGTCCGACCAGTTGTCGCTGCCCCGGGCCCAGGCGGCCGCGCCCGGTTCGACGTCCACGCCGGTTTCGGAATAGCGCACGTCGCCGTCGAGCTGCCAGGCGCCGACTTCGCGCAGGTCGCCGGCGCCGTTGGCGCGCGGCGCATACTGCTCGAGCAGCCAGACCAGTTCGGCGCCGGTGAGGTTGCCCGGCACGCGCCAGCGGTTCAGCTCGTACGGATCGGTGCCGGGGCCGTTGAACGGATGGAGGGCGCCCACGAAGGCGAGCTGGAAATGCTTTTCCAGCTCGTCGCGGTTGAGCGTGCGCGCGTCGGGATCGGCTTCGGCGCCCTGGCCGGCATCGGCGAACGGATAGACGTAGGCGAGGGGCTCGTCGCCGGCGAACGGCGCGAGGATTTCGCGGCAGCGCGCGTAGTCGTCGGCGACGCGCCGGCGGAAATCGGCATCGCTTTCCGCGCCGGCGTCCGTCCAGGCGCGGCGGGTCAGGAAGTGGCCCGGGGCGGCGTCGGGCGCGGCGGGAATTTCATCGATGGCCGCGTGGCCCATGCCGGCGAGCGACCAGGTGCCCATTTTCGCGACGCGCCGGAGGTCGCCGCGGCGCAGGAAGAAATTGCCGCGGGCCTTGAGCAGGCGGGTGGGCAGGGCCAGCGTGCCGGCGAAGCCGGTCTGCTGGAGGGGCTTGGCGGAATAGATGACGCTGTCCTTGCGGCCGCCCTCGAACAGGAGCAGCAGCGCCTTCTCGGGCAGCGGGCGGCGATCCTCCAGGAAGGCGAGGGCGTCGGCGGGGGTGATGGTGCGGTAGCCCGCCGCGTGGAGCGCGGCGAGCTGTTCGCCCATGCGTTCGGGCGTGGGATAGACCTCGGGCGCGCCTTGGCCGATGCCGGCGTAGGAGAGGACCATGAAGCCGTGCCAGCCGCGCCAGGTTTCCGGCCGGCGCTCGGGCAGCGGACGGCCTTTGATGAACGGCAGGGCCGCCAACCCGACGAGGGCCAGCACGACGAGCCACTGGAGGAGGATCGAGAGTTTTTTCATATTTCCGCCTTGTTCCGGGTGCCCCAGCCGGTCTCGGCGAACGTCAGCACGGCGATCGGCAGTTGCCAGACCAGGATGAACATGTAGTAGAAGCAGAACATCACGCCGTAGAGCCACAGCCGCGAGCGCTTCACGAGCAGGTACACGCTGCTGATCATGGCGCTCATGACGAGCACGCCGGCGACGTAGTTGACGGGCCAGACGGCGTTGAGCATGGGCACCAGCACCAGCGCGCGGAGCACGACGACGGGCGCCACCAGCGGCAGCAGGAAGCCGAGGTAGAACGAGGCGACCATGAGCGGCTGCTTCTTCCACATGAAGGTGCAGGCGATCAGGCTTTCGCGGAACCAGGAGCGTTTCCAGCGCAGTTGCTGGCGCAGGAACGTGCGGTGGTCCTCGGGCACGACGGTGGTGCACTGGGCCTTCTCGGCGTAGCGCACCTTGTGGCCGCGGCGCAGCAGCAGGTTGGTCAGGCTGCGGTCGTCGCCGAACGTGGCGGGCCGGCCGAGGAAGGTCTGGCCTTCCCAGACGTCGAGCACTTCCAGCAGCCGCTCGCGGCGGTAGCACGCCAGCGGGCCGGACAAGCAGGTGATGCTGTCGAAGACGCTCTCGGCGGCCTTCATGACGCGGAAAGCGACGTAGTAGCGCACCGACTGCATCTTGGTGAGGGCGTTGGTCCAGACGTTCTCCACGTCGCAGTGGCCGGTGACGGCGGCCACCTCGGGGTCCCCGAAGTGGTCCAGCAGGCGGTGGATGGCGTCGGGTTCGAGGAAGCTGTCGGAATCGATGAAGACGATGAACTGGCCGGTCGCGCGGCGGACGCCGGCGGACAGCGCGTGGCGCTTGCCGCGGCCGGGGTTGAAGCGGATCAGGTCGACTTCCGGATAGACCGCCCGGGCGCGCGCGATGGCCTCCGGCGTGCCGTCGGTGCTGCCGTCGTCGATCACGATCACCTGCAGCTTGCCCGCGGGATATTCCAGGTTCATGGATTGGCGGATGGTGCGCTCGATCTGCCCTTCCTCGTTGAAGACGGGAATGAGCAGCGTGACGGGCGGCGTGTCCGTGCGCGGCGCCGGGTTGCGGTAGAAGCCGGCGAACAGGAACCGGCTGACGAGGTAGCCGCCGACGAGGATGCTGTAGAAGAACAGCGGCGCGTCGAACCAGAAGTACTGGTAGTTCTTGTACTTCAGGAACAGCGTGGTGACGATGGCCGCCGAGAGCAGCACGATGGCGGTCCAGCGCAGGACCGTCCAGGTGGTGCGGGCCAGGCGCTTCGAGAGGGGTTCCACGAACTGCACGCCCCAATAGGCCTTCGCGGCGTCGTGGCGGCGGACGTCCGCGGCGACGTCCACGGCGCCGTGGCTGTATTCTTCCGGCAGGATGCCGTCGGGCACTTCGAAGCGCAAACGCAGGCGCTTCGTGCCCGCGGGCACGTCCCGCGACTCGATCAGCAAGCCGCCGTCGGAAACGTCGCGGGCGGTGCCGGCGTAGGTCGCGGCGTCGGCACCGTCGCCGACGACGATCTGGACGGGGAAATCGCTCCAATAGCGGGGGCCGGTGCGCCGGGTGCTGTAGGTGGGACGGGACTTGGCCCGCCGCCGCCGATCCGGCTTTTCATACGGGGAGGTGGCGTTTTTACGTTCGGGCCGTTGGGTTTCCATGTTCATCTCCACTTGTTTGGAAGAGTCAACGCTATCGCACCCACATTGGATATCAAGTAAATCAATGGATAAATAATTATTAATGCATATCTATAAGCAGAATAAGCGCTAACGGCTCATTTGTCGATCAGGAACCGCCCCGTCTCGCAACTAGGCGCAATCGACGGTCCACCGGCGCGGATCCAGGTGCAGACCGTATATCCTTTGTCCGAACCCGTTCCGGCGCACAACATTAAATTGGCGTTAACCCGGAAGTTTTCCGTGTCCGCTCTTGCGCCGGCCGAAACGATTCCGCTAAGATGGCGGCGAGGTAACTAAGAAACCTCCAAGATGAAGGAGAACGCCATGGACCCATCCGCTGAACAAGCCCCTCAAGTTCCTTATCGGCCGGGCATGCCGGATCGCCGCAAGCGCAAGCCCGACGCGTGGGCGGTGGCGTTCCGCTGGCTTTCGCTGCTGGTCTATCCGATCCTCATCGTCTGCGTGTTCATCTTCGTGGCGATGGCGGACGTGCAGCAGCGCAGCGCCATGGCGCAGCAGATCGGCCTGGATCCCGCGGCGCAGAGCGCCGGCATCGGCCTGAAAACCTTGCTGCCGCTGCTGCTCGTGGGCTTGGCGATCGGCATCGGCGGAATGGCCCTGAGCAAATTCCGCGCGCGCCGGCGTTCGGATTACAACTACCAGACCCAGCTCTTGCTGATCATCCTGTCGGTCGGCGGCCTGCTGGTGTTCTTCGCGCTGCAGCGCGCCGGCGTGCTCAGCTGATCCCGCCGCCGCCGGCGCACGGCCGGCGGCGGCAACCCCCGGATTCCGCGCTACACGAGTTTCTTGAGGAACAGCGTGCAGTCGCCGGGCAGGTCGGCGAAGCGGGGCGCGGCCGCATAGGCGAGGCGGTTGATCTCCACGTAGCCCTGCTTGCGGAACGCGCCTTCGGATTTCGGATTCGTGGCCTCGGAGACGAGGTACTCGTAGCGCTTCTCGCGCAACAGGACTTCCATCCGCTGCAGCAGGCGCATCGAAATGCCCGCGCGCCAGTAGGTCGGCGCCACGGCGATGTAGAAGACGTAGGTCCACTTGCCGGGGATGCGCGCGAGGGGCTTGTCGAGTTCCTCGAAGAAATCGTTCATCTGCTCCATCGCCGCGCGGTACTCGGGCGGAATCACGTGGAGCGTCTGGCGGTACTTGCCGTCGTCGAGCCCGATGGCCACGCCGACGAGCTTGTCCGCGTCGGCGTCGATGGCGGCGACGGCCAGATGGTCTTCGAAGCAGTGGTCGCAGACCGCGCGGACGTAGGCAGCATAAAATTCGCGGGACAGCTGGAGCGCGGCGGTCATCGGCTCCAGATTGAGGAAGACGTCGGTGAGCAGTTCGGCGGATTCGGGCAGGCGTTCGGCGGAGAGTTCCTGGATGTGGATGTTCATCGGGTGGGGGCGCAAGGCCCCCGCAAGTGCCGGCGGACTGTTTGGGTGGGGGTGGGGTCTCGAGGAGTTGGGAAAACTCAGACCGCCAAGTCGCTGGCGCGGGCCGACGTCGTCGCCGCACGGGCGGCATCGGTCCAAAAGGTCGGGTTGAGGGCGGCGGATCTCAGCGAAAAGGACGCGTCCGGCGACGCAGAGAGCGAAAGCCCGGCGGAAAACCGGGCTTGGACGTCGACAGCGGCACGCTGAACGGTTCGATTCATTGAAATTCGCCCTTCAGGATACGCCTTCCCGGCCGCCTGTCCACGGAAATCGAAAAACGGCCCAAAAATGGCCAAAACGGCCTCGAAAAGCCCGGTGTGGACGAAAAATCCGCCAAAATCTTCGAAAAATGGGTCGAAAATCGGGATTTTCATTCGAAAATCCAGAAATTTCGCGAAAAACGGGCACGGAACGGCCGTCCGCGGCATTTCCGCCCGGATTTCGGCATTTTCGAGCTCGCCCCGGGCATTTTGTGCGTGATTTTCGGGGGCGGATATGCCATATTCTCGCAAATTCGTTCAACTACAGGGAGATACGATGAAAGTTCCGCTGTTGGATTTGAAGCCGCAATACGAACAGATCCGCGCCGAGGTCGAACCGACGATCCTCGAAATCTGCAAATCGCAGGCTTTCATCCTGGGCCCCAAGGTGCAGGAATGCGAAGTGGCCGTCGCGAAATACTGCGGCGCGGCCTACGGCGTGGGCATGTCCTCGGGCTCGGACGCGCTGATCGTGGCGCTGATGGCGGAAGACGTCGGCCCCGGCGACGAAGTCGTCACGACGCCCTACACGTTCTTCGCCACCGTCGGCGCGATTTCGCGCGTGGGCGCCAAGCCGGTGTTCGTGGACATCGATCCGGTCACGTTCAATCTCGACGTCGCGAAACTGGAAGCCGCGCTCACGCCGCGGACGAAGGCGATCATCCCGGTCCATCTCTACGGCCAGATGGCGGACATGGACGCGATCCTGGCGATCGCCCGGGCGCGCCAGCTGGCGGTGATCGAAGACGCCGCGCAGGCCATCGGCGCGGAATGGAAGGGCCGGCGCGCGGGCAGCCTCGGCGACTACGGCTGCTTCTCGTTCTTCCCGTCCAAGAATCTCGGTTGCTTCGGCGACGGCGGCCTGCTGACGATGCAGGATCCGGCCAAGGCGAAGAAGTCCGTCGTGCTGCGCAACCACGGCTCGGAACCGAAGTACTACCACCACCTGATCGGCGGCAATTTCCGCCTCGACGCGCTGCAGGCCGCGGTGGTCACGATCAAGCTGAAATACCTCGACGGCTGGACCGCGGCGCGGCAGGCCAACGCGGCGCGCTACGAAAAGCTCTTCGCGCAGACGAACGTCGTGAAGTCCGGCCAGATCGGGCTGCCGGCGGCCAAGACCAACCGCCACATCTACAACCAGTTCATCGTCCGCGCCGATAACCGCGACGGCCTGCTGGCGCATCTGCGCGCGCGCGAAATCGGCACCGAAATCTATTATCCCGTGCCGCTGCACCTGCAGGATTGCTTCCGCAGCCTCGGCCACCAGCCCGGCGATTTCCCGGAAAGCGAACGCGCCGCGAAGGAAACCCTGGCCCTGCCGATCTATCCGGACCTGACCGACGAAATGGCCGCGTGGGTCGTCGGCGCGATCGCCGAATTCTACGGCGGCTAGGTTGCCGATGGCGTTCCCAAACGGTATATTCCGCGCAAGTTCAACCCCCCAACCCAAGAAAGGAATGAACATGAAGAAATTGGCATTGATGGCGCTGGCGGCGCTCTTCGTTTCGGCGACGAGCTCTTCGGCCTGGTGGATCTTCGGCAAGAAGGCGGCGGACGAGCCGGCCAAGGCGGAAGCCCCGGCGGTCCAGCCGGCGGACGCCGCCGCGGCCAAGACGCCGTGTTGCACGAAGAAGGCCGACTGCAAGGCGAAGAAAGCCGACTGCAAGGCGACGAAGGCGGAATGCAAGGCCAAGCAGGCCGAGTGCAAGGCCGAGAAGAAGGCGAAGAAGGCCGAGTGCAAGGCCGCCAAGAAGGCCGAATGCGCCGAAAAGAAAGCCGAATGCAAGGCGAAGAAAGCCGAGTGCAAGGCCGAGCGGAAAGCCAAGAAGGCGGAATGCAAGGCCAAGCAGGCCGAAGGCCAGGCCCAGAAGGCGGCGGAAGCCGCTCCGGCCGAAGAAGCGGCCCCCGCGGCCGAATAAGGGAAATCCTTCCCGGAATGAAACCCCGGCCGGGCTTCCCGGCCGGGGCGTTTTGAATCAGGAGCGGACGTTCGGATGAGCAAAGACATTACCCGACTCGTGGACGGTTGGCCGCACGACCCCGGCGAAGTGCGCGCCCGCTGGATCGTGGCCGACGACGGCTCGCGCAAAATCCAGCTGCGGCTCGACCTGGGACTCTTCCAGATGGAACCCGACGGCCGGCCCGACGGCGCGCGGCCCCGCGGCGCGCGCTCGCTGTGCGACTTCTACGTCGACGAAGAACGCCGCGCCCCCGGCAACGTCCTGCCCGACAAGCTGGATTTCGACGCCTGCGCCGAACTGCAGCAGGAAGTCATGCAGTACTACTACCGCATCATGGCGTTCTATGCGCTGGGCGATTTTCCCCGCGTCGTGCGCGACTGCGACCACAATCTCGATCTCATCGACATCGTTTCCGAGTACGCCCAGGACGACGAAGTGGCCTGGCAGTTCATGCAGCTGTATCCCTACATGCGCATGATGCACGCGCGGGCCGGCGCGGAAACCGCCACGGCCGCCGGCCGCTTCGACGAAGCCGAAAAGCTCGTCCGCGAAGGCATCCAGGACCTGGAAAGCTTTTTCGCCGAAAACTACGAGCCCACGAACGAAGACGGCTCGCCCGTGCCGCCGCCGCCGGAACTGGACACGCTGCGCGAACTGCTCGGCCAGATCGAACGCCGCCGCCCGCGGAGCGAAGCCGAAACCCTGCGCGAGGAGCTGGCCCGCGCCGTCGAACTGGAAAACTACGAAAAGGCCGCGTTCCTGCGCGACCAGCTCAACTCGCTCAAGGGCCTCGATCCGCGCCTGGGCGGCAAGAAGCGCAACCGGCCCGGCGGGCGGGAGAATCCCAGTTGAAGATCGGCGCCGGCGTTCGACGGGCCGTCGCGACGGCGTTGCTCGCCGGCGCGGGATCGTTGCCGGCGCGCGCCGCGCCGGCGCTCTACGCGGGGGAAGGCGGCTGGTTCGCCGCGACGGGCCTGCCGGCCGATTTCGCGCCAACGGACGATCCTTGGAATTTCGTGGACGGCGCCTGGATCGGGCGGCTCCCCGCCGGCCGCGCGCGCCTGGAGTGGGGGCAGGGGGCGGCGAAACAGGGGGTCGAGGCGCAACCCGCGCCGCCGCCGCCCGTCGCGCTGCCCGCCACCCGCAACGCGTTCGGCGCCTGCGTCGTGCGCTCGCTCTCGATCCGCTACGATTCCGTCGTGCGCTCGCGCAAGTGGTCGCTGATCTTCGGCAACCAGTTCGAGGAGCCGGATTTCGAGCTCCTGGCCTTTCCGGGCCGTTCGGCGGCGGCCTTGGCGCTGGAACTGGAGGACGTCGATGCCGGCACGCGCTGGCCGTTGCGTCCCGCGCGCCGCGGCCGCGAAGGCGGCGTCCTCTCCAGCGCGACCGATGCGCGGTTCTACGGCGGCATGTTGCCCGACCGCGACGTCGATTGGACGCTGATCGTCGTGCCGCGGGAGAACGGCCGGTACGTCCTGCAAGGCCAGGTGCAGTTGCTCGCGAGCGACCAGCGCCGGTTGCGGCTGCGCCTGGCCGTGCGCGCCGGCGCGGCGGGCGTTCCCGTCCTGCAAGCGGAATGTCCGCCGGCCATCCTCGCCGTGGACGGAACCCGCGCGCTGGCGCTTTTCCCCGACTTGGCCGAACCGCGCCGGTTCCGCGCGGCGCCCGGCGCGCCGGACGAAGCGGCCATCGAATTCGATCTGGCCGTCACCCGGGCCACCGGCAATTTCCCGCGCCGCGCCACGTTCTCGCTCGAAGTCGCCGCCTGGGAAACCGCCGATCCGGAAACGGCGCAACGAGAGGCCGTGGCGCAACTGGCCCGCGCCGGGGGCGCGGTACCGCTGCCGGAATCCGTGCGGAAGACCGGGCTTGCCGCCGTGCCCGCGTTCGCGCCGGGTTCCCAGCGCCTGGAACATCCCGGCGGGTTCCAGGACGGCGCCGATGCTTTGCGCCACTTGGCGCTGCGCGCCTCGGAACTGTTCCGCGACGCCGATTGGATGGCCAGCGCCTACCAGTGCGCGGCCGTGGATGCCCAAGGCGAGCCGCAGGTGGCGCGGGCCGGCGCCGAAGCCGTCGTGGCGGTCAACGCCGATCCCGACCTGGAAGCGCTGCTCGAATGGGGCCAGAACCGCGGCCAGACCGCGCTGGATCGCATCCGCCGCAGCGGGGCGGCCGCGGTCTGGATCCGGGCCGGCACCGCCGCGGCGCTCGATTACGGCGCGCGGGCGCTGTTCCTGTGCGACTATCCGGCGATTTGGGGCGCCGACTCGCCGCAGCCGGCCGTCGACGTGCGCCATGCGGAGGCCGAATTGATTTCATCGCTGTCCTGCGCGTTGAAAAACGCCGGCACCTGCCTGCTGGTGGAAGATGCCGGTCCGCTGGCGCCGTTCACGACCACCTACGCCGACGCGCTGGTGTGCGCCTCGGCCGACGAAGCCGAAATGCGCCGGCAGGCCGCGCTGGCCGGGCCGCGGCCGGTCCTGTGGATCGCGGAAAATCCCGGCGCGGCCGCCGGCGCGTTGGCCCAAGAATTAGGATTTGTCAGGCCCGGCGAAATCGGGGAGGATTGAACCATGTTCGAAACTCCTGCTGGACGATTGCTGGGCGGTCCCGTGGCCGCGTTGGAACAAGGTGTGCGCGCCTGGCAACGCCAGGCCGTGGACTGGGACATGCTGCCCGAGGCCAAGCCCGCCGCGCCGGCGCGGTCGCAGACGACCATCGAGCGGCCCGCCGAAGTGCGCGGCCGCGGCACGTTCTTCGGAAAAAGCCTCCGCACGCTGAAACTCTGCCCGACGGACATGGAAGGGTGGTGGTTCGAACGCACCGATCTGCCCGACAGCCTCCCGGTGCGCTGTTCGATCCGCAACGTGTGGACCACCGGCAACGTCGTCAGCAACATCGTGCTGCGCAGCGGATCGCCCCACAACTACGTCCGCATGGCCGAGCACATGATCGCCCTGCGCATGGGGCTGGGCATCGACAACCTGCTGATCCAGCTCGACTCCGGCGATCCGCCGCTGTTCGACCACGGCAGCACCGAACTGGTGCAGGCGCTGCGCGGCGCGGGCCTGCGGCGGGTGAACCGCCCGGCCAGCTACGTCACCGTGCGCGAACGCGTCACGATCTGCAACGGCAACGGCGGCTTCCTGACCTTGGCGCCGCCCGCCGATCCGGCCCGGCCATTGCTGGCGATCGATGCCGCCGTGGATTTCAAGACCGCCATCGGCAAGCAGCGCATCCGCTTCGCCGTGGATCCCGAAAAGTTCGCCTACGGCGCGACGGCGCGCACCAACACGTCCGCGCTCAAGATGCTCTATTGCAAAACCATCGGCCTGCTGTTCGCCGACATCCGCAATCTGGGCTATTCCTTCGACAACCTGCTCGTCGCCGGCCGGCTCGGGTACTGGAACAAGCCGCTGCTGCCGCACGACGGCAAGTCCCTCGAAGCCGTCTGGCACCGCGCCACGCTCGATCTGCTGGCGGCCATCGCGCTGATCGACGACGGCCAGTTCGTCGGCGAAATCATCTCCTACAAGTCCGGCCACGGCCTGGACGTGGAGATGGTCCAGCGGCTGTACCAGGAAGCCCTGCTCACGCCGTTCGTTCCGGCGGGCTAGGGGCGGTTGTCGTTTCGGCGCGAAAACCCTCCCATTAGGGTTGTCAAACGCCGCCGCTTGGGCAAAGGTATCGGTATGGGCATGCGCAGGACCATTCTGGCCGGATTCGCGGCGGCGCTCGCGCACGCGGCGCTGGCCCAAACCGCCGCGCTGCCGGCCACCTACACCGGGCCGTGGCGCGACGCCTTGCCGCCGGACGGCTGGACCTTTTCCGGGCTGGGGGCGCCGGACTACTTGCCCGGTTTCGACGGCTTCGGCGACGGCGCGGCCAAACTGGACGGCACGGGCGATTATATTTCCGTCCGTTTCGCCGCTCCGCCGGAATCGGTGTCCTTCTGGATCCAAGGATTCTCGTTCTCCGGCGGCGTCTTCCGCGTCGAGCAATCCATCGACGGCACCAACTGGCTGACGTTGGCGTCGTATGCGCCGCCGCCGACCAACGCGACCTTCCAGACCTTCGGCCTGTCGCACCACGCGCGGCACGTGCGGTTTCTCTACGCCGCGCGGGTCACCGGCAACGTGGGGCTCGACGGCATTGTGGTCGCCGCCGATCCAGCCGTCGTCATCGACCGCGTCGTGATCGCGGATGGCATTGCGCGCGTGTGGATTCTGCCGACGGAAACCGGGCGGAACTACGCTTTGGACGTCGCCACCAACTTGCCGGCCGCCGCTGCCTGGAACCGGATTTTCATTTCGGAAGGAACGGGCGGCGAGCTGGAACTGATCGACTTCAACTTCGACTATCCGCGCTATTACCGCGCCGTCGCTCTGCCGCCTTCGGGTCGGAAAACCGTTGTACGTCGCCCGGGAAAATCCCCTTGGCGCCCCTGACGGATTATTATAAGTTGATTTTAATGTCGGAATCGCGGGTTCCCCAAGGAGACGAATCATGAAGAAGTGGCTGGTCGGGTTGGTGTGCGTCGGGATGATGGCAACAGCGGCGCTGGGGCAAGTGGCGAGTTTGCCGACGAGCCATTCGGGCCCGTGGACCAACGAGTTTCTGCCCGTGGGGTGGGTCAACGGTTTGGGGTCGGGCAACGATTATGCCAATTACGATGGCGTGGGCGGCGGTGCCGCCCGGTTCGACAATACGGGCGAAACGCTGACCATCCATTTCGACAGCGCCCCTGGCGAAGTGTCCTATTGGATCCGCGCCAATACCCTGAGCGGGGCCTATGTCTTCAAGGTCGAGGAGTCCGCGGACGATGCGACCTGGACGGACGTCGTGGCCTATAACGGCAGCGGTATCCCCACGACCGCCGCTCCGGTGACCAATGCGTTGCTCAACGCTTCGCGGCACGTTCGGTTCAACTACGTGACCAAGGTCTCGGGCAACGTCGGCATCGACGGCGTGCTGATCACGGCCGGCTCGACCGATTTTCTCGTCTCGTTCGACAAAGCCGAAGGCTTCAAGGTGACCGAAGGGACCAGCGACGCGATCGTCGCCACGGCGCTGAACGGAACGGAACCGTACGGCTACGGCTGGAGCAGCACGCTGGACGGCGCCCATTATTCGGCGGTCGCGGACACGTTCACGATTCTGGCGACGGCGCCGGCCGGGAGCTATTCGGCGACGGTCGTCGCGACGGACGATGCCGCGCAGAGCGCCAGCAACACGATCAATTTCAGCGTGGAGACGGCCTATGCCATCGCCATTGCCCCGCCGACGAACGGCACCGTGACGACCTCCCCGGAAAACCAGGCGCTGGCCGGCGAAACGGTCGCGATCACCGCCACGCCGGGGGATGGCTACCGCGTGGCCAGCATCGCGGTGGTGGACGACGCCATGAATCCGGTGGCGGTGGTGGGCAATGCGTTCACGATGCCGGCCGCGGCAGTGACGGTGACCGTGACCTTCGAACCCTATGAAGCGCCCGACCAGCTGATCGATTTCGAGACGGTGACCGGTTTCAACAGCTACGCGCCGGGAACCTCGACGGTCAGCGGCGTGCTGATGGCCCATTCGGGCGCGTTGCGCGGCACCTCGGTCAGCGATCCGAAGAACGGCGCGGCTTCCGCGCGCATCCGCTACCTGAGCACCAACGTGGGCTTCATCGCCACGGCCGAAGCCCTCGCGCAGCCGATCACCAAGATCAATTTCCTCTATGCGGACTACGGCAGCGACAACACGACGACCTTCAAGGTGCAGGTGAGCGCGGATGGCGCCTCCTGGCAGGACGTGGGCGCGGCCGCCTACGATCCGGACGGGGCGACGCTGCTGGAAGGGACGATCGATTCGATCCCCGCGAACATGACCTACTTCCAGTTCCTCGCGCTGGGCGGCGAAGCCGATCGCGTCTGCATCGACGACATCGGTTTGTGGTTCGGCGCCGCGTCCTTCGGCGTGACGTTCGACCAGCCCGAAGGATTCCAGATCGAACAGGGCACCGGCGACGTGATCACGGCCACCGCCGCGAACGGCACGGAACCCTACGGCTATTCGTGGAGCAGCTCGCTGGACGGCGCCTATTATTCGGCGCTGGACAACGTCTTCACGATCCTGGCCACGGCGCCGCTCGGCGACTATTCGGCCCAGGTGGTCGCGACGGACGCCACGGCCGCGGCCGTGACCAACACGATCAACTTCTCGGTGACGGCGCCGGTCGTCCAATACGGCATTGCCATCGTGACCAACGCGCCGGAAAACGGCACGGTCACAACGACCCCGGCCACGGAAGCCGCGGAAGGCGCGACCGTGACGGTCAGCGCGACCCCCGTCGGCGGTTACGCGGTGCAGAGCATCGCGGTGGTGGACGAAGCGATGAACCCCGTGACCGTGACCGGCAACGCCTTCACCATGCCGGCTTCCGCCGTCACCGTGACGGTGACGTTCCAAGAGGTCGTCGCCAGCGGCGCGCTGATCATTTCGCAGTACTACGAAGGTGCCGGCTTTGACAAGTGGATCGAAATCTACAACCCGGGCAGTTCGACCGTTGATTTGGCGGCGGGCGGCTATCGGCTTGGCACATGGAATAATACGGCCCGTGAAGGCTGGAAAACCAACGGCACGCCGACGCTTACGGTGGTGCTGAGCAATTCCCTCGCCCCGGGAGCGACATATTTGATAAGCACCGCGACGGCCTCAAATCCGACGTATGCCGTTGCCCAGCAGACAGCGAACCTCCAGTTCAACGGCGATGACAGCGTGGCGATATTCACCGGCACGCCATTCGAATCGGCGAACGTGGTGGACGCGTTTGGGTTGACCGCCAATACGGCGGTCGACAAGAGCTTCGTTCGCAAGGACACCGTCACGGCCGGCATTGCCGCGGACTTCAACGCCGCCGATTGGGATGAATTCACCTTGGCGCAAGTCGAAGAAGCCGGTGAAACGACGAACGAGCGCCTGGGCTACCACAGCACCGGCGCGCCGGTCTTCGGCGTGAGCTTCGACAAGACCAGCGGCTTCACGGTGGAGCAAGGGACCAGCGACGCGATCACGGCGACGGCGGCGAACGGCACCGCGCCGTACGACTACGTCTGGACGAGCTCGCTGGGCGAGGGCGACCGCACGGCGGTCGGCAACGTCTTCACGATCCTGGCGACGGCGCCGCTCGGCGACTACTCGGCCACCGTGGTGGCGACGGATGCGTCCGACCCCGTCCAGAGCGTCACCAACAGCCTGAACTTCTCGGTCGTGGCCCCGGCCACGAAGTACGCGATCACCATCGTCACGAACGCGCCGGAAAACGGCACGGTCACCACGACGCCGGCGACGGAAGCCGAAGCGGGCCAGACCGTGACGGTCAACGCCGTTCCGGCGGGCGGATATCGCGTGGCCAGCCTCGTCGTGAACGGCGGAGCCGTGGCCGTGACGGGCAATACGTTCACGATGCCGGCCGAACCCGCCGCGGTGACGGTGACCTTCGAGGTCTACGACGCACCGGGCGTCTTGATCGACTTTGAAACCAACACGACGCTCAGCACTTCGGCGTACACGGCGGGAACTTCGCTGGTGAACAACGTCAGCTTCGCCCATCAGCGGGTGCTGCGGGGCAACTTGGCGAACGATCGCGTGCATGGCGTATACGCCGGCCGCTTCTATCCCCAAGGCGGGACCAGCGCCGTTCTGGCGACGACGGCGGCCTTTGCCGAGCCCATTACCAAGATCAGCCTCTGGCACGCGAACTACGGCACCGACAACGGCACGACGTTCAAAGTCCAAGTCAGCCCGGACGGCGCCACCTGGGAGGACGTGGGCGCCGCCATTGATCCGGAAAGCACGACGTTGACCGAAGTCGTGCTGGAAACCGTTCCGGCGAACGCGACCTACTTGCAGATCGTTTCCGTTTCGGGCACGACCCGCATCAACATCGACGATATCGGCCTCTGGTTCGGCACGCCGGCGTTCAGCGTGTCGGTGAACCGGACCAACGGATTCACCGTGGCGCAGGGCGCCAGCGACGCGATCACCGCGACGGCCATGAACGGCACCGCGCCTTACGGCTACAGCTGGACGAGCACGCTGGGCGAAGGCTATCGCACCGCGGTCGACAACGTGTTCACCATCCTGGCCACCGCTCCGGCCGGCGACTACACGGCCACGGTGACGGCGACGGACGACGCGGCGCAAACGGCGTCGAACACCGTTTCCTTCACGGTGCTGGCCGGCGGCGGCGGTGAAATCTGGCAGATCGGCGATGGCGGCCAAGGCAGCGCCATGTTCTACACGACCAGCAACCAGAACGTCGTCATCGTCCTGCCGACGAACTACCTGCTGACCGCCGTGTACGGTACGGACAGCAGCCCGGCCGGTCTGAACAACCTGGGCCAAGGCCTGGGCTCTACGTTGACGCAGGGCGTCGATTACGACTGGAATCCCGCCACGCGCACGATCAGCATCCTGAGCGGCGTGACCAACCGGCGCGTGTTGCGCATCGGCGCGACGCCGGAATAATCGGCCGGCGGCCGATCCTCGCCGCCGGTCCCGCTCGCGGGGCCGGCGGTTTTCGCTTGGGCGGATCGGCCGGGTCTTGGCAGGGCGACTTGGTCCAAGTCGCTGGGATCGAACCGCGAAACAGGGTGGGCGGAGCCGCCCGATTGAAATGCGCGATTTTACCGCCGGACGCAGCGCAGGCCGACAACCGTGTTGCTGGAGGCGGGTGCGAGGCTGGCGCGGGCGGCGCAGCGCAATCCGGCGGGCGCGTTGCTCCAGGACCCGCCGCGCACGACCCGCACCGTGCCGGTGGCCGGCCCCGTCGGATTGGCGGCAGTCCGGTCGGCATAGGAACCGGACCAGTCCCAGCACCATTCGGCGGCGTTGCCGGCGGCGTCGCGCATGCCGTAGCCGTTGGCGGCGTAGGACGCCACGTTGGACGTGCCGGCGGCCGAGTAGAGCGCGTTGGAAGCGGCGAGGACGTCGCCCCACGGGTATTCGCGGCCGGTGAAACCGCCGCGCGCGGCTTTTTCCCATTCGGCCTCGGTCGGCAGGCGGTAGCCGTTCGCGGCCCAATCCACGCAGGCGGACGAGATGTTCACGACGTTGGATTTGTAGAAGTTGGTCTGGCCGGCCGTCGTGTAATAGGCCGGCTGCAGGCCCTCGAACTGCGAGCGGGCGTTGCAGAATTTCACGGCATCGTGCCAGCCGACCATGACGACCGGATGGTTGCTGGACGGCGCCGGGCCGCCGCCGGAAACGACGCCGCATTGGCCGGTCGCGAAGTGGTAGCCGTTGGTCATGGCCCACCGGCGGATCCGCGCCCAGTTGGTGTAGGTGACTTCGCGGGCGTCGATGGCGAACCCGGCGACGTCGATCGCGGCGGCCGGCGCTTCGTTGGTGTTGCCCGAAGCGTCGGCCCCCATCTGGAACGAACCGGATGGGATCCAGACCAGATTGGTGTTGGCCGCGAACAGCCGCGGCGCGGCGCGGACGCGGAGAAACGATGCGACGTTCGCCGGCAGCGTCGTTTGACCCACGCGGCCGGTGGAGGCGAGGGCCAGTTGCGGTTGCCACGGTCCGGCGAGATCGGCGGCGCCTTCGAGCAGCGCCGTGCCGTTTTCGCTTTGGTTGCTCCACGTCAGCAGGCCGTCGGCGCCCAATTCGCCGAACACCGGGGCCACGCCGAACGCCAAGTTGGTGGCGCGGGCCGTGGACGAGACGGCGATGGTCTGGGTGATCGCCAGCGAGGGCTGGTCGAGCGGGGCAAAGACGATCCGGTAGGTGCCGGCCGTGGGTAGCGGGCATTCGTAGAATCCGTCGGCGCGGCTGGTCCAGTGCTCGTCGTTCGGCCGGCTGGTCAGGTTGAGCGAGTGGATGCGCACGGGCGCGGGCTGGCCGGTGAGGGGATCGGTAGACCAGCCCCGCACCTTGGGCCAGTTCGTGTGGGCGGCGGCCAGGAACTGCTGCCAGCCGCGGCGCAGGCCGGGCACCAGCTTGTCCCGGGTGGTGGCATAGGTGGGCTGGAACGCGGAACCGATTTCCGCCCCGTAGGCCTGGATGCCGTAGAGGCCGTAGTTCGCGTCGCTGCGGTCGCCGTTGACGGTGTAGCTGAACTCGGGGCCGCTGTAATAGACGTAGGCGGAATTGTCGTCGTTGGTGCAGACGCGGGCGATGTTGGTCCCGAGCGGCTTGAACGGATCGGGCGCCGGCATGCCGACGTTGTAGTCGCCGTAGGGACTGTAGATCGAGCCTTCGTAGCTGTGCAGGGTGAGGGTGAAAGCGGGACGGACGCGCTGCAGGAACGCGTCGTAGGCCTGGATTTCCGGTTCGGAGGCGGCATACGGCCCGCGGTAGGTGTCGTCGGCGGCATAGGACGTGGAGCCGTCGTCGTCGCTGCCCCAGAAGAACGCGGAATTGCGGTTGAGATCCACGCCGTCGGCCGGATAGGTCCAGGTGCCGCTGCGGTTGTTGTCGCGCCCGTTCTTGCGCCAGCTGGTGCTGACCGTGTCGCAAAAATAGCGGCCATCGGGGTTCAGGCACGGAATGACGTAGATTTCCATGCCGTCGACCCAGGAAGCGAAGGTGGCGTTGTTCGTGTAGCCGTAGAGCAGCTGCCAGATGACGTCGAGCGCGACTTCCGGCGGGGCGAATTCGCGGGAGTGGATGTTGGCGTCGATCACGACGCGCGGTTCGGGTTCCTCCGTGGCGACGTTGTCGGAAATTTTCAAAGCCCAGATCGGCCGGCCCAGCGTCGTGGCCCCGATCTGGATCTTCTGGGCCAACGCCGGGAAGTTCGTCGCGAAATCCGTCAGCAAGGCGGCGATGGCCTCTTCGTCGTGGTAGCCGTTGGTGATATTGATGGCGCCGAGTCCCGGCTCGGGCGCCGGGGCGCAGAACTGGGGCAGGATCTGCTCGTAGCCGCGCAGGGGGCCGAAGGTCTGGACGGAGGTGGCCAGCATCTGGTTGACGCGCTGGATCTGCTGGGTGGTGCCGACGAGCACGGGGAACGGTACGCCTTCGAGGCAGGGGCCCTCGTCGAACAGCTCATCGCCCAGGCGCCACCGGATGACGTCGCGCTGGGTGCGGACCTGTTCGGGAACGGCGGGATAAGGGGAAAAGTAGACGGGGACGGCTTCCGGCTCCGCGGCGGCGAAGGCCGCCGGAGATAACCAGGCCATGATCAGGGCAAAGCGGGCGACGGACGGCAGAAATTTCATGCTCGCACAGTGCGCCGGCCCAACGGAAACGTCAAGCAAGGCAAAATGTAGCGGGGCTGAAGCCTCCGGCAGGAATTACGCGCGCCGGTGGAGATAAAACGCGGCGCAGGGACCTTCGGGGGAGACCATGGGAGCGCCAAGGGGGTGGTCGGGCGTGCACCGGCCGCCGAAATGGGGGCAATCGGGCGGTTGCAGCCTGCCGAGCAGCACCTGGTCGGCGGGGCAATGCGGTGCTTCTCCGACGGCTGGCCGCGCCGGCGCGGGAAACCGTTGCGCGGCGTCGTACGCGGCGAATTCGGGGCGCAGCGACAGCCCGCTCAGGGGAACGACGCCCAGTCCGCGCCATTCGCGGTCGGAAACCTGGAACACGGCGTCCAGGACGCGTTGGGCTTCGGGGTTGCCTTGCGGGTGCACGATGCGCGGATACGAGTTGACCATTTCGGCGCGGCCGGCCTCGAACAGCCGCAGGACGTCGCGGATGCCGAGCAGGATGTCGGCCGGTTCGAAGCCGGTGATGGCGATCGGCCGGCGCAACTCGCGCGCAAGCGAAACGTAGGGGGCGGAACCCATGATGGCGCAAACGTGGCCCGCGGCGAGAAACGCGTCGGGCGCGGTTTCGGGATTGGCGCAAATGGCGCGCAAGATGGGCGGTACGAGGAATTGCGAGACGAGCAGCGATACGTTGGGCAGTCCGCGCTCCTTTGCCAGATAGGCCAGCAGGGCGTTCGCGGGCGCCGTGGTTTCGAAGCCGATGGCGAGGTGGACGACCTGCTTGTCCGGATTGGCGCGGGCGAAATCGAGCGCCTGCAAGGGGGAAGTCACCATGCGGACGTCGGCGCCGCGGGCCTTGGCGGCGTAGAGGTCGCCGGACGCCTCGGAGGGCACGCGCAGGAGGTCGCCGAAGGTGGTCAGGATCGCGTTCGGCTGCCGGGCGATGGCGATGGCGTGATCGAGATAGGCGGAGGGCGTGACGCACACGGGGCAACCGGGCCCGTGCAGGAGCTGGACGTGGGCCGGCAGGAGCGTGTCGAGCGCATGGCGCAGGATGGCGTGCGTCTGCCCGCCGCAGACTTCCATGATGCGCGCGGGCCGCCTCGAAATCCGCGCGATTTCCGCCGCCAACGCGCGAATGCCGCCGGGATCGGAATATTCCGAAAGGTGCTTCATGGAAGCCTGACCTGGGGCGCGGCCACGCCGGCGAGGAGCACCCGCTTGTTGCGGGAGCTGGCGCCGGAAAGGAGCTGGACGCGGGCGCGCGGAAGCGCGAACGTTTCGGCGAGGAATTCGACCAACGCCGCGTTGGCGGCGCCGTCCACGGGCGGAGCGCAGAGCCGGACCTTGAGGGCGTCGCCGTGTTCACCCTGGATGGCGTTCTTGGCCGCGCGCGGGACGATGCGCAGGTTCAGGACCGCGCCATCCGGGGTGTCGGTCAGCCACGGCATGGCCGGCCTCAGCCGCCGACGGAGACCAGCGAAGGATCGTAGCCTTCAGGAGACTGATAGCCCAGCAGGTTGAGGCAAGTCGCGGCGAGAGACGAAATGCCCAGGCCGGCCTTGTCCGTCAACTTGGCCTGCGCCGCGTTGGCCGGGTCGAAAATCACGGCCGGAACGGGGTTCAGCGAGTGGGCGGTCTTGGCTTTGGGCAGGCCGGTCTTTTTGTCCACCTTGACGCTGCCGTCCTTGGCGTGTTCGTACATGTCGTCGGAGTTGCCGTGGTCGGCGCTGATCACGAGAATAGCGCCGGTTTTCTTCGCGGCGGCGATGAGCCGGCCCAGGCAGAGATCGACGGTTTCGACCGCGATTTTCACGGCCGGGAAGATGCCGGTATGGCCGACCATGTCGCCGTTGGGATAGTTGACGCGGATGAAGCGGTACTTGCCGGAGCCCATGGCCTCGATGACCTTGTCGGTGATTTCGGCGCCCTTCATCCAGGGGCGTTCCTCGAACGGAACGCGGTCGGAGGGGATCTCGACGTAGTCTTCGAGTGGTTCGCTGAACTTCTCGGCGCGGTTGCCGTTGAAGAAGTAGGTGACGTGGCCGAACTTCTGGGTTTCGGAAATGGCGAGCTGGCGCACGCCGGCATCGGCGAGGTATTCGCCGATGGTGCGGGTGATGCGCGGCGGCTCGACGAGGAAGTTCGCGGGGATGCCGGCGTCGCCGTCGTACTGCATCATGCCGGCGAACAGGACGTCGGGCCGCGGGCCGCGGTCGAAGGGCTTGAAGTCGGCTTCTTCGAACGCGCGGGTCAGCTCGATGGCGCGGTCGCCGCGGAAGTTGAAAAGAATGACGCTGTCGTGGTCGACGATCGGGCCGACGGGCTTCCCGTCCTTGGCGACGACGAACGCGGGGAGGTCCTGGTCGAGGACGCCGGGATTCTTCGCGCGCAAGTCTTCGATGGCGGCCTGGGCGGAGGGATAGAGGGCGCCTTCGCCGCGGACGTGGGTCTTCCAGCCGAGCTCGACCATGCGCCAGTCGGCTTCGTAGCGGTCCATGGTCACCTTCATGCGGCCGCCGCCGGAGGCGATGGCGTAATCGACCGTGCCGTCGGCGTTCAGCTCGGCGAGGAATTGCTCGAAGGGCAGGACGTAGTCGAGCGCGGAGGTGGGCGGGACGTCGCGGCCGTCGAGCAGGGGATGGATGCGGGCGCGCTTCACGCCTTCCTTCTTCGCCTGCGCGAGCATGCCCTTGAGATGGTCGACGTGCGCGTGGACGTTGCCGTCGGAGAAGAGCCCGATGAAGTGGAGCGTGGAGCCGTGCGACTGGACGTTGGCGACCATCTTCTTCCAGGCGGCGCCCTGGTAGAGCGCGCCGGAGTTGACCGCTTTGGCGACCAGCGAGGCCCCCTGGTCGTAGACGCGGCCGCAGCCGATGGCGTTGTGGCCGATTTCGGAATTGCCCATGTCCTCGTCGGAGGGCATGCCGACGGCCGTGCCGTGCGCCTTGAGCGTGGCGTGCGGGCAATTCGCCAGCAACCAATCGAGGTTCGGTTTGTTGGCGGAGAGAACGAAGTCGCCTTCGGCGTATTTCCCGATGCCGACGCCATCCATGACGACGAGGACGACGGGGCCTTTGGGGCCGGAATAGTTCGGGATTTTCTCGAGCTTCAAGGTCATGGGGCGTCTCCGTTTGAAAGTTCCGGGGAATATGCCTCACAAACGGGCCGTCTGCAAGCCGAACAGCCGGTGATTCGGCCCGCGCCCGCGCGCTACTTCCCATAGGCTGGACGGGATTCGGCGACCAGAGGCAGGCGCGCCAGCGGGGCTAGGCGGCCGGTCCGGCGCCGGGGTTTCAGAGCGTTCTCGATTTTCGCGAGGATCCGGTCGGGATGCTTGAGCTGGCAAGACCAGACGACGACCACTTGCCAACCGAGCCGGCGCAGCTTGCGCCGGTGCCGGGCGTCGTTGGCGACGTTGCGCCGGAATTTCTCCGTCCAAAACTTCACGTGGCTGTGGGGCATGGTGGCGATCTTGCAACCCCGGTGCCGGTGCCAGAAGCAGCCATGGACGAACACGATCGTCCGGTATTTCGGCAACACGACGTCGGGCGTGCCCGGCAGGTCGCGGACGTGGATCCGGAACCGGTAGCCGGCGCGATGGAGCAGGGACCGGACGGCCCGTTCGGGACCCGTGTTCTTGCCCCGGATCTTCGACATCAGGCGGCTGCGTTCCGCGATGGACAAGGTGTCCGTCATGTCCGCCAGCATAGACCAGGCGTCCGGCGGTGGCGAGTCCGATGCGGGCTTTTCACCGGCCGGAATCCGGCGTAGGATGCGGTTCGGCGAATTCGACAAGGAGGGCGACGTGAAGAACTGGTTGGCGATCGCGGGTTTGGGAGTGGCGCTGGGAGCGGCGGGGTGCGCCGGGCCCTCGCGGAACACCTTGTATCAGGTTTCGACCATCGACGCGCTGCTGGCGGGCACCTACGACGGCGACCGGACGCTGCCCGAACTGCTCAAGCAGGGGGATTTCGGCATCGGCACCTACGACAACCTCGACGGCGAAATGGTGCTGCTGGACGGCACGTTCTACCAGGTGAAGGCCAGCGGCAAGGTGACGGCGCCCGATCCGCGGGGCGAAACGCCGTTCGCGGCGGTGTGCGCCTTCCGGCCCGAGCGGACCCTGGCGGTTCCGCCCGGCAGCGACATGGCCGCCGTCGAACGGTGGCTCAACCGGGACGTGCCGCCGCGCAACCGGTTCTGCGCGATCCGCATCGACGGCACGTTCAAGACCATGCGCACCCGCAGCGTGCCCGCGCAGGAACGGCCGTTCCCGCCGCTGAAGGCCGTGGCCGCCACCCAGCCGACGTTCGATTTCGAAAACGTCTCCGGCACGATCGTCGGTTTCCGCTGTCCGCCGTACGTGGCGGGCGTGAACGTGCCGGGCTACCATCTGCATTTCCTCAGCCAGGACGGCGCGAAGGGCGGGCATATCCTCGGCTTCGAACTGGTGACGGGCACGGCGCAGGTGGACGAACTCGACCGCTTCGTGCTGCAGCTGCCGGGCACGGACGATTTCGCGAACGTGGATCTCGCGCGGGACCGCCAGCGGGAACTTTCGGGCGTCGAGAAAGAGAAATCCAAGAAGAAGTAGGGGGCGGCATGATAACGCGCGTGGGCATTTTGGTTTTGCTGGGGTTGGTCGCGGGTTGCGGGTCGAGCGAACGGGGATCCTCCGCCGCGCCGCGAATCCGGCCGCCGGAACTGCAGCCGTTCGACAACGGATTCTTCAAGATGCAAGTGCCGGCGGGCTGGCAAATGGTTCCGGCCGGCGACTGCGCTTCGCTCGCGTTCGTGCTGCAGGATCCGCAGGAGCCGTTGCGCAAGATCCTTTATTTCGGCACGGTGGGGCCGGTCTACCAGACGCAGGCCCAGAAGCAGATCGACTGGCAGTACATGTCGGGCTACGGCTATCCCGTCGAATGGGCCGACATGCCGGCGGTGGAGCCTTTGACGCCCGAAAACCTGTTGGCGAACTTCTCCCAGATCGCGGCCAGCCAGATTGCCCGGCGCTTCATGCCGGGATGTCCGCGGCTGGACGGCTTCCAGGTGGTTTCCGCGGTGCCGTTGCCGTGTCCGTTGCCGGTGGCGGGCGCCCGCAGCGCGCTGGTGCGGGGCGTGTACGTGGAAAACGGACGCGTGGCCGAGGGACTGTTTTCGCTGACGACGGCGCCCTACATGCCGATGATGGGCGGGCCGGGCGGCGGCACGGCTTACGGTTATCTGTTGGCCGGCATCGCCGCGCCGAAAGGCGAATTGGCCGCGCTGCAGCCGACGCTGTCGCGGGCGCTGGCGTCGTTCGCGGTGCGGCCGGAATACGTGCAGAATTGCCTGATGCGCTCCGAGGCGGCGTTCGGCGCCGTGCTGCGGGCCGGACAGACCTTGCGGGAAACCTCGGACCTGATCGCGCGCGGGTGGGAAGAACGGAACCGCATCGACGACGTCATCGCCGAAAAGCGCTCCGATGCCATCCTCGGCCGGGAACGGCTGTACGATCCGGACTCCGGCGAGGTCTACGAGTTCAACAACGGCTTCTACGACCAGTACCGCCAGAATCCGCAGGGCTACCGCAATGCCAACTTGCAGCCGTTGCCGGACGGCGACCACGGCCTCTGGACCGCCGCGGCGCGCGACGGCTACCGGGCGCTGGGCGACTGAGCCGGCCAACGGGACCTTGACAGCCGGCGGGAACGGAGTAGAAGTGTCTCCCGTTTTCCCCGCACAAGCGAAACTGGCTGCAGCATGCAATTGACCGTCAGGGACGCCGCCCGGCTGCTGAATCTGTCCGAACGCGCGTTGATGGAACACGTCGAGAAAGGCGATTTGCCTTCCCACAGCGTGGCGGGCCGCCGTTTCCTCAATCGGGACGAACTCGTCGAATGGGCGACGGCGCGCGGCCTGCCGGTGGCGCTGCCCGCCGGGGCCGGGGACGATTCCATGCCGACGCTGGGCGCCGCGCTGGAAGCGGGCGGAATCGTTCACGGGCTTCCCGGCCGGGACAAGGATTCGGTCTTGCGCCATCTGGTCGAAAGCATGCCGCTGCCGGCCGACGTCGATCCGGATTTCCTGCACAGCGTCTTGCTGGCGCGCGAGGCGCTGGGATCCACGGCCGTCGGCGACGGCGTGGCGATCCCGCACCCGCGCAGCCCGATCCTGTTGCGCGTGCCGGCGCCGCTGGTGACGCTGTGCTTCCTCGAAACGCCCATCGATTTCGGCGCGCTCGACGGCAAGCCGGTGCACGTGCTGTTCTCCACGATCAGCCCGACCACGCGCGCGCATTTGCACTTGCTCTCCTTGCTGGCGTTTGCCCTGCGCGATCCGGCATTCAAGGAATGCCTGGTCCGGCGGGCCGGGGCCACGGAGATCCTCGCCGCGGTGCGCCGCGTCGAAGCGGCTCGGGCCCCGAAGAACTGAGGCGAACGCGATGCCGGCGCAAGGATCCATGCTGCTGTTCGTTTTGCTTGGGGCCGTTGGCCTGCTGGGTGCCAGCGGCGCGGCTTCCGTCTTCGCCGGCGGGCGCTCCGAACGGTGGTCCGTCCGGTTGGGCGTGGGCGGCGCGGTCGCGGCCTGCCTGGCCGGGCTCGGCGCGGCGGCGCTGGCGCTGGTTCTCCGCGCGGACGCCGTGCGGACCTTTGCCTGGAACTTGCCGTATGGCTCTTTCGCGGTGGGGCTCGATCCGCTGACCGCGTTTTTCCTGGTGCCGACGTTCCTGCTCTCCGGCTTGGCCGCAATTTACGCCGTCGGCTATTTCCGGCCGTGGCACGGGCGCAACCCGGGCCGGTTCTGGCTGTTCTACAACGCCTTGGTCGCGAGCATGGCGCTCGTGCTCCTGGCGCGGAACGGCGTGCTGTTCCTCGTGGCGTGGGAGGCGATGGCCCTGACCTCTTTCTTCCTGGTGATCCACGACGACGCGGCGGACGGCGTGCGGGAAGCGGGCTGGACCTATCTGGTGGCCAGCCACGTCGGCATGGCGTTCCTGCTGGCGCTGTTCTTCCTGTTGGGACGCGCGGGCGGCTCGCAGGATTTCGCGGCGTTCGCGGCGCCGGCCGGCTCGGCCGGCGGCCTGTTCCTGCTGGCGCTGGTCGGTTTCGGGACGAAGGCCGGCTTGGTCCCGTTCCACGTCTGGCTGCCCGAGGCGCATCCGGCGGCCCCGAGTCCGGTGTCGGCGGTGATGTCGGGCGTGATGATCAAGACGGGCATCTACGGGATCCTGCGCACGCTGGCGCTGCTCGGCGGCGTGCCGGCCTGGTGCGCCTGGCTGGTGCTGGGGCTGGGCGCGGTTTCCGGCCTGTACGGCGTGCTGTACGCGCTGGCGCAGCGCGATCTGAAACGGCTGCTGGCCTATTCCAGCGTCGAGAACATCGGCATCGTCGCGCTGGGCGTGGGCCTGGGCATGCTGGGCGTCTGCCACGGCCTGCCGGCGGTCGCGGCGCTGGGCTTCGCCGGCGGACTGCTGCACGTGCTGAACCACGCCGCGTTCAAGGGCCTGTTGTTCCTCGGGGCGGGGGCGGTGGTGCATGCGACCGGTACGCGCGACGTCGAGCGGCTGGGCGGACTGCTCAAGCGCCTGCCGTGGACGGGCGCCGCGTTCTTGGCCGGCGCGGTCGCGATTTGCGGATTGCCGCCGTTCAACGGGTTCGCCGGCGAATTCCTGATTTATGGGGGGGCGTTCAAGGCCTTGCTGGGGAGCGACAGCGTCGGGTTGGGCGGTTTGGCGGCGGTGATCGCGTTGGCGCTGATCGGAGGTTTGGCGGTCGCTTGCTTCGCCCGTGCGTTCGGCATCGTGTTCCTGGGCGAGCCGCGCACCGCGGATGCCGAACAGGGCCACGAAGCGGGCGCGGCGATGCGCGGCCCGATGATCGCGCTGGCGGCGATCTGCTTGGCCCTTGGCCTCGGCGCCGGCGCGGCGGTGCGGATTCTCGAACCCGCGGTGACGATGCTGACCGGTCCGGCCGGCGCGTCGGCCGGTGAAGCCTCCATGACGTGGTTGTTCCCGATCACCTGCGCGGCGCTCGCGTCGGCGCTGCTGGCCGTGGTCGGGGCGCTGGTGGGTCTGCGCCGCCGCCTGTTGGCCGGGCGGCCGGTGCGCGAAACCGTCACGTGGGATTGCGGCTATGCGGCGCCGACGGCGCGCATGCAATACACCGCCACGGGTTTCGCCCAGCCGTTGACGCAAGGCGCGGAAGTCCTTCTCCAGCCGCATGTCGAAAGTCGATTGCCGGCGGGAATATTCCCTGCCGCGGCGGCGTTCCGGTCGGCGACCGGGGACGTCGCGCGCCACCGCCTGTTCGATCCGTTGTTCCGGGGCACGGCGAACCTGCTCGGGCGGTTGCGCTGGCTGCAGCAGGGCCGGGTGCATCGGTACGTGCTGTACGTCGTGGCCTCGCTGGTGGCGCTGCTGGGATGGGCGCTGGTCCGATGAACGCGGCGTCCATATTGCACCCCGTGCTGGCCGTGGCGCTGGCGCCGCTGTTGCCGGGTGTGATCAACCGCACGAAGGCGTTCTTCGCGGGCCGCCGGGGGCCGCCGCTGCTCCAGGCCTATTTCGATCTCTGGAAGCTGTTCCGCAAGGGCGCGACCTACAGCCGGACGACGACCTGGATTTTCCGCGCGGGGCCGATCGTGAATTTCGCCTGCCTGTTGGCGGCATTGATGGTCTTGCCGCTGGGGCGCGTGCCGGCCCCGCTCGCCTTTGCGGGCGATTTCATCCTGCTGGCCTATCTGCTGGGGCTGGGCCGGTTTTTCACGGTGGTCGCCGCGCTGGATACGGGCTCGAGCTTCGAGGGCATGGGCGCCAGCCGCGAGGTGCAGTTCGCGACGTTCGCGGAACCGGCGTTGCTGGTGGGATTGGCCGCGCTGGCCCGCCAGGCGCAGGACTTGTCCTTGTCGGCCATGTACGCGGGGTTGTCCGCCGCGGTCTGGTCGCAGGCGTTGCCGCTGTTGGCCCTGGTGGCCGCCGGATTCTTCGTGCTCTATCTGTCGGAAAACTGCCGCATGCCCGTGGACGATCCGAATACCCACCTTGAATTGACGATGGTCCACGAAGTGATGGTGCTGGACCACGGCGGCGTCGATTTCGGTTTCGTGCAGTGGGCGGCGGCCGTGAAGCTGTGGGTGCTGGGCGCGCTGGTCGTCGGGCTGTTCCCGCCAGGGGCAACTGGTCGTCCGCTGGCGGATCTCGCGGCCGGTCTGGCGGGCCTGCTGGTTTTGGCCATCGCGACGGGCGCGGTGGAGTCTTGCCTGGCGCGCGTCCGCCTCCTGCGCGTGCCCCAATTGCTGGTGGGCGCGGGCGTGCTCTGCGCCTTGGGCCTGTTGCTGACGTTCCGGTGACCGCATGAACAACGCGCTGGACATGTTGTTGGTGTTTTTGGTCCTGACGGACTTGGTCCTGCTGGGCTCGAGCCGGTTGCGGAACGCAATCCGCATCGCCGCGCTGCAGGGGCTGATGCTGGGTCTGCTGCCGCTGCTCGCGCACGGACACGGGTTCGGCTGGTCCGCGGTCCTGCTGGGCGCCGGCAGCGCGCTGCTCAAGGGCTTCGTGTTCCCGTCCTTGCTGAACCGCGCCTTGCGCGAAACCAATGCCCGGCGCGAAATCGAGCCGCTGGTCGGCTACGTGGCGTCGCTGCTGATCGGGATGGGGGCGCTGGCGCTCTCGTTCGGGTTCGGCGCGCGGTTGCCGCTGCCGTGGCCGGCGCCTTCGCAATGGCTGGTGCCGGCGGGCCTGTTCACGGTCTGGACGGGCTTGTTCCTGATCGTGGCGCGGCGGAAAGCCATCACGCAGGTGCTCGGTTACGTCGTGCTCGAAAACGGGATCTTCGCGCTGGGCATGGTGCTGGTGGAAGCCATGCCGCTGCTGGTCGAACTGGGCGTGCTGCTGGACGTCTTCGTGGCGGTGTTCGTCATGGGCATCATCGTGTTCCACATCAACCGCGAGTTCGACCACATCGACGTGGACCAGCTCCGGGCGCTGAAGGAACCGGCGCCATGACCTGGACGCTCGTCATCCTGCCGTTGCTGGCCGCCGTGGCCGCGGTGCTGATCCGCTCCGACCGCCGGCGCCGCGCGTTGCTGGTGGCCACGGCCGCGGGGCATTTCGCCCTGACGGCGATCTGCTGGATCGTGCCGCCGGACGTCGCGCCGGGCGCGTGGGTGGGGCTCGATGCGGCCGGCCGGCTGTTCCTGGGCATCGCCAGCTTGCTGTTCCTGGCGACGGCGGTTTATGCCGCGCACAGCCTGGGGCGCGAGGCTCACGGCCGGCAGACCGAAGCGGACACGGGTTCCGTCTTCGTGAACGCGCCGGAGGCGGTTTTCACCGCCTGCCTGCTGGCGTTCCTTTCCACGATGTCGCTGGTGGCGGCCAGCCGCCATCTGGGCGTGCTCTGGGTGGCGGTGGAGGCGACGACCCTGGCCACGGCCCCGCTGATCTATTTCCATCGCCAGCCGAGTTCGCTGGAAGCGACCTGGAAATATCTGCTGGTGTGTTCCGTGGGCATCGCGCTGGCGCTGCTGGGCAATTTCCTGCTCGTGGTGGCGTCGGCCGCGGCCGACGGCTCGGACGGCACGCTGCTGGTGACGGAGCTGGTCGCGCGGGGCGCGGATCTGCGCGCGCCGTGGCTGAAGGCCGCCTTCGCGCTCCTGCTGGTGGGGTACGGCACCAAGATGGGCCTCGTGCCGATGCACACGTGGCTGCCGGACGCCCACAGCGAGGCGCCGTCGCCCGTGTCCGCGCTGCTGTCGGGCGCGCTGCTCAACTGCGCGTTCCTGGGCATCCTGCGCGCGCATTCGATCTGCGCCGCGGCGGGGCTGGGCGATTTCAGCGGCGGGCTGCTGGTCGCGTTCGGCCTGGCCACGGTCGCGGTGGCGGCGGCGTTTCTGGCGAACGCCGCCGACTACAAGCGGATGCTGGCCTATTCCAGCATCGAGCACATGGGGCTGCTGGCGCTGGGCGCGGGGCTGGGCGGCGCCGCCCTGTACGGCGCGTTGCTCCACGCCGTGAACCATTCCGCCGTGAAGGCGGGCCTGTTCCTGTTGGCCGGCAATTTCCTGGCGGCCTATCGCACGAAGACCATCGCGCGCGTCGGCGGCGGCATCCGGCGCCTGCCGGCGAGCGGCCTGTTGTGGCTGGCGGGACTCTTCGCCATCGCCGGCTCGCCGCCCTTCGGCACGTTTGCCAGCGAATTCACGATCCTGAAGGAAGCTTTCGCGCCGGGCCGGACGGCCGTGGGCGTCGTGGCCTTGGCGGCGCTGGCGATCGCGTTCGCGGGCATGTCGAAGGCGTTTCTCGGCATGGCGCTGGGGCGGTCTCCGGGCGACGCGCCGGCGGAGCGCGAAGCCGCGGCGTCCGTTTGGCCGGCGCTGGCGCTGCTGGCCGTATCGCTGGTGCTGGGCTTCTGG
This sequence comes from uncultured Verrucomicrobiota bacterium, assembly GCA_938003985.1. Taxonomy (GTDB): domain Bacteria; phylum Verrucomicrobiota; class Kiritimatiellia; order CAIQIC01; family Lenti-01; genus Lenti-01. Next base: position 36,058 of record CALKWZ010000043.1, on the reverse strand, counting down.
ATTCCGTCCGGCTTGCAGGCGGGTCTGGAACATGCGGCGCGGTTGCTGGGCGGGGGTACGCCGTGAGCATCCTGGTTTTCCGGCATCTCGAAAAGGTCCCGAACGGGCAGATTCCGCTGCTGCCGATCGACGACTTCCGCCGGGCCGTGCTCGATGCCGTCGCCGAAGGTTGCCGGGTCGTCGCGTTCTACGGGGTGCCGCAATCCGGCCCCGCCGTGCGGCTCGTGGCGGTGCTGGCCCGCGAGGCCGCCGCCGAATTGCGCGCCGTGGCGACGGATCCCGGCGAGAGCTATCCCGCCTTGACGCCGGAATGTCCGCAGGCCGCCGGATTCGAGCGCGAAATCGCGGAACAGTGGGGCGTGAAGCCCCTCGGCCACCCGTGGCTCAAGCCGTTGCGGTTCCACCGGTCGTATCGTCCGGGCCACGATGCCTGGGACCGACCGGAGGGCGAACTACCCGCGCCGTCGGTGATGGATTTCTTCCGCGTGGAAGGCGAGGGCATCCACGAGGTCGCCGTCGGCCCGGTCCACGCGGGCATCATCGAGCCGGGCCATTTCCGGTTCCAGTGCCACGGCGAACAAGTGCTCCATCTGGAGATTTCGCTGGGCTACCAGCATCGCGGGGTGGAACGCGCGCTGCTGGGCGGCCCGCATCCCCGCACGATCCACCACGCGGAAACGCTGGCGGGCGACACGACGATCGGCCATGCGCTGGCCTACGTCCAGGCGCTGGAAGCGCTGGCGGGCTGCCGGGTGCCGGCGCGCGCGCAGGCCTTGCGGGCGGTGGCGCTCGAACTGGAGCGCCTGGCCAACCATACGGGCGATCTCGGCGCGCTGGCGGGCGACGTGGGCTTCCTGCCGACGGCGTCCTTCTGCGGGCGGCTGCGCGGCGACTTCCTGAACATGACCGCGTTGCTGTGCGGCAGCCGGTTCGGACGCGGCTTCGTGCGCCCGGGCGGCGTCGCGTTCGACGTGGATGCCGCCTTGGTCGCGGATTTGCGCGGCCGGCTGGACGCCGCTTTCCGCGACGTGGCCGGGGCCGCGAACCTGCTGTGGGAAACGCCTTCGGCGATGGCGCGCTTCGAGAATACGGGCGCGCTGGCGCCGGAAACCGCCGTGGAACTGGGCTTGGTCGGTCCGGCGGCGCGGGCCTGCGGCCTCGAGCTCGACGTCCGCCGCGATTTCCCGTCGGGCATCTACCGGTTCGCGCAGTTGCCGGTCTCGGCCTGCGCGGGCGGCGACGTGTTCGCGCGGTCCTACGTGCGCTGGCTGGAAATCCGGCGCTCGGTCGAATTCATCCGCGGCCAGATCGCGGCGCTGCCGGGCGGACCCGTGCGCGCGCCGTGCGGACCGCCGGCGGCGGACGTCACGGTCGTTTCGCTGCAGGAAGGCTGGCGGGGCGAAATCGCCCACGTGGCGACGACGGACGCGGCGGGCCGTTTCGCGCGCTACAAAGTGGTGGATCCGTCGTTCCACAACTGGCTGGGATTGGCGCTGGCGCTGCGCAACCAGGAAATCTCCGACTTTCCGCTCTGCAACAAGAGCTTCAACCTTTCGTATGGCGGGCACGACCTATGATCCGGGTCCTTCTCGAACGATTCCGGCAGAAGCACCGCACGGTGGCCTATCCCGCGCGGCCGCCGACGATTCCCGAGCGCTACCGCGGCGCGCCGGAACTCGCGCCGGAAAAATGCCCGGCCGGCTGCGCGGCCTGCGCGGCGGCGTGCCCGGTGGGGGCGCTCGAACTCGCCCCCGGCGCGATCCGCATCGATCTGGGGAAATGCCTGTTCTGCGGCGATTGCGCGGCGGCCTGCCCGCCGGGCGCGATCCGCTTCACGCGCGACCACCGCGTGGCGGCGCGGCGGCGCGGCGAACTCGTGGCGGGGACGGCGGAACGGCGGTTGGCCGAAGCCCTCGACGAGAAGATGAAAAGCCTCTTCGGCCGTTCGCTGAAGCTGCGCCAGGTCAGCGCCGGCGGCTGCAACGCCTGCGAGGCCGATACCAACGTGCTGAGCACCGTCGTTTTCGACCTGGGCCGGTTCGGCATCCAGTTCGTGGCATCGCCGCGGCACGCCGACGGCCTGCTGATCACGGGGCCGGTGCCGGAGAACATGGCGTTGGCGCTGAAGAAAACCTACGACGCGCTGCCGGAGCCGCGGCTGGTGATCGCGGTCGGCGCCTGCGCGATTTCCGGCGGGCCTTACGCGGGCCATGCGGAAGTCCGCAACGGCGCGGACGCCGTCGTGCCGGTGGATCTGTATATTCCCGGTTGCCCTCCGCACCCCGTGGCGATTCTCGACGGGCTGTTGCGGCTGCTGGGGCGGCTGGACGAGTCCCGCTAGGCCGGAACCGGCTTGGCGGCGGGGAACAACACGCGGAAGGTGGACCCCTGGCCGGGGACGCTGTGCACCTGGATGGCGCCTTTGTGGCCGCGCACGATGCCGAGCACGGCCGGCAGGCCCAAGCCTCGCCCGGTGAATTTCGTGCTGAAAAACGGCTCGAAAATCTTGCCGAGCTGGTCGGCGGGGATGCCGACGCCGGGATCGGTCACCTCGACGTAGACGTAGCGCTCCGCCGCCAGCGGCGCATGGGGCCAGAGCGGCGCGGCCGGCACGTCGCGGGCCGCGCAGGCGCCGGCCGCCAGTTCGATCGTGCCGGGCCGGTTTTCCAAGGCCTCGGCCGCGTTGGCGATGAGATTCATGACGACCTGGCGCACTTGGCCTTCGTCGGCCTCGATGGCGGGCAGGGCGGCGGGAATTTTCAGCTGGATCTGGGCGTGGGCCGGCAACGTCGAACGGGCCATCTGGAGGGTTCGGTGCAGCGTCGCGGCGACGTCCAGCGTTTCGATCGCGAACCGGCTTTGGCCGGAATAGGCCAGCATCTGCTGCACGAGTTCGGCCGCCTGCTTCGTGGAAACGCCGGCGGCGACCAAATCGTCGCGGGCCGGCGACTCCGGCGGCAACGTCAGCAAGGCGAGATCGAGGTTGCCCATGATGGCGGCGAGCAGGTTGTTGAAGTCGTGGGCGATGCCCCCGGCCAACAGGCCGAGGCTTTCCAGTTTCTGCGCTTCCAGCGTGCGGCGTTCCAGTTCCTGCCGATCCGCTTCGGTTTTCTTGCGGTCGGAGATGTCGCGGGCCACGACCAGCAGGCGGTCCGCGGTTTGCAGGCGCACGCGGCGGATCGCGATTTCCACCCAGAACGGATGGCCGTCGCGGTGGCGGGAACGCCACTCGAACACCTGGGGGCCTTCGTCGCGGGCCTTGGTCATCCAGCGGACCGCGTCGTCCATCGCAAACGGCGGTTCGCCGCCGGACATGCGGTTGAAGGCGTCGAGCGCTTCCGCGTGCGTGTCGTACCCGTACATTTCCAGCATGCGCCGGTTGACGTCGACGACGCGGAAGGTCTGCGCGTCGTGGATGAAGAGGGCGTCGTTGATGGAGTCGAAAACGGTCGCGAAATACTCGCGCGATTCGCGCAATTCGGCGGTCCGGGCGCGGACCCGGAAGGAAAGGACGGCGTTGAGCGCGGCGAGGGCGAGCAGCACGACGAGGACCAGCAGCAGGTAGAATCCCCATTGGCGGGCGATTTCCCGCAGCAGGAACGGCGCGCCCAGCCATTTCCGCTCGATCTGGCGGTATTCCCGCTGCGAGATCCGGCCGAACCCGGTCTGGACCAGTTGCAGCAGTTCGGGCCGGTTTTTCCGCACCGCGCGGTGGAATTCGCCGGTGTAGAGCACGAACGACTGCCGGAATTCGCCGGCGATGCCCAGCTTGTACATGAAATAGACCGCGGCGGGCTCGTCGACCGAGAACACCTTGATTTCCTGGTTCTTCGCGGCATGGACGATGGCTTCGTAGCTTGGGAATTCCTCGAGGGTGTCGATGCCCCGGCCGGCCAGATGTCCGATGACGGCGTCGCCGGCCTTGACGCCGACGTTGAAGCCTTTCAGCGAGGCGATGTCCGCGATGCCGCCCAGGGACTTGTGGGCGTAGACGGGCACCGTGATCTGGGCATAGGGCGGGGTGAAATCGTAGAGCTGCTTGCGCTCGTCGGTGAGGAACACGGTGTCGATGACGTCGGCTTTGCCGTCCCGCATGAATTGCTGGGCCTTGTTCCATTCCAAGGCCTGCAAATCCACGGGCGTCCCGGTTTTCTTGGACCAAAGCGCCCATTGGTCCGGCAGGATGCCCTTCAGGTTGCCGTCGGCGTCGCGGAAGACGTAGGGCGGGTAGTTGTCGTCGAGCGTCACCACCAGCGGCGGCCGGGAAGTCTGGGCCGATGCCGGCGCGGGCGCCCAGAGCGCCAGCCCGACGATGCCCGCCGCGCCGGCCGCGCGCAGCGCGGTCCGGAATCTCGTTGGGCGGGCAGGCCGGATGTTCATGGTCCGAGTTGCGCGAGGTTGTCTTTCAAGATCTGGGCGGAACGGGCCAGCTCCTGCATTTCTTCCGGCGTGAGGCGCGCTTCGATGATGTCTTCGATGCCGCCCGCGCCGACCACGCAGGGAATGCCGAGGGTGACGTCACTCAGGCCGTATTCGCCTTCGAGCGGGGCGGAGACCGTCATGACGCGGCGCTCGTTGCGCAGGATGGCGCGCACGATCTGCGTCATGGCCATGGCCACCCCGAAGCTGGTGGAGCCCTTGTAGCCGATGATGTGGTAGGCCGAGCGCCGCACCTGTTCGAGGATCTGCGGCCGGCGGTGGATGAAGTCGCATTTGCGGCAGACGGTGCAGTAGTCGCCCATCGGCAGGCCGCCGACGTGCACGAGCGACCAGGCGGCGAATTCGCTGTCGCCGTGCTCGCCGAGGATGGAGGCGTGCACGTTCTGCGGCGAGATGCCGCAGTGTTCGGCCAGCAGCCAGCGGAAGCGCGCCGAGTCGAGCACCGTGCCGGACCCGAGGATCCGGCCGCGCGGCCAGTTCGTGCGCAGCCGCGCGACGTGCGTGAGGATGTCCACCGGATTCGTCGCGATCAGCATGATGGCGTCGGGATTGACCGCTTGGACGTCGGTCACGATGGACGTGACGATCTTGGCGTTGATCTGCATCAGGTCCAGGCGGCTTTGGTTCGGGCCGGCCTGCGCCTTGCCGGCGGTGACGACGACGATGGCGGCGTTCCGGTAGGCCTCGGGAGCGACGTCGGCGTGGATGTTCACGGGGCGGTAGAACGGCGCGCCGTGGGCGAGGTCCAGCGCCTGCCCCTTGGCGAGGTCGGCGTTGACGTCGACCAGCACGATTTCCTCCGCGATCCCCGACTGGGCCAGCGCGAACGCGAAACCCGAGCCGACCGCGCCGGCGCCCACCACCACCACTTTCCTCGATTTGAAATTCGCCATGCTTTCTCCGGACTTCTCCTGCACGGATGGAAGATTAACCCCTTCCCGGGCCGGGCGAAAGAAAAAACCGGTTTTCGCCATTTTGCCGTTCAGGCCGTGGGTTCGGCGGGCGGGGCCAGGCGGTTGAGCAAGGCCGAGAGCGCGAATCCGCCGGCCAGCAAGCCGAGGCAGAGCGCGCCGGCGCGGCCACTGGGCCAGCCGGGATAAACCAAGGCGAGCGAGCCGGCCACCAGTCCGAGGACGCCCCGCGTGGCGGCGCCTTCGGCCTTGTGGAAGAACCAGTGGGCCGCCCGGGCAAACAGCAGGATGGCCGCGCCCGCGCCGAGAACCACGGGGCCGAGAATGCGCGGATCGAGCCGGGCGACGCCGTCGAGCAGGGGCTGGTAGATGCCGAAGTAGATCAGCAGGAACGCGACGCTGGCGCCCGGCACGATGCTGCCGAGCCCGATGCCCGCGCCGGCCACCAGCCAGATGCCCCAATGGTCGGCCAGCGGTTCGCCGCGCGGCACGAGCCGGTCCTGCGCCGCGGCCAGGCCAATGCAGAGCAGGAACAGTCCCGCGAAGGCCAGCCAACCGGCGGGATGTCCGCCGGTGCGCCGGGCCTGGCGGAACAGATCGGGCAGGGTGCCCAGCATGAAGCCCATGAACAGGAACAGGGTCGCCGTTTCGTGCCGCGCGAACGTCGCCGCCAGCGCGCGGCTGCCGACGAGCACGCCGGCGCCCGCCGCGAGGAAGAAGAGGCCGAACCGCCGCACGTGGCCCCGGAAATCCGCGAACGGATGCGCCAAGGCCGCCGTCAGGGGGCGATAGATGCCGAACAGCACCAGCAGCGTGCTGCCGCACAGGCCCGGCAGCAGGCCCGCCAGTCCGACCAGGAATCCGTGGACAAGCTGCCGGAACAGGCGCACGGGCGGATCAGACGGCGCCGCCGCCCGGCAGATCGTGGATGGCCGTGTCCCGCCGCATGCTCGCAGCGAGGTAGGGGTAGTCGAGCGTGTAGTGCAGCCCGCGGCTTTCCCGCCGCAGCATCGCCGAACGCACGACCAGCTCCGCCACGGCCGCGATGTTGCGCAGTTCGAGGAGGTCGGACGTCACGAGATAGTCGCGGTAGTAGGCGCGGATCTCGCGCCGCAGGGTCGCGATGCGCCGCAGCGCGCGCGCCAGGCGCCGGTTCGTGCGCACGATGCCGACGTAGTCCCACATCACGGTGCGGACCTCGTCCCAATTGTGCGTCACCACGACGGCTTCGTCGGACGGCACGGCGTCGCCGGTCTTCCAGGCCGGAATCGGGATCTTGCGCGCCTTGGGCCGGGCGCTTTCCAGCATGTCGCGCGCGGCGGCATGGCCGCAGACGAGCGCTTCAAGCAGCGAATTGCTGGCGAGGCGGTTGGCGCCGTGCAGGCCGGTGCAGGCGACTTCGCCGGCGGCGTGCAGTCCGGCCATCGCGGTGCGCCCGCGCACGTCGGCGGCGACGCCGCCGCAGAAGTAGTGCGCGGCCGGCACGACGGGGATGGGCTGCTTGGCCATGTCGAAACCGTAGGTCTTGCAGGTGGCGTAGATGTTCGGGAAGCGCCGCTTCAGGAACGCCGCGCTCTTGTGGGTGATGTCGAGATAGGCGCAGGCGTCGCCGCGGATCTTCATCTCGTGGTCGATGGCGCGGGCGACGACGTCCCGCGGGGCGAGCTCGGCCCGCGGATCGTAGCGTTTCATGAACGGCTTGCCGGCGCCGTTGAGCAGGCGCGCGCCTTCGCCGCGCACGGCTTCGCTGATGAGGAACGACTTGGCTTCGGGGTGGTAGAGGCAGGTCGGGTGGAACTGCACGAATTCCATGTTGCGGATTTCGAGCCCCGCGCGCCACGCCATGGCGACGCCGTCGCCGGTGGCGACGTCCGGATTGCTGGTGTAGAGGTAGACCTTGCCCGCGCCGCCGGTGGCCAGCAGCACGTGCGGGGCGCGCGCGGCGAAGATTTCGTTCGTGGCCCGGTCGAGGAAATAGGCGCCGATGCAGGCGTCGTCGCCGGGCACCTTCAGCCAGCCGGTCGTGATCAGGTCGATCGCCATGGTGTTTTCGAGCACCTGCACGGAACGTTGCCGGCGAACGCGGGCCGACAGGACGCGGATGATTTCCGCGCCGGTGAAATCGCCGCTGTGCAGGATGCGCCGGACGGAATGGCCGCCTTCGCGGCCCAGATCGTATTCCGCGTCCGCCTCGCGCGGGGGGTGGGGCTTGCGCTCGAATTGCACGCCCCAGGCTTCCAGCGCCGCGATGCGCTCGGCGCCCGCCGCGATGATTTCGCGGGCGACCGCGGCGTCGGTCAGGTCCGCGCCGGCGACGAGGGTGTCCTGCAGGTGCGCCTCGATCGTGTCGTCTCCGGCGATGGGCACGGCGATACCGCCTTGCGCATGGGAGGAATTGCTCTCGTCCAGACCGCGCTTGGCGCAGAGGACGACATGGCCGTGCGGCGCCAGTTCCAGCGCGGCGGAAAGTCCCGCGAGGCCGGCGCCGATGATCAGGAAATCGCAATCCAGCGTTTTCATCATGGCCACCGTAGCACTCAGCCTGCGCTGGGGCAAGGGCGCAACCGGAACGGCGCGAGGCCGAACGGCGCAGGGCGCATCGCTGGCGCGATCGCGCGTGGGTGGTCGGCCATCGGGCCGAGCGGCCCGCCGCGTTGTAGTTCAAGATAAACACTAGCCATGTACGGGTCCGATTGGGGCGATCCGACGCGATTCGTGCAATGCCAAAGGACAAGAATGTTCATAACCGGTACGGATGCATACGAATACGACTGTCAGATAAGGCGGAGGAAATTTTTTTCCAATATATATTTGGAACAGCCCGAAAAGCGTAATATATTCCTAACAGAAAAATAACATAACGGGATCGCATCCGAATTCACGTACGAATTAAAAACGGAGACCGATGTTGAGATCGGCTAGGCCCACGAGGCCGGCGATGACAAACATGCGGAACGAACATGGCCCTCGGCTTTGGGGAGTGATCCTCGCGGGGGCTTTTATACTTCTATCGGAATGCGAGGGGGGAGTCGTGCCGCCGCTGTACGTCGGCAACCGCGCGCCGGTCCTGGACGCGTTCGGTCGGCCCCTGCGCGGTTCGCCGCGGCCGGCGGAGGCCGCCCAGCGGTGCCGCGTCGAAATCCGCACGACGACGACCGGCCAGGTCTATGCGCCGGGCACGAACGGCGCGACCAGCCCGTACAATCCGTTGCTGACGCCGGACAGCGTGGGCGGCATGGGCGAAAACGCGGAGTCCGCGGATTCCGGTTTGTTCTGCCTCTCCTTCCAGAGCCGGCCCGCGGCGGGCACGCTGGTTTTCGCGCGCGCATACGACGCGCCGACCGCCGCGGAGGCGGCGTTCTATGCGGATACGTCCCTGGCGGCGGTGCCGGCGGGCGGCAGTTCGCTCGCGCTGGATTTCGGCCCTCTCCGGCCGCTGGATCCCGGCGACGACGACGGCGACGGGCTGAACAATTCCTGGGAGCGCGCGCTGGGCACCGCCGATCGTCCGACGGCGGATTACGACGACGACGGCATGCTCGACCTGCACGAGATGCTGGCCGGCACGGATCCGACCGACGCGGCGTCGTTGCTGGAAGTGCGCGGCGCGTGGTCCGAAACGAACGTGCCGGGCTACGATCCGCTGGCCCGGATGCTGCACGTGCAGTGGCCGGCGGTGCCCGGCCGGAGCTACCAGGTGGAGGCCGCCGAGCGGCTGGGTCCCGATCCGGAAACCGGCGCGGCGACGGCGTTCGTTCCGCTGGGGGAAACCGTGACGGCCGGCGCGGAGGAAACCCTGCTGGACGTTTGGATCGACGTGTCCGGCGCGGAACGGATGCAGGTGGTGCGGATACGGATCGCGGAGACGACAGGACCATGAAGCGGCAAAAACGCAACGCGGCCCAACGCCGGCAGCTGGCCGCCGCCGCTTGGGCGCTGGCTTGGCTCGGGGCGGCAACGCTCGCCGCGGCTCAGGTGCGCCCGGTGACGGGCATCATGGCGCAGTACGACCGGATCGACGACACCAACGGAAATTATTCGGCGCGCGGGGCAGGGAGCGGCGACTATCCGACCTCCACGGTCTACAACCTGCGGTTCAACGCGGGCGAGCAAAACAATTTGATCATCCGGGGGTTTGAAACCGGAACCAACGTCTACAACTACGTGCAGCTGGCCCAACGGATCAACATCGTGCGGGTGGACAATCCGCTCGTCACCGGCCTGCACAACATCGTGTTTTTCGAGGAATCGTCCGTGGCGGGCACGAACGTGGACCTGAAGCCGTCGCTGGTGAGCACCATGGTGGAATCCCTGCGCAGCGACCTGGTGAACCGCGGGGCGGACAACGTGTTCGCCAACCAGGGCGACGGCAACGGCAACAACAACAACATCGAGCGCATCGACTACGTCTTCAACGCGGGCTTCCCGTACTACAACTTCACCGACCAGCGCGGCTTCCTCGTGATGGATCGCGGCGGCAACGACCGCTTCAAGATCGCCGTGATCACCGCCATCGACGCCAACGGCCTGCCGGCCGCGTTCAGCCGGCCGGTGTCGGTGCTGGAATCCGATTGGGGACCGTCGGGCATCACGCTGGCGACGACGGTGATGCGCGGCTATACCGAGGGCGGACAAGTCTTGCGCCCATCGGCGCGGACGTCCGTGCAGTCGCTGTCCGGCGTCTACCTCAGCTGGGACCAGTTCGGCCTGACGACCAACGACATGGTCTACGGCTATTCCCTGGCGGCCAACGACGTCACCACCAACGGCGCGCTGTGGCTGCAGGTCACGAATCCGGCGTGTTTCCCGACCAACACGACGGTGGAGTCCCAGTACGGCGGACTGGATCTCATCAGCGGCGGCGCGATGTTTTTCGACGAAGTGCTGGAAGTGGGCATCGGCGACCGCGTTTGGGAAGACTGGAACGGCGACGGCATCCAGGATGCCGGCGAACCCGGCCTGAGCAACGTGCTGGTGCACGTCTATACGGAGGCCGGGGTGCTGGCCGCCACGTCTCGCTCCGACGAGGACGGCCGGTATTTCGCGCAAGGCATGGGGCCCGGCACCTACACGGTGCAGTTTTATCCGCCCGACGGCTACCAGTTCAGTCCGCAGTACGCGCGGACGGATCCGGACCGGGACAGCGATCCGGATGCGCTCTCGGGCATCACCGAACCCTACGGGCTGGGTTCAGGGCAGACCAACCTGAGCGTGGATGCGGGGTTTTTCCTGACGCCGGGCAATCTGCGCCTCGCGAAAACCGTTGCGCCCACCAACGTGAACGTCGGCGACGAAATCGTCTTCACGCTGGCCGTCACCAACGCGGGCACGCCCCACACCGCGCTGATCCAGGTGACCGACGCTTTGCCCGCCGCGTTTGCTTTTTCGGGCTACGGCGCCACGACGGGGTCCTTCAGTTCGGCGACGGGCATCTGGGATCTCGGCGCGCTGGCGCCGGGCGCCGCCGCCACGCTGGCCCTCACCGGCACGGTGAGCGCGGGTTCCGGCGGCAGCCAGGTGACCAACGCCGCCACCGTGTCCCGCATGAACCGTCCGGACACCAATCTGGCCGACAACGCGGCCGCCGCCGTTTTCCGGGTCCAGTCGGCCGATCTGGCCCTCGCCAAAAACGCGGATAAAAGCGCAATCGGGGAGACCGAGGCCGTCCAGTTCACGGTGACGGTGTCGAACCGGGGGCCAGACGCCGTCGTTTCCGTCCTGATCAACGATCCGCTCCCGGCCGGCTTGGCCTTCGTCGCCGCCGCGCCCAGCCAGGGCACCTATACCAACGTGCCGGGCGCCTGGGCGGTGGGGGCGCTGGCGGTCGGCGCGACGGCCACCTTGGTCATCGATGCGGTGGCGGAGATCGGCTCCGGCGGCCGCCATCTGACCAACCTCGCGACGGTTGCCGCCAGCAGCCACGAAGATCCCGATTTCGGGAACAACGCCGCCGCCGCCGCGGTGCTCGTCTACGGCGCCGACGTCGCGCTGGCGAAAACGGTGGAGCCGCCGGCGGCCATCGAAGGCCAGACCGTGGTCTACGCGGTGGTCGTCACCAATCCCGGCCCCTCGGAGGCGACCGGTCTGCAGGTCTCGGAACCGCTGACCAACGGGCTGGTCTACGCCAGCCACGAAGTCTCGCAGGGCGCCTATGCCAGCGGGAGCGGCCTGTGGACGATCGGGACTTTGGGCGTGAATGCCACGGCGACGCTGCGGATCCAGGCCACGGTCGCCGGGGGGACCATGGACACCGCCATCACCAACCGCGCCCGGATCGTGGCGACGGATCTGCCTGATCCGGACTCGGATAACAATGAGGCCGTGGCCGTTCTATCCGTCAGTTCCCTGACCTTGACCAAGGTTTCGGACGTGGCCGTATCCGTCCATCCCGGGGATACGATCACCTACGTCGTCGTGGCCAGCAACTCCGGCAGCCAGACGCATGCAGGGGTGACCCTCGACGACGCGGTGCCGCCCGGCACCGTCTACGTGCCCGGCAGTTTGACCGTGACGCAGACGCCGCTGTCCGCCACGACCGTGGTGTATACCGGTTCCTCGACGTTCGTGGCCCCGGCGGGGGTCACCAGCATCACGGTGGAAGCCTGGGGCGGCGGCGGCGGCGGCGGCCGGGCGCGGGGCAATCCGGCCTCCGGCGGCGGCGGCGCCGGCGGATCCTATGCGCGCCGGACCGTGGCGGTCGTGCCCCTGCAAAGCTACGCGGTGACGGTCGGCGCGGGCGGCATCGGCGGCAACGGCACGGGGACGGACACGCAACATGGCCGGCCCGGCAATCCCAGTTGGTTCGAGGCGACCAACGTCGTGTTCGCCCAAGGCGGGGCGCGGGGCCTGAGCGACATGAACGTCAACTACTACAACGGGCTGCCGGGAACGGGAACCGCGGCGCTGTGCGTCGGCGACGTGGTATATCGCGGCGGCCACGGCGGGCGGGGGGCCTACACGTCCGGAACCAGCTACCGTTCCGGCGCGGGCGGCGGCGGCGCCGGCACCACCGGTCCCGGCGGCGATGCGGCCACGAACGGCGTGGCCGGCGCCGGCGCCGAATTGTATGGCGGCCACGGCGCGGCGGGCGTCACCAACAACCAAACCGGAGCCAGCGGCAGCCTGTACGGGGGCGGCGGCGCCGGCGGCAAGGCCAACACCAGCACCGACCGCAACGGCGGCGCCGGCGCGGACGGCCTGGTGCGGATCACCTACGAAACGGCCGGCGCGGTCGCCGAACCGCCCCATCTGGCTTCGGGCTGGACGCTGGCGCCGGGCCAGCGGCTGGAAGCGGCGTTCGCCGTGCAGGTGGACGATCCGCTGGCCTATCGGGCGATCACCAACGTCGCCACCGTCGCCAGCGCCGTCCAGCCCGTGCCGTTGTCGGCCTCCGTCGTGGACCCCGTCGTCGAAGTCGATCTGTCCATCGACAAGACGGCCAGCGTGTCCGAACTGGACGAGGGCGATCTGATCGTCTTCACGCTGGTCGTCGCCAACGCCAGCGCGACGGACGACGCGACCGGCGTGGCGGTAGCCGATCCGCTGCCGGCCGGCTTCGCCTTCGTCGCCGGCGCGCCCAGCCAAGGCGCCTACGATCCGGGCTCCGGCACTTGGACCGTCGGGACACTGGGCGCCGGGGCCTCCGTCACCCTGCAGATCGAGGCCGAAGCCGCACCGGGCGCGGGCGGCTACCGCTGGACCAACGTGGCGTCCATCGCCGCCTACGACCAAGTGGATCCCGATTTGAGCGACAACGAAGACGACGTCGAAATCCTCGTTGCCGGCGCCGACGTGGGCCTGACCAAGACCGTGGACAATCCGACGCCCAACGAGACCGCGCAAGTGACCTACACGATCCAGCTGACGAACGCGGGACCGTCGGACGTCTCGGGACTGCAGGTCGCGGAACCGCTGACCAACGGATTGGCCTACGTTTCGGACACGCCCAGCCAAGGCGCCTACGATACCGTTTCAGGCGTCTGGAGCGTGGGCGCGCTGGCCGCGGGGGCGACGGCGGTGCTGACCGTGGTGGCCGAGGTGGAACCCGGCACGTTCGGCACGACGCTCACCAACGTCAGCCGGATCGCGGCGGCGGACCGGCCGGATCCGGTGGCCGGCAACGACGCGGACGCGGCGGAAATTTCCGTCAGCGGCTTGACGGTGATCAAGACCTCGGACGTGGTGGACTATGCCACGCCCGGCGACGTGATCGCCTACGCGATCGTGGTTTCGAACCTCAGTCCGGTCGTGCACACGGGAATACGAATCGAGGACGTCCTGCCGGTCGGCACGTTGTACGTGGCGGACAGCACGTGGGTGGCGGGCCCCGGCACGAACGCGGCCGCGGGCGACGCGGCGCCGGTGCTGGCGACCAATCTGACCCTGGCGCCCGGCGAGGTCTTGACCGCGACGCTCGAAGCGCTGGTCGTCAATCCCGGCTCCGTGACCCAGTTGCTGAACGTGGCGTCCGTGACCTGCGACCAACAGCCCGCGCCGGTCGTCGCTTCGGTGGCGGACCGCGTCCTGCACGCGGATCTCGGCCTCGCCAAGACCGTGGACGCCGCCCATCCGAACGAGGGCGACGTGGTGACCTACCGGCTGGTGGTGACCAACCAGGGTCCGACCAACGCGACCGGGATCCGCGTGCTGGAGCCTCTGGTCGCGGGCTTGACCTATGCCTCCTACGAAGCCGAACGCGGGACCTACGACAGCGGGTCCGGGATCTGGAGCGTCGGGGACCTCGACGTCGGCGCTTCCGTGCAGCTCGAGATTTCCGCGACGGTGGACGCCGGCACGGCGGGCCGCACGCTGACCAACCGTTCCTGGATTTCCGGCGCGGACATGGCGGACTTGGCCATGGCCGACAACGAGGCCTTCGCCGAAATCACCGTGGCCAGCGTGGACGTCGGCCTCGGCAAGTCCGCAGCCCCCCCGGTTCCGGCGGTGAACAGCCGGGTGGTGTATACCCTGACGGCGACCAACTTCGGGCCGGACGAAGCCACCGGCGTGGAAGTGGCGGATCTGCTGCCGGCCGGCGTCGTCTATCTGTCGCACGTGGCCGGGCAGGGGACCTACGACAGCGGCACCGGCATCTGGAGCGTCGGCACGCTGGCGCCGTTGGCCCAGGCCTCCCTGGAAATCTCCGTCGTCGTGGAAACCAACGCCGTTGGAACCGTCGTCACCAACGCGGCGACGCTGGCGGGGACGGACCAGGTGGACGTCGCGCCCGGCAACGATGCCGCCGCCGCGACGATCCAGCCGGTCGAGGCGCTGCTGGACCTGACGAAATCCGCGGTTCCGGCGGGCCCGGTCCAACCCGGCGACGTCATCACCTACACGCTGGCGATCAACAACCGCAGCGGCGAAACGCAAACCGGCGTGACCGTGGCCGATCCCTTGCCCGCCGGCGCCGCCTACGTCGCCGAGAGCTGCCGGATCAGCGCGCCGTTCACCGTGAACGAGACCTACGGCGACCGGTTCAGCCGGCGCGTCTACTCGAACAACGACGGCACGCATCCCTGGGCCGGCGACTGGGTGGAAAGCGAAGGCGACGGCCCGACGGCCGGTTTCATCCAGATCCAGTTCGACAACGGCGTCGACGAGACCTACACGCTGCGGTTCACCGGCGGCAGCCAGTCGATCCGGCGCAGCGTGGATTTGTCCTCGTACACTCGCGCCACCTTGGAATTCGACTACCAGCGCATCGGACTGGATATCACCAACGAGTACGTGGCGATCCAGATCTCCACCAACGGGACGACCGGCTGGACGGAACTGGACCGGTTCCGGGGGCCGACGAACGACGCGGACTACGTCCATTACAGCGCGGACATCAGCGCCTACATGGCTCCGGCGACGACCCTCCGTTTCATCAGTCCGGCGGGCATGGACGGCACGGACGTCGTCTGGATCGACGACCTGCTGGTCACGGGCACGCGCCGCAGCGTCTTGACCGTCGCGGGCGCCGCTCCGCCGGATCTGGCCTCCGGACTCACCTTGGAGCCGGACGAGGACATGATCGTCGTGTTCGAGGTCTGGGTCGAGAATCCGGCGCTCTACACCCAGATCGTCAACCAGGCTTACCTGACCAGCGACCAGATGGCCGATCCGCAGGTCGACACGGCCGTCACGCCGGTCGAAGACTGCTTCACGGCGGCGCCGACCGGACTCTACGCCGATCCGACCAACGTGTTCTCGTTCACGGCCCATTGGACGGAGGTGCCCAGCTGCTTCGGCTATCGGCTCGACGTCGCCACGGCGCCCGGCTTCCAGGCCGCCGACTACGTGGCGGGCTATTCGAACCGCGCGGTGTCCGGCACCTTCCAGCCAGTGACCGGGCTGACCCACAACACGCTGTATTATTTCCGCGCGCGCGCGGAATGGGACGCGCTGTGCACCAGCGCGAACTCGAGCACCCAGCTCGTCGCCACCCTCGGCTTGCCCGGCCTGGCGACCTTCCCCGAACGGCTCGACTTCGGAACCGTCGACGTTCGGACATCGTTCAACCTGGTCCTGACGGTGACCAACGGCGGCAGCGCGACGCTGGCCATCACGTCGATCGAATTCGTGGGCGCCGGCTACAACCATTTCTCCGTGCTGCCGGTGGCGACCAATCTGGCCTCGAGCAACAGCCTGGAGCTGGTCGTGACCTATGCGCCGGTGGTGGGCGGCACGAACGCCGTGGTCATGGTGCTGCACAACGATTCGGCCGACAACCCCGATCTGGAGGTGCCGGTCCAGGGCTATTGCTTCGATCCCGAAGCCCAGCTGCCGGAATTGCTGGCGTTTCTCGTCACGGATTACGGCGGCCTGACCAACGAGGTGACCGACCGTTCGCTGGCCAACGAGATGGCCTTGTTCCGGTTCACGGCCTACCACTACACCGGCATCGCCCGGGAAGGCGCGTCGTTCGATCTGTTCCGTCCGGACGGTTCGGTCGCGTTCACCAACGCGCCGCTGACGGACGTCGACCCCGTGGAATTGGATGGCCGGGCCTGCCAGCGGCTTTCCGCCTACGCGCCGCGCTTCTTCCCGGCGGTGCTGGGCATCTACACCGCGCGCGTCACCTTCGCCAGTTCGAACGGCATCTGGCTGACCCGCGAAACCAACTACACCGCGGTGGCGGCCGGGGCGGCCGTGCCTTTGTCCCTGGATCATTTCGGCCGCGCCGACGCCGTGGACGACATCGGCGAAGGCTGGATCTCGAATCTGACGGGGCCGGTTGCCGGCAACGTCCAGATCCGCAACCGCGTGCTGCAACTGTACGGTCCGGGCGGCAGCGGGGGCACGAACGGGCGCATTTCCGTCGTCCGCGATCTGTCGTCCCGCTACGATCCGACGTGGACCAACAACGTCGGCACGCTGACCTGGGCGTTCAATTTCTGGTCGGGCCGGACGAACCAGGCCGGCCTGGCGCCGGGGGCCTACGGCGCGGCTTTCGTGCTGGGCTCCGATTCCGTGGATTGGGTGACCGGCGCCGGCAACGGCTACGCCGTCCGGATTTGCAGCAACGAAGTATCCCTGGTTTCCTTCACGGGCGGCCTCAATCTCGATTCCGACGCCGTCGTGCTGGGGCCGTCCGGCGCCTTGGATCCCGCGACGACCGCGGTGGCCGTGCTGGTGGACCTGGACGTGGCCACCGGGGTCTGGCGCCTGTACGTGCATCCGTGGGGCGGTTCCGGCATCGGGGCGTTCGGCAATCCGCTCGACGACATCGGCGACTATTTCGTGATGGCCGCGACCAACGATCTGCACCTGCACCGGTCGCTGCCCTACGTGGGCTGTTATTGGAACCACGGCAATGCGGCGGTCGGCACCAACGCGGCGGCCTATTTCGACGATCTCTACGCGCCCTACGTGCTCCGGGAAAGCGAGCCGATGCGGTTTGCCGCGCTCGACAACGACATCATGCTGCCGACGTCCCTGGGCAACGTGCGCGTCAACGAGGAAACCGTGCCCGACGAAGTGCCCGACCGGCTGGAGGTCGTCTGGACCAACGCGCCCGATTTCGTCGTCACCTTCGATCCGCTCGCCAGCGACCAGGACCCGGGCTATTCCATTCCGGCCATCCAGCGGGACGTGCGCGGCATCGGCGAATATCGGGTGTCGCCGGAACCGGTCAACGTGCTCAGCGCTTCGAACCGCGGCGTCCGCGGCTTCCCGTTCCCGGTGGTCACGACGAACGGCGCGCTCGCCAACTACGGATTCGAAATGCTCACGGACGGGGGCGACTGGCGCATGAACGGGACTTGCGCCTACCAGACGAAGGCGCTGGCGCCGGAGCTCGTGTACGAGGGCACCAACAGCCTGCGCCAGTCGGCCGGCGGGGCGGCGTACCAGACCTTCGAGTTTCGCAACGCATCCGCCACCGTCCCGCAGGTGTCGTTTGCCGGGTGGCATCGGGGCGAGGCGGGCCGCGTCGAAATCGCCGCCTACGCCACCAACGACCTCGAGCATCCGACGCAGACGCTCGTCGTGCCCGTTGCCGCCGCCACGAATTGGACGGCGTTCGCCGAACCCATGCAGGAACTCGGCGGCGGCGACACGGAGTTCTTGCGCGTGACCGTGGCGACGGACGTCGGCCCGGCGTATTGGGATTCCCTGCATTTCGCCGTGGACATCGGGACGAACCGTTCTTCCATGCGTTTCCGCGCCGGGCCCGAAAACCAAGGTCTGGTGCCGCAATACATCTACGCCGTGGATGCCGACTACAACCGCGGCGGCGATCGGCTGGGCGGCCTGACCAAGTTCTTCTACATTCCCTTCGACCTGACGCCGCCCGCGCCGGTGGCGATGCCGGCGGGAGGAATCGGCGCCACGACCGAGGGCGTGGACGATCCCACGTCGCAGTTCGATCTGCTCTGGACCACCAACGGCCTGGGCCCCGACAATCCCGCTTCGCCCCTCCATCCGACCAAGCAGGCCGGCGACGTCGATCTCCTGTCGCAATGGCATTCCTACCGGATCTACTACGGCACCTACGACGCCCAGGCCGTGCCGCCGGGCGACGATCCGTATTCGACCAGCGGCTACGTCTACCGGAATTTCATCGAAAACGGCGCGTTCCGCGCCTGGCCCTACGTGGAACCGGATTCGCCGATCGCCGATCCGGCGGCGCCCGATTATCAGGCCGACTACAAGGCCCTGACGAACATGGGCACCACCCGCATCCGGCTCTACGATCTGGACTACGACCAGGAATACGTCGTCGTCGTCGTCGGGGTGGACAAGGCCGGCAACCTGGGCGATGCCGCCGTCCAGAGCTGGGCCACCAACAACACCATCCGGTTCGCCCTGATCCGCGGCGAGACCATTGACAAATCGGTTGCCCGGGCGGCGTTCCCCGCGGCCCGGCTGGACAACAGCAACGCGCCGGTGGCGGCGGCGCTCCGCTGGATCGCCTCCGGACCCACCAACGCGAACGGCGAATACACTTCCGTTTCCAAGGAATACGACCTGATCAGCTGGGACGCCATCCGCTTCCAGGAAAGCACCAACAACCGATGGCAGCTGGTCGATACCGTCCGCTCCAACTGGTTCGTCGACGACGGCGGGCTCGCGAAGACGCGCGGCCAGATGCGGTTCTACCGCGCCTCCTACAAGAACCGCTGGCGGACCACCAACGAAATCGGCCTGGCGCAACGGCCCATGGCGAGCGAAGAGGTCTACGCGGTGCACAACGTGATCTTGTCGGGCGGCCCGAACTTCGTGGCCTTGCACGGCGTGCCCTACGCGAACACGCTGGAAGGGGTGTTCGGCGGGCTGGAGAATTTCCCGGGCGGGGAGAGCGCGCTGCCGGAAGCCGGTTCGACGCGCGTGGAATTCTACTCGGCCGGCACCAACGCGCTGGCCTCCGACCAGTATTGGCTGAACTCCAGCGGCCGCTGGATCCAACTGGGCGGCGAAGACGTCACCACGAACGTCCAATCCCCGGATTTCTTCAGCCGCGGCTTCTCGATCACGTTGCCGGATCCGCTCCCCGAGGCCTACGCGACCACCGTCGCGTTGGACTACAACCGGCTGGATACGAACGGACTGCCCGTCGAAGTGGCGGCCATGCATTGGTCGCCCATCGCGCAGGTGCCGACCAACGGCTTCAGCCAGACCATCGTCACCGGAACCCGCAGCACCCGTCCGGCCACGCTGGTCTACAACGTGGCGGTGCTGCGCCTGCCCGTCGCCGCCCATCCCAGTGAAATGAACCTGCTCGAATCCGGTTTCGTGAACGGCCGTCGCGGCGTCGGCGACGAGATCTACACGCTCAACACCGCCACCAAGGACGTGCTCGGCGGCACCACGCTCTACTGCGACGAAGAAGGCGTTTGGCGGTTCGTCGGCACCGACTCGCTCGTGCCGTGGGGCTACTTCATGCCCAACGACGTCATCGTCATCGTTTCGCGGAACTGGGTGGGCGAGGGTTCCTGGACCTGGACCTACCATCCCGCCAGCTTCTACGCCTTGCCCAGTCGCTGGATGGGCAATTGATCGGCTCCGCGCGGTCGCGCGGGAATATCAATATTTCACGGAACAGCCGTAAGGCTTGGTTTGGGCCACGGGCACGGGCGCGCCGGCCAGGACGGCGTCCAACGCCTCGGAGACGTAGGCGCGCGCGCCGGGGATATCCGCCGAATCCGTGGAGGGGTTGTCGTCGATGGCGCCGTCGTAGACCAAGGTGCCGGCCGCATCGACCACGAACAGATGCGGCGTGGTCTTGGCGCCGTAGGCGCGGCCGACCTGGCCGTCGGGATCCAGCAGCAGCGCCGTCGCGGCGCTGCCTTGCTCGGCCAGGATGCGGTTCCACTCGTCCGCCGGATAATGGCCCTGCTTGCCGGACGCGGAAGAACACACGGACAGCCAAACCACGCCCTGCGCGACGTACTTGGCCTGCAGCGCCTGCATGTTTTTCGCGCCGTAGTGCTTCTTGACGAACGGGCAGTCCGGATTCGTCCATTCCAGCACGACGGGCTTGCCGGCGAAGTCGGCCAGCGCGTGCGCGGCGCCCTTCGTGTCGGTCAGCGTGAAGCTCGGCGCGGGCGCGCCGACGGCGGCCTGGGCCCAGGCCTGGACGGCGCCGAGCGCCAACGCGGCGATCAGGATCGGGAGGAGGATTTTTGCTTTCATGGGGTGTTGTTCCTTTCTGGGTTTGCGGACCGAGGCGGAACCTCGGAATCGGAAAAGGGCGCCACCACGCGCAACGCGCGGTGCGGGCTTCCGGCATGCCACGAATCGGGGCCGACGAGCACGCCGGACAAGGTTGCGGGCAGCGGCGCGGCCGGATCGGCCGGGACGAGTTCGATCCGGTAGCCGGCGCCGTCGCGTCCCCAAGCCTGCGGCGCGTTGTGCTGGATCAGATCTTCGGCGAACGGGAAGAATTCGGCGGCGGGCACGTCGCCGGCGAAATCGGCCGGCGGAACGGCCGCCAGCACGAAGCGATCGCTTTCGCGCAGGGCCCGGAACGTCCAGCCGCCCGGATCGGCGGGCAGGCGCGCCCGGGCCGCGGCGAATGCGGCGGCCTGGGCGGGATCGGGCTCCGCCGGGCCTGCGCCCACGGGCAGCGTCAGTTCCACCTCGGCGCTGCCCGGAACGCAATATTCGTCGCAAATGAGCCAATCGACCGTGGCCGCCAAGGTCGCGCGTTCTTCGTTCCATTCCGCCGGGGGCGCGATCGTGGCCAGCAGCCAGACGTCGCCTTCGAGACCGTAGGTCATGAACGGCGGCGTGGCGATGGCGCGGGGATAGGGGAATTGCAACTCGCCGGCAGTGAAGCCGGCCGGCAGTTTCCACTCGATGGCCGGCGCCAGCCCGGAATCGCCCGGATTCGTCCAGTAGGCGTGCCACGGCGCATCCAGCGCCAGGCGCACGGCGACGGTGAAGGGCTGGCCAGGCGCGAAGGATCGGGTTTCGGCGACCAATTCGGCCGCAACGGGTCCGTTGCGGACCGGGGCGGCGGCGGCGAGCGTCGCCAGGGCGAAAATCCAACTGGTCAGGAGCGCTTTCATCGGCGCACCGTACCGCATGCCGGGGGGCGCCGCAAATGGCCCGGCGATTTTTCCACTCTACGTAAAAACCGTCAGGCCGGCTCCGCTCAACCGAGCGGGACGAGATTCGCCGGTCGGCCTTCGAGATAAGCCCGGAGGTTGTCGGCGGCGATCTGGATCAGGCGCTGGCGCGCGGCGTCGGTTGCCCAGGCGACGTGCGGCGTGACGAGGCAGCGCGGCGCGGAAAGCAGGGGATTGTCGGGCGCCGGCGGCTCGGTGGACAGCACGTCCACGGCCGCGCCCGCAATCCGGTTTTCGCGCAGGGCTGCGGCGAGATCGGCCTCGACGACGAGCGGCCCGCGCGAAGTGTTGATCAGGAACGCGGTCGGTTTCATCTGCGCAAGGCGCCGGGCGTTCACGAGTCCCGCGGTGGCGGGCGTGAGAGGGCAGTGCAGGCTGACGACGTCGCTTTCGGCGAAGATCCGGTCGAGATCGGCGTATTCGACGCCCGCGGGCGGCGGCGCGGAAACGTCGCGCCGGTTCGCCAGCACGCGCATGCCCAGCGCCTGGCCGATGCGGGCCGTGGCCTGGCCGATCTGGCCGAAGCCGACGATGCCGAGGGTCAGTCCGGCCAGTTCCGTCAGGCGCCCGAGGCGGTAGCAGTAGTCGGGATTGCGCGCCCAGCCGCCGGCGCGGACGTCGGCGGAATGCGCGCCGATCTGGTTCGTCAGTTCCAGGAGGAGCGAAATGGCATGTTGTGCCACGGATGCGGTGCTGTAGCCCGGGACGTTGGCGACGACCAGCCCGCGCTGCTTGGCGGCGGCCAGATCGATGGTGTTGTAGCCGGTGGCCAGGATGCCCACGTATTTCAGGTTCGGCGCTCGCGCGATGGTGTTCGCGTTCAGCATGCCCTTGTTGAGCATGACCGCGTCGGCGTCGCCGACGCGCGCCAGGACGTCGGCCGGAGCCGTCCGGTCGTAAATGGTGCAATCGGCGAGGGCTTCGACGGGCCCCCACGTCAAATCGCCGGGGTTGGCCGTATAGGCATCCAGAATCACGAGGCGCAACCGTTTCATGGGCTTCAATCTAGGCAACCGGCGACGGGGATTCAAGCTTGGCGAGTTGGAAGGCGCATCTGGCGCTTTGCTTGCTGCCTGATTCACCCACGGGGCAAGCCCGTGGGGGTCTTGGATCGGAGACCCCCACGGGTTTATCCCGTGGGTGAATGAGGTCGGTTCGGACAGGTTGGACGTTGACAAATCCGCCGTTAGGGGATATTTCCTCACCCCGTTATGGCTCGTGAGGTTCAGATTTCGTTGGGCGACCGGTCGTATCCGATCGCCGTGGGTGCCGGCGTCCTGGAACGGCTGCCGGCCGCGCTGCGGGGGCTGCGCGGATTGGTCGTGACGGATACCCACGTGGCGGCTTGCCACGGCGCCCGGGTCATGGACCTGCTCGGCGCGGGGTGGGGCCAGATCGTCGTGCCGCCCGGGGAGGCCACCAAATCGGCGGCCGCTTGGGCGAATCTGCTGGAGCAAGTCGCCGCCGCCAAGCTGGACCGCCAAGGCGTGCTGGTGGCCTTGGGCGGGGGCGTGGTGGGCGATCTGGTCGGATTCGCCGCCGCCTCCTACATGCGGGGTATCCGCTTCGTCCAGATCCCGACCAGTCTGCTGGCAATGGTGGACAGTTCCGTCGGCGGCAAGACGGGCATCAATCTGGCGGCCGGCAAGAATCTGGTCGGGGCTTTCCACCAGCCGATCGGAGTCTTCGCCGATACGGACGTGCTGGCGACCTTGCCGCCGCGGGAATTCGCCGCGGGCATGGCCGAAGTGGTCAAATACGGCGTGGCGCTGGATGCGGAGTTCTTCGGCTGGCTGGAGCAAAACGCCGCGGCCATCCAGGCGCGCGAACCGGCCGCGCTGGAACGGATGGTTGCCCGCTGCTGCGAAATCAAGGCCGACGTCGTCTCGCGCGACGAGCGCGAAGGCGGCTTGCGCGCCGTGCTGAATTTCGGCCACACGCTGGGCCACGCCATCGAGAAAGTCACGGGTTTCGGAACCGTGTTGCACGGCGAGGCCGTCGCGCTCGGCATGCCGTTCGCGCTGGCCTGGTCCAGCGCGGCCAAGGGCTTCGATTCCAAGGATGCGGGCCGCGTGGTTTTCCTGCTGGCGAAGTTCGGGCTGAATATCGCCGCGCTGAAGCCCAAAAATCTGGATTGGCGCGCGCTGCGCGACGCGATGGGGCGGGACAAGAAGGCGCAGGGCGGAGCGGTACGCTTCGTGCTGTGCGATCGGCTGGGTCATGGCGGGCTGCCGGAAGAAATTCCGGCCGCGGATCTGGACGAGTTGCTGAAAGGTTGGTGCCGCGATGTCGTCCGTGAATGAAGCGATCGTCCGGGAATATCTGGAAGCGCTGGGATTCCTCGTGCGCCAGCCGCGGAAATACCAGGTCGTGGCGCGTTCGAAGAGCGTCCATGAAGAAATCGATTTGCTGGCGGTGAATCCCGCCCTTCGGGCGGGACAGCCGCTGCCGAAGGCCAAGATCTGGGGTGCCGCGGAACTCGCGCAGGTCTCCTGCGCGGTCGTGGCGGTGCGCGGCTGGCACACCGAAAAGTTCACGGCGGCCATGCTGGCGAGTTCGCCGGAAATCTACCGCTTCGCGGAACCCGAGGCGATCCGGGCCGTCGAGTCCGAACTGGGCCAGGCGGAGCCGGCCAGGATCCTGTGCATGGCCGACCTGCCGACGGATCCGGATCCGCGCGCCGAGGCGCTGGGCTTCCTGAAATCGCGCGGCATCGACGGCGTGATCCTGTTCCGGCCCATGCTGCTGGAACTGGCCGAACGCCTCGACGTGAAGAAGACCTACGAGAAGTCCGATCTGCTGCAGCTGCTGCGCATTCTCAAGAACTACGATTTGCTCAAGAGCGGCCAGCTCGATCTGTTCACCCAGGTCCGCCGGCGCAAGTCGGCGGCGGCCCCGCCGGACCAGACGGCGACCCTGCCCACCGCCGCGGCGGACGAAGGCAGCGCGCTGGACGATTGAGGCGGCAGGGGAATCCACGGCGATGAACGCGCGCGCGGCCTATATCGTGCTGAACCGGATCGAGGGCATCGGTCCGGTCCGGACGCGCGCGCTCGTGGATGCCCTGGGCTCGCCGGAAGCCGTGCTGGAGGCCTCGCCGGCTTCGCTGGCCGCCGTGCGCGGCATCGGCCCCAAGGTGGCCGAAACCATCGTCGCGCAGCGCGCGGGCTTCGACGCGGCGGCCGAAGAAGCCGCCGCCGCGAAACTCGGCGCGCGGCTGATCACTCCGGTGGACGCGGAATATCCCGCGCCGCTGAAAGCGATCTACGATCCGCCGCTGTGCCTCTACGTGCGCGGCACGCTGGAGAAAAAGGACGAACAGGCGCTGGCGGTCGTGGGCACGCGCCGCGCCAGCCACTACGGCGCCGCGCAGGCCGAGCGCCTGGCCTATCTGGCCGCGCAGGCCGGCTTCGTCATCGTCAGCGGCCTGGCCCGCGGCATCGACACCGTGGCCCACCGCGCCGCGCTGAAGGCCGGCGGCCGGACGCTCGCCGTGCTCGGCGGCGCGCTCGACAAGCTGTATCCGCCGGAAAACCGCGAACTGGCCGACGAAATCGCCGCGCACGGCGCGCTGATCAGCGAGTTCGCGCTGGGCCGCGAACCGGACCGCACGACCTTCCCGTACCGCAACCGGATCGTCAGCGGCCTTTCCAAAGGCGTGCTGGTGGTCGAGGCCGGGCTGGACAGCGGCGCGATGCAGACCGCCGACCAGGCCCTGGAGCAGGGGCGCAGCGTGCTGGCGGTGCCCGGCCGCGTGGATCTGGAAGGCTCGCGCGGACCGCACCGCCTGATCCAGAACGGCGCGCGGCTCGTGGCGGATTTGCCGGACATCCTCAAGGAATTCGAGTTTCTCTTTCCGCCGGACGAACAGGCCCGCCTGGCCCGCCGGCAGGACGCCCGGCAGCGCCTGACCCTGGCGCCGCCCGAGGCGCGCGTGGTCCGCGCACTGTGGCCGGAGCCCGATCTGGATTTCGACGTGCTGCTGCGGAAGACCGGCTTGTCGTCCGCGCAGCTGATGACGTTGGCGATGCAACTGGAAATGAAGCGCGTCGTGCGCCGGCTGCCCGGCCGGCGCCTGGCGCTGCTCGACGAAATCCGCGCGTGGGATCCGCCCGCCGCGGAAGAAACCCCTTCATAGAAAGGACAGGAACGAAATGGCGAAGACACTGGTGATCGTGGAGTCTCCCGCGAAGGCGAAGACCATCAACAAGCTGCTGGGCAAGGATTACGTCGTGAAGGCCTCGATGGGCCACGTGCGCGACCTGCCGGAACGCGCGCTGGGCGTGGACGTGGAAAACGGCTTCGCGCCGCAGTACGTGCCCATCAAGGG
Source organism: uncultured Verrucomicrobiota bacterium (assembly GCA_938003985.1). Taxonomy (GTDB): domain Bacteria; phylum Verrucomicrobiota; class Kiritimatiellia; order CAIQIC01; family Lenti-01; genus Lenti-01. The sequence goes on along the minus strand of CALKWZ010000043.1, from coordinate 10,319 downwards.
CCGCGCCAAGGTCCTGACGGAACTGCAGGCGGCCGCCGCGAAGGTCGAGCAGGTCTTTCTGGCGCCCGACCCCGACCGCGAAGGGGAGGCCATCGCCTGGCATCTGCGCGAGGCGCTGCAAAGCAAGGTGCCCGCCGACAAGTTCCGCCGCGTGACCTACAACGAAATCACCGCCGCCGCGATCCGCAAGGCGTTCTCCGAACCCGGCGAAATCAACCAGCCGCGCGTGGACAGCCAGCAGGCGCGCCGCATCCTGGACCGGGTGGTGGGCTACAAGGTCAGCCCGATGCTGTGGCGGCGCATTCCGGGCGCGTCGAGCGCCGGCCGCGTGCAGTCCGTGGCGCTGCGGCTCGTCTGCGAGCGCGAAAACGCCATCCGCGCCTTCCAGCCCGAGCCGTACTGGATTTTGGGCGTGAAGGCCGCCAAGCGCGTGGATCCCCGCGCCCCGTTCACGGCCCACCTGGCCAAGATCAACGGCGAAAAAGCCGAAATCAAGGACGAGGCGCTGGCCCGGCGGCTCTCGGACGAACTGAAGACCCGCGCGCTGCGCGTGGCCGACCTGATCGAAAAGACCATCCGCAAGAACGCGCCGCCGCCGTTCATCACCAGCAGCCTGCAGCAGGCGGCCAGCAGCGCGCTGGGTTTTTCGCCCTCGCGCACCATGCGCATCGCCCAGAAGCTCTACGAAGGCGTGGACCTCGGCCACGGCTCGGCCTCGGGCTTGATCACCTACATGCGCACCGACTCGTTTTCCATCGCGCAGGAGGCGCGCGACCAGGCCAAGGAATTCATTCTCAAGGAGCACGGCCCCGACTTCCTGCCCGAGACGCCCAACGTGTTCCGCAGCCGGTCGAGCGCGCAGGAGGCCCACGAAGCCATCCGGCCGACCGATCCGGCCCGCACGCCCGCGAGCCTCAAGGACGTGCTCGAGCGCGACGACTGGCGGCTCTACGACCTGATCTGGCGGCGCTTCATGGCCAGCCAGATGGCCCCGGCGCGCATCGCCCAGCGCACCGCCGAAATCGAAGCCGTCGGCGCGGGCGCCGACACCTTCCAGTTCCGCGCCACGGCGTCGGACCTGGTCTTCCCCGGCTTCATGCGCGTGTCCGGCCAGGAGCAGCGCAAGAAGGAGGAAGCCGAGGGCGACAACGGCGACGAGGTGGAAAACCTGCCGCCGCTGGAGAAAGGCGAGGGCCTCGACGCCGTCGAATGGCTCAGCGACCGCAAGGAAACCCAGCCGCCGCCGCGCTTCACCGAAGCGTCGCTCGTGAAAGTGCTCGAAGAAAACGGCGTGGGCCGGCCCAGCACCTACGCCCAGATCATTTCGACCCTCCTGGCCCGCAAGTACGTCGACCGCGAAAAGCGCGCCCTCGTGCCCACCGTGCTGGGACTCAAGGTGTTCGACTTCCTGATCGCGAACCTCGACGCCCTGTTCGACGTGCAGTTCACGGCCGGCATGGAAGAGCAGCTCGACGAAATCGAAGAGGGCAAGGTGGGCTGGACGGACATGCTCGCCGCGTTCTACGTCAAGTTCCAGGAATGGTTGGGCGCGGCACGCGGGCCGGCCGCCGACGTCGGCGCGGTCGAGAAGATGCTCGCGGCGCTGTCCGCCGTGAAGGAGTGGCAGCCGCCGATGAAGCGCGGCGCCAAGACGGTCTACAGCGACGACAAGTTCGTCGAATCCATCCGCCGCCAGTTCGCCGAAAAGAAGCGGCCCATTTCGGGTCGCCAGCAGGACGCGCTGGCCCGGCTGGTGTTCCGCTACAAGACGCAGATTCCGGACGTGGACGCCCTCGTCGCCGACCTCAAGCTGGTCGAGCCCGCCGGCGACGCGGAGCGCAACGCCCCGCCGCGCCAGGAAACGATCGGCAAGCTGGCGCTCCTGGAAAAGGTGGAGTTCGATCCGCCCCGCAAGTTCGGCAAGAAGGTCTACGACGACCGCGAATTCTGCAATTCCCTGCGGAACCAGGTGTCCGGCGGCAAGCGGCTTTCGCCCGCCCAGATCGCCTATCTCGACAAGATCCTGCGCAAGTATTCGAAGCAGATCCCCGACTTCGACAAGCACGCGGAGGAACTGGGTCTGGGCGCCGAACCGGCCGGGCCGTCGGAAAGCCATCTCGGCGAAATCCTGGCCCTGTTCGATTCCGTCAAGGAATGGCGGCCCGCCGCGACCCGCAAGGGCCGCACGTGGGACGACAAGGAATTCCTGACGTCGCTGAAGACCCAGTTCGCCCAGCGCCACCAGTTGTCCTTCAAGCAGGTCGGCGCCCTCAAGCGGCTGGCGATGTTCTACGCCGCCCAGATCCCGGACTACGCCGGCGCCGTGCAGAAGTACGGCCTGCCGGAGCCGCGCGCGCCCAAAAAGGCCGCGGACCGGGCCGAGGCCGAGGAATAGGGCAGCGTCCGCCGGGAGCCGCGCCGCATGGGCGACCCATCCCCAACGCGCGGGCGCGCGGCGGCGCGCCTGGCCGAAGAACCGCTCGCGCCGGCCGTGGCCGGCGCGGTCGCGGACGATCCGGCCGTGGCGCAGTTCATCCGCCACCTGCGCGGCGAGCGCAATGCGTCGGACCATACCTTGAGCGCCTATCTGGGGGATCTCCGCCAGTTCTGCGAGCAGGTGTGGGGCGCGGACGCCAAGCCGCCGTATCCGTGGAAGTCGCCGGACCGTTTCGCGGCCCGCCGCTTTCTGGCTTCGTTCCAGAAAGCGGGCCTGGCGCCGGCGACCGCCAGCCGCAAGATGTCCAGCCTGCGGACGTTCTTCCGCTTCCTTGTGCGCGAAGAGCTGGTGAAGAACAATCCGTTTTCCGGCCTGCAGCAGCCCAAGGCGCGGCGGCGGCTGCCGTGCGTGCTCAGCCGCGAGGAAGTCCTGCGGCTGCTCGACGCCCCGGCGCGGCTGCGGGAAGCGGCGCGCGCGCAGGAACGGCCCGGGGCGGGGGCGTTCGCCGACTACGCCGCGTTGCGCGACGCGGCGATCCTCGAACTGTTCTACAGCACCGGCATGCGCATCGCGGAACTGTGCGGGCTGACCGAGGCGCGCCTCGACCTGCTCTCCGGCACGGCCCTCGTGCGCGGCAAGGGCAAGAAGGAACGCCTCTGCCCGATCGGCCGCCCCGCCGCGGCGGCCTTGCAGGCGGCCCTGGATGCCCGCGACGCCTTGCTTGCGGCGCAAGGCGCCGGCCGGCGCGCGCAACAGCTGTTCGTCAACCGCTGGGGCGGGCCGTTGGCGCCGCGGTCGGTGGAACGTTCGCTGAAGAAGTATCTCGCGGCGGCCGGTTTGGATCCCGCCATCACGCCGCACGCCTTGCGGCACAGCTTCGCCACGCATCTGCTCGATGCCGGCGCGGACCTGCGCAGCGTGCAGGAATTGCTGGGCCACGCGAGCCTCTCGACCACCCAGATCTACACCCACGTCAGCGTGGAAAAACTCAAGGAAGAATACGGCAAGGCCCATCCCCGGGCCTGAATCCGCTTAACAGGAGAACGAAAATGAGCAAGAAGAACGTATGCGTGCTGATCGCCGACGGCACGGAAGAAATGGAAGCCGTCATCGTCGTCGACGTCCTGCGGCGCGCGGGCATCGGCGTATTTCTGGCGGGCGTCGGCGACAGCCGGCTGGTGACGACCTCGCGCGGCGTGCGCATCGCGCCCGACGGCGCCTGGGATCCGGCCGAGGAAATGCGCTTCGACGCCCTCGTGGTGCCGGGCGGCGTCGGCGGCACGCAGGCCATGCGCGAAGACGCCAGCGTCCAGCAGGGCATCCGGGACTTTTTGGCGGCGGGCAAGCTCGTGGCGGCGATCTGCGCGGGGCCGACGGTCCTGCAGGCCGCCGGCGTGCTGGCGGGCAAGACCTACACGAGCCATCCGAACAGCCGCGCCGACCTGACGGTCGGCATCTGGGTGGACCAGCCCGTGGTGCGCGACGGCCAGATCCTCACGAGCCAGGCGCCGGGTACGGCCTTCGCGTTCGCGCTGGCGCTGGTCGAGACGCTGGATTCCGCCGAAACGGCCCGCAAGGTGGCCGCCGGCATGCACTACAAGGGCTGATTCCGGCATGCCGCAGGATTTCGCCATTCCGTCCGCGCTCGAACGCGTGCCCGTGCCGTTCGAGGTGGGCGACCTGCCCGTGCCGCGGTTCGTGGATGCGTTTTTGGCGGACGCCGAAGACCGCGCGGAGGAATACGGCGACCGGCCCGGCGGCGGCCTGTTCGTGCCCGGCGATGGCCGTTATGTTTTCCAGGTCCTGCAATGGCTGTTGCGGACGGGCGGTTTGGCGCGCGGCGCGGCGTTCCTGGAGTGGGGCAGCGGGCAGGGGTTGGCGACGATCCTCGCCGCGGTGCTGGGCTACGACGCCTGCGGCGTGGAAATCGACGAGAAGCTCTTGCGCGAATCCCGCGACCTGGCCGCGCGCTACGACGTGCGCGCGCGCTTCGAGCACGGCACCTACGACGCCGTCAAGCCCGACCTGAAGGTTTTCACGGCCAAGCGCCGCGCGGCGGTCTACGTCTACCCGTGGCCGGGCGAGGAACCGTTCTTCCTCGACCTGTTCGCGGCCACCGCCGAGCCCGGCGCCTGGCTGCTGATGGGGCTCGGGCCCGAAGACGTCCGCCTGTACCGCAAGAAAGGGGCCTGAGCCGTGGAACGGATCTTGATCCATGCCTGTTGCGCGCACTGCCTCGGCAAAACGCTGGCGGGCTTGAAAGCGGAGCCCATCGCCTACGAACCGACGGTTTTCTGGGGCAACCCGAACGTCCATCCGCTGATCGAATGGCGCCGCCGGCTCAAGGCGGTGAAGATGCTGGCGGAGCGCGCGCATCTGCCGTTGATCGCCGACGAAACCTACGGGCTGGTGGAATTCTGCCGCGCGGTGCACGGCCACGAAGCCGTGCCCGAGCGCTGCGCGCGGTGCTACGCCCTGCGCCTTGGCCGCGCGGCGCAGGTCGCCCGCGACGCCGGTTGCCGGGTCTTCACCTCGACGCTCGTCACCAGCCGGCATCAGGACCACGGCTTGATCCGCGCCGCGGGCGAGGCCGCCGCCCAAGCCGCCGGCGTGGGATTTCTTTATCGCGACTGGCGCGCCGCCGAAGCGGACGAGAAGCTCGTGGACATGCTCTACCACCAGCAATATTGCGGCTGCGTCTTCAGCGAATTCGACCGCTTCAAGGACACGAAAACCCACCTCTGGCCGCCGCCGGCCTGATCGGATTCGACCCCCACGACCGCGCGTCGTGGGTGAAGCAGGTCGACCTGATTCACCCACGGGACAAGCCCGTGGGGGTCTTCGGATTTCCGGATTCGACCCCCGCGACCTTGTGTCGCGGGTGAAGGAGGTCGGCCAGATTCACTGGCGCGACCGCCCGTGGGGGTCTGTTTGCCAGCCCGCGCGGAATCGTTTGCGATTCGCAGGCGACCGTGGGATAATCCGCGGTCTTTTTGGATGGGAGTGACGACGATGGCGAAGAAAACAAGTGCGGCCGAGACGGCCGAAAGCATGGCCAAGCGGCAGCGGGAAATCTCGGTTTCCGAGTTTTTCCTGAAGAACCGGCATTTGCTGGGCTTCGACAGTCCGCGCAAGGCCATCATGACGGCCGTGAAGGAAGCCGTGGACAACTCGCTGGATGCGTGCGAAGAGGCCGGCCTCCTGCCGGAAATCGCCGTAGAGCTGAAGCAGACGGCGGAGAGCCGCTTCCTGGTGACGGTGCAGGACAACGGCCCGGGCATCGTGCGCGCGCAGATTCCCAAGGTGTTCGCCAAGCTGCTCTACGGTTCCAAGTTCCACCGCCTGCGGATGTCGCGCGGCCAACAGGGCATCGGCATCAGCGCCGCCGGCATGTACGGCCAGCTCACGACCGGCACGGCCACGGTGATTTTGTCCAAGACCAAGAATTCCCCCAAGGCGCACCGCATCGCCGTGCAGATCGACACCCGCGCCAACAAGCCGGCCGTGCTTTCCGACGAAGAGGCCGACTGGCGTCCGGAATTTCCGCCGGAAGCGGAGGGCAAGGAACCGGCCACCTATTCCCACGGCACGCAGGTCGGCATCGAAATGACGGCCCAATACGTGCGCGGGCGGCTCTCGGTCGATGAGTACCTCAAGCAATGCGCGGTGGCCAACCCGCACCTGCGCCTGCACTTCAAGGCCAGCCTGCTCAAGAAGGAGAAAGGCGCCGAGGCGGTTCTGGAAGAGGGCGCGTGGCTGACCTATGCCCGCGCGGTCAAGACCCTGCCGCCGCCGGTCGAGGCCATCCAGCCGCATCCGCACGGCGTGGAACTCGGCGTGCTGATGCAGATGCTCAAGGACAGCACCGCCCGCACGCTGAAAAGCGCGCTGGAGGCGGATTTCTCGCGCGTCAGCCCGCGCGTGGCCCTGGAAATCTGCGACAAGGCCGGCCTGAATCCCAAGGCCAATCCGACCCGCGTCGCGCACCAGGAAATCGAGGCGCTCTACAAGGCCATCCAGGAAACCAAGCTCATGCGTCCGCCGACGGACTGCCTGGCGCCCATCGGCGAAGAACAGATCCTGGCCGGCCTGAAAAAGGAATTCCCGGCGGACTTCTACGCCGCCGTCACGCGCGCGCCCGAAGTCTACCGCGGAAACCCGTTCCTGGTGGAAGTGGGCGTGGCCTACGCCAAGCCCGGCGAGAACGCCGAATTGGGCGCCGACGAGCCCGTGCGGCTGATGCGCTGCGCCAACCGCGCGCCGCTGCTCTACATGGGCGGGGCCTGCGCGATGACCGAGGCCATGGAAGGCGTGAACTGGAAGGCCTACGGCCTGCAGCAGCCCAAGGGCGGCCTGCCCGTCGGCCCGGCCGTCTTCTTCGTCCACATCGCCAGCGTCTGGGTGCCGTTCACCAGCGAGAGCAAGGAAGCCATCGCCCACTATCCCGAAATCCTGAAGGAATTGACCTTCGCCATGCAGGAGGTGGGCCGGCAGCTGTCGGTGTATCTCAGCCGCCGCCGGCGCCAGGCCGAGGCCGACCGCAAGCGCAGCTACATCGAAAAGTACATCCCGCACCTGGCCCTGGGCCTCAAGGACATTTTGGCCCTCTCCGACAAGCAGAAGGCCAAGGTCGAGGACGACTTGACGAAGATGCTGGAGCGGTCGCATCTGGACGCGTAGGGAGTTTTACGTAGAACGTAAAAACTATGAGGAAAAATTACGTAGAACGTAAAAACTTTCGGCGGATTTTACGTAGAACGTAAAAACTTTGGATCGGCCGGCAGAAAGAGCGGAAGCGATGAGCAAAACGAACGAACAGGCCCCCCAGGTGGTGACGAAGGAAGCGGCGGCGCGGAAGATCGTCGAAGTCGCCAAGGACATCCACGACGACATCGTCAAGAAGGGCCGCAAGCCCTCGATGACCTTCCCGGTGCGGTCGCTGGCGAACGTGAAATTCGACCCCAAGCGCGGGCATTTCGAGATCCTGAACAAGAAGGCGTCGCGGACGCTGTCCTACAACACGGTCAAGACGTTCGCGCAGTCGATGCGGCTCTTGGCGACGACGAAGAACGACCTGCTGGACCGCGACGACATCGCCGGCAAGCGCGAGGTCTACTACAACAGCAAGAGCTGGGGCGAATGCCGCTTCGACGAGCAGCCCGAGAGCGACACGCTGCTGGACGACATGGAGGCCATGCTGGGGGTGAACCGCGAGCAGCTGGGCTACATCCCCGAAGAGCGCGGCGGCGACGTCTGCGGCGAGCTGGTCGTGGTGGACCGCGACCCGCAGAGCGGGGCGGAGATCAAGATCAACTGCGCCAAGCTGGGCAGCGGCGCCTGGAGCATCCCGTCGCGGGTCGAGCACCTGCGCTTCGAGACGAAGGCCAAGCTGGTGCTAGTGGTGGAGACGGCCTCGCTGTTCCAGCGCCTCGTGCACCACCGCTATTTCGAGAAGGCCAACTGCGTGCTGATTTCCATGAGCGGCGTGCCGACGCGCGCCTGCCGGCGGTTCATCCGCCGTCTGGCGGACGACCGCCAGCTGCCCGTGCTGGCGTTCACCGACGGCGATCCGTACGGCTATTGCAACATCTACCGCACGCTGAAGGCGGGGTCGGGACAGGCCGCGCACATCAACCGGTTCTTCTGCGTGCCGCAGGCGCACTACCTGGGCGTGACGCCGCAGGACATCCTCGACTACGACCTGCAGGACGCAACGCATCCGCTGGAAGACGTCGACATCAAGCGCGCCAAGGACGCGCTGAAGAACGATCCGTTCATCCTGCACCACAAGGAATGGCAGGCGACGCTGGAGCAGATGCTCAAGATGGGGGTGCGCATCGAACAGCAGGCCTTCGCCAAGCACGGTCTGAACTTCGTCTTGGACGTCTACCTGCCCGAGAAGCTCAAAAAAGGCAAATTCCTGCCGTAGAAAACGGGGCGCGGCGCGCGGGTGGCGCGTTTCGTTCGCCGCAAAACCGCTTCGATACCCGCGCGCGGTTTTTGTTCCGGAAAAATCCGCCCGGCGGTTGAATTCCGGTGCGCGCGATGATAGGGTTCCAGCAGCCGGAAAGGCGGCGAGGTTCTTTGATAGGCATCGTAAATTTCTTCCCTGCTTTGCGCGACAGGGGTTCAGTTCTCCTACCCAACAAAATGAACACCGGGAGCTGCGTTCGTGGGCGGACGGCACGTCCGATTTTTCCGGAATCTCCGGCAAACCTGCGACAGGTTCCCACCTTATTACCATAAGGTCAGGAGTTCACCCCACCGGCAAGGCGGGGATTTTTTTGCATCGCGTCGGGGCGGGGGAGCGGGTTAGGATGCCGAACGTATGAACTTCATCCAGCGAGTCAAAGCCGTCTTCAACGGCAAGAAACAGCCCCAGCACGTGCCGGCGGTGCCCGCCACGGTGCCGAAACCGAAAAAGCCGCATCCTGAAAAGCCCGCGCGCGGTCCTCGTTTCGAAGAGGGCCCCAAGCGCGTCGCCGGCGAGCCCGAAGTGTGGCGCGGCGGCCCGCGCAAGAAGCGCGGCGAGCACCATCCGCCGGCGCATCCGCATCCGCACCGCGAAGAAGCCGGCCGGCCGCGCAAGCCCGCCGAGCCGTGGAATCCGGCGGAATACCAAGTGCCGGTCACGGACGGCAAAACCCGCTTCCTCGATTTGGTCGGCCTGCCGGAAGAGCTGATGCATGCGCTGTCCGACCTGGAATTCCGCTATTGCACGCCGATCCAGGCCAAGGCGTTGCCGCTGTCGCTCGACGGCGCCAACGTCTGCGGCCGGGCCCAGACGGGCACCGGCAAGACCGCCGCGTTCCTGCTGACCATCTTCAAGCAGCTGCTGGACAAGCCGGCGGCGCCCGACCGTCGCAAAGGCTTCCCGCGCGCGCTCGTCATGGCCCCGACGCGCGAACTGTGCATGCAGATCGCCCGCGACGCCGAAGATCTCGGCAAATACACCGGGTTGCGCACGCTGGCGGTCTACGGCGGCATGGACATGCAGGCCCAGCGCGCCGTCCTGCGCGACAAGCACGTGGACGTGGTCGTCGCGACCCCGGGCCGCCTGCTGGATTTCCGCCAACGGCAGGACGTCGATTTCTCCAAGGTCGAAATCCTCGTGATCGACGAGGCCGACCGGATGCTCGACATGGGCTTCATTCCCGACATGCGGCGGATCGTCTTCGGCTGTCCGCCGAAGGACCGGCGCCAGACGATGCTGTTCAGCGCCACGCTGACGCCGGAAGTGACCCGCCTGGCCACGCAATGGATGCACAACCCCGTCACGGTGGACATCGAACCCGAGCACGTGGCGGCGGATACGATCGACCAGCGCGTCTACATCGTCACCGGCGAGCAGAAGTTCACGATCGTCTACAACATCCTGCGGCAGATGAAGCCGGAACGCGTGATTCTCTTCGGCAACCGGCGCGACTCGACGGAACTGCTGTGCGACAACCTGCGCAGCCAGGGGCTGGACGTGGCGCTGCTGTCCGGCGCGGTGGAGCAGCGCAAGCGCGTGAAGGTGCTGGAAGACTTCCGCAGCGGCAAAGTGCCGATCCTGGTCGCGACCGACGTCGCCGGGCGCGGCCTGCACATCAACGGCATCGACCTGATCATCAACTACAACATGCCGGAGCAGGCGGAAGACTACGTGCACCGCATCGGCCGCACCGGGCGGGTGGGGGAGAAAGGCACGTCGATCACCTTCGCCGACGAAATCGACAGCTACTACATCGCGGCGGTCGAAGAATACATGAAGCAACCGCTCAAGTGCGTGCAGCCGCCGGAGGAATGGCTCGCGCCGTTGCCCAAGCCCCAGCTCGAGAAGAAGCGTCGTCCGCGGCCGGCCGGCAGCGGATTCGGCGGGCGCGGCGGTCCGCGCGGCGGC
>CALKWZ010000042.1 GCA_938003985.1 uncultured Verrucomicrobiota bacterium | reverse complement strand
GCGGCGCAGGTCGTAGAGCGTGTCGTCGCCGTCGAGGCCGTAGAGCAGTTCCGCCTGCACGGCGCGGACCTTGATCTGGTCGGAGCCGGTTTCGACGGCGATTTCGTTGTCGCCGAGGCGCAGGCGGTCGCCGTCGACGAAGGCCGCGGCGGGCAGCCAGCCCTGGTAGTCGAAGGCGGCGCGGACTTCGTCGTCGCCGTCCCACAGGAACGCGACGTAGTTGCGTTCGCGCAGGCTGGGCCAGGCGAACTGCAGGTCGTCGACCGCGTCGCCGTTGACGAGGAGCTGGGGTTCGCGGGCGGTGCCGGGATGCCAGACCTCGGCGGAGAAGCGCACGAGCGCGGGCACGCGGTCGAGGTGCAGGCGGAAGGTCGCCCGGGAATCGCGCGCGATTTCCACGCCGTCCGGCCGGAGGGCGACGGTCTGCACCGCGGCGGGCGTCCGGTCGGGCGCGCGCGCCGTGCGCGGATTGGCCCGCAGCATGCCGGCGAAGGCGGTGGGTTCGAGGAAGCCGCGCTCTTCCGTGGCCGCGCGCGGCCGCGGCGGGGCCGCGCGCAGGTCGCGCAGCGAAAAGCGCTGGACGACGTCGAGGTGCGAGCCGGTCGAGGCGACGTTGCCGCCGACGACGAAGATTTCGCCGCCGAGTTCGGCGCAGGCGTTGTGGCGGCGGGCGACGAAGGGCACGTCCAGCTCCGTCCAGGCGCCCGTGCGCAGGTCGAGCCGGCCCACGCGGTCGAGCATGCGGTAGTCGCCGAAGGTGAAAATCTCCCGGCGGGTGGCCAGCGCGGAGTGGGCGCTGGTGAGGGCGGCCATGTCCGGTTCGCGCGTCCAGCGGTCGGTGCGCGGATCGTAGGTTTCGACGGTCGCCAGCACGCGGGCGTCGCCGTCGTAGCCGCCGAGCGCCCAGAGCTTGCCTTGCGCGGCGACGACGGCGCATTCGCGCGGCGTGGGCAGGTCGGCGACTTGGCGCCATTCGTTTTTCGCGACGTCGTAGGCTTCGACGACGCGGGTGCCGGTTTCGGCGAAGAAGTTGGCGTGGTCCTGGCCGCCGACCACGTAGATGGAGCCGTCGAGTTCCGCGGCCTTCGACAGGCGCCGCGGCGTCGGCAGCGGCGCGCCCAGCGCAACGGTGCGGGCGTCCAGATCGAAGATTTCGACGGCCGGTTCGGCGCCCGTGGCGCTTTCGCCGCCCACGACGTAGATCTTGCGGCCGACGAGCACGGCGGAATGGTAGCGGCGCGGGATCAGGTTGGTCGCGACGGTTTCGGACGCGCCGGTGCGCGGATCGAGGACTTCGACGTCCCCCAGCAGGCCGGCGGCGCCGCTGCCGCCGACGACGTAGAGCTTGCCGTCCGCGGCGACGACGCCGTGGCCGTAGCGGCCGATGTTTAGCCGCAGTTCCGGCGCGGCTTTCCGCGGCACCGTGGCGCACCCCGCCAGGAACGCGCACGTCGCCACGAAACCGAGACCGATCCAGAATCCGCGGGCCTGCATGGAAACCTCCGGGGTTAGCGCTTGCCGGTCATTTTCCCCGCCGGCGCGCCGTTTGGCAAATCCATTTCCGCATCGCCGCGCGGGCGGCCGGCTGGTAGGGTCCGGGGCCGAGCATGAATCTCGTCCTGAAAACCATGGCGTGGGGGCTGTTCCGGCGGCTGGTGCCGGCCGCGGCGGCGCTGGCGGCCGGTTCCGCGCTGCTGATGCGCGCGGCGGACGGCCGCCCTTTCGATTTGATCTTCGGCCTGGCCTGCTGCCTGGTGGGCGCGTTTTGCCTGGCGCATCCGCTGGCCGAACTCGGCGCGCTGCTGTGGGACCGGCTGCTCTGGTCGAAATCCTACTACGACAAGCCCCAGCCCATGTACGGCATCCCGCAGGCGCAGCGCGCCAAGGGGCGGTTCGGGGAAGCCCTGGCGGCCTACGAAACGATCCTGGCGGCGCATCCGCACGAAGTCCGGCCGCATCTGGCCATGGTCGAAATCGCGCTCGTCGACCTGCGGGATCCCGCGCTGGCGCATGCGCTCTACGAACGGGGGCGCGACCGGCTGAAAAACGCGGCGGACCGGGAAGCGCTGGCGCGCGTCTATGCCGAGACCCTGACGCGGCTCGAGGCGAAACCCGCCGCGAAACGGCTGGAACTCCCCGCCCCGAAATCCGCGCCCTGAGCCGCGCTCAGGCGTCTTGCCGCTGCTCGCGCGCGGCGGCGAGGCAGAGGTCGCACGTGCCGGAGAGCATGACTTCGACGCGGCGCACTTCGCCCTTGGCGGCGGCGAAGGCGACGGCGCCGGCGCCGATGCTGCCGGCGGAGAGATCGTCGATCCGGCCGCACTCTTCGCACAGGAAGTGGCCGTGGGTTTCCACGTTCGCGTCGTAGCGCGCGTGGCCGCGCCACGTCGCGACGCGCCAGGCCAGGCCGGCGTTTTCGAGCGCGTTCATCGTGCGGTACACGGTGAAGACGGAAATCTGCTTCATCCGCGGTTTGACGGCGCGATAGATCCGATCCACGTCGGGATGGTCGCAGCGGCCTTCCAGCTCGCGGCAAATCAGCAGCCGCTGCTTCGTCAAACGCAAGCCGGACGCGTTGAAGGCGGTGCGCCATTGCGCGGTGGATTTTCTCTTCATCATGAATTCATTAAAGCATCCCGTTCATCGTTTGGCAAGTGAAATGCCGTTTTTAATTTTACTAAACGACCCGGCCGAGAGCGCGGGGTCCGGCCGCGCCGGCCCGGCGGTTTTCGGCGGATTTGAGGTTATTGGCGGACAATCCGCTTGCCGGACGCCCGAATCCGTGTTTTCTTATGCACCAAGCTCATTCCGAGCCGGCAAGGCGGAAAACGGAAGATGGGTACGTCCTCGAAAGAACTCGCGCGGAAACTGCGGGCGCTGGCCGCCCGGCAGCAGGGCTGTTTCACGGCCGCGCAGGCGGTCGAAACCGGCTATGCCGACAGCGTCCATCTCTACCACGTCAAAATCGGCAACTGGATCCGGGTTTTCCGCGGCGTGTATCGGTTTGCCGACGAGCCCGAGACGCCGGCGGCCCGCTGCATGGCGGCGCTGCTGTGGACCCGGGACAAAAACGGCAAAATCCAAGGGTTCCTGCCGCCTGAAACGGCCGAAAAACTGCGCTCCGGGACCTTGCCGGCCGGAAAACCCGTCCGCGTGCTCGTTCCGCGCGGCTTCCGGCGCTCTTCGGAGGCCCCGGAGGGCCTCGAAATCGAAATTTTCGCCGCGAAAACGCATAAAACCTCAAAAATGGACGGTCTGACCTTCCTGGCGGAGCCCCAGAAGGCCGCGGAGCGGCCTGCCCGGGCTTCCGGAGCCCCGTTGGATGCCCCGGATTACTACGATTGGCTCGATTACCAAGCCGTTTTGTGCGAAAAAACCTCCTGAACCTCCGTTTTTTTGCCTTTTTGGCCGTTTTTTGGGCCGCCGGGCCCGCCGAAGCCCTGTTTTTCCGCCTGGAAGGCGACCGCCTCTGGCTCCAGGCCCGCGAAACGCCCCTGGCCGAGATTTTGGACCAATTTTCGCGCGTCGGGGTCGACGTGCGGCTCGATCCGGCCGTCCAATCGACCGTCACGGGCGCCATCCGCGGCGGCGACCTCGACGAAGCCCTGGAAGCCCTGCTGGAAGGCTATGATTACCTGTTGACCTGGAAAGTGTTGCGCGGACCGCTCGGGCGCGTGCCCAAATTGAAGGAAATTCAGGTTTTCCTGCCCGGCCATGCCGCCGAGGCCAAGCCGCGGCCGAAAAAATCGTCCAAATTCGAGGTTACGCGCGGCGTGGGCGGCGCGGCGCCGGAATTCGTGAAGGACGAATTGCTCGTGGGCGTGCGCCCGGGCACGACCTATGCGCAATTCCAGAGCCTGCTGGACGAAATCGGCGGCATGATCGTGGAGGCGGACGCCGCCACGGGGGTCTATTTGATCCGTTTTCCGGCCGGCACCAACGTCGAGGCGCTCCTGGCGCAACTGGCGCGCAATCCCCTCGTCGCCCAGGCCGAACTGAACTACGTGGCGCGCCTGCCGGCGGGATTCGCGGCCGGGCGCGCGGCGCTGCCGGCCGTAGCGCCGCCGGCGGACGGGTCGATCCCCGTCGCGGTGCTCGACAGCGGGCTCGATCCGGCCGCGGGGCTGGGCCCGCTGGTGTCGGCCGGCTGGGACGCCGTCGCGCCCGACCGCGCGCTGGCGGATCCCGACGGCCACGGCACGCAGATGGCCATCCTGGCGTCGGGGTTGCTCGCGGCCGACGGCTTGGCCGCGGGCGGCGCCGCCGTTCCGCTGGTATCCGTGCGCGCCTTCGACGAAGAAGGCAAGACCTCCAACTTCGCGATCCTGCAGGCGCTGGCCTACGCCGCCCAAGCCGGCGCCAAGGTCGTCAACATGAGCTGGGGTTCCGGCACGGACAGCGATTTCCTGCGCGCCGCGGTGCAGACCGCCGCGCGGCAGGGCTTGCTGCTCGTCGCCGCCGCCGGCAACGAGCCCACCGGCCGGCCGGTCTATCCGGCCGCCTATCCGGAGGTGATCGCCGTGGGCGGCACGACGGCGGACGGCCAGCTTTGGAAAGATTCCAACACCGGCGCGTTCGTGGATCTGACCGCGGTCGCGACCGCCACGCTGCCGGCGGGGAGCTACGTCGGCACGTCGATTTCGTCGGCGGTGGTGGCCAACGCGCTGGCGCAATATCTCAACCGGCATCCGGGCGCGACGGCGGCGCAGGCGCGC
>CALKWZ010000041.1 GCA_938003985.1 uncultured Verrucomicrobiota bacterium | reverse complement strand
CCGCGCCGCGGTCGGCGCCGCAGGCCGGGCACAGCAGCGCGCCGTGGGCGACGTCCATCCGCGCGCCGGCGGCGCCGCGCAGGTCGGCGCGGCACTTGCCGCAGCGGTCCCAATCGGGCGCGAGGCCGAGTTCCCGCAACAGGCGCAGCTCGAACCGCGGCAGGAAGGCGGGTCCCGGCGTGCGTGCGGCCAGGTGGTCGAGCGTCTCCGCGAGCAGATCGAAGAGGCCGGCCGGCGCGGGCCCGAAGGGCATGGCGCGGTCCAGCAGCCCCGCGGCGTACGAAGCCGCGGCGCAGGCGCGCCAGTCGCTCCGGAACGCCGGTCGCGTTTCCAGCGGGGCGCACTCCTTGAGCACGTGCAGGTTGCGCTGCTCGCGGGCGTAGAAGAGGATTTCGCAGGCGTAGAACAGGTCGACCTGTCCCAGAAACGCGCTGCGCTCGCGTTGGCTGCCCTTGGCCAGCGTGGCCAGCTTGCCGTAGCTGCGCGACAGCCACACGACGATCCGCGAGGTGTTGCCGAACGGATAGATCCGCAGCGCCAGGGCTTCGTCCTTCAGGATCATCGCGGCGCGATTCCCCGCCAGGCCGCCGGATCGGCGTCCAGCCACGCGGTTTCGCGGCGGCGCATGGCGCGCCGGCGCGCCGGCACGTCGTCGTCGGCGCCGGCCAGATGGTCGAGGCCGTGGGCGAGATAGAGCGCCAGTTCCCGCGCCGGGCCGCCGGACCGCTGCCGGCCTTCCGCGCGCGCCCGCTCGGCGTTGACGACCAGTTCCGCCGTCGCGGCGCACGCGCCCGGCACGGCGGCGTAGGCCTGCGTCACGACGTCGGTCTGCGCGCGGTAGCCGAAACAGCCCGCCTTGTAGGCGGGCATCGCGGCGTCGTCCGTCAGCACGACGGCCAGCTCGGCGAAGGGCGCCTCAGCCGGAAACGCCCGGTGCGCGAGCGCCTGGATCAGCCGCCGGACCGCCGGCAGCCGGACCCGCAGCGCCCGCTGCCGGTTGAGCAAGCGGATTTTCACGGGGATACGGGTTCCTTCCATGCAGCACGTTGGCCAGCGCGAACGTGAACGCGGCGCGGATCTCGTGCAGCTCCGCGAGGGTCAGCGGACACAGGTCGAGCTGCCCGTCGAGCAGCTTGTCGCGCAGCAGGGTGTCGACCATTTCGGCGAGGCGGTGGGAGGTCGGCTTTTCCAGCGAGCGCGACGCGGCCTCGACCGTGTCCGCGAGCATCAGGACGGCCTGTTCGCGCGTCCAGGGCTTGGGCCCGTCGTAGCGATAGCTGCTTTCCAGGCCGGCGTCCTCGGCCAAGCCGGCGTCCTGCAGCGAGCGCCGGGCGACCTGGTAGAAGTAGGACGTCAGCGTGGTGCCGTGGTGCGCGCGCAGGGCGTCGCAGACCGGCTGCGGCAGCTTGTAGCGCTTGGCCAGCGTCAGGCCTTCCTTGACGTGCGACTGGATCACCAGCGCGCTCATGCTCGGCGCGAGGCCGTCGTGCGGATTGTCCCCGCCGCGCTGGTTTTCCGCGAAAAACTCGGGCTTGGCCAGCTTGCCGACGTCGTGGAAATAGGCGCCCACCAGCACGAGCAGCCCGTCGGCGCCGATGCGGTTGGCGGCGGCCTGGCCGATGGCCCCCACCAACAGGCTGTGGTGGTAGGTGCCCGGGGCCTCGAGCGCCAGCCGCTGCAGCAGCGGGTGGCTCATGTCCGTCAGTTCCAGCAGCGTGATGCCGGTCACGTGGCCGAACAGCCATTCCAGGAACGGCAGCAGCAGCAAGGCCACCACCGCGGCGAAGAGGCCGGCCGCCAGCGCGGTGCCCATCTGCGCGAGGGCGGTCGCGGGCGTTTGCCGGGCCAACGTCGCCAGCACGAGCGCCAGCGCGCTGGCCAGCGCTCCCGCCGCCAGGCCCGCGCGCATCACCTGCGCGCGCTTGCGCACGTTCTGCAGCAGCAGCGCCGCCACCGTCGCGCCGCCCAGGCCCAGCAGCAGCAGTTCGAAGCTGCGGTCGAACGCCAGCGCCGCGGCCAGCGCGCTCCACAGCCCCACCGCCAGCCCGCACCGCGCCCCCAGCAGCAGCACCGCCAGGAACGCCGGCAGCGCGACGGGCAACGCCACCGGCGCCAGCCACGGCGGAATCCAGTTCAGGCCGACCGACAGATAGCGGTAGAGGCTCGCCAGCGCGATCGCCAGCAATCCCAGCAGCGCCAGCAGTCCCTTGCGGCGGACCGGCGCGCCGGCGCCGGGGCTGGTGCCGTGCAACCAGCCCGCGCACAGCGCCAGCGCGCCCAGCAGCAGCAAGGCGTCGCCCGTCCGCTGGATCCGCCGCTCGCGCGGCGACTCGAGCTGCGCCATGCGCCGGTTGTAGGCGTCGATCATCTCCACCGTCTGCGGCAGGACCGTCGTGCCCTCTTCCATCACCGTCGTACCGGCCCGCACCGTCATCTTGACGGGTTCGACGGCTTGTTGCGCCGCCGCGCGGCGCGCCTGCGTGGCGGGCTCGTCGTAATCCAGGTTCGGCCGCAGCGCCGACCGCGCCAAGGCCTCGACCGCCGCCGGCGGCGCTTCGACGTCCAGCGCCTTCAGGCGTTTCAGCGCCGCCGTCCGGTAGAGTTCCAGCGCGGCGATCGCCGAGGGCAACTCGTCCAGCCGCACCGTGCGGGCGGACCGTTCGCCGCCGTCGCCCGGCGGCACCAGATCGATGGCCGGACCGTTGAACAGCCCTTGGAAGCCGCTCTCGCGGTCCAGTTCCGACAGGATGCCGTTGGTCCACGTGCCCGCCAGGCTGTCTTTCAGCGCGCCGAGCACGTCCATTTCCTTGCCCGAGGGAAACAGCGCCGCCAGATCCGCACCGTCCGCCGACAGGCCGAGCAGATCGGCCACGACGGCCAGATCCGTGGCCAGCGCCTTGGCGGCCGCGTTCGTGGCCGCGCCCGCGGGCGCGGCCGGCGCCTGGCGCCGCAGGGCGATCGTCCGGTCCGCCAGTTTCTCCAGCGTCCGCCAGGCCGCCTGCAGCGGGCCCATCTGGACGGTGAACACCGGCACGACGGCATCCGCGGCCTGCCGGCGCAGGAGTTCCGTCGCCGCGACGTTGACGCAATCGAAATCGACCGCGGCCACGACCGTGGCCGGGGCGCGCTGGCCTTCCGCCAGGCCGGCATGGCGCGGCGGGCCGCCCAGGTGGAGCAAGCCGACGCCGGCGACCCACAGGCCCAGCAGGAGCGCCGCGTTGCCCGCCCGCTGCCACCCGCGGCCGGGCCGCGGCGGCGGCGCGGAACGCACCCCCCAGCCGCTTTTCGCTTTCCGTCCGAACGCCATCAGCCCGCCCCTCCGTTGCCCGCGCCTTTTTCGCGGCCGCGGTAGGCCTCGATGATCCGCTGCACGAGCGGATGCCGCACCACGTCCGCCGCGCCCAGGCGCACGATGCCCACGCCGGGCACCTTGCGCAGCAGGAACTCCGCTTCCAGTAGGCCGGGCAGCTTGTGCGCGGGCAGATCCACCTGCGTCAGGTCGCCGTTGACCACCGCCTTGGAGCCGAAGCCCAGGCGCGTCAGGAACATCAGCATCTGTTCGCGCGTGGTGTTCTGGGCCTCGTCGAGGATGACGAACGCGCGGTTCAAGGTCCGCCCGCGCATGTAGGCCAGCGGCGCCACTTCGATCGTGCCGCGCGCGATCAAGTCCGGCACGTCCTCGGCCGGCATCATTTCGTAGAGCGCGTCGTAGAGCGGCCGCAAATACGGCAAAATCTTCTGCTGCAGGTCGCCGGGCAGGAAGCCGAGCGCCTCGCCGGCTTCCACGGCCGGCCGGGTCAGCACGATGCGCGCCACTTCGTTCTTCAGCAGCGCCGAAACGGCCATGGCCATCGCCAGCCACGTCTTGCCGGTGCCGGCCGGGCCGAGCCCGAAGGTCAGATCGCTGCGCCGGATGGTTTCGATGAATTCCGCCTGGCCGAACGTGCGCGGGAACACCGGCGCGCGGCCGGGCGCCACGTCGACGCGCAGGCCCGCCAGCCGGTCCACCTCCGCGCCGCGGCCCTCCGCGTAGGCCTGCCGGGCGTAGCCCACCGCGTGCGGATTCAGCGCCATGCCGGCGTTGCGCGCGCGCAGCAGGCCGTCCACGAACGCGCCCGCGGCCGCGACCGCCGCGGCGTCGCCGTCGAGTTTCAGCCACAGGTCGCGCGAGACCGCCGCCACGCCGAACGCCTGTTCCAGCGGCGGCAGGTATTCCCCGCGCGGGCCGGTCACGTCCTGCGCTTCGCGCGCGTTGTCGAAATGGATCGTGCGTTCGGCCATGGTCACGCGCCGGCCTCCGTGCGGGCCCACTCGGCCCGCAGCGCCGCGCAGGTGTCCGCCAGCGCCTGCGGCACGACCCGCGCGCCGCTCAAGACCGGCATGAAGTTCGTGTCGCCCTCCCAGCGCGGCACGACGTGCACGTGCAGGTGGTCCTTCAGACCCGCGCCGGCCGCGGCGCCCTCGTTGATGCCCACGTTGAAGCCTTCCGGCCGCATGACGCCGGCCAGCAGCCGCTGGCCGCGGCAGACCAGATCCATCAGGTCGCGCATTTCCTCCGGCGCCAGTTCCGCCAGCGTGGCCACGTGGCGCACCGGCGCCGCCATCAGGTGGCCGCCGTTGTACGGGTAGCGGTTCAGCAGCAGCAGCGCCGTCCCGCGCCGGCCGACGACGTGGTTCTCCGCGTCGCGCGCCGGCGCGCCGGCGATCCGGCAGAGGAAACAGCCCGGCTCCCGCGGCGCGCGGATGAACTCCATGCGCCACGGCGCCCACAAACGCTGCGCGGTTTCGAAATCGCTCATATCTTGTCCATCCTACCGCGCCGGCCGCCGGAAAACAGCCAAAAATGCGGAGAGAACGGCGCCATCTCGCTCTGGTCAAACCTGATTCACCCACGGGACAAGCCCGCGGGGGTCTCCGATCCCGGCTCCAGACCCCCACGCCCTTGCGGCGTGGGTGAATCAGGTCATTCCCCGAGGCAGACAGATTCCCGCGGACAAAAAAAATCCCCGGCGGTTTCCCGCCGGGGATCGCGATCGCGCTAGGCGATGATTAGGAACGACGGCGACGGATCGCCATCACCAGCGCGCCCAGGCCCAACAGGCCCATGGTCGCCGGCTCCGGAACCGCATAGGCCTGCTGGTTCGGGATGAGGGGGCCGGTAGACGGATCCGCATTGAACACCTGCGGAGTAGGGACAGGAACCTGAGGGTAATTCAGATCCAACGCCATCAGGTCCGACTGATAGAAGTACGTGCTGCCCGCCAGCGGCGTGGACGATTCGAACACGCGCTGATAGACGAAGCCCGCATTCGCCCAGGTCAGATCTTCATAAACCGAGTTGCCGGCCTGAGGCGTCAACCACTCATCCCAAACCGTGCCGTCGGCCGCCGCGCCGCCGCCCATGGGGATGATGCGCGAAGCCAGCAACTGGTCATCGCTGCCGGGGCGCAGGTAGTTGTTCGCCACCCAAGCCGCTTGCGAATCCATCGGAGGGGTGACGCCGTCGTCATGAATGGGATTGGCGATGTTGTCGGCGCCGGCATAGATCAACTGCCAGAGCACGTCGTTGGCCGCCAGAATGGATCCGCCGCCCACGTGATACTCGCCCCAGTTCTGGGTCGTCCAAGAGATGCCGATGCCGGCGGTCGCGACGGAAGCCGCCACGGCGGAGGCAAAAAGCGCCATCAAGATTTTCTTCATTTCGTTACTCCTGTTGTTTCTTTTTAAATGGTTGCCGGTTGGATTAGGGCCACGTGTACGGAGCCACCGGCTCGGTCCAGGCAAACGAGGTCGCGTTGCTGGCCTTCATGAAGAAACCTTCGCCGGCCGACACGACGCGGTTCGAAGACAAAGCCGCCCAGCCCTTGATGCCCTTAGTTCCAATCGACCAAGTCTGGTCAGCATTCCAAAAGTACACCTGCGATCCCTGGACCGAATCCATGGCCACTTGCGACTCGCCAAACTTGAAGTCCACCGGATACGGATTGGCCAACGTGGAAAGGTTCCCAAGGCCCAGCACGTTCTTGGAAAGGATCGGCTGGCCGATCGTCGGCGGCACTTCGCCGGTGATCGTCACGTCGGTGGGATCCACCGCGTTGGTCGGGCTCTTGAGGAAGAACGACTCGCCCGCCGCCACGACGCGGTTCGAAGACAAGGCCGCCCAGCCCTTGATGCCTTTTGTTCCAATCGTCCAAGACTGGTTGTCATTCCAGAAAAAGACGGACGAGCCCTGCGGCGCTTCCTGCGCGATGGAGGTACGGCCGAACACGTTGGACGCTTCGGTCATCGAATCGAGCGGGATGCTCACCATGGTCAGACCGCCGTTGGCGGGCATGGTCTTCTTGATGTAGCCGACGGCATTGGCGCTCAGGACTTCCTGGGCGGAGGCGGCGACGACGGAAACGGCAAGCGCTCCAACCATCGCGATCCACAGTGTCTTTTTCATGGTCTTCTCCGTTGGGTTTCTTTTTTAAATCATTCGGGCTTCGGATGTCCAGCCCTCTTCCACTGTCGAAAAAGATAATGGAGACCCCCTATAAGTGTCAACACTTAGTTGGCCGTTTCTCGGCGATATTGTTGTTTCGCATCCATCTGTCGGACAATGCCTTGCAAATACAGCGCCCGTTGGAATGAAAAAATCAGCCGATTTCGGCCGCCGGGCGCAGGACGCCGGAGGCCTCGGGCATGGCCACCCAAGCCAGCGCGATCTGTTGCACGACGGTATCCGACCGGCGCGGCTCGATGCGCACGGAGGAAACCGCCAAGCGTTCGGGATCGAACGACTCCATGAGGCGCGCGACCTCCTGGCCGGCCTCGGATTCCAGTTCGGCGCGCTGCCGGCGGACGGCCTCCAGCGTCTCGCCCGCCTGCTGCACGTCGAGTTTTTCCTTGCCGGCGCGCGTCATGGCGCCGATGCCGGTCGTGGCGCGGCCGAGACCGCCGGCGCGCCGCCCGAGCAGGATCGACAGCGCCGCGGCGCCGAAGTGCACGGCCGTGCCCATGCGCTGGCGCGACAGTTGCGCCTTTTCGTTTTCGACCTTGGCTTCGGCGCGGCGTTCCCGCTCGGCCAGCGCGGCGATCTTGCCGGCGTATTTTTCGCGCAGCTTCGCGACCTGTTCATCGCGCTGCTCGCGCAGGAGCTGCGCGGCGCGGATGCGGAAGTCGCCCTCGCTCTCGCCCGGCGCGGCCAGCAAGCGATGGGCGGGCAAGCTGGGCAGATCCACCGGGCAGGCTTCCGCCAAGAACGCCTGGTAGTCCTTTTCGTGCTGCGCGTAGCGCTTGGGATCGGCCAGATCCGCGGGCACGTTTTCGTGCGCGGCGCCGGGCCGCGGCTCGCGCGCCTCGCCTTCCGGCGCGGGCCGGACGTCCGTCCAGCGCAAGCGGCCCTCGGCCGGATCGGCGAACACGAGATGCCGCACGGTCTGCCACGCATCCAGCTTCTGCCGCAGATCCACGAAATGCAGCCGCGCCGCGGCCAGCAGCGCCGGCCGATAGACGATGGCCGCGCCGGCCGG
The DNA here is from genome assembly GCA_938003985.1 of uncultured Verrucomicrobiota bacterium. Classification (GTDB taxonomy): domain Bacteria; phylum Verrucomicrobiota; class Kiritimatiellia; order CAIQIC01; family Lenti-01; genus Lenti-01. Next base: position 101 of record CALKWZ010000041.1, on the reverse strand, counting down.
CGCGTTCCGCGGCGCCAGATAGACCTGCGCGATGCCCGCCGGCAGCACCGTTTTAGATCGGAAGAGCGTCGTGTAGGGAAAGAGTGTAGATCTCGGTGGTC
>CALKWZ010000040.1 GCA_938003985.1 uncultured Verrucomicrobiota bacterium | reverse complement strand
GCTCGTCGCGGCGCTTTCGCCGGCGCCCGCGGCCGGCACGGGCGCGGGCACGCTCGACGCCGCGGCGCTGGGGCGACTGCTGGGGCCGTAGAACGCTTCGGCCGGCGCGCGCGTTTGCGCAAAATGCGGATTGTCCCGGCTTCGGCCGCCGTGATACAAATTCGTCGTCGTTTTTTCCGAGGAGCAAGATGAGCACCGAACTGACTTCGCAGACGTTCCCCGATTTCGTTTCCGCCGGCCTCGCGCTGGTGGATTTCTGGGCGCCCTGGTGCGGCCCGTGCCGCATGCAGATTCCCATCCTCGACGAAGTCGCGCGGCAGGTGCCCGAGGTGAAGATCGGCAAGATCAACGTCGACGACCACGGCGACCTCGCCGCGCAGTTCGGCGTCAACACCATCCCCTACCTCGTGATCTTCAAGGACGGCCGGAAGGCCGCCGATTTCGTCGGCCTGCGCCAGGCCAACGTGCTGGTGGACGCGCTGCGCGCGGCGAAATAGATCCGCCCATGCCGCTGTTCGAATACGTCTGCCGGTCCTGCGGCGAAATCGCCGAACTGCTGGTGAGCGGCGCGCGCAAGCCCGCGTGCCCGAACTGCGGCTCGAAGAAGATGGAAAAACAGTTGTCCACGTTCAGCGCGGGCGTCGCCGCGCCGAAATCCTTTGCCCCGCCGCCCTGCGGAACCGGCAGCTGCCCCGCCCGGGGCATGGGTTGCGCCGGCGGCGGATGTCCCCACAGCCATTAACCCTCCAGGAGCGCTCCCATGAAAAGTCCCCTCGCGGTCATCGCCATCGGCGGCAATTCCCTCATCCTCGACAGCAAGAAAATCACGGTGAAGGACCAGTACCAGGCGGCCAGCGAGACGGCGCACCACGTCGCCGCGCTCGTCGCCGCGGGCTACCGCGTCGTGATCACGCACGGCAACGGCCCGCAGGTCGGGTTCATCCTGCTGCGCTCCGACCTCGCCCGCAACGTGCTCCACCAGGTGCCGCTCGACAGCTGCGTCGCCGACACCCAGGGCGCGCTCGGCTACCAGATCGGCCAGACGCTGGCCAACGAACTCAAGCGCCAGGGCATCCGGAAACCCATCGCCACGGTCGTCACGCAGGTCCTGGTGGACCACAACGATCCGGCCTTCGCCAATCCCACCAAGCCGATCGGCTCCTTCTACACCGCGGAAGAAGCCCGGCAGCACCAGGCCGAAAGCGGCTGGACGCTCAAGGAAGACGCCGGCCGCGGCTGGCGGCGCGTCGTCGCCTCGCCCAAGCCCCTGCGCATCGTCGAGGAAGACACCGTCCGCCTGCTGCTCGAGCGGGACGTGGTCGTGATCGCCGTCGGCGGCGGCGGCATCCCCGTGCGCGAAAACGAACAGGGCGAGCTCGAAGGCTGCGCGGCCGTGATCGACAAGGATCTGGCCTCGTGCCTGCTGGCCAAGAACCTGAAGGCGGACCTGTTCATCATTTCCACCGGCGTCGACAAGGTCGCCGTCGATTTCAAGAAGCCGACCCAGCGCGAGCTCGACCGGCTGACCGTCGCCGAAGCCAAGAAGTACCTCGCCGAAGGCCAGTTCCCGGCCGGCAGCATGGGCCCCAAGATCGAAGCGGCCATCGACTTCATCGAACACGGCGGCAAGGAAGTGATCATCACCCAGCCCTTCCTGCTGGAAGAAGCCATCGCCGGCAAGAACGGCACGCACCTGGTGCCGTAAGGGAGCCGGGGCGGCCTCGTCCCGGATGGATAAATGAAATCCAGCCAAGCCCAGTCCGGCCGCGTATTCGTCATCCGCCTGGAAGACGGCGAGATCGTCCACGAGTGCCTCGAGCGGTTCGCGGCCGAACACGGCATCGCGCGCGCGGTCCTGACGCTCCACGGCGGGGCCGACGCCGGCAGCGCGCTGGTGACCGGTCCGCGCGAGGACCGTTCGCCGCCGCCCGTCGCGCCGCAAACGACGACCTTGGACCACGTCCACGAAGTCGTCGGCACCGGCACGATCTTCCCCGATGAAAACGGCGCGCCGATCCTGCACGTGCACCTGGCCTGCGGCCGCGGCGAACGCACCGTCACGGGCTGCATCCGCACGGGGGTGAAGGTCTGGCACGTGCTGGAAGTCGTGCTGACCGAGCTGGTCGGCTCGACCGCCCGGCGCCTGCCCGATCCCGCCACCGGCTTCGAGCTGCTCGTGCCATGAACGCCTATGCCCTCACTTGCCTGGCGGTGCTGGCCGGCGCAGGCCTCGCCCTGTGGTGCATCCGCCCCCGGAAGTGCAAGGCCTGCGGCGGCACCGGCAAGCGCCTGGTCCACGACGGCGCGGAATCGGATTTCCATTATGCCGAATGCGCCCGCTGCAAGGGCACCGGCTGGCAAGCGTAGCCCCCGGCGCACGGCGGGGCGCCGGGCCGTCGAACCATGGCGGGCGGGCGGAAAGAACGGCCTCATGGCCGGCCATCGGCCGCTGATCACGTTGCCCCTTCTCCATGGAAACGGCCCCATCGCCGGTTGCCGCTCCATCCCGGCAATGTCCCGTTTGCCGTTCCATTCATTGCCTGAACATGCCCGAAAGCGCGGGCGGGCGGTTTTCGGGCCCCCTTGCCCGTAAAAGGAAAAACGCCCGTTTTATCGAGTAAAAACGGGCGAAAAACTGGTGAGACGGGCGGGGCTCGAACCCGCGACCACAAGCTTAAAAGGCTCGTGCTCTACCGACTGAGCTACCGTCCCACGACCTTCGGCCAAACGGCGAAAATCTGCCGGCGGTTCTACGCCATTTGCGGCGCGCCCACAAGCCAAAAACCCCGGCGGGCCGGAAAAGGCGCGGCGCGGCTGGACGCGCGCCCCGCGATCTGGAATGCTGGGGATCGCCATGAGCGACAAGCCCCAGAGCAGCGGGCATTCGGCCGCCGCCCGGTTCGGCACGTTCGGCGGCGTGTTCACGCCGAGCCTGCTGACGATCCTCGGCGTGATCATGTTCCTGCGGTTCAACGCCGTCGTGGGCTACGCGGGGCTGTGGCATGCCTTGCTGATCCTCGCCGGCGCGACGGCCATCACGCTGATCACGGGGCTGTCGATCGCGTCCATCGCGACGAACATGCGGGTCAAGGGCGGCGGCGCCTACTACCTCATCAGCCGCAGTCTGGGGCCGGAATTCGGCGGCGTCATCGCGGTTTTCTTTTTCGTCGCGCAGGCGGTCGCGGTCACGCTCTACGTGTTCGGGTTCACCGAGGCGCTGTTCTCCGCCTTTCCCGGCCTGCCGCTGTCCTTCCGCGACGCGGCGACGGCCACGAACCTGCTGGTCTTCCTGTGCGTCTACGTCGGCGCCGGGTGGACGATCCGCCTGCAGTATTTCATCTTGGCCGTCTTGCTCTTGTCGATGCTGTCGTTCTTCGCGGGGGCGGGCCTGGCCTTTTCGCCGGGCGTCCTGCGCGCGAACCTCGGCCCGGCGTGGACGCCCGGCCATACCTTTTTCCCGGTCTTCGCGCTCTTCTTCCCGGCCGTCACGGGCATCATGGCCGGCGTCAACATGTCGGGCGACCTGCGGGAACCGAGCCGGTCGATCCCGCGCGGCACGCTGGCCGCCATCGGGTTTTCGACGTTGCTCTACGCGGGCATCGCGTTCCTGCTGGCGGCGAGCGTGCCGCGCACGGAGCTGCTGGGCGACCGCTTCGTGCTGAAAGACCGGGCGCTGTCGGGCGCGCTGATCTACGCGGGCGTGATCTGCGCCACGCTGTCCTCGGCGCTCGGCAGCCTGATGGGCGCGCCGCGCATCCTGCAGGCGTTCGCGCGCGACGGGATCTTCCGCCGCCTCAAGTTCTTCGGCCGCGGCAGCGGCCGCGCCGGCGAGCCGCGGCGCGCGACCGTCCTGACGTTCCTCATCGCGCAAGCCGGGGTGTTCGCGGGCGATCTCGACCTCGTCGCGCCGGTCATCACGATGTTCTTCCTGATGACCTACGGCGCGGTCAATCTGGCCTGTTTCTACGAGAGCATCACGCACAACCCCAGTTTCCGTCCCACGTTCCGCCGCCACCACTGGGCCATCGCCCTGCTCGGCGCGCTGGGCTGCGTGGGCGTCATGTTCCTGATCAACGTCCTGTGGGCCGCGGCCGCGATCGCGCTCGCGGGAACGCTCTATTTTCTGATCGCCCGCGCGGAAATCCTCGTGCGGTGGGGAGATCTGGACAGCGGCCTGGCCTACCAGCGGGCCCGCAACGCCCTGCTGCGCCTGGAAAACGAACGCTACCACCCCAAGAACTGGCGGCCGTCCATCCTGGCCCTCAGCGGCGGGGCCTACAACCGGCTGCATCTGGCCGAATACGCCAGCTGGCTGACCGCCGACAGCGGCATCGTCTCCATCGGCCAGATCATCCGCGGCAACCTCGACGAGCTGCTCGACCGCCAGCGCGAAGCCGAAATCCTCCTGCGCAAGTTCATCCGCGACGAGGAACTCGACGCGTTCCCGGCCGTCGTCGTCGACGAAAACATCCACGCCGCCGTCCAGACCCTGCTGCAGTGCCACGGCCTCGGGGGACTGCGCCCGAACGTGCTGCTGCTCGGCTGGAGCCGCGACCCCGACAAAACCGGCACGTTCGCGGGCCTGCTGGCGCTGGCCAAGCGCATGCGGCGCAGCGTCGTCGTCGTCGCCAACAAGCAGACGGACAAGGAAGGCCGCACCTGGATCGCCGACGGCGCCATCAACGTCTGGTGGTCCAAGGAAAGCAACGGCGCGCTGATGCTGCTGCTGGCCCACCTGCTCAAGAAAAACCCCGCCTGGCGCGCGCGCCCCATCCGCATCCTGCGGCCCGTGCCGCCCAAGGCCGACGTCCACAACGTGGCCCGGGAAATGCAGGAACTCCTCGCCGCCGCCCGCATCGAGGCCGATCTCGTCGTCAAGCCCGCCGAATCCTTCCTCGACGCGGTCCGCGCGGCCATGCAGCCCTCCGCCGTCCTGCTGGCCGGCTTCGAACCGCCCGACGCGGATCCCGACGGCACGCTCATTCCCTTCCTCCAGCAAACCGTCGATCTGCCGGGCGACGTGCTGCTCGTCTACAACGCCGGCGACGCGTCCCTGCAGGCCTAGATTCCGGCGCTACACGTCGGCGCCGAGTTCGTAGAGCACGGCGGAGGCGAGATAGAGCGAGCCGGCGGCGACGACGATGCCGTTGTTTTTTTGGGCCCAGATCCGGGCGTCGCGCACGGCGGTCGGCAGCGCGCCTTCCGCGGCGGGCAACTGGGCGGCCCGGGCGGCGGCCAGCAGTTTTTCCGGCGGCATGCTGCGCTCGCTGTCCAGCGGCACGACCACGCAGGCATCCACCACCGGGCGCAGCAGGCGGAAAAAGCCTTCCGCGTCCTTGTCCGCCAGCATGCCGCAGATGAGGGCCACTTTCCGGTCGCCGCGGAAGTGCTTGAGGAACGCGGCCAGCGCCTGCGCGGCGTCGGGATTGTGGGCCACGTCGACGAGGATGATCGGATCGCGCGAGACGACCTGGCAGCGCCCCGGCCAGCGGGTCAGCTCGAGGCCGGCGCGGACGACGTCGTCCGCGAGGGGCCAGCCCAGCTCGTCGCGCAGCCACGCGAGGGCGACGATCGCCAGCGCGCAGTTGGCGAGCTGGAAGTCGCCCAGCAGCGGCAGGCGCAGCGGCGGCCAGGCGCCGGCGCCGGTTTCGATCGCCAGCGTCTGGCCATCCAGGTCCTGCGCGAGGCGCCGGACGGCCACGCGTTCGTCCGCGCGCAGCAGCGGCGCCTGGGCCGCGCGGGCCTTGTCTTCGATGACCTGCGCGACGGCCGGGCGTTGCGGGCCCGTCACGACGGGCCGCCCGGGCTTGACGATGCCGGCCTTCTCGCCCGCGATCTGCGCGAGCGTGTCGCCGAGGAACGCCTTGTGCTCGAGGCCGATTTCGGTGATGACCGACAGCAACGGCGTCACGACGTTGGTGCTGTCGAGGCGCCCGCCCATGCCGGTTTCCAGCACGGCGACCTGCACGTCCTGTTCGAGGAACCATTTGAACGCGACGACGGTGGTCAGTTCGAAGAACGTGCCCAGCCGGCCGCCGGGTTCGGCGGCCTGGAGCTGGTCGGCGCGCTCGACTTCGTCGAGCAGCCGCAGCAGGTCTTCGTCGGGGATCGGCTGGCCGAGGACGCGGATGCGTTCGTTGAAGCGGATGAGATGGGGGCTGGTGTAGAGCGCGGTGCGCAGGCCGGCCGCGCGCAGGACCGACTCGAGCATGGCGGAGACGGAACCCTTGCCGTTGGTGCCGGCGACGTGCAGGCACGGCAGCCGCTGCGGATCGACGCCGGCGGCCTTCAGGAGCGCGCGCGTGGTGTCGAGGCCGAGCTTGACGGCGTTGCCGCCCGTGCGGCTGTACAGATAGGTCAGTTTGGCGTCCAGAATGGAGGCGGCTTTGCTCATGGGGTCCGATCGGATGGAAAAAAGGCGGGCCGAAGAATCCGCGCTCAGGCGGGGACTTCGGGCGGCTCGGACGCCTGCAGCGGGCCGCAGAAGGCGTCGAGCAGGCGGGCCAACGCGGCTTTGAGTTCGCCGCGGGGCACGATCTGGTCGAGCAGGCCGTGCTTGAGCAGGAAATCGGGGCGCTGGAAACCGGGCGGCAGGTCCTGGTGGATGGTTTCCTTGATGACGCGCGCGCCGGCGAAGCCGATGAGCGCGCCGGGTTCGGCGAGGATCACGTCGCCGAGGGTGGCGAAACTGGCCATGACGCCGGCGGTGGTCGGATGCGTCAGCACGGGAATATAGGGCAAGCCGGCGTCGGCGTGGCGCGCGAGCGCGCCGCTGGTCTTGGCCATCTGCATGAGGCTCATCATGCCTTCGTACATGCGGGCGCCGCCCGAGGCGCAGATCACGATCACGGGCAGTTTTTCGGCGGTGCCGCGCTCGATGAGGCGGGTGATTTTTTCACCGACCACGGAGCCCATGCTGGCGCCGAGGAATTCGAAATCCATGACGCCGAGCGCGATGGCCCGGCCGGACAGGCGGGCGCGGCCGCAGGTCACCGCGTCCACCTCGCCGGTCTTGCGGCGGTTGGATTCCAGTTTTTCCTGGTAGGAGGCGGCGCCGACGAAGCCGAGGAAGTCGATGCTGTAGACGTCGCGGTCCCATTCGACGAACGAGCCCGGATCGGCGATCATCGCCAGGCGCTCGGCGCGGCTCATCGGGAAATGGTGTCCGCACAGGGGACAGACGCGCAGGGCTTTTTCCTGCTCTTCGCCGAAAATCATCTCGTTGCACGAGGGGCACTTGAGCCACAGGCCGTCGGGCATGTCCCGTTTGCGGGCCTTCTTGATCACGCGCTTTTTTCCGAACAACGTCATAGCTGCAAATCCGTTTTTGTAAGGCCGGGCCGATCCGCCCGGCTACCCGCCGCGGGCCACCGTCAACACCATCACCGCCGCCGCGCCGGCCGCCTTGAGGGCCCGCGCGCACTCGTTCACCGTGGCGCCGGTGGTCATCACGTCGTCCACCAGCGCGATCCGCGCCCCGCGCACGTCGCCGGGCCGGCGAACCGAGAAAACGCCCTTTACATTATGGACCCGTTGGACGGCTGTCAAATGCGTTTGGGTCGCGGTGGGCTTCGTTCGGCCTAAAGCGCCGGGGCGGAAGGGAATGCCGATCCGTTCCGCGAGGCCGGCGGCCAGCAGCGCGGACTGGTTGTAGCCCCGTTCGCGTTCGCGGCGCGGATACAGCGGGACGCCGGTCAGGAAATCCGCGGCGCGGACGTCGGCCGGACAGGTGCGCCACAAGGCGGCGAGCCAGCCGACCAGTTCCTCCTGCAGCCAGATGCCGGCCTGGTATTTGAAGCGGCGGAGGCAGGTTTTGGCGGCGCCGTCGTAATGCACGGCCGAGCGGGCCCAGTCGAAGGCCGGTTGCAGGCCGCGGCAGCCGGAGCACTCGAAGGGGCCGCCGATGGTGCCCGGCACGGGATCCCCGCAGCGTTCGCAGAACGGCACCTGCACGAGGCGCACGCCGGCGCGGCAATCCCAGCACAGGAAGCCGGTTTCGTCCTCGCCCAAGGCCGCGCCGCAGGCTTCGCAGGCGCGGGAAAACAGCATGTCCAGCCAAGCCCAGCTCACGGGGCCAGAGTGCCTGATCCGGCAGTCGTTTGTCGAGATATCTCCCGCCGGAAAACGTATGATCATTAATTAATGATCATACGAACCGGATTTCGATGGAAACCCGTGGATTTCGATTTCCGCAACGGTTGCGGCGCGGCCGTCTACGGCGCCTGCAGCAGGGCGCGCACGGCGCCGAACCAGGTGCCGGCGCTTTCGTTCGTGACCGTCATGCCGATCTGGCCCCAACCGAGGTTGACCACGTTGGACGGGCCGAACAGGTTGGTGGAATACACCAACTGGTAATAGCGCCCGGTGCTGGCCGGGAAGCTGAAGCGCATCTGGCCGGTGACGTTGGTGATCTTGGCGGCGTTCCAGTAGGTGCCCGTCAGGCCGAGCACGCTGTTGGATGAAGTCGGATCGGTGTCGGCGAGGTATTCCTCGTAGGTCGTCGCGCCATCGTTGTCGTCGTCGGCGGCTTCGTCGTAGCGGACGTCCTGGGGATCCAGCGACCGTCCTTGCAGCCACTGCGCGAAGGGATCCTGGGTTTCGGCGATGGTGAGCGTGCCGGTCGCGCCGCCCGCATACAGGGCTTCGTCGATCAGCGCCACGACTTCGTAGGCGCCCGCGGCGCTCGGCGCCGCGGCGGAGCCGTCGTAGGTCAAGGTCACGGCGAGCCCGGCCGGATCGGTCGTCGCCGTCGCGCTCTTGGGCGTGCCGTCGTAGGCCTGGGACAAGCCGCCCAGCGCCACGCCGGCCGCGGCCTTGGAAACGACGAAGACGTTCGTGACGCTCGGCGCCGGATTCCACGCCGCGTCGCCCGCCTGCGAGGCCACGAGGCTGACCGTGCCCGCCCCCGTGAACGACAGCGTGGCGCCGCCGGCGATCGTCGCCGGACCGGAGCCCACCGCGAAGCTCACCGGCAGCCCGCTCGAGGCCGTCGCGGAGAGCGCCACCACGTTGGTGGCCAGTTGCGCGCCGAGCGGCGCGAACGAAATCGTCTGGTTCGCCTTGGCGAGCGTCGTCGCGCTGGCCGTCGGCGAATTCCCGCTCGTGCCCGCGGCGTTTTCCGCGCGCACGCGGAAGTAGTAGGTCGTCGCGGCGTCCAGCCCCGCCACCGCCTGGCTCGTGCCGGCGACGGCGACGTTGGATCCGCCGGCCACGAAGGACGGCGCATAGGCGGGGCCCCAGCCGTTGACGGCCAGATAGCGCACGCCGACGCCGATGGTGCCGGTGGCGTCCAGCGACTGCCAGCGGATGCGGGTCTGGGCGTGGCCGAGATGCGCCGCGGCGGACAGCGTGGGCATGGCCATCCAGCTGGAACCGTTGGGCGGATTCACGACGCCCAGCGCGGTCCAGGTGGAACCGTTGTTGGTGGAAACGGACACGGTGACGTTGGACGCCGTGGTGCCGTTGTAGGTCCGCGCCCAGAAATCGACCGTCAGGTTGGTGTAGCCCACCGTCGAGAACGCCGGCGAAACGATGGCCGAGGAGGCCAAGGTCATCTGGACGTAGCCGTTGGTGCCGGCCAGATCGGTGCCGGACCAGTCGCCCGCGATCAGGGCGACGTCGGTGGCCGCGTTGGTGGCGAGGACCGTGGCGGCGCTGCCGCCGGTCAAGGTCTGGAACGTCGGTTCGACGCTGACGTCGAGCCGATAGCCCGTCGCCAGCGCCGAGGCGCTCCACGTGACCGTGAAACCGGTCGCGTTCGTCGCGCTGGCCCACGGCGTCCCGGGGGCGGACGGCACGCCGGCGGCGACGGCGACGGTGACGGTCTGCATGGCCGTGCCGTAGACGTTGGTGGCGCGGAAGGTGAACGTCCGCGTGCCGAAATCCGCTTCCGGCGGCGCGTAGGTCAAGGTGCCGGTGCCGGCATCGAAGCTCTGGCCGCCGGACGCCGTCGTGCCTTGCAGCGACAAGACCGGCGCGGGATAGCCCGCGGCCGTCACGGCGAAGGTCCGGGCCACGCCCGTCGTCGCGCCGAACGTGCCGGCGCTGGTGAAGGACGGCGGCGACGGCGTGGCCGTCGGCGTCGCGCTGCCGACGGACGACCAGGCGCTGGCGCAATCGCCGACGGCGCGCACGCGGAAGTAATAGGTCGCGGCGCCGGTCAGGCCGGTCACGATCTGGCTCGTCGCGCCCGAGACCAGCCGGTTCGAGTAGCCCGCCGCGAATTCCGCCGAATCCGCGTAGCCCTGCAGCAGGACGTCGTCGATGCGGCCGGGAACGGAGCCCGCCTGCCGCGTCCAGCGCAGGCTCAGGTTGGTCGAACCGAGGGCGCCCGCGTCGAGGGCCAGGCCGGAAACGGCGTACCAGTTGGTGCCCGTCGCGTTCGGCGCGGGCAGATTGGAAACGGCGATCGGATGCCACGTCGCGCCGCCGTCCACGGACCAATCCAAGGTCAGGTTCATGTTCGTCGCGGGCGATTCCTTGTAGTAGCCGAAGCTGAGCGCCAGCGCCTCGTAGCCGCGGGTATCGATGCCCGCGACGGCGAAGCCGGCGGAGCCGACCAGGCCGTTCGTGGGGAAATAGACGTTCGCGCCGCCGGAGGCCGCGGTGCCGGCCGGATCGACGTAGTTGGTCGACGCGGTGCTCGTGCGGACGTCCGCCGGATTGTCCGCGCCGCCGTCCGTCATCTCGTAGCCGTCGTTGTCGAAGCCGTCGTTGGCCTCGTGTTCGGCCAGCGTCGTCGTCCCGGCCGTGGGCGTGCCCATGGTTTCGCGGAAGACCGGTCCCCACCCGGCGCCGACGCCGGAGAAGCTGGGCACCGCGCAGACGTCGAGGTGGTAGCCGGCGGCGCCCGCGACGGCGCTCCAGTTCGCGGTGAAGGTTTCGTTGGTGACGGCGGTGGCCCAGACCGAGGCGGGCGCGGCGGGTTCGGGCGTCGTTGCGTTGGCCGTCAGGCCGTTCGTGGAATAGACCGTGCCGGCGTAGGACCAGCACTTGTAGGAATAGGTCGCGCACGCGGTCAGGCCCGTGTGGCTGAACGCGCCGGCCGCGCCTTTGTAGAGGACCGTGCCGCCCGCGAACGCCGCGCCGACCGCCGGCGCGGTTCCGGACGGCGTCGTGAACGTCCCGTCGCCGTCCCAGACCACGATCACGTCGTCGCCCAGCGCGTTGCCCGCGGCGGAGAGGTCGATTTGGGCGGGCCCGGCCGGGACGGCCGAAAACGCCGTCGGCGCGGCGACTTCGTCGTCCTTTTCGAGTTCGAAGATCTTCATCGCGCCCATGTGCTGCATGTTGACGGCCGCCGAGTCGGTGGACAGCGAAGGCGACGGCAGGCCGCTGGCCCAGGCGATGCGCGTGTCGTACACGACGCCGTTGGCGTAGGCGTAGCCGCCGAAGTAATACGTGCGGTGGCGCAGATCCAGGTTCGGGCTGGGCAGCACGAGGTCGTAGGGATTGTCGCGGCCGCTGTTGGTGTTCTTGTTGCCGACCTGGTCGGCGGACTGGTGGGCGTCCGAAACCACCTTGGCGGTCAGGACCGCCAGCGCGGTTTCCGTCCGCACCTGCAGGTTGAAATCGCCGCCGATCACGAGGTAGTCGTTGGTGCTCCAGCCGGCCTGCGCGATGTAGTTGGTCAGCATCCGGGTTTCCGTCGTGCGCTGCGACTCGTAGCCCGAGCTGGCCTTGATGTGGAGGCTGACGGCGTAGAGGTACTTGTCGCCGGGCAGATCGATCTTGGCCCAGACGAAGTCGCGGTCGGTGAGCGTGGTGTCGTCCCATTCGCCGTAGGCGACGATGGGCCAGCGGCTGACGATGCCGTTGGGGATGTTGGCGCTGGCCAGCGGCTCGTGGCAGTACGAAAAGTTCGTGCCGAAGGTCTGGTCCACCCAGGAACGATAGACGGCTTCGGTGGTGCCGTTGGTCATGTTGAATTCCTGCACCAGCGCGACGTCGGGACACAGCGCCTGGAAGATGCGGTTGCCGGGCGCCTCGTATTCCTGGTTCGCACCGCTGGTGGTGTTGGCCGCCATGATGGACACCGTGTCGTCGTCGCGCAGGTGCACGACCGTCTGGGTGACGAAACCCGCCGTGGCGGGCGCGACGGGCACCAGCGTGATTTTGACCGACTCCGCGCCTTCGGGCAACACGTCGTCGACGAGGTCCAGCACCAGGTTGCCGGAAGCCGAACCGGAAATCGTCAGCGTCGTCGCGCAGTTGAAATCCACGCCGCGCAGCGCGGTGCCGTTCGACGGACCGCTGAACCGGAACTGCATCGAGGCCGAACCGGAATAGGCCAGGTTCACGGGCACCAGCAGCGCGCCGGCGCCCTCTTCGCCCACGATCCGGGCGCTGCCGAAAGAGATCGAAACCGGATCGCCGGCCGCGCTGACGACGACGACGAGGTTGGACCAGGGGCTCGTCAGGGACGTCGGATGGTCGGTGGCCTGGAACGAAAACACGTTCGTGCCGATCTGGTTCGTGGTGGGAATGAACACGAAATAGCCGCTGTTGGTGTCGAACGCCCAGGTGGCCGACGCCACCGCGCTGGTGCAGGCGAAGGTCAGGTTGGAGGCGGCCGTGTCCGGATCCGTGGCCGTCACCGTATAGTCGAGTTCGAGCCCCACCATCGTGGTCTGGGGCGGCAACGCGTCGATCGCCGGCCCGACGGCGGGCATGTTGCTGACGACGACGCTCACGGTCTGCGTGGCGACGCCGGCAAGGTTGCTGGCCGTGAAGGTGAACGACTGCGCGCCCACGTCGTTCGTGGGCGGCGTGTAGCTCAGGCGGCCCAGTTCGGGCGAGAAGGAATAGGAATCCGGCGTGGCCGTGGATCCCGCCAACGCCAGCGTCGGCGCGGGAACGCCCGTCGCTTCCACGGTGAGGATGCGGGTCACGAGCGTCGTCGCGCCGTAGGCCGTGCCGCTCGTGAAAACCGGGGCCGTCGCGGCCGCCACCGTCACGGCGACGGTCTGCGTCGCCACGCCCGTGGCGTTGCTGGCGGTGAAGGTGAACGACTGCGCGCCCACGTCGCCCAGCGGCGGCGCGTAGATCAGATAGCCCGTTTCGGGCGTGAAGGCGTAGCTGCCGGGAGCGGCGGTGGTGCCGGCCAGCGCCAGCGCCGGGTCGGGCACGCCCAGGGCCGTTTCCGTGAACGCCACGGCGACGCCGGCCGTGGTCGCGTACGGCCCGGCTCCGCCGGTGAACCAGGGCGCCAGCGGTTCGTTGCCGAGCGTGGTGGCCGAAACGACCGCCGACCAGGTGCCCGTCGGCGCGGCCCGCACGCGCACGTAGTACGGCGTCGAATTCGACAGCCCGGTCGCGCCGTAGGTCAGCGCCGCCACCGTCTCGTCCGCGACCAGCGAGCCCCCCGCCGAACCGCCCTGCACGACCACGTCGTCGAAAAAGACCGTGTAGAGCCGCGTGAACCGGAATTTGAGCTGCGTGGTCAACGGGTTTAGCGCCACGTTGTAGGTGGCGCCGTTGCGGGCCACGCTGATCGTGCCGAAAGAGGTCCAGACGCCGGACACCAGGCCGGATATCGCGATGGTGCTGCCCGACCCGTTGCGGCCGTAGGCCCAGAACTGGAGGTTCGTGGCGCCCGCCGCGAACGCCGGACTGGTCAGCGTCTGGCCGGTCAGGTTGAACTTGAACGCCGGCGACGCGGCGCCGTAGATCGTGGTGCTGTCCAGATCGGAGGAAAGACTGCTGCTCCAGCCGCTGGGCACGGTCGTGTCCGTCAGGGTGGCGAAGGTTTCGCTCAGCAGATTCGAGCCGGCGACGGACGTGGAGAAGTTGGTGTCCGTGCCGATCTGGATCTGGTAGGTCGAGGCATCCGTGACTTCGTTCCAGTTGGCGGTGAAGAACGTGGGGCCGACGTTGGTGAGCGCGACGGTCGGCACGTAGACCGGCGCGGAAGCCACGGTCACGGTCACGGTCTGCAGGGCGACGCCGGCGACGTTGCTGGCCGCGAACGTGAAGGTCCGCGGGCCGACGTCCGCTTCCGGCGCCGTGTAGGTCAATTGCCCAGTGCCCGCCGTGAAGCTGTAGCCGGAAGACGCCGTCGTGCCTTGCAGCGCCAGCGTCGGCGCCGGATAGCCGGTGGCGCCGACGGAAAAGACCCGCACCAACGTCGCCGTGGCCGCGATCGGCCCCGGATTCGCGTTGAACGCCGGCGCCACGGCCACGACCGTCACGCTGACGGTTTGCGTCGCGACGCCCGTGGCGTTGCTGGCCGTGAAGGTGAAGGTCTGCGCGCCCACGTCGGCTTCCGGCGCCGTATAGGTCAGCGTGCCCGTGCCGGCCGTGAACACGTAGCCCGTCGAGGCCGTCGTGCCGGCCAGCGCCAGCGTCGGCGCCGGATAGCCGGCAACCGCCGCCACCGAAAACGCCCGCGCCACGCCCGTCGTCGCGGTCAAGGGGCCGGGATTCGCGCCGAAAACCGGCGCTTCCGGCGTCGGGCTGGCCGTGGTGGCCGATACGATCTCCGACCATTCGCCGCCCTCCTTGCGCGCCCGGACGTAGTAGGTCGTCGTCATCGCCAAGCCCGTCGCGTCGGTCGTCAGCGCCGCCAGCGTCCGGTCCAGGACGAGCGAGGCCGACGCCGAAACCCCCTGCACGACCACGTCGTCGAAGGCGCAATTGACGCTCTTGGTGAAGAAAAACTCGAGCTGCGTGGTCTGGGCATCCAGCGGCACGTTGTAGGTGCCGTCGTTCTGCGCAATGGCCACCGTGTCCACCAGCGTCCAGACGCTGTTCACCAAGGCCGACACCGCGATCGTGCTGCCGGCCCCGCCGTTGCCGTAGGCCCAGAACTGCAGGTTCGTCGCGCCCGTGGCGAAGGTCGGGCTCTGCAACCATTGACCCGTCGTCGCGAACTTGAAGGCCGGCGCGGCCGCGCCGACGTAGGGTTCGCCGGTGTAGTCCAGATCGGACGATTTGCTGCTGGTCCAGCCCGACGGAACGGCGGTGTCCGTCTGCGTCGCGAAATCCTCGGACAAGGCCTCGCTGGAGCTGCCGGCGGCGAAGTTGGTGTCCGTCGCCACCTGGACCTGGTAGTTCGTGGCGTCGGTGCAGGCCGTCCAGTTGATCGTGAAGCCGTTGGTCGCGACGTTGGTCACGCTGACCAACGGGATCGCGGTCGGGGCGGCGGCGACGGCCACGGTCACCGTCTGGGTCGCCACGCCGGCGACGTTGCTGGCCGTGAAGACGAAGCTGCGGTTGCCGACGTCGTTCGTGGCGGGGGTGTAGTCCAGCGCGCCCGTCGCCGGCGTGAAGACGACGCTCCCGGCGGCGTCTTCGCTCTGCAGCGCCAAGGTCGGCGCCGGATTGCCCGAAGCGGCCACCGTGAACGCCATGGCGACCAGCGCCGTCGCGCCGTACGGCCCCGCGCCGCCGGTGAAGGCCGGCGCGACGGGCTGATCGACGACCGTCACGCTGACGGTCTGGGTCGCCACCGCCGCGACGTTGCTGGCCGTGAAGGTGAACGTCTGGACGCCGACGTCGCCCGCGGCCGGCGTGTAATCCAAAACGCCCGTCGCCGGCGTGAAGCTGACGCTCCCGGCGGCGGTTTCGCTTTGCAGGGCCAAGGTCGGCGCCGGCGTGCCGGAAGCCGCCACGGTGAAGGCCATCGCCACCAGCGACGTCGCGCCGAACGCGGTGCCGCTCGTGAACGAAGGCGCCGTGCCGGCCGTCACCGCCACGCTGACGGTCTGCGTCGCCACGCCGGCCGCATTGCTCGCCGTGAAGGTGAACGTCTGCGTGGCGCCGCCGTCCGCCTGCGGCGGCACGTAGCTGAGTTGGCCCGTGCCGGCCGTGAACGAGTAGCCGGACGAGGCGGTCGTGGACTGCAGCGCCAAGGTCGGCGTCGGGCTGCCCGTGGCCGCCACCGTGAAGGCCTTCGCCACGCCGGAAGTCGCGCCCAGCGGGCCCGGATTGGCGCCGAAGGACGGGGGCGTATCCGCCACCGCCGCCATCTTGTACAAGGCCAGCTTCTGCTGGGCCGTGGTGTAGCACGCGAAGCGCGGCGCCGCGGCGTTGTACTGGAGCAGGCGGGTGTTCGTCGCCACGTTGGCGACGTCGAACGCCCCGGCGCCGTAAACGAACGTCCAGACGCCCGTCGTGCCGTTCACCGCGCCGGCGGCGTGCACGGCGTTGGCGGTTCCCGCGAACGTCGCGAATTTGTTGCTCGCCTCGTTGAAGATCGTCAGGCCGCCGTAGGTGGCGTTGGTCTGGATCAGCCAGACGATCGCGGCGGGTGGATCGGTCAGCACGTTGGCCGACGGGCTGATGGCGTTGCTCGTGAAAAACGTGCCGGCGTTCGTGTGGCTCATCGCGGCCAACCCGTTGCTGCTGGCGACGACGTAGTAGCCGTCCGTCAGGTCGGCCCGCGAGGTGATCTTGGTGAACGTGCCGGAGCCGCCATAGGCGCCCCAGGCCCCCTGGGCTCCGGCCAGGATCGCCACCGCCGCCAAACCGCACGCCGACTTCATCCAGTTCATGGTTGCTCCGATGCTGCCGCCGCGGCGGCTTCCGTCCGGGGTCCGCGGACGACGAGGGCATAGGGCTGGGAACCGCCCCACGGCACCGCGCGGGCGACCACCCGCGCGAGATAGGTGCCCGCTTCGTCCGCTTCGAATTCGATCATCTCCACGTTGTTCAACTCGTCGGGCTGGGTCCGGCCGTTGGCGTGCAGCCACGCGCCGGACGGCTTCCGGACCGTCAGATCCAGATCGTTCACCAGCTGCTTGCCGGCGCAGGGCGCGGCGGCGGGATCGGCATAGGCCAGCACCAGGACGAAGCGGCCGCCGGGCCGCTCGACGGCCAGTTCATAGGCATCGGCCGCGCCCGTCGCGAGGCCCGGCGCTTCGTGCACGTCGAGAAATCCATCTTCGTCTGGCCGCAAGGCGCCGGCCGGATCCAGCAGGCCCGCGCCTTGCGCGGAATTCGGCCGGAAGCCGGCAATTTCCTGCTTGGCGCCCGTTCCGTACTGGCCGGGGGCCAGATCCCGCGCGCCCGCCAGCAGCAGCGCCTTGACCAGCGCCGCGCTGGGCGCCGCGAGGCCGCGTTCGTCCGCCAACCATTGCCGCGCTTGCTTGGCCGCTTCGGCGACCTGTTCCGCCGCCACGCCCGTGCCGCCCACGTAGATTTCGTTCGCGGCGTCCGCCACGCCCCAGCCCGTGAAATCCGAATCCGTCGGCCGCGGCACGGCCACGAAGGTACCCGGCGCGACGAGATCGGGTTTGATGCGGCCGTCGGCGCAGGGTCCGCGGCCCGAAAACGCCGCGAGCCCTTGCGGGCCGTCCGCCTGCGCCATCCGGTCCAGCGCGATGGGTTCCACCGCGAAATCCTCGGGCCAGGAATCGCGCCAGACGCGCGCGACGTCGCGCCGGCCTTCCGCGGCGCCGACGGACAAAACGTTTTTCGCCGTGGCGGGCGAGCCTACGGTGCCGGCATCCGCCACGCCGTCGGCCGGCTCCCGATCCACCGCGGCGTTGCCGGCCGCGGCCACCACGAGAAAGTCCGGATGGGCCTGGACGAACGCATCCGCCGCGCGCGCCGCGGCGCCGTAGGCGCCGGCGTCGGCCGCGCCGCGGCGCAGCACCGCCACCCGTTCGCCGACCGCGTAGGCCTGACGCAATTCCGCAACCACGTCGGCGTCGGCCGCCGGATCGGGCGCGGAGCCGCCCCACGACCGGATCGGCGGGGCCGGTTCGATCCATTCCACTTCGGCCCAGTTCGCGGCTTCGTCGATTTGTTCCGCCGTCAGCCGCACGCGCAGTTCCGCGCCGACCGCATCGTATTGCGCGCGCGGCACGAAGACGTTCCTTTCGCCGAATTCGCGCGCCACGCGCCGCTTGTCCGCGGGATCGAACAGCGCGACGACGCATTCGCGGTCCGCGGCGGTCGCATCCGCCAAGACCCGGGATATTTTGTAGCGGGGCAAATACTCGCCGGCCCAGGCGACGGTTTCGGATTTGGCGATCCGCGCCAGCGCCGCCGGCGCAGCCTCGATCAGCAAGGCGTTTTCCGGGACGTAGCGGTGGACGACCGCCCCATCGGCTTCCAGCGCGGCGAAGTCTTGCGGGCGGATCGCCGCCGCCATCTGCACCAGCCACGGCACGGTGCCGCGCGCCGTCGCGCGCTGCGCGACCGGAGGCAGCGCGGAGGATTTCAAAAGATGGAACGACGCTTGCTGCACCCCGCGCGCGGTCTCGATGCCCCCCCCTTCCAACCGCAAGGACGGAGTTTCGCCCCAGGACGCCGAAACGCCCAAGAAGCCGCACGCCAGCCAAAATGCGAGACGCCGCTTCACTCCATTCTCCGCCGGAAAACTCCCTGAATTATTAAATTGATGTTACGCAGGCCCCGCGAAAATGCAAGCTTAGACATTAAAATAAAATTACGGCGATAATTCCCAACGGCCACACCAGATGGCCACCTGGCTTTTACGGATGCACTTCAGGCGCGCGCCCGTGCAACAACCGAGCAAGCATTGGAAATAAAATGCGCGGCAATTCCTTGCCGCGCAATTTGTTGAGATGATATAGACCTCAGGGTTCGTCGAGGCGGACCTGGACGGTTCCGTACCAGGCGCCGGTCGACTTGTTGGTCCAGGTCATTGCGCCGGCTGTACCCCAGCCGAGATTGCTGACGATGGTCGCGCCGGAAAGATCCGTGGAATAGACCAGTTGGTAGAAACGGCGGGGACTGGCGGGAATGCTGAACCGGATTTCGCCGGTGGCGGCGCCGGCCTGCCCGGCGTTGACGTAGTTGCCCGTCACTTCGAAGACCTCGTTCGACGCCGCCGGATCGGTGTCCGCGAGATATTCTTCGTAGGTCGTCCGGCCGTCGCCGTCGACGTCGGCGCTTTCGTCGAAGTCGGGATCCACGGGATTTTCGCCCTGGTCTTCCACCCACATGGTGAACTCGTTGGTCGCCGCCGCGGTGTAGACCTTCACGCTCATCTGCACGGGCGCGCTGGTGCCGTCCTTGTCCGCGGCCGTGAAGCTGAACAGGTTCGTGCCGATTTCGGAGGCCGTGGGATAGAACAGGAAGTAGCCCGTGTTCGCGTCGAAATCCCAGAGGTTCGAACTCACCGCGGTGGCGCAGGCGTACGACAGGATCGGATCGCCGTCGGTCGCGGCGGCCGTCACCGCATACTCGAACGAGCCGCCGGCGGTCGCGCTCTGCGCGGCGATGGCGTTCACGGTCGGGGGCGTGCCGGCCGGCGCGCCGCTCGCGGTCGTCACGCTGGCGACGGCGGAATTCGCGCCGGTGCCGGCGGCGTTGACCGCGCGGACGCGGAAGTAGTACGCGACGCCGGTGGCCAGGCCCGTCACGCCCTGGCTCGTGCCCGATACCGTCAGGTTGGAATAACCCGCGACGTAGGCGGGGCCGCCGCCCGCGCTCCAGCCCCGCACCGTCAGGGACTGGATGCCAACGCCGGAATTGGCGGTGGCGTTCGGCGCCTGCCAGCGGATCCGGGTCTGGGCGTTGCCGAGGTTCGCGACGGTCGTCAGCGTCGGCATGGCGGTCATCGTGTTGTTGGCCGGCGCCACCGTGCCGATCGCCGTCCAGGTTTCGCCGTTGTCGCCGGAAATCGAAACCGTGACGTTGGTGCGGGTCGTGCCGGCCACCGTGCCGTAGCTGCGGGCGCTGAAGTCCACCGTCAGGTTCGTGAAGCCGACGGTCGAGAAGGCCTCCGAGACGACGTAGTTGCTGGAATAGCCGAGAATCAGATAGCTGCTGCTCGAGGCGGACACGTTGTAGGTCCAATCCGCCGGCGGCGTGACGCTGGTCGCCGCGTTGGTGGCCAGGACGGACTGCGCGCTGGCGCCGCCGCCGGAGAAGGTGGCGTTGGTGCCGACGTCGAGCCGGTAGCCGGTCGCGTTCGCCACCGCGCTCCACGCCGCGGTGAAGCCCGTCGCGTTCGTCGCGCTGGCCCAGATCGAAGCCGGCGCGCCGGGGATGCCCGCCGCGACGGACACGCTGACGACCTGCGTCGCCGTGCCGGCCGCGTTGGCGGCCGTGAAGGTGAACGTGCGCGCGCCCACGTCGCCCTCGGGCGGCAGGTAGTCCAGCACGCCCGTGCCGGCGGCGAACGAATAACCGCCGGACGCCGTGGTGCCCTGCAGCGCCAAGGTCGGCGCCGGATAGCCGCTGGCCACGGCGACGGTGAACGCCCGCGCCACGCCCGTCGTCGCGCCCAAGGGCCCCGGGTTCGCGCCGAAGACCGGCAACGTCGCCGGCAGGTCGCTGACGGCCACGCTGACGGCCTGGGTCGTCGTGCCGGCCGCGTTGGCGGCCGTGAAGGTGAACGTCTGCGCGCCGATGTCGTCGTTGACGGGGGTGTAGGTCAGTACGCCCGTCGCGGGCACGAAACTGAACTCGCCGGAAACCGTCTCGCCGACCAGCGCCAGCGCCGGCGCCGGCGTGCCGGAGGCCGTCACCGTGAAGGTGCGTTCCACGGTCGTCGTGGCGCCGAACGAGGCGGCGCTGGTGAACGCCGGCGCGGTCGCCGACGCCACGGTCACGGTCACCGTCTGGTAGGCCACGCCCGAGCCGTTGCTGGCCGAGAACGTGAACGTGCGCGTACCGGCGTCCGCCTGCGGCGGCAGGTAGGTCAGCTGGCCGGTGCCGGCATTGAAGCTGTAGCCGCTCGACGCGGTCTGGCTTTGCAGCGCCAGCGTCGGCGTCGGACTGCCCGTGGCGCCCACGGCGAAGGTCCGCTCCACGCCCGCGGTGGTCGCCACGGGGCCGGGGTTCGCGTTGAAAGCCGGCGCGACGAGCGCCGTCAAGGTCGTCACGTTCGCGACGGAGGAATTGGCGCTGGTGCCGCCGGTGTTGGTGGCGCGCACGCGGAAATAATAGGTCGCGCCGGCCGTCAGGCCCGTCACGCTCTGGCTCGTGGCGGCCACGGTCCGGTTCGAATAGCCGGGGACGTAGGACGAAACGGCAGGGCCGGCCGTGTTGGTGATCAGGATCTCGTCGAGGCCGGCGCCGACCGAAGCGGTGGCGCCCAGGTTTTCCAGTTTCACCAGCACCTGGCTGCCGTCGTAGCCGCTCAAATCGAACGGCGTCATCGCCGTCAAAGTCGTCGTGGTCGGCGTCCGCGTGCCCAAACTCGTCCAGTTGCTGCCGTTGTCGGTCGAAATCGAAACCGTGATGGCGTTGTTGGCCGCGTTGGCTCCGCCGTAGGTGCGCGCGTTGAACGTCAGGGTTTCCGACGAGCTGGCGGTGAAATCCATGGCCGGGGTGATCAGCGCGTCGCCGGCCAGCGAAATCAGGTAGCCCGAGCCCTGCGTCAGGCCGGTTTCCGTCCAGGTGCCGCCGGTGCCGGCGCCCAAGGTGCCGTTGTGGTAGCAATTGGTGCCCGATCCGCTGCCGCCGCTGCCGCCGAAGCTGGCGTTGGTGGCGACGTCGAGCTGGTAGCCCGTGGCGGCGGCCGCGGCGCTCCACGCCGCGGTGAAGCTCGTCGTGTTCGTCGCGCTCGCCCAGACCGAAGCCGGCGCGGCCGGCGGGGCCAGGGTCACCGTGGCGCTGACGGTCTGCGTCGCCGCGCCTTGCGTGTTGGTGGCGACGAACGTGAAGGTCCGCGTGCCGACGTCGTCCGTCGGCGGCGTGTAGGTCAGCACGCCCGTCGCCGGGACGAAACCGTAGCTGCCGCCCGAGGCGGTGGAGCTTTGCAGCGCCAGCGCGGGGGCCGGATAGCCGCTGGCGACGACGGCATGCGTCCGCGCCACGCCGGTCGTGGCTCCGAACGAAGACGCGCTGGTGAAGGCGGGCGCCGACAGCACGGGCACGTCGCGGGGCATCTTGAGGGCGGGATCGCCCAGCAAGTTCACGCCGAACTGGATCCAGCGCTCGCAGTCGTCGGTGGTCGACTGGCTGGCCATGTCGGCCTTGTGCATGGCGAAGGCGAGGCCGATCGTGCGGTTGGTCGTCTCGTACATCCGCTTGTAGAACTTGTAGGCATAGACCGTGGAGGGGCCGCCGTTGGCGGTGTTGCTGGCCGGCGCCGCGTCGGGTTCGCCCCAGCCGTAGCGCGCGCAGCCCATGTAGGCCAGCGCGCCGCCGCGCACGCGGGTGTTGCGCAGGAAGGCTTCCGCCAGGCACGGCTCCGTCGTGTAGTTGTAGCCGTCGATGTTGTTGCTGTTCTTGTCGAAATGCCCCGTCAGGCAGGCGTCCGTATAGACGAACGCCGTCAGGCCGGTCTGGGAAGAGGCGTCGGTGGAATCGAAGGAGCCCGATTCCAGACCCCATTCCTGCGGCGCGCCGTGGCCCGAGAACATCAGGTGCGTGTAGTTCTGGTTGAACTTCGCCGCCGTGTTCGCCGAACTTTGGGAATAGTCGCCGCAGGAGGTGCTGTCCCAGGACGTGAGCGTGTCGCACATGATGCTGACCTGGGCCGGCCAGTAGGGCCGGATGCCGTCGCGGTAGAGGCGCCGCAGCCAGGCCTCGGAATCGCTGACCGAATTGTGCGCCGGGCTCGTCGAACGGAATCCCGGATGCCCGTCGATCGTCACGTCGTCGCTGGGCCGGTCGGTGCCGGTGTAGGTGTCCCAGGCGTAGGGACCGCCCAGGATGATCTTGTTCGTCACGCTCCAGCCGGCTTCGTAGGTCTGCACCCGGGCCAGGTAGCTGGTGACGTTCGCGACCGTCCGCACCGGCAGGCGGCCCACGATCACGTCCCAGGCCAGATCCACGCCGTCGCCCGTTTCGCCGTAGATCGCGTCGCCGTCGCTGTTCCAGCTTCCGGACAGGCCGGAATAGTACAGGTCGGTCGGCATTTCGGTTTCCGAACTGCCGGCGGCGGAGACGGAGCAATTGCGGTCGAGCACGATCGTATCGTCGCCGCCCAGCAGCACCATCGTCGTGCCCAGGGTGGCCACGCAGTTGCTGATGCAGGCGCGGATCTTCGCCTGGATGTCCGCGCCCGAATAGGCGCTGCCGATGTCGTTGGTCGTCATCACCCGCGTCGTGTAGCCGCCGCCCGCCGCCGAGGACCGGTAATCCGCCACCTGCTGGAATGCGTTGCTCAGCGCCGCGGACGTGATGATCAGGTAGTCCAGCGCGGCTTTCGGCGCGACGGTGCGCACCTTGGGGGCGAACGTGGCCGCATCGGCCGGATTCACCACCAGGCTGTCCACCAGCGGCCCGAACAGGCTGGCTTGCTTGGGCAGGATCGACTTCGTCGAAACCGCCGCGTCGTAGGTCACCGTCACGGTCACTTTTTCGCGCAGATACAGTTTCTTTTCCGCGCCCACGTAGGCCAGCGGATTCACGCGCACGGAGACGAACTGGTAGCCCTGCATGTCGTGGTCGCCTTGGTACGCGGCGACGTCCGCCGGCCAGGCGGCCGCGCTGGCATAGCGGTCGTTCGCGGGCACGAACGCCGGCTTGGCCTTGCTCTTCGGGCTGCGCGGCTGCGCGGGATAGGGCGTGATCCCCTCGGCCAGCAGCGTCCAGTCGCCGCTCGCGGCCACGGACACGTTCTGCGCGCCGGAGGGAATCAACACGTTCGCGAATTTCGCCGGAATCGACGGCGCGCCGACTTCATCCACGACGCGCGCACCGTCCGCCAGGCCGACCACCGTGTATTCGCCCGCCGCGACCAGTTCCACGTCGTCCGCGGAGAACGTGAAGTCCACGCTCAGTTCCGCCGCGAGCGCCGCCGGAATCCACGCCATCGCCGCGAACAAACAAGCCAACCCAATTGCGCGCTGTTTCATCCTGTCGCTCCTTGCGTTCATCCTTTTCGATGCACCCGGCCCCACACACCTTGCGACTACCCGGCAACGAAAAAAGATGAATATACTTCTAACAATTGAACATATATCCGTGCTTGCGGGCAAAGGGAAAAACACCCGGCGCACGAAGCGTTTGACCCCGGCGGCGGAAAGACCGTGGCTTGGCGGCCGTTCAAACTCCGTTATTGATTGGGAATTATGGGGATACGACGCGATAGAACCGTTGGGTGCCCACGGTGCCGTCCTGCAAGGTGACGGCATCGCCCGTGCCCTCCGCCGTGTCCGCATCTACCCAGACCTGCGGATCGTCCGTCAGGCTGGTCGTGTACTGCAAGATATAGGTCAGACCGGCTTCGGTGGCGATGGTCGTCGAAAGGGCGACGGCTCCGTTGGCCGGAGGTTCGATCGTCTCCATGGTCGGCGGCGGAGTGACCAGCACGTTCAGCGGCACTGTTGCGCTCGTGCCGTCCTTGTCCGTCGCCGTGAAGTCGAACTGCGCCAAGCCCGCTTCCGCCGGGGTCGGCGTGAACGCAAACGCGCCGGAATTCGCGTCGAGGGACCACCGGGACGCGTCCACCGCGCTCGCGCACCCGAAGGTCACCGCGTCGCCGTCCGCCTCCAGCGCCGTCACGGTGGTGGCCAGGGTCTTGCCCGCCATCAGGGTCTGCATGTCGATCGACCGCACCATCGGCACCTCGCCCGCCATGGTGCCGCCCGCATAGCCCGTCCAGGAAACGTCGTCCAGGGTGATCTGGCCGCTGGTGGACTTGTTGCTGAACGTCAGAACCACGTCGCCCGCGACGTTCAGGGTGGCGCTCGCCCAGGTCTGGGTCGTGTAGTCGCCGCCCGTGATCGTGCCGACCAGGGAACCGTTCACGTAGACGGAGCAATTCAGCGCGGTGGCATACGGCCGGCGGTATTTGAGCTGGATGCTGCCCACGCCGCCCGGAATCGCACCGGACCGGACATACGAGTTCGTGGTGTTGCGGAGCGTCGGGGCCCGGCCGTTGAGGTTCAGATCGCCGCGCGTCGAGGCGAAGGTCCAGGTCGAGCCGTCCTGGCCGACGAACGTGCCGCTCAGGTAGGTGCCGCTGGCGTTCGTGTAGTTGGCGAAGGTCTCCAGTCCGCCGCTGGCCGTCGCGGCGGCGACCGTCACGCTCACCGTCTGCGTCGCCACGCCGGCGCCGTTGCTCGCCGTGAAAGTGAAGGTCCGCGAACCCGCATCCGCCGGCGGCGGCGTATAGGTCAGGGTCCCCGTCTCCGGCGCGAAACCGTAGCCGCTCGAAGCGGTCGTCCCCGCCAAGGCCAGCGTCGGCGCCGGACTGCCCGCGGCGCCGACCGCGAACGCCACCGCCACGCCCGTGGTCGCGCCGAGCGGCCCCGGATTGGCGCCGAACGCCG
Organism: uncultured Verrucomicrobiota bacterium; assembly: GCA_938003985.1. Lineage (GTDB taxonomy): Bacteria > Verrucomicrobiota > Kiritimatiellia > CAIQIC01 > Lenti-01 > Lenti-01. The sequence goes on along the minus strand of CALKWZ010000040.1, from coordinate 73,911 downwards.
GCGCGACCGCCCCGGAGCGGGTCGTCGCGCTCGCCGGCGCGGAATCCAGGCTGTCGCCGCAACCCGACGACGCCCGCACGCGGAAATAGTAGGTCGAACTCGCCGTCAGGCCCGTCACGCTCTGGCTCGTGCCCGCCACTGTCCGGTTCGAATAGCCGGGAAGATAGGAAGGCACGGAAGAAGCGGCCATGCCTTGCAACAGCACGTCGTCGATGCGCAAGGCCCCGCCCGTCTTGACCCAGCGCAGGCTCAGGTTCGCGCCGGAGGCCGCGGCGGGCAGGTACAAGTTCGAAACCATGGACCACCCGGTGGCCGCGCCGGCCGCCGGCAGGTTGGAAACCGCGATCGAGGTCCAGGCCATTCCGCCGTTCGTCGACCATTCCACCGCAAAAAGGGCATTGGACGTCGCCGCTTCCTTCCGATAGCCGAAGCTCAGCAGCAAGGAGTCGAATCCCGAGGCGTCGATCCCCGCCACGCCGAAACCGTAATCGCCGGCCGTCGAGGAGAAATAGACGTTCCCCAGCCCGGACGCCGCATTGCCCAGCGGATCGACGTAGCCGGCCGAGGCGCTGGACACCCGCACGTCGCCCGTCTTGCTGACGCCGCCGTTCGACATCGCGTAGGCGTCGTTGTCGAAGCCGTTGGCCGATTCGTGCGCCGCGACGGTGACGGTGCCGCCCGGATCCCCCATCGTCTCGCGGAACACCGTGGAGAGCCCGCCGCCCCCGCCGCCGCTCGCGAAGTTGCTGCTCGCGGACACGTCCAGCCGGTAACCGGTCGCTCCGGAGGCCGCGCTCCACGCCGCCGTGAAGTCCGTCGCGTTCGTCGCGCTGGCCCAGATCGCCGCGGGCGCGTCCGGACCCGGCGTCGTGGCCTGGGCCGTCAGCCCGCTCGAATAGTTGGCGCCCGCATAGGACCAGCACTTGTAGTAGTAGGTCGAACAACCGGTCAGTCCGGAATGGCTCTGCGGCGATGCGCCGCCCTTGTACAACACGGTGCCGCCCGCAAAGGAGGCGCCCACCGCCGGAGCCGCGCCCGAAGGCGTTCCGAAATTCCCGTCGCCGTTCCAGACCACGATGACGCTGCTTCCCGACGCGTTCGTCGTGAACGAGAGATCGATCTGGGACGCGCCCGCCGGGGCCGCCGCGAACGTTTGGGGCGGAGGAATCTGGGTTTCAAACTCGAAGACCTTCAGCACGGCCATGTGCTGCATGTTGAACGCCGCGGAATCGGCCGCGGTCGCGGGCGGCGGCACGCCGTTGGCCCACGCCAGGCGGGTGTCGAACACCATTCCGTTGGTGAAGGTATATCCGTAGCAGGCCACCGGGACGTGGCGCGCGTCCAGCCACCCGTTCGGCAGGATGACGTCGTACGGCCGGAAACGGCCGCTGTTGGTGTCCTTGTCGCCATTTTGGTCGGCGGGTTGGTGGGCATCCGACACCACGTTGGTCAGCACCCGCAGCGTCATTTCCGTCCGGTTGGTCAGATTGAGGTCGCCGCCGACCGCCAGATAGTCCTCCGTCGACCAGTTGGCCTGCGCGAGGTAATTGGTCAGGTCGCGGGCCTCGACCAGCCGGGTCGCCGCATCCTCGGTCGCATTGCTGCCGGTTGCCTTGAGATGCACGCTGACCACGTTGAGGTTCCGCAACCCGGGCAGATCGATCCGCGCCCAGGCGAAATCGCGGTTGAAGACCTCGTCGTCCGTCCAGGCGCCGGAATTGGTGATGGCCCAGCGGCTGATGATGCCGTTGGGCTGGGCGTATTGACCGGTCTGGGATTCAACGTAGTACGAGTAGTTGGTCCCGAAATACTGATCCACGAAACCGCGATACGTGGTTCCGGATTTCAGCACCCACTCCTGGATCAGCACGACGTCCGGCTGCAGGGCTTCAAGGATGCGCCCGGCGGGATCGTCGTAGGTCGTGGTGTCGTTGACCAGGTTCGTGCCGCTGGTGAGATTCGCCGTCGCGACGGCGAACGCGTCGTCGTCGCGCACGAAGAAAACGGCCTGCGTCGTGGCGCCCAGGGTCGCCCCGGACACCGCGTTCAGGTTCAGGCGCGCGGACTCCGGTCCCTCGGGCAGGACGTCGTTCACGATGGAAAAGACCAGGTTGCTTGCGGCGGCGCCCGCGGCCGAAAAGACCAGCGTCGTGGCCGAGCAGGTGAAATCCGTTCCGCCCGGCAAGGCCGTTCCGGCGATGGCCACCTGCACGGTGGCGTTCGCCGCGAAGGACAGGCTCACCGGCAGGGAGACGGCCGCTCCCCCCTCTTCCCCGACGACCTTGGCCGCGCCGAAGGCGACCGTCGGCCAGCCCGCCACCGCCACGCTCACCGTTTGCGTCGCCACGCCCGCGCTGTTGCTGGCCGTGAACGTGAAGGTCCGGGCCGCGCCGCCGTCCGCCACCGGCGGCAGATAGCTCAGCAGACCCGTGCTCGGCGCGAAGTTGTAGCCCGCCGACGCCGTCGTGGTCCGCAGCGCCAACGTCGGCGTCGGCGTGCCGGACGCGCCCACCGTGAAGGCCACCGCTACGTCCACCGTCGTGCCGAACGGCCCCGGATTGCCGCCGAAAGTCGGCGCGACCGCTCCGGCCAAGGTCGTCGCGCTCGCCACCGAAGAATAGGTTCCGGTGCCGCCCGCCGAAACCGCCCGCGCCCGGAAATAATAGGTTGCGCTTACGGTCAGACCCGTCACGCTTTGGCTCGTGCCCGCCACCGTCCGGTTCGAGTAGCCCGGAAGATAGGACGCCGTGCCGGCGCTGGCCAGGTTGGTGACGATCACGTCGTCGAGGCCGGCGCCGATCGAAGCCGTGGCGCCGAGCGTCTCGAACTTCACCTTCATCTGGCTGGCGTTGTACGGACTCAGGTCGAAGGGGGACATGGCCGTCAAGGTCGTGCTCGCCGGCACCCGCGTCCCCAGGCTCGTCCACGTGCTCCCGTTGTCGGTCGACACCGAAACCGTGATGGTGTTGTTGGCCGCGACGGTTCCGCCATAGGAACGGGCCTTGAAGACCAGCGTTTCCGCGGTGGTCGCGGTCAGATCCAGCGCCGGCGTGACCAGCGCATCGCCGGTCAGCGACACCAGATATCCCGAGCCCTGGGTCAGCCCCGTTTCCGTCCAGTTCCCGCCCGTGCCGGCGCCCAGGGTGCCGCCGTGATAGCAGTTGGTGCCCGCCCCGCCCGCCCCGCCGCCGGCCGAGAAGCTGCTGTTCGTGGCCACGTCGAGCCGATAGCCCGTCGCCTCCGCCACCGCGCTCCAGGCGGCCGTGAAATCGTTCGCGTTCGTCGCGCTGGCCCAGATCGCGGCCGGGGCGGCCGGCGGCACGAGCGGCGCCGCGGCCACCGTCACGCTCACGATCTGCGTGGCCACGCCCGCGCTGTTGCTGGCCGTGAACGTGAAGGTCCGCGCGCCCACGTCCGCCGCCGGCGGCGCGTAGTTCAGCAGTCCCGTCCCCGCCGTGAACGTGTAGCCCGCCGAAGCCGTCGTGCTCCGCAACGCCAGCGCGGGCGCCGGGCTGCCGCTCGCGCTCGCCACGAACGCCACCGCCACGCCCGCGGTCGCGCTGACCGGGCCCGGATTGGCGCCGAACGTCGGCGCGGACGTCGCCGCGGCGCCCGTCGGCATCTTCAGCGCGGGGTCGCCCAGCAAATTCAGGCCGAACTGGATCCAGCGCTCGGAGCCGTCGCTGCCGCACAGGCTGACCATGTCGGCCTTGTGCATGGCGAAGGCCAGGCCCAGCGTCCGGCCGCTCGTCTCGTACATCCGCTTGTAGAACTTGTAGGCGTAGACCGTCGAGGGTCCGCCATCCGACGTGTTGGAAGCCGGCGCGGCATCCGGTTCGCCCCACCCGTAGCGCGCGCAGCCCATGTAGGCCACCGCCCCGCCCAGCGCGCGCGCATTGCGCAGGAAGCCCTCGGCCAGGCAGGGTTCGGTCGTGTAGGGGGAACCGTCGATCGTGTTGCTGTTCTTGTCGAAATGCCCGGTCAGGCAGGCGTCCGTGTAGACGAACGCCGTCAGGCCCGTCATGCTCGACGCGCCGGTGGCCGAGAACGAGCCCGATTCCAGCCCCCACTCCTGGGGCGCGCCGTGGCCGGAGAACATCAGGTGGGTGTAGTTCTTGTTGAACGCCGCCAGCGTGTTCGCCGCGCTTTCCAGATGGTCGCCGCAAGCGGTGGCGTCCCACGACGTGAGCGTGTCGCACATGATGCTGACCTGGGCCGGCCAGTAGGACCGGATGCCGTCGCGATAGAGCCGCCGCAGCCAGGCTTCGGAATCGCTGACGGAGGTATGCGCCTTCGGCGTCGTCGCGCGAAAGCCCGCATGCCCGTCGATCGTCACGTCGTCGCTCGGCCGATCCGTGCCCGTGTAGACGTCCCACGCGTTGGGCCCGCCGAGGATGATCTTGTTCGTCGTCGGCGATCCGGATTCATAGGTCATCACCTTGTTCAGGTAGTTCGTCGCCTGCGCCGCCGTCCGCACCGGGATGCGCCCCACGATCACGTCCCACGCCAGGTCCACGCCGTCGGTCGTCTCGCCGTATTGCGCGTCCCCGTCGGCGTTCCAGCTCCCGCCCAGCCCCGAATAGTACAGGTCCGTCGGCATTTCGGTCTCGATGGTGCCGTCGACGTTGCCGTAGCAGTTGCGGTCCGGCACGACCGTGTCGTCGCCGCCCAGCACCACCATCGTCGTCCCCAGCGTCGCGACCGCGTTGCTGATGCACGCGCGGATCTTGGCCTGGACGTCCGCGCCCGCATAGGTCGTCGCGATGACGTTCGTCGTCATGACCCGCGTCGTGTAGCTTCCGCCGGCCGCCGAAGACCGGTAGTTCGCGATCTGCTGGAAGGCGTTGCTCAGCGCGCTCGAAGTGATGATGAGATAGTCCACGGCTCCGCCGGCTTTCGGTTCCAGGGTCCGCGTCTTCGGCGCAAAGGTCGCCGCCGCCCCCGGATTCACCACCAGGCTGTTCACCAGCGGTTCGAACGCGCTCTTCTGCTTCGTTGAAATCGTCCGCAGCGTCGTCGCGAGGTCGTAGCTCACCGTGACCGTCACCGTCTCGTGCAGATACAGCGCCCGGTCGGCGCCGACGTACGTCAGCGGGTTCACGCGCACCGACACGAACCGATAGCCCTGCATGTCCTGATCGCCTTCATAGGTCGCCAGTTCGGCCGGCCAAGCCTCCTCGCTCGCATAGCGCGCGTTCGCGGGCACGAACGCCGCGCGCGGCCGGCTCTTCGGACGGTGCGGCTGCGCCGGATACGGAACGACGTCTTGCGCCAGCAGTTTCCAGTCGCCGCGCGCCGCGATCCGCACGTTGTGCGCGCCCGCCGGCAGCAGGACGTTCGCGAATTTCGCCGGAATCGCCGGCGCCCCCGCCTCGTCCACCGGCCGCGTGCCGTCCGCCAGATCGATGACCGTGTACTCCCCCGCCGGCGTCAGCGAAACGTCGTCCGCCGAGAACGTGAACGCCACGCTCAGTTCAGCCGCGGCGGCGATGCCCGCCCACAACAAGGCCACGCCACCCAACGCGATTCTTTTCATGCATCCGCTCCACGGGTTCATTCGGAACCAAACGCCAATTGATCGATCATACGCCTGTGCTTTCCCGCAAAACCACCGGAAAACCCGCCGGAACGCATCTTCTGCTGGAACGCTTGACTCCGGAGGCTCCGCCGGCCGCGCCCGGCGGAAAAGGAAAAAATGGCCCGCCGGCAGGCGGGCCATCCCGTTGTTCTGGAAACGGATGAAACGGGCTACGGCGCGTCCAGCCGGACGCGGATCGTCCCGAACCAACTCGGCAGATCGTTGGTGATCACCATGCCCGGCACGCCCCAGCCCAGATTCGTCACCACGAGGGTGCCCGCCTGGTTGGTGATGTCGGTGCAATATTCCAGTTGGTAGTAGCGCGCGGACGACGCCGGGAACGTGAACCGGGACAGATCGGCGGTCTGGCCTTCCAAGCGCAACCAACTGTTGGAGGCCGCCGGATCCGTGTCCGCCAGATATTCCTCGTAGGTCGTCTGGCCGTCGCCGTCGACGTCCGCGTTCGCGGCGAAGTCGGGATCGACCGGATCCTCTTCCTGGTCTTCCACCCATTGCGTGAATTCGTTGGTTGCCGCCGCCGTGTACACCTTCACGCTCAGCGGCACGGGCGCGCTGGTGCCGTCCTTGTCGGCCGCCGTGAAGACGAAGACGTTCGTGCCGAGCTGGGCCGCCGTCGGATTGAACACCAGCAAGCCCGTGTTCACGTCGACGTCCCACGTGGCCCCGTCCACCGCGCTGGTACAGGCGAAGGTCAGGGCGTCGGCGTCCGGCTCCGTCGCCGTCACCGCGTACGTGAATTCCTCCCCCACCGTCGTCCGCTGCGCCGGGATCGCGTCCAGGGTCGGCGGCGTGCCCGGCGGGGGGGCGCTGGCCGTCGTCACGCTCGCCGTCGGGGAATTCCCGCTGGCGCCGCCGCCGTTGACCGCGCGGACCCGGAAGAAGTACGTCGCGCTCGCCGCCAGGCCCGTCACGCTCTGGCTCGTGCCGGCCACCGTGCGGTTCGAATAGCCGGCGACGTAGGCCGCGACCGAAGAACTGGCCAGGTTGGTGATCAGCACTTCGTCGATGCCCGCGCCCACCGTGGCCGAGGCGCCCAGGTTCTCGAGCTTCACCCGCACCTGGCTGGCCTCGTACGGGCTCAGGTCGAACGGCGTCATCGCCGTCAGCGTCGTGTTCAGCGGCGTCCGCGTGCCCAGGCTCGTCCAGCTGCTGCCGTTGTTGGTCGAGACCGACACCGTGATGGCGTTGTTGGCGGCGTTGACGCCGCCGTACGTCCGCGCATTGAACGTCAGCGTCTCGGACGAACTGGCCGTGAAGTCCATCGCCGGCGTGATCAGGACGTCCCCGGACAGCGAAATCAGGTAGCCCGAGCCCTGGGTCAGGCCGGTTTCCGTCCACGTGCCGCCGGTGCCCGCGCCCAGGGTGCCGTTGTGGTAGCCGTTGGTGGCCGGGCCGCCGGAACCGCCGCCGGCGGAGAAGGTGGCGTTCGTGCCGACGTCGAGGCGGTAGCCGGTCGCGCCGGAAACGGAGCTCCACGCCGCGGTGAAATCGGCCGCGTTCGTCGCGCTGGCCCAGATCGCGGCCGGCGCCGCTGGCGGCGCCTCGTAGACCGTCACGCTGACCGTCTGCGTCGCCGCGCCGGCGGCGTTCGTCGCGATGAACGTGAAGGTCCGCGCGCCGACGTCGGCCAGCGGCGGCGTGTAGGTCAGCACGCCCGTCGCGGGCACGAAGCCGTAGCCGGACGAAGCGGTCTGGCTTTGGAGCGCCAGCCCCGGCGGCGGATTGCCGCTCGCCGTCACCGTGAAGGCCCGCGCCACGCCCGTCGTGGCGCCCAGCGGGCCCGGATTCGCCCCGAACGCCGGCGCGGACGTCGGCGTCGCCGTCGCCACGGCGGCGCTGGCCGCCGCGCCCGTGGCGTCGGGAATGGCCACCGGCACGTTGGTCGACGCGTAGTTGGTGCCGCCGTAAACCAGCGTGAAGTTCGTGAGCGTGCCGGCGGTTCCGGACACGACGTCGGAGCACCGCACCGTCACGACGTTGGCCCCGCCCCACGCGGCCGAGCTCAGATCCACCGCCAGCTGCCAATCGTTCCGGCTGTCCGTGTCGAACGAGCCCGTCCCCTTGGGCAGGTTCTTCGGCAAGGGCGAATTGCTCCACACGGTCGCGCCGTTCACGGAAAACACCAGGCTGCGGAGGTCGCTGCGCGTGCCGTGCGAAATCTGGACCTTCGCGTAGTTGGTCGCCGGCGTGTAGGCGCCCTCCAGCGGATAGAGGACGTCGCTGAAGTAGTTTTCGAAATAGTCGGAATCCACCACGATGTAGCCGTTGCTGCCGAACGACGTGGTCCAGGAATTGGCCACCAGATAATAGCCCGTGCCGTAGCCGCACACCGTCACCATGTGGTTGATGTCGTCGATCGTGCAGGTGCTGCCGACCCAGGGGGCGTCGCCCGGCCCCCACGCGTCGAACGAGGTTTCCGCATAGACGCCGCACGACGCCACGCCGCCGGCATCCAGCCAGGCCTTCAGTTCGTTGATCTGCGTGGCGGTGGGATTCCAGTCCCACAGCCACACGTAGTTGGTCGTGCGCCGGTGCAACCCCTCGACGAAATTCGCCACCGTGGGCAGACTGGTGTAGTCGGTGTTGTACGGCAACTGCGCCAGCGACGCCGTGCCGTAGCGCATGAAGATTTCGAACGGCTCGTGCCCATAGCCGCCGTTGTCCGCGCCCGCGTTCGACAGGTTGTAGGTGAACTTCGGCGAACACTGGTTGCTCGTCTGCGTCAGGTTCAGCGCGGGATTCATCCGCTTCATGTTCGCGCTCTTGGTGTAGTAGGTGCCCGCCCAGTGCACGCAGGACCCCAGGCTGCCCTGGTCCCCGATCGGCGGCAGATAGCTGCGGTTGTCCGACGCGCCCTTCAGCGTTTTGCTCGGCGGCAGGTATCCCGCCGGCGTCGTCGCCAGGGCCCGCCCCGCGGCGATCCATTGGTCGCGCGTCCCCGCCGGATACGGCTTCTTGCCCAGTTTGTACGTGCCGTGCGACGTCACCAGCCGCGGCAGCGAAGTCTCCGTCCCCGCGATCAACCGGGCCTGCGCCCGGGCCGCCGCCGGAATCCACGCCAGCGCCGCCACCAAAACCCACCGCATCGCCCTTGTGTTCATGTTCCGCTCCAACCGGTTTGATCCACGTACCCTAGTCGAAGCAGTCTACCCCGGCTCCCCCCGCCGGAAACAAACCGAAAACGCCGCTCCAGAAGGAACGCTCTACTTCGGCCGGAGCGTCACAAGACCGCCGGATACAATCCCAGCCCAACCCCGACGGCCAGCTCGAACAGGATCCGCGCCTTGCGGCCACGCGCCGGGCACAGATGGTATTCATCCAGCAGGAACGGCAGGCGCATGGGCAAATAGAAGAAGAGGAATATGGCAACGAGAATCGGCGTCACGACCAGCCGTTCGGCCAGCGAATGCCAGGCCAGTTCGTCCAGATCGAGCAGCGCCCCCCACCACGCCACGTACGCCACGGCGCCGTAGGCCAGCAACAACACGTCCCCCGCCCATTCCTTCCAGTGGCCGGGCGGCTCGCGCGCCGCGTCGTTCCCGCCCGCCGCGACGAGCCCGACGAGTTCCTTCACGACCAGCGCCACGATCACCGCCCCCCACCAGCCCGAGGCTTCGTCCGCGCCCGCGCCGACCGCGCCCCAGCAGTCCAGCGCCAGCATGCCCAAAAACACGGTCACGATCACGTGGCCGATGCCGACCGCGGAGAACATCGCCAGCATCGGGCCTTGCGGGACGAATCCCTCGTCCGCGTTGCGGCGCCGCAGGAAACGCATTTTCCAGTGCAGCCCCAGCGGCTCCAGCGCCAGCACCGCCAGCAACAGGAGGCCCGGCCCCCACAGCGGCTCTTCCGCCGCCAATCCCGTCTTCAATGCCCGCGCCAGCGGCGGCGCTCCCGCCAAGGCGAAGAGATAGAACGCCGCCGAGACGGCGTGCGGTCCGATCCATGCGCGGATGCGTTCGGCCGGTTTCACGGCTGATTTCGTAGCACAAACCGCGCCCACGGCCAAGCCGCGGAACGCCTAATGAAAAATTCATTCCCAAAGGCGTGAAAACGGTATACCCTGCGATTATCGGTCAAGGTTTGTCGCCGCGGCCAGACAGGAAAACAAGGAAACCCATGAAATTCGGCTATTCGCTCACGGCCTCGATGATTGCGCTTTTGGTTCTTCTGGTCGGCCGGAATCCGGCCGCCGCCCAGTCGCCGACGGTCGATGGCCAGCTCGACGCCGAGTTCTACGGCGCCCCTCTGGCCGTGCAGGACACGCCGACGGCCTTCGGCAACGCCACCAACGGCCACCGCCGTTTCGCCGTGCAGGGCTCCGAACTGGATGCCGCCTACGCGCGCGTTTCCGACGGCTACCTTTATCTGTTCATCGCCGGCAACCTCGAAACCGCCGGCCAGGGTCTGACCTGGTCCGTCGGCAACCTGAACAAGCTGGACCTCTTCGTCGATGCCATCCCCGGCGGCCAGAACAGCCTGCGCGGCGACAACGCGAACGTGGACGGCGGCGCGCTGGGCTCCATGGGCCATCTGGATCCGGCCAACGACGGGCTGAAGTTCGATGCCGGCTTCGAAGCGGACTTCTACCTGACGTTCTGCAACCGCACCGAAGTGGTGCCCTATTTCGATCCGCCCCAGGTCGAGGCCTGGCGGGGCTATCTCTACTACGCCACGCTGCCCGCCGGCGGCGGCGGCGCGGCCCGGACGCTCGGCATCGCTCAGGACCCCACCCACACCGGATTCGTCACCACCTTCACCTTCACCAACGGCGTGCGGCTCGGATTCGACAACTCCAATGTCGGCGGCGTCTGGGGCACCGGCGATCCCAACGAGACGAACACCTCGCTGGCCGCCGGCGTGACCACCGGCCTCGAACTGGCGCTGCCGATCGACCTCTTCGCCGCCGCCGACGGCGCGCTCAACGAAACCATCCGCATCGCCGCCTTCGTGAACGACGCCAACCACCGCTACGTGTCCAACCAGGTGCTCGGCCCCATGGGCCAGAGTTCGGGCGGCTACGGCAACCTCGGCGATCCGCGGCTGTTCAACTTCGCCGAGACCTACAGCCCCGGCGACCAGTTCTTCGCCGTCGCCAACCCCTATCCCTCCGCCCGCGCGTTGCTGGAGCCCGAAGCGGGCCTGGGCGACGAGGCGACGTTCCGCTGGCTGGGGTCCGTCGGTCATACCTACGCCTTGCAGGTCGCGACCAACCTGGTCGGCCCCCAGGTCTGGAGCAACGCCGTTTCCGGCACCCTGGCGACCGGCCCCGTCGTCCGCGCGGTCGCCACGAACGCCGCGCCGGTCGGCTTCTACCGCACCGTCCGGCTCGACTAGGCCGCCGCCAGTTGCCAGTTGCCAACCGGCGCGCGCGCGAGGTAGAGTCCCCGCATGAATCCGAATCTCAAGCGCGCGGCGTGGATTCTCAACACGCTCGGATTCGTCTTCTACCTGGTCTGGCTGTCGCAGCTCGACGCCCGCCAAACCTTGCGGTCGCAGGACGGCATCCTGTTCTATCTGCCGTGCGTGCCCTTCCTGTTCGTCTTCATGCTGCTGATCAACCCCAAGCCGGCCCCCAAAGGCAAGCCGTGGTGGCAAAGCGACGCGGACTTTGCCCGCGAACAGCTCGAAAAGCAGAAAAGCGCCGCCCCCGCGCCGCCGGACGCCCCCGCGCCCAAGGCCTGAGGAATCTCCCGCCATGACGCCGGAACGCCGGATCACCCATCTGTCCATCTGGATCAACGTCGTCCTGACCGGCCTGAAACTGGCCGCCGGCGTGTTCGGCCGTTCCCAGGCGCTGATCGCCGACGCCGTCCACTCGCTGTCCGATTTCGCCACCGACGTCGCCGTCCTGATCGGCTTGCGCTTCACGTCCAAGCCGAAGGACTCGGACCACGCCTACGGCCACGGCAAGTACGAAACCATCGTCGCCGCCGTCATCGGGCTGGCGTTGGCCTACGTGGGCGTCCAGATCGCCGGCACGGCCATCCGGCGCATCTTCCACGCCATGCACGGCGATCCGCTCATCCATCCCTCCGCCTTTGCCTTCTGGGCGGCCGTCCTCTCCATCGCCGTCAAGGAATGGCTCTACCGCGCCACGATGAAAGTGGCCCGCGCCACGGGCAGTTCGTCGCTCGTCGCCAACGCCTGGCACCATCGCTCCGACGCCTTTTCGTCCATCGCCACGGCCGCGGGCGTGGGCGCCGCCGCGTTTCTCGGCGACGACTGGCTCATTCTCGACCCCATCGCCGCGCTGTTCGTGAGCGTGTTCCTGCTCAAGATCGCCTGGCGGATCGTCCGGGAACAGCTCGGCGAGCTGACCGACCAGAGCCTGGCTCCCGCAGTCTGCGACGAAATCCTCGCGCTGGCCCGCGGCATCCCGGGCATCCAGCAACCCCACAACCTGCGGACCCGGATGGTCGGGCGCTTCCCCGTGATCGACCTGCACGTCCGCCTGCGGGCGGATCTGCCGCTGCGCGAAGCCCACGAGATCGCCACCGCCCTCGAGCGCGCGCTCCGGAACCGCTTCGGAAAAGAAACGATTGCCAACCTCCATCTGGAACCGTATTCTGGATAATTACATTTTCGTCGTTTTGCATGAAGACAGGCAGCGCAGTCATCCTCCTCCGCCGCTCGGCGTCCCCGCCGGGAAGCGCGGGTTTGTCGGCGCTTGATTTCCGCAACTTGCTGGATCCAGCCACCCCGTCCCCGGGGCGGCTTTTTCATTAAAGAGAGAGGTTTCCATGGAACAAGGTGCCGCCAAACTCGCCAAAATCCTGGCCTTCGCCCTGCTGCTGGGCGTCGCCGTCACGGCTTTCCACCCCGCCTATCGCGAAGCGCTCCTGGCCATCGCCCGCGGCCAGCCGGAAGAGTCGCCGATCTGGAAATCCAACGCCGAATACTATCCCGACATCGCCCTGTACGGTCCGGCGACCCCGGCCGCCGCCGCGCCCGCCGCCGCCGCTGAACCCGCCACCCCCTAACCCCCGGCCCTCCCATGACCCGCAACAAGCTCATCACCTTCTGCTATCTGTTCATCGTCGGCATCGGCCTGGCCATGGCCTTCCCCGTGGGGCCCGAAGCCCTCGGCCCCCTGTGGTCCGTCACGGCCATCCTCGGCCTGCTGACCGTCGCCGGCTTCATGGCCGCCCACCGCTTGCGCAAGCCCGTCGCCGACGAACTCGCCGCCTACGGCGTTTCGGAACCCATCAACCGCTGGCAGGTCGGTCTCTGGATCCTGATGATCCTGACGGCCCTGTCCTTCGGCTACGTGCGCTACGTCGCCATGATCCAGTCGCCGGACCAGCTCGTCGGCACCTTGACCGTCGCGGACGGCGCCGGCCAATTCTCCCCCGGCAAGGCCATTTCCCAGACCTCGTTCCTCAAGATCAAGACCCTCGCGCCGGTCGATCAGGAAATCCGCCTGCGGCTCGTCGGCCGCCTCGAGGCGCTCCAGCCCGTTCCGGACGCCGACGGCCGGCCGTCCATGGACGCCGACGGCCGCTGGATGTTCACCCAGTTCAACCTGGAGCAGGAGAGCCAGGAAATCGTCGTGCCCGCCGGCACGCCCGCCCGCTGGGAAACGCTGATCGAGCAGCCGTTCACCCATCTCGACCGGGTCGAACTGATCGGCACGCCCGCCGGCGCCGCCCAGATCGGCGTCTACCAGCCCGAAAACACGGTCAGCCTCTTCGCCCGCCGCGGCCGCAACGTCGTGCCCGCCGGCGTGCTCGGCCGCATCACCGGCGATCCGTGGGTCTATTCGTTCAAGACCGTCCTGTCCATCACCCCCGACTACATCCAGTACCAGCCCGGCGGCCCCTACCTGCCCGTGGACCGGCAGACCATCCGCCTGACCGTGGACCCGGTCACGCCCGAATACGACCGCTACGCGCGCTCGGACGCCTACGGCTACGACGTCGCCCTGACCGGCGAACTGCAGGCCGCCGCCCACGCCGCCAACGAAGGCGCCTTCGACCAGGCCAACTACCTGCGGAACTACAACATCGGCGGCCAGATGCGCCTGCGCATCCCCCTGAGCGGCCCGTCCCCCATCGCCATCATCCAGCCCCAAGGCGCAAGCGAACCCCGCCAAGGCAACGGTCTCGTCGAATTCTCCCTCTACCTGCGCGACGAAATGGTGCGCGTGATCAAGCAGACCACGCCCCAGCCCAACTCCGCCTTCCACGGCGCGCTCACTCTCGGCCTCCGCTACGGCATGCAGAACACCGTCTCCGTCGCCTCCGACGACTACGACGACGACGTCGTCGCCCCCCTGTTCAATCTCGGCAAGGACACCGACGCGCTGATCGCCGACGAATTCCGCGCCTCGGGCATCAACCACGTGCTGGCCGTCTCCGGCCTGCACGTCACGATCATCACCATCATGTTCATCGGCATCTTCGTGATGCTGAAGGTGTCCAAGAAGGTCTACATCCCGTTCATCGTCTTCGCGCTGGTCGTGTTCGCCATCATCACGGGCGCGCGGCCGTCGACCCTGCGCGCGTGCATCATGAACTCGCTGTTCCTGCTCACCTGGGGCTACCTGTCCGAAGGCGTCCGGGCCTCCGCCCTGCTCGGCGTCCCCGTCGCCGCCTTCATGATCCTGCTGCAGAATCCCGCCATGGCGGTCGATCCCTCCTTCACGCTGTCCTTCGGCGCGATCCTCTCGCTGGCCATCCTGACCCAGCCGTTCTTCGACATCTTCAAGAAATTCAAGGGCAACGACTTCATCGCGCTGATCCTCATGATTTCGGTGCTGACCTACGCCTACGCCGCGCATTGGCTCCTGACCGTCACCCTGCGCTTCTGGCTGGGCTACGCCCTGCTCGGCGCGGTCCTCTTCGGCCTCGCGCGCTTCCTGACCCGCCGCGGCTTCACCCCCATCCGCGACTACGGCTTCGCCAACCTCAATCCCGGCGTCGCCGGCTTCATCGCCGCCCAGTTCGGCATGCAGATCGGCATGATGATCCCCCTGAGCGCCTACTACTTCTTCCGCTGGCCCGTCGCCGGCGCCTACGCCAACCTCATCGCCATCCCCCTCGTCGGCATCGTGCTGCAGCTCTCCATGCTCGCCGGCCTCCTCGGCCTGATCCCGGGCATCGGCATCTATCTCGCCCTGCTCCTCAGCGCCGCCAACTGGGTCTTCTCCACGCTCTTCCTCCTGATCGGCCACTACTTCTCGCGCTGGTTCCTCTATCCCTTCGTCTCCCGGCCAACCATCCGCGAACTGTTCGTCTACTACGCCGCCGTCTGCATCTTCGCCTGGTGGCGCCCGCTCTGGTTCCGCGTCGTCCGGCCCGCCTGGCGCCGCGCGCCCGCTTCCCTCCGCATCGTGGCCTGCGGCGCGGCCGCCCTCGTCCTCGCCGGCGTGGTCGCCTCCGGCATCCAGGAGAAAAACGCCATCCGCACCGCCGGCAAGCTCCACGTCCAGATCGTCGCCGTCGGCTACGGCTCGGCCATCCTCGTCGACACCCCCGACAACAAGGCCATCCTGATCGACACCGCCTTCATCCAGACCGACCGCGGCCGCCGCAACGACGCCGAACGCACCGTCCTGCCCCAGGTCTTCGCCAAGAAGATCAAGAATCTCGAGGCGCTCGTCCTCACCTCGCCCGAACGCGAACACAGCGACGGCCTCTTCACCGTGCTCCAGCACGTCGACGTCGACCACCTCTACCTGCCGAAGTCCGCCGCCGGCCTCCTCGCCAAAGAGCCGCTCGCCTCCCTGCTGGCCAAGCGTTCGCCCCAAAGCCTCGTGCAGCGCGCCAGCGGCACCGGCGTCGCCCCCGAATTCGTCGCCGCCGGCGACGTCCTCTACCGCTCCGAATACGAGGGCAAACCGTTCCTCGTCGAAGCCCTCGGCCCCGCCGCCGGCGACGACCAGGCGCCCCTCTCCCTGCGCATTTCCTACGGCGAGACCGCCTTCCTGGTCTTCTCCGACCTCACCCTCGCGCAGCAGCAGGCGTTCCTCGCCGCCGTGCCGCCCGAGAAACTCAAGGCCCAGGTCGTCGTCGCTCCCCACCACGGCACCGCCGGTCTCGAAGGCATCGTCGTCGGCATCCCCGACGATCTCGACCGGAAACTCGCCGAAACCACCGGCGCCCTGCTCAAGGCCACCGGCGCCGAAGCCGTCGTCTTCGAGTTCGGCAACCCCCGCCCCGTCGTGGACCTGAAGTACAAGGAAGCCGTCAAGATCCACGGCGCCACCAAGCGCGCCGCCGAAGACGCCCTCCCCGGCGCCCTCGTCGCCGCCACCGACACCGACGGCGCCGTCGTCGTCACCTCCGACGGCACCGAGCACCACGTCTACACCCAGCTCGGGTCCACCGGCACCAACGTCGACGAGCCCTCGCTCCTCGAAATCGGCTGGTAAGCCCCGCGCCCGCCCGCCCCCCGCGACCTCGCGTTGCGGGGGGCGTTTCGTATCGGACCGCCGCGCCGGTTGGGCTTGCGTGTTTTGCGCAAAAGGATCATGCTTTCGCCGGATTCGAAAACTCCGGGAGGCAATCATGAACCTGCGGTGGCGATCCTTGGTCGGCGTCGTGCTCATCGGTCTGGCGGCGGGATTGTCCGGCGGCTGCGAAGACGACGATCCGTTCCGCGACAACTGGACGTTCTCCAACCAATCGTCGTATCGCGTCACGGTGGAGCCCAACGGCCAATACTGGCTGTCCGTCGTGATCGGCCCCGGCCATTCGGTCGAAGTGGAATACGACGGCGATCGCATCCAGTTCCTCTACAGCCCCAGCAGCAAGGTCTGGGCGGACAGCAGCAGCTCCGGCCGCACCATCCGTTTCTACAACCGCTGAACTTGCCCCGCGGCCACGCTTGCCTTCCCGCCCCGCGCGCGGTAGGCTCTTTCCGCAAAGGTAGGAGATAGGCCCATGAAAAAAATCGCCCTGGCGCTCGTGTCCCTGCTGCTTCTTTCCGTCGCGGTCCGCGCCGCCGAAATCGAAATGACGTCCGTCGAGTCGTCCCTGCTCAACAAGGTCGGCTACGATCCGGAAACCAAGACCCTCGTCATCCAGATGAACAACAGCTCCGACCGCTACGTCTACTCGGACGTGCCCCAAGCCGTGTACGACAACCTGATGGACGCCCCCTCCAAGGGCTCCTTCTACGTGAAGAAAATCAAGGGCCAGTACCCCTCGCAGCGCAAATAGCGCGTCCTGCGGACTGCCCCGTTTTCGTTTCCAAGCCCCTCGCGGGCTTGCCGTTGGTTTGGTTCCAGACCCCCACGGGCTTGTCCCGTGGGTGAATCAGTTCCGGACACAACGCCGCGTTATTAGCGGTGCGACGCTTTTCGCCCTCCCTCTCCTCCGCGAATCGGCTTGCCCCGCGCCGCCGCCCCCGCTAGTCTCGCCGGCCATGAAGGCGGATTAGCCGCCCGACGTCCCCTCCCCGAGGTTTTTGCATGGCCAAGTATATTTTCGTGACCGGCGGCGTGGTTTCCTCGCTCGGCAAGGGCATCACCGCCGCCTCCATCGGCCGGCTCCTGATCGCCCGCGGCCTGCGCATCCGCATGCTGAAAATGGACCCCTACCTCAACGTCGATCCCGGCACCATGAGCCCCTACCAGCACGGCGAGGTCTACGTCACCGACGACGGCGCCGAAACCGATCTCGACCTCGGCCACTACGAGCGCTTCACCGGCCAGCCCACCTCCCGCGCCTCCTCCGTCTCCTCCGGCCGCATCTACTGGGACGTCCTCCAGAAGGAACGCCGCGGCGACTACCTCGGCCACACCATCCAGATGATCCCCCACATCACCGACGAAATCAAAAGCCGCGTCCGCGCCCTCGCCGCGCCGGACGTCGACGTCGTCGTGGTCGAGATCGGCGGCACCGTCGGCGACATCGAAGGCCTGACGTTCCTCGAAGCCATCCGCCAGATCGGCCTCGAGGAAGGGCGCGACAACGTCATGTACGTCCACATGACCTACCTGCCCTTCATCCGCGCCGCCGGCGAACTCAAGACCAAGCCCAGCCAGCAGTCCGTCGCCAAGCTGCGCGAGATCGGCATCATCCCCGACGCCCTCGTCTGCCGCTCCGAAACGCCCATCGGCGAGGACCTCCGCCGCAAGCTCTCGCTCTTCTGCAACGTCCCCGTCCACGCCGTCATCGAGGAGCTCGACGTCCGCCACACCATCTACGAAGTGCCCCTCGTCCTCGCCGAACAGGGCCTCGACGAAATCATCCTCGTCCACTTCCGCCTCGCCCGCCCCGGCGCCAAGCTCGGCCCCTGGAAAACCATGGTCGACGCCCTCGTCCGCCCCGAAGGCACCGTCAAGATCGGCGTCGTCGGCAAGTATTCCGAACTGCCCGACGCCTACAAATCCCTGCACGAAGCCCTCCGCCACGGCGGCGCCGCCCACCGCCAGGCGGTCGAGATCGTCCGCCTCTCCGCCGAGGACATCGAGGACGGAAAAATCCCCGACGAACTGAAACAGGTCGACGGCATTCTCGTGCCCGGCGGCTTCGGCAAGCGCGGCACCGAAGGCAAGATCGCCGCGATCCGCTACGCCCGCGAAAACGGCATCCCGTTCTTCGGCATCTGCCTCGGCCTCCAGTGCGCCGTCATCGAATACGCCCGCCACGTCGCCGGCCTCGCCGGCGCGCATTCCACCGAAATCGAGCCCGCCACGCCTCACCCCGTCGTCTGCCTCATGGAAGAACAGGAAAAGGTCGTCGATCTCGGCGGCAGCATGCGCCTCGGCGCCTGGCCCTGCGCGCTGAAATCCGGCAGCCTCGCCGCCCGGATCTACGGCGCGGAGAATATTTCCGAGCGCCACCGCCACCGCTACGAAGTCAACAACCGCTACCGCGCGCAGCTCGAAGCCGCCGGCCTCGTCCTCTCCGGCCTCTCCCCCGACGGCCACCTCGTCGAAATGGTCGAAGTCCCGACCCATCCCTGGTTCGTCGCCGTCCAGTTCCACCCCGAACTGAAATCCCAGCCCCTCGCCCCCCATCCCCTCTTCCGCGAATTCATCGGCGCCGCCCTGCGGAACCGGCGGCCGCGCTGAACGCAAAACTCCGCGGCGCCGGAGCGCCGCGGAGCGGGCCTCGCGCGAAATGCCGTGCGGCTCAGAACGCCAGGCTCAAGGTCGCGCCGCCGTACACGCTGTCCTTCTCGCCGTACGCCGCTTCCGCCGCGTCTTCCAGATCCGAATCCGGCAGCAGCATGTAGGCGATGGACGGCGTCAGGCTGAGGTTTTCCGTCACCGCGATCGGCAACGCCGCGCTCAGCACCAGGTCGTTCAGCGCCGCGTCGTCCAAGCCGAAATAGCCCGCGTTGTAGTCCGCGTCGCCGAAGCCCAGCGCGGCCTTCAGGTCCAACCCCACCTTCTCCATCAGCGCGAACGAATGGCCGACCGACGCCACCGCGTAGAGGCCCTCGATCTCGTCGACGTCGTAGGAGACGGTCAGGGCCGGCGCCAGCGGCACGTCCACGCCCACGGACGCGAACACTTCCACCGTGCCCGGATAATCCTCCACGACGACGGTGCCGTCCGCGGCCTCGGTTGCGAGCGTCGAATTCGGGAACGTGTACTGCACGATGCCCGCGCCCAGCTCGAATTTGCCCAGCGTCTTCGAGTACGAAACCGTCCAGTCCATTTCGTCGAACTCGCCGGAGCTGTCCTGGTTGTCCGTCAGATCCAGGCTCGACCACGCGTTCACCGTGAAGCCGCCGATGCCGGCGGTCAACCCCGGCTGCGCCACCGCTTCGTCGTTCAGCACCTGCCCGCGCCACACGTAGGCCGACAACACCGGCACGTCCACGCCCACGCTCGTTTCGATCTCCGCCGTGGCCGCAACGGCCATGGCCAGCATTCCAACCAACCCAAGTCCCAGGCTCTTCTTCATCGCTTCGTCTCCTTTTTCGTTGTGCCCCGCTTCTGCGCGGCGCGCTTTCGATTTGAAGGAAAACAAAGCAAGCCCCATGCCAAATACCGTAAAATCTTCCCGGTATCGACGCATCTATTTGCGCCGGATTTGAATAAATAGATTCAGCCCAGCCGACGTTTCCGGATCCAGCCAAACGATCCGCGACGTTATTGGCGGATGTTCCGATTTTCGCTTCGAAAATGAAGCGCCCAAAACCGGTTTTACGTACTACGTAAAAATTCGGGAAAGTTTTTACGTTCTACGTAATTTTTCCGCAAAGTTTCTGCCGCTCCGCTCGCGGAGCCTCGCTCGCTCGCCGCGCAAGGCGCGGCGCTATAGACCTCGCGTTCGCCCGGCGCCTCCGGCTTGGGCTCGGCACTCGGCTATGTCCGTTCTACGTAAAACGCCCCGGTTTTCTTTTCGCGCCCTTCGCGTGTTTCGTAGTTTGTCCGGCCGTCAGGCTTTGACCGGCGCGCGCAAGGCGGCCGCGATCTGGCGGGCGACGTCGTGGCCGCGCGCCGCGGCCCACACGACCAGCGACGGCCCCGTCACCTGATCGCCGGCCACCCAGACGTTTTTCAGGCCATCCGCGGAAGGCGCGTCTTTTCCCGGACCCGTGAAGCCCATCGCCAGCAGCACGAGATCCGCCTTCTGGAAAAATTCCGTGCCCGGTTTGGCCACCGGCTGGCGGCCTTTCCACTCGACCTGCACGCAGCGGATGCCGTAGACCCGGCCCGATTCGTCGCCCTCGAACGCCAGCGTGTTCGTCGCGAAGATCCGCTCGCAGCCTTCGTGGTGGCTGCTGGACGCACGCAAGATGCGCGGCCAGTCCGGCCACGGATTGTCGCCCGCGCGCGCCGCCGGCGGCTTCGGCAAGATCTCGATCTGCGTGACGCTCTTCGCGCCGTGGCGCACCGAGGTGCCCACGCAGTCGCTGCCCGTGTCGCCGCCGCCGATCACCACCACGTCGCGCCCCTTGGCCGATCCCTCGCCGCCCACGTCGGCCAGCTCGCCGCCCAGCACCTGGTTCTGGCGCGTCAGGAAATCGAGCGCGAAATGGATGCCCTTCAGCTCGCGGCCCGGCACCTTCAGGTCGCGCGGCTCGCGCGCGCCGCACGCCAGCAGCACGCCGTCGTATTTCCGCCGCAGGAAGTCCATGGACACGTCCGCCCCCACCTGCACGCCGCACTCGAAGCGCACGCCCTCCTGCCGGAACAGGTCGATCCGCCGCTCCACCATCCACTTCTCGAGCTTGAAGTCCGGAATCCCGTAGCGCAACAGCCCGCCCGCATACTTCGCGGCTTCGTAGACCGTCACGTCGAAGCCCCACAAATTCAGGTCCGATGCCGCCGCCAGCCCCGTCGGCCCGCTGCCCACCACCGCCACCTTCAGCCCGTTGCGGGGCAAAACCGGCCGCGGCCGCATGCGCCCTTCGGCGAACGCGCGGTCGGCGATCTCGCGCTCGATCTGGCGGATCGCCACCGCGTCGCTGTCCTTCGCGTTGCAGCACGAACCCTCGCACAGCGCCGGGCAGATCCGGCCCGTGATCTCCGGATACGGGCACGTCGTCAGCACCAGCTGCAGCGCGTCCTCCCAGCGGTTTTCGAGCACCGCCAGATTCATGTCGGGGATCGGGTTCTTGATCGGGCAGCCCGCGCCGAAGCAAAACGGAATGCCGCAATCCATGCAGCGCGCGGCCTGCCGCGCCAGCTCGTCCGGCGCCAGGTGCTGCTCGACCTCGTTCCAGTCCCGGACGCGTTCCTTCACCGGCCGGTAGCCGGGATCGACGCGCGGCAGATCGAAAAACGAACGGTAATGGGGGATGGGATTCATGCGCCTACTCCTTCGCCTTTTCTTCGCGCCGCGTTTCCGCGTCGGCGCGGCTCATCTGGCCCAACACCAGCCGGTATTCCATCGGCAGCACCTTGATGAACGAGTCCTTCCACCGCGACCAGTCGGCCAGGATCGTTTTCGCCCGCGGACTGCCGGTCCACTGCGCGTGGCGCTCGATCATGCCTTTCAGCTCGCGCTCGTCGTCGGGCCCGAGCATTTCCAGGTCCACCATTTCGAGGTTGCACTTCGCGTCGAACAGGCCCGTCTCGTCCAGCACGTAGGCGATGCCGCCGCTCATGCCGGC
The DNA here is from genome assembly GCA_938003985.1 of uncultured Verrucomicrobiota bacterium. Classification (GTDB taxonomy): domain Bacteria; phylum Verrucomicrobiota; class Kiritimatiellia; order CAIQIC01; family Lenti-01; genus Lenti-01. Next base: position 52,289 of record CALKWZ010000040.1, on the reverse strand, counting down.
CGCGAAGTTCACGCCCGTGGGCCCGAGGATCGCCACGCGCCCGCCCGTCATGTATTCGCAGCCGTGGTCGCCCACGCCTTCGACCACCGCCCAGGCGCCGCTGTTGCGCACCGCGAAGCGCTCGCCCGCGCGGCCGTTGAGATACACCTCGCCGCACGTCGCGCCGTAGAGCAGCACGTTGCCGGCGATGGTGTTCTGCGCCGGATCGAAATCCGCGCCCGGCGCCGGCGTCACCACGATGCGCCCGCCGCTGAGCCCCTTGCCCAGGTAGTCGTTGGCCTCGCCCCGCAGCGTCAGCGTCAGCCCCTTCGCCGCGAACGCGCCGAAGCTCTGGCCCGCCGAACCTTCGAATTCCAGCGCGATCTGCCCGTCGGGCAGGCCCGCGTGGCCGCACTGCCGCGCGATGCGGCTCGAAATCAGCGTGCCGACCGCGCGGTCCGTGTTGCGGATGCTCCGCTTCAGCGCCGCCGGCTGCTTCCCGGCCAGCGCGCCTTCCAGCTGCGGCAGCAGCTCGTAGTCCAGCGCGCCGGAAATCGGCGTCGGCTGCGGCGCCGTGAACCGGCATTCTTCCGGCTTGGCGTCCACCCGGTGGAAAACCGCGCTGAAATCCAGCCCCTTGGCCTTCCAGAAGGTGACCGCTTTGTTCGTATCCAGCAGGTCGGACCGCCCGACCATGTCGTCGAACTTCCGGAAGCCCAGTTGCGCCATGAGCTCGCGCGTCTCGCGCGCGATGAACCGGAAGAACTGGATCACGTATTCCGGCTTGCCCGCGTACCGCTTGCGCAGCTCGGGATCCTGCGTGGCCACGCCGAAGGGACAGCCGTTCGTGTGGCACTTGCGCATCATCATGCAGCCGCAGACCACCAGCGGCGCCGTCGCGAAGCCGAATTCCTCCGCGCCCAGCAGCGCGCCGACGACGACGTCGCGCCCGGTCTTGATCTGGCCGTCGGTCTGCACCCGGATGCGGTCGCGCAGCTGGTTCAGCACCAGGGTCTGCTGCGTTTCCGCCAGGCCTAGCTCCCACGGCGCGCCGGCGTGCTTGATGCTCGAAAGCGGCGAGGCGCCCGTGCCGCCGTCGTAGCCGCTGATCAGCACGCGGTCCGCCCGCGCCTTCGCCACGCCCGCGGCCACCGTGCCCACGCCGATCTCGGACACCAGCTTCACGCTGATTTCCGCCCGGTCGTTCGCGCAGCGCAAGTCGTAGATCAGCTGCGCGATGTCTTCAATGGAATAGATGTCGTGGTGCGGCGGCGGCGAAATCAGCGTCACGCCCGGTGTCGAATGCCGCACGCGCGCGATATCCGCCGTCACCTTGTGGCCCGGCAGCTGGCCGCCCTCGCCGGGCTTCGCGCCCTGCGCGATCTTGATCTGGAGCTCCTGCGCGTGGTTGAGGTATTCGGCCGTCACGCCGAACCGACCGCTGGCGATCTGCTTGATCGCGCTGCAGCGGTTGGCGCCGTCGGGCCCGATCACGTAGCGCGCCGGATCTTCGCCGCCTTCGCCGCTGTTGCTGCGCCCGCCGATGCGGTTCATCGCGATCGCCAGCGTCTCGTGCACTTCCTGGCCCAGCGAGCCGAAGCTCATCGCGCCCGTCATGAAGCGGCGCATGATCGCCTCTTCCGGCTCGACCTCGTCCAGCGGCACCGCCGGTCCGGCGGGCTTGATCGCGAACAGCCCGCGCAACGTGCTCTGCCGCTCGGCCTGGTCGTTGATCTGCGCCGCGTACTTCTTGTACAGCTCCCAGTCGCCCGTGCGCGTGCTCTGCTGCAGCGCGCTGATGCTCTGCGCCGTCCACAGGTGCCGCTCGCCGTCCGCCCGCCACGCGTACTGCCCGCCCGCCGGCAGCGGCGCCGCCGCCGGCGCGCTCTTCGCGTCCGCCGTCCGCGCCAGGGCTTCCCGCGCGATCTCGTCGAGCCCGATGCCCCCCACCCGCGAAACCGTTCCCGTGAAATAGCGGTCCAGCACCGCTTGCGCCAAGCCCACGGCCTCGAACACCTGCCCGTTGCGGTAGCTGCGCAACGTCGAAATGCCCATCTTGGACATGATCTTCATCAGACCCTTGTTCAGCGCCTTGATGTAGTTCTGCAGCGCCTTCGGCGCGTTCGTCCGCACGCTCAGCGCGTCCGTCCGCACCAGCTCGGCCACCGTCGCGAAGGCCAGGTAGGGATTGATCGCCGCCGCGCCGAAGCCCAGCAGCAGCGCCATGTGCATTACCTCGCGCGCCTCGCCGGTTTCGATCAGCAAGCCCGTCCCCGTGCGGAAGCCCGTTTCGCGCAGGGCCTGGTTCGCCGCCGCCGTCGCCAGCAGCGCCGGGATCGGCGCGCGGCCGTCCGGCAGGTCGCGGTCGCTCAGCACGATCAGGTTCACGTCCGCCCGCACCAGCTTCAGCACCCGTTCGCACAGCTCGGTCAGCCCGCGCTCCAGCGCGGCGCCGGGATTCGCGTCCCCCGCGTCGAAATCCATCTTCACCGTCGCCGATTGGAACCCCGCGCGGTTCAGGTTCTGGATCCGCGCCAGGTCCGCGTTCGACAGGATCGGATGCTGCAGCTTCACCAGCTGCGCGTGCGCCGGGCTCTCGCTCAAAATGTCCGGGCTGTGGCCCAGGAAGGTCATCAGCGACATCACCAGCTCTTCGCGGATCGAATCGATCGGCGGATTGGTGATCTGCGCGAAGAGCTGCTTGAAGTACCAGTAGAAGAGCTGCGGCTTCTCGGAGAGCACCGCCAGCGGCTGGTCGCTACCCATCGAGCCGACCGGCTCCGCGCCTTTCGTCGCCATCGCGTCGAGGATGAGGCGCACGTCTTCGCGGGTGTAGCCGAACAGGCGGTGCTTCGTCGCGAGCGGGCCGGCCGATTCATCGCCGGCGGCCACCGCGCCGTAGAAACCGTGGATGGCGATGTGGTTTTCCTCGACCCAGCGGCGGTAGGGCCGCCGCCGCGCGAGGTGCATCTTGATCTCGGCGTCCTTCATCAGGCGACCCGTCGCCAAGTCCGCCAGCAGCATCGTGCCGGGGCGCAGCGAACCTTTTTCCGCCACCTGGTCCGCCGGCAAGTCCAGCACGCCGGCTTCCGAAGCCAGCACCATGAAGCCGTCCTTGGTCACCGCGTAGCGCACCGGGCGCAGCCCGTTGCGGTCCAGCGACGCGCCCACCAGCCGCCCGTCGGTGAACGCCACCGCCGCCGGCCCGTCCCACGGCTCCATCAGCCCCGCGTGGTACTCGAAGAACCCGCGCAGGTCCGGCCCCATCGGATACTTCGCGCCCCACGCCTGCGGGATCAGCATCAGCATCGCGTGGTGGATCTCGCGCCCGCCCAGCGTCAGCAGCTCGAGCACGTTGTCGAGGTTCGCGCTGTCGCTGCCGAAATCCTCGAGGATCGGCAGCAGCTTTTCGACGTCGCGCCCGAAGGCCTCGGATTTCAGCTTGGGCTCGCGCGCGGCCATGGCGTTGCGGTTGCCGCGCAGGGTGTTGATTTCGCCGTTGTGGGCCAGCATGCGGAACGGCTGCGCCAGCGGCCAGGAGGGAAACGTGTTCGTCGAATAGCGCTGGTGCACCACCGCCACCGCGCTGACCATGCGCGCGTCCGTCAGGTCCGGAAAGAACTTCGGCACCTGCGGGGCGATCATCATGCCCTTGTAGACCAGCGTGCGGCACGAAAAGCTCGCCGCGTAGGCGTTGGGGGAATTGTCCGCGGCCTTGCGCCCGAGTTCGTGCTCGGCGCGCTTGCGCGCGACCAGCAGCTTGCGCTCCAGCGCGTCGCCCGCCAGCCGGCCCTTGGGTTCCGCGGCGAACACCTGCCAGAACGACGGCATGGACGCGCGCGCCGTCGGCCCCACCGCCTGCGGATCCGTCGGCACTTCGCGCCAGCCCAGCGCGCACAGGCCTTCTTCGAGCAGGATCCGCTGCACCCCCGCCTTCGTGTCCGCCAGGGACTGGCCCCCCGGCGGCAGGAACAGGAACCCCACGCCGTATTGCCCCGGCTCCGGCAGCGCGAAGCCCAGCCGCTGCGCTTCTTCCCGGAAAAAGCCGTCCGGAATCTGGATCAACAGCCCCGCGCCGTCGCCCGTGTCCGGATCCGCCCCCGTCGCGCCGCGGTGCAGCAGGTTTTCCAGCACCTCGATGCCCTTTTCGACGATCCGGTGCTCGGCCCGGCCGTTGAGGTTCAGGACGAAACCCACCCCGCACGCGTCGTGTTCGTTCCGCGGGTCGTACAATCCTATGGCTTTCATCCCGTGTCTCCTTCGCTTCCGTCCTGCCCGGCCTTCGCCGGGAAAACCATCCTTCTAACCTATCCGTCCGTCCGTGCCAACTCGCGCCTTTGTCGGCCGCCGCCGCCGATCCGACAAGAACGTCGGCCGCCAAAACCGCGCTTCATTTTTGTCGCTTCCGGAATAGACGCATCCGGCCCGGGCCTTTTTAGTGCCCTGGCCGGCGCGTTTTTTCCGAAAGCGGGCCGTTTTTAGCCGATCGCCGCCTTTCCGGTCTCGCCCGTCCGGATGCGGATGCATTCGGGCAGGTCGAGGATGAATATCTTGCCGTCGCCGATGTTGCCGGTGCGCGCGCCCTGGATGATCGCGTCCACCGTCGGCTTCACGAAGTCCTCGTTGACCGCGATCTGCAGTTCCACCTTCTTCAGCAGGTTCACTTCCGTGACCGCGCCGCGATAGCTTTCCTTGTAGCCGCCCTGCTGGCCGCAGCCGATCACGTTCTTGGCCGTCATCTTGCCCACGCCGGCCGCCATCAGGGCTTCTTTCACGTCCGTCAGCTTTTCGGGCTGGATGACCGCGATGATCATTTTCACGTTTTTGCTCCTTGTTTGCGGATTACTTGGTCAGGAAACCCTGGAAGTCCGGATAGGCTTCCATGCCGTGCTCGCCCACGTCCAACCCGCCGATTTCCTCGGCGCGGCTGACGCGCAGGCCGATCGTGTAATTGAGGGCCGCGAAGATCGCCAGGCACAGCGGGAAGCAGAACAGCCCGTAGGCCAGCACGCCCAGCGCCTGCGTCTTCAGCGTGAAGTCCGGATTCGTGCTGAACAGCCCGGCCGCCAGCGTGCCCCAGACGCCGCACACCAGGTGCACCGAGATCGCGCCCACCGGGTCGTCGATCTTCAGCTTGTCGAGCCCCATCACCGCCAGCACCACCAGCACGCCCGCGATGGCGCCGATCGCCACCGCCGCCGGCACCGACACGCAATCCGCGCCGGCCGTGATGCCCACCAGGCCCGCCAGGCAGCCGTTGAGCACCATCGTCAGGTCGGGCTTCTTCTGGATGCCCCACGAGGTCAGCATCGAGGTCACGATGCCCGCCGCCGCCGCCAGGGACGTCGTCACCAGCACGAACGACACCGCGCCCGCGTCGGCCGACAGCACCGAGCCGCCGTTGAAGCCGAACCACCCCAGCCACAGCAGGAACACGCCCGTCACCACCATCGGCATGTTGTGGCCCATGATCGGCCGGACGCCGCCGTTGACGTACTTGCCCAGCCGCGGCCCCAGCAGCAGCGCGCCCGCCAGCGCGCCCCAGCCGCCGACCGAGTGCACCAGCGTCGAGCCGGCGAAATCGTGGAACTTCAGGTCCGCCAGCCAGCCGCCGCCCCAGACCCACGAGCCCGCGATCGGATAGCCGATCGCCACGTAGATCGTCGAGAAGATCAGGAAACTGCCCAGCTTCACGCGCTCGGCCACCGCGCCCGACACGATCGTCGCCGCCGTCGCCGCGAACATCCCCTGGAAGAGGAAATCGGTCCAATAGGTGTAGCCCGCGTTGTAGGCGCTCGTCAGGCCGGCCGCGTCCGTGCCGACGCCTCCGCCCAGCCGCAGCCAGCCGGGAATCGCCCAGTCGCCCTGGTACATCAGGCCGAAGCCGACCAGCGCGTAGGTCAGCAGCCCGATCGCCGGAATCAGCGTGTTCTTGAAGAGGATGTTGACCGTGTTCTTCGCCCGCGTCAGGCCCGATTCCACCGTCGCGAAACCCAGATGCATGATGAACACCAGGAACGTCGCCACCATCATCCAGAGATTGTTCGTCGTGAACATCTCCGGACTCACGGCCGGCGCCGCTTCGGCCACGGCTTCCGCCGCCGCCGGCGCGACGTCCTGCGCCCAGGCCGCGCCCGCGCCGGCCCCAAGCCAGATTCCCAATGCCGTCAATCCAACGCTGAACGCTTTCATCTGCTTTGCTCCTTCCCGGTTTTCCCGCCGCGTCGATTCCGTGCGCAGCCGACCTTCCGGTTTGCGTTCCAGATGGAGCAACGACCATGCCAACCCCGATGCAAAATCGCTTATGAAGCGCTTATCCCGTTGCGAGACATGCGGATAAAAAATATTCCACGGTCAAACAAATGTGGAATCCATTTTTTGAATCAATACATAAATGTATCGTTTTTCAGAAATGCGACATTTATGAATGCTCGCAAATTCCTGGGTTTTTGAGCGCGGAGCCCTTGTAGCTTCGCCTTCCCCCGACGAGATCGTCGGGGGCTCCAAAGAGGGAATCCGGCTGTTTGGAGCCGGGACGCTTGCCCGCCATAGCCTTGGCGGCGGCGGGCCCCCGTCCCGGGCCCGAGCGGGTTGATCGGGCGGGCCCCATGGCCTTGCGCCATGGGGGAGCCAACTTCGCCTCCCACGGCGCGAGGCCGCGGGGGAGCGGACCAACCGGCCTCAGCCGGCTTCAGTCCTTCGCCGGCGGAATCAGTCCGTCCAGTTGCCCGAACGGATTGAACAGGGTGCTGGGGGCCGGGCCGTCCGGCGTTCCGCCGCCGCCGTAGCCCGCCATGCCGTTTTTTTCGTGCTCGTGGTCGTGGCAGTAGAGGCACAACAGCTCCCAGTTGCTGCCGTCCGGCGGATTGTTGTCGTGGTTGTGGTCCTTGTGATGGACCGTCAGTTCCTTCAGCCGCGCGCCGGAAAACTCGCGCGCGCAACTGGCGCAGACGTGGGGGAACAGCTTCAGCGCCCGCTCGCGATACCCCGCCGCCCGCTGCGCCGTCTCGCGGTGCAGCTGGTCCAGCACGCGCTTGCGCTCCGCGTCCGTCAGCGGCTTCTTCGCCGGCCCTCGACTGAATCCCGGTTCCATGTCCGACAATCCCTTCCCCGCCAAAATCGCAAGAGTCGCGGAAGTTCGCAAGCGCCAATCCGTCTCCGGATTTCACGGCACGAAAAGGGCGCGACCGATTTTTACGTAGAACGTAAAAACTTTCCCGCAATTTTACGTAGAACGTAAAAACTTTGAAACGCGCCGTCCGGCGGCGCCTCACCCGTACGGGCGGGGATCGATCTGGTAGCCTTTGATCTTGTAGCCGAGGATGCGGGGGGTGGTGCCGAGGGCGCGGGCGGCGGAGGCGACGTTGCCGCGCGTGGATTTCAGGGCGTCGCGGATCAAATCGCGTTCGTAGGCGCCGACGAGGGCCTTGAGGTTGCCGGACGCCGGCGCGCCGCTGGCTTCGGCCGTCTGCAGGGTCGGCGGCAGGTGGTACGGGTGGATCACGTTGCCTTCGGCCACCAGCACGGCGCGCTCGATGCAGTTCTCCAGCTCGCGCACGTTGCCCGGCCAATGGTAGCTCATCAGCATGTCGATCACGGCGCTGGAAAGCCGGCGCACGTCCTTGCCGTTTTCCTGCGCGTACTTCTGGAGGAAGTAGTCGGCCAGCAGGACGACGTCGGCCTTGCGCTTGCGCAGCGGCGGGACGTAGATCGGGAACACGTGCAGCCGGTAGTAGAGATCCTCGCGGAACTTGCCCTGCTGCACCAGCGCGGGCAGGTCCTTGTTGGTGGCGGCGATCACGCGCACGTCGACCTTGATGGTCTTGGTGCCGCCGACGCGCTCGAACTCGCGCTCCTGCAGGACGCGCAGCAGCTTGATCTGGATGGACATGGGCACGTCGCCGATTTCGTCGAGCAGCAGGGAGCCGCCGTGGGCCAGCTCGAAGCGGCCCTTGCGTTCGGCCACCGCGCCGGTGAAGGCGCCTTTTTCGTGGCCGAAGAGTTCGCTTTCGATCACGCTCTCGGGCAGCGCCGCGCAGTGGGCCTTCACGAACGGCTTGTCCGCGCGCGGGCTGTTGTAGTGGATGGCGTGGGCGACCAGCTCCTTGCCGGTGCCGGTTTCGCCTTCGATCAGTACCGACGCCGCGCTCTTGGAAACCTGCGCGATCTGGTCGTAGACGATCTGCATCTCGTGGGAATTGCCCACGATGTTCGCCGGGCGGAACCGCTGCTTCAGCTCCTCCTTCAGCCGGGCGTTTTCCTCCGTGAGCCGTCCTTGGTCTTCCTGCACCGCGCGGCGCAGCTTGACGGCCTGGGCGATCATGGAGGCGATGATCGTCAGCACGCGCACGTCCTGCTGGAGGTCCGCGGCGGGATCGAACGCGCGGTCGGCGCTGAGCGCGCCGGCCACTTCCTGCTCGACCTTGATCGGCACGCAAATGAACGAGGTGTCCGTCCGCTTGCCGCGCTGGGTCTTGTCGAGGAACAGGGGCGATTCGCCGGTGCGCGGAATGACGATGGGCTTGCCGTCCTGCACGACCTTGCCGGTGACGCCCTCGCCCAAGCGGTAGCGGCCGCGCTGGCGCTGCTGGGCCGACAGGCCGTGCGAGGCCTCGATGAGGATCTCGCCCGTCGTGCGGTGCAGGAGCGTCAGCGTCGCGTATTCCATGCCCAGATGCGCCGAAAGCGCTTCGAGCATGGGATCGGCCACCTGGCGCAGGTCGAGGCTGTGGTCCAGCAGCCGGCTGATTTCGCCGAGCAGGTCGATTTCCCGCGCGTGGCGATCGGCCGCGCCGCCGGGCGCCGGTTCGGTTGGATTTTTCTTGGGGGGCATCGGGCGGGTCCGCGCTCCGCCGGGCGGCCCGGCGGAGCGGCGGGGAAGGAGCCTTACTTGATGAAGAGCATTTCCTGGTAGGTCGGCAGCGGCCAGAGGTCGTCGGCGACGATGTTTTCGAGCTGGTCGGCCACCTCGCGCACCTCGGCCATGGCAGGCACGATCTTCTCGCGGCAGTAGCGCGCGTGGTCGGCGACGCCGCCCTTGGCTTCGTGGGCGATGGCCTTGCGCAGGTCCTCGTTGCGGATCTGCAGGTCGGCCACCAGCCGGCACAGCTCGTCGAGCACCGTCGTGCAATGCTTCTTGCCCATTTCCTGGAGCGCGCGGGAGGCCTGCGCCAGGCGGTTCTGGTATTCGACGGCCGCGGGGAAGATCATCGTCTTGGCGATCTCGAACGCCAGGCGCGCCTCGATCATGACGTCCTTGACGTACTTCTCGAGGTAGATTTCGTTGCGGCTGTGGAATTCGCGGTTCGACAGCACGTGGTACTTCGCCAGCACGTCGTCGTTGGCCTTCGTTTCCGCGGCGGGGATGGCCTCGGCCGTGTTCCGGGCGTTGGGGAGGCCGCGCTTGGCGGCTTCCTTCTGCCAGGCCTCGGTGTAGCCGTCGCCGTTGAAGATGATCCGGCCGTTTTCCTTCATGATCTTCTGGATGATCTTCTGGACGGCGGCGCCCAGGGCGGCCGGCGTCTTGGCCTTGGCGGCTTCCAGTTCGGTCGCGATGTAATCGATCGAGTCGGCGATGATCGTGTTGAGGATCACCAGCGGGCCGGCCACGGACTGGCTGGAACCGACGGCGCGGAACTCGAACTTGTTGCCGGTGAAGGCGAACGGGCTCGTGCGGTTGCGGTCGCCCGCGTCCTTCGGCAGCGGCGGCAGGGTATCCACGCCGACGGTCAGGTGGCCCGGGCTCTTGGCCTTGCCGGCGACGCCCTTGGCGATGTTCTCGAAGACCTCCGTGAGCTGGTCGCCCAGGAAGATGGAGATGATGGCCGGCGGCGCTTCGTTCGCGCCGAGGCGGTGGTCGTTGCCCGCGTGCGCCACGGAGGCGCGCAGCAGCGTCGCGTGCTTGTCCACGGCGCGGATGACGGCCGCGCAGAACGCGAGGAACTGCATGTTGTCGTGGGGCGTGTCGCCGGGTTCCAGCAGGTTCGCCTTGCGCGTGCCCAGCGACCAGTTCAGGTGCTTGCCGGAGCCGTTGATGCCGGCGAAGGGTTTTTCGTGCAGCAGGCAGGCCATGCCGTACTTCTGCGCGACGCGCTGGAGGACGGTCATGGTCAGGTACTGGTGGTCGGCGGCGACGTTGGCGCTTTCATAGACCGGCGCGAGTTCGTACTGGCCGGGGGCCACTTCGTTGTGGCGCGTCTTGACGGGCACGCCCAGCTTGTAGAGTTCGCGTTCGACTTCGAGCATGAACGCCAGCACGCGCTCGGGGATGGCGCCGAAGTACTGGTCTTCCATCTCCTGGCCTTTCGGCGGCTTGGCACCGAAGAGCGTGCGGCCCGCGCTGATCAGGTCCGGGCGCGCGAAGAAGAAGTTGCGGTCCACGAGGAAGTATTCCTGTTCGCAGCCGGCGGTGGCGAACACGCGGTCGGGATCCTTCTGGCCGAAGACCCGCAGCAGCCGCTGCGCCTGCGCGTTGAGCACCTGCATCGAGCGCAGCAAGGGGGTCTTCTTGTCCAGCGCCTCGCCCGTCCACGAGCAGAAGGCGGTCGGGATGCACAGCGTGGTGCCGTTGGGGTTTTCCAGGATGTAGGCGGGGCTGGTGACGTCCCACGCGGTGTAGCCGCGCGCCTCGAACGTGGCGCGGATGCCGCCGGAGGGGAAGCTCGACGCGTCCGGTTCGCCCTTGATGAGCTGCTTGGCGCTGAATTCCGCCAGCGCGCCGCCCTTGCCGTCCGGCTCCAGGAAGCTGTCGTGCTTTTCGGCGGTCAAGCCGGTCAGCGGATAGAAGACGTGGGCGTAGTGCGTGGCGCCCTTTTCGATGGCCCAGTCGCGCATGGCGACGGCGACCTCGTCGGCGACCGAGACGTCGAGCTTTTCGCCCTTGTCGATCGTCCGCCGCAGCGCCTGGTAGGTGGCCTTCGGCAGGCGGGCCTGCATCGCGCGGTCGTCGAACACGTTCGACCCGAAAATATCGCTGGCGGGCGTCTTGGAAAAATCCAGCGCCTGCGCCGTCGCCCGGTAGTTCGTCACCGCCGCGATCGCATTCAATCTCGCATTGCTCATCGTCGTCCTCTTTCGGTTTCGTTTTTGAATTCGTCCAAATCCAACTCTTTTGTCGCTCGGAGTCAACCGTCGTCCACTTTTGTGGCGATGGCATTCTGTTGCATGCCGCGTGCCAAGCGGCGGCCGGAAAGCGTGGAATCCATCGCAGCCCGTTGTCAGGCATGAAGATAAAAAAATCGAGCCAAATCCGACTTTTCGCAAGATACTACATATTTGTATGATTGAAAAGATTAAAACGACAATTTTGTTTTTTGCCGTTCCCAATCGAACAGAATCCGCCCGCCGGCGGGCGGGCGCGCCGGTCGGCTCCGGGAACCCGCCGGGCCGCCGGCACGGGTTGGGGTTGATTTTTCCGCGCGGCGGCGGCTATGATGCCGCCCTTCATTAGCAGAAAGAAGGAAACCAACATGAGCAGAGCCCACAACTTCAACGCCGGCCCGGCCGTCCTCCCCCTCGAAGTCCTCGAGATCGCCCAGAAGGAACTCACCGATTTCAACGGCACCGGCATGTCCATCATGGAACACAGCCACCGCGGCAAAGCCTACGACGCGGTCCACGCCGAAGCCGTCGCCAACATGGGCAAGCTCCTCGGCGTCGACGACAACTACCAGATCCTCTTCCTCCAGGGCGGCGCCAGCCTCCAGTTCGCGCAGATTCCGATGAACCTGCTGCTGCCCGGCCAGACCGCCGACTACGTCAATTCCGGCGCCTGGGCCGGCAAGGCCATCAAGGAAGCCAAGAAGATTGGCGCCGTCAACGTCGTCGCCGACACCTCCAAGGACATCCCCACCAACATGCCCGACTACGCGGCCCTCAACTACACCCCGGGCGCCGCCTACGTGCATATCACCTCCAACGAGACCATCGCCGGCACGCAGATCCAGCAGTTCCCGAAGACCGAGGCCCCGCTCGTCTGCGACATGTCCAGCGACATCCTCTGCCGCCCGTTCGATCTGAAGCAGTTCGGCCTGATCTACGCCGGCGCGCAGAAGAACCTCGGCCCCTCCGGCGTGACCCTCGTCGTGATCCGCAAGGACCTGATCGAGCGCGCCCCGGCCACGCTGCCGACGATGCTGCAGTACCGCACGCAGGCCAAGGAAAACTCCCTCTACAACACCCCGTCCACCTTCGGCATCTACATCCTGATGCTCGTCTCCCGCTGGCTGCTCGCCAAGGGCGGCGCCGCCGGGATCGAGAAGCTCAACCAGGCCAAGGCCAACAAGCTCTACGCCGCGATCGACGGCTCGGGCGGCTACTACCGCGGCGGCGCCAACAAGGCCTTCCGCTCCACGATGAACGTCACCTGGCGCCTGCCCTCCGAAGCGCTCGAAGAGAAGTTCATCAAGGAAGCCACCGCGCAGAAGATGATCGGCCTGAAGGGCCACCGCGACGTCGGCGGCTGCCGCGCCAGCATCTACAACGCCTGCCCCGCGGAGTCCGTCGACGCCCTCGTCGCCTTCATGAAGGACTTCCAGGCCAAGAACGGCTGATCCGCGCCGTTGGCACGGGCGCGCCGCGGTTTTCCGCGGCGCGCTTTTTTGCGCCGTTTTACGTGGAACGGAAATAGCTGAGTGCCGAGCCCAAGCCGAAGGCGCAGGGCGAACGCGAAGTCTATGGCGCCGCGAGCGCAGCGGCAAAAACTTTCGCGGCGTTTTACGTAGAACGTAAAAACTTTGCGGCGACGCGGTTTTCGCCGCGGAAGGCGCATTCTGGGGTTGCATCCGCGGCGTTCTTGGCTAGCATCCCGGTTTCACTTTCAACCCAAAGGATTCCGCCCGTGAAAAAAACCATCTTGAACGTCGTCGCGGCGCTCGCCGCGCTCGTCCTCGTCGTCCCCGCTTCCGCGCAGGTCATGGTCCGCAAATCGGCGGGCAGCAAGATCGGCGTGGATCTATCCGGCCTGCAGGTTTCCGGCGCCGCGGCTCAGACCGTGCGCCGCACGCTGGAACTGGACCTGAACCGCTCGGGCTGGATGGAAGTCGCCCCGGCGGGGCAAGGCGCGTTCGCGGTGCGCGGCACGATCGCCGACGCCGGCGGGCAGGTGGCGTTCAAGTGCCAGGTGACGGACGCGGCGGGCCAGACCTATATCAACGCCGCCTACGCCCAGCCGGCCGGCCAAGCCGTCCGCCTGGCCCACCAGGTCGCCAACGACGTCGTCGTCAAGACCACCGGCAAACCGACGTTCTTCCTCGGCGAGCTGGTGCTCGTCGGCACCAAGGGCGGCACCAAGGAGCTGTATCTGGCCGATTCGAGCTGCCAGACCATCCAGCAGCTCACCAACGACCGGACGGTCCTCAAGCCGCGCTGGAGTCCGGACAACCGCTTCATCGCCTACACCTCCTATCTCAAGCGCTGGCCGGACGTCTACACGATCGAACGGGCCACGGGCGCGCGGGTCCAGGCGTCGTTCTTCCCGGGCCTCAATTCCGGCGGCGCCATTTCGCCCAACGGCCGGTCCATGGCGCTGATCCTGTCCAAGGACGGGGTGTCGCCCGACCTGTACGTGCAGGACCTGGCCACCAAGCGCCTGACCCGCCTGACCAGCACGCCCCAGGCCACCGAAGGCTCCCCCTGCTGGTCGCCGGACGGTTCCCGCATCGTCTACGTCTCCAACGCGTCCGGCTCGCCCCAGCTCTACCTGATCTCCAGTTCCGGCGGCGCGCCCCAGCGCCTGACGACGCGCGGCGCCCAGAACCAGGCCCCCGACTGGGGCAAGAACGGCCTGATCGCCTACCAGACCCTCTCCGGCGGCAAGTTCCAGATCGCGGTCATGGATCCCGCCACGATGCAGGAACGCGTCATCACCCCCTTCGACGCCTCCTACGAAGACCCCTCTTGGGCGCCCGACGGCCGGCACCTCGCCGCCGCCCGCTCTATCAATTACAATTATTCCGTTTACCTGCTTGACTCCATGGCGGCGTTGGGGGATAAACCCGTGGCGTTGACCACGACGGGCGAATGGACCTCGCCGGCGTGGAGTCGTTGATTCGAGAATTTTAAAAACAGAGCAGGAGCTAGAGAAACATGACACGCCGCTGGATGACCGTAATGATGGTGCTGTTGGCCCTCGCCATGCTGGGCACGACGGGTTGCTTGAAGAAGAAGAAGAAGGGCGCCGCCCTCGATCCGAACGCCCCCTACGGCGATAATGTTCCGATCGGCTACCGGGCCGACGGCACGCCGATCTATCCCGGCGATCCCGATGCCGCCGCGCTCGCGGGCCGCACCGATTCCGCCGAAATCCCGGCCGGCCAGTTCGAAGCCGTCCGCTTCGACTACGACAGCCCCACGCTGAATCCCTCCGAGCAGGGCAAGATCGACGCGGTCGTGTCGTACCTGCAGGCGAACGCCACCCACGGCGTGATCGTGGAAGGCCACTGCGACGAACGCGGCAGCAACGAATACAACCTCGCCCTCGGCGAACGCCGCGCCCTCGCGGTCCGCGCCGCCATGATCTCGGCGGGCATCGACGGCGCCCGGGTCCAGACCCGCAGCTACGGCGAAGAACGCCCCGTCGCCTTCGGGCACGACGAAGGTTCCTGGAGCCTGAACCGCCGCGCGGAATTCATCTTCACCCAGATGTAATTCCCCCGCCGGGCCCCCGCGCCGGCAACGAAGCGCCCGATCCTTTCCGGATCGGGCGTTTTTCATTTTTCGGGTGATGCATGCCCCCCGGGACGAGGGCGTCCCGGCTCCAAACAGCCACCGGATCCTCTCTTTGGAGCCCCCGACGCCCTCGTCGGGGGATGGCGCAGCCACGGCGTTGCGAGACTTGCCCTATTCGTCCACCCAGGCTTCGAGCCGCTCCCGCCAGGCCTTTTGCAGCCGCCGGTCGGCGTACTGCCGCCAGGCCGCCTTGAACTTGCGCAGTTGCGCCGCGCGGCGGAGCCGCAGCTGGCGGCGCACCGCCGCCCGCGCCCGGCCCGACGGCAGATCTTCCGTGAATTCCAGCGCGCTGTCGCAATCGTGCACCTTGCCCAGCGCCGCCTGCGCTTTCGTGATCCAGCGCCCGGCGCGGACGCATTCCCGGCCCAGATCGGACGCGAAGAATTCGGCGAGATAGCGCAGGCGCCGGCCCGACCGGCGCAGGTCGTGCGCCGGCCCTTTCGAGAAGTTGCCGACCCGGCCATGGCGTTCGGCGACGAGCGAGCGCACCTTCAGGATCCGGCGCGCGGCAAAGGCCGCGGGCGCGGGCGGCGCGGTGCGCCGCTTGGGCCGGCGGGCGCGCAGGAATTCGCCCAGCATCTTCTTCGTCCGCCGGAACGGCCCGCAGGCCAGCGCTTCGGCCGCCAGCTCCGTGCGCCGGCGGCGCAGCGCCGCCACGATCCGGCGCCGGTCGCCGACGGACAAGCCGATCGCGCCGCCGGCCGCGACGAGATCGCGGAACAGCTCGATCCACACGTCCAGGTCGCGCGCGTCGCCCATGCGGTCGCACGTCTTGGACAGGCGGGCGTCGAGATCGGCCAGGAATTTCGGTTCGAGCTTCGCGAAGGTCGTCGTCAGGCTGCGCATGCGGCGCAGCGCCACGCGCACGTCGTGCAAGGCCGCCACGGACCCCCGGCGCGCCGCCGGCTCGCGGGTCCGGACGATCGCGAGCTGCGCGGCCAGCAGCCGGCGCAAGGCCTGGTCGGCCGTTTCGTCCCGCAGGCGCGGGCGGCGGTTCTTCGCGGCGGCGCGGCGGGCCATCGTCACGCCTGCTTCTTCTGTTCCGCCGGGCGCTGCGGTTCGAGGACCGGCGCCTGGCGCTGGAGGGCTTCGGCGGCGCGCGTTTCGGCGCGCCGCTGGAATTCCTCCTGGGCGCGCACGGCGGGCCGCTTCGCGTCCGGCTGCCGCCGTTCCCAGGCGCCGTCGGAGCGCAGGGCCCACGCCTGCCGCGTATCCGCCAGGCAGGTTTCCAGGATCTCGGCGAGCTTGGCGGCCCCCGCGGGGTCTTCGACGGGCACCAGCAGCTCGATGCGCCGGTCCAGGTTGCGCGGCATCCAGTCCGCGCTGGAAATGAACGTCAGCGGCGCGCCGCCGTTGCGGAACCGGACGATGCGCGCGTGCTCGAGATAGCGGTCCACGACGCTGACGACGGAAACGTTCTCGCTCAGGCCCTTCACGCCCGGCCGCAGGCAGCAGATGCCGCGCACGTTCAGGCGGATTTTCACGCCGGCCTGCGACGCCTTGTAGAGCGCCTCGATCAGTTCCGGATCGGCCAGCGAATTCAGCTTCGCCTCGATGCCCGCTTCCTCGCCCTGCCGGCTGCGTTCGGCCTCGCCGCCGATCAGCTCCAGCAGGCGCGGACGGATGCCCAGCGGCGCGGCTTCGAGCTTGCGGAACTTGCCGAGCTGCGAATAGCCCGTCAGGGCGTTGAAGAACGCGGACGCGTCCGCGCCGTAGTCCTCCTGGGCGGTCAGGAAACTGACGTCCGAATAGAGCCGCGCGCTTTTCTCGTTGTAGTTGCCGGTGCCGTAGTGGACGTAGCGCACGACGCCTTCCGGCTCCCGCCGCACGACCACGCAGACCTTCGCGTGGGTCTTGTAGCCCTTCACGCCGTAGATCACCTGCGCGCCGGCGCGCGCCAGCGCGTCGGCCCAGTCGATGTTGCGCGCCTCGTCGAAGCGCGCCTTCAGCTCGACCAGCGCGGTCACGTGCTTGCCGCGCTCGGCCGCGCGCAGCAGCGCGGCCACCACCGGGCTGTTGTCGCTCACGCGGTACAGCACCTGCTTGATCGCCAGCACGTTGGGATCGTCGGCCGCCTCCTGCAGCCAGCGCAGCACGAAATCGTAGCTCTCGTAGGGATGGAACAGCAGCAGGTTGCCGCGCTTGAGCGCGGCGAACGCGGATTCCGCCGCCGGCGCTTCCGGCAGCGGCTGCGGATTCCAAGCCTCGATTTTCAGCGCGTCGAATCCCGCCAGGTTCGCCAGCCGGAAAAAGGCGGCCAGATCCAGCGGACCGGGCACCGCGTAGACGTCCGCCGGTTCCAGCGCCAGCGCCGCGCGCAGGAACGCCTGGACTTCCTTCGAGGCGCGCTTTTCGAGCTCGAGCCGGATGCAGTCGCTTTCCTTGCGCTCCACGAGCACTTCGCGCATGCGCTCGAGCAGGTCGCCCGCCAGATCCTCGCGCACGCCGACGTCCGCGTTGCGCGTGATCCGGAACGCGGCGCATTCCCGCACGGCCACGCCGGGGAAAAGCCGGTCGACGTGCGCGCGCACGACGTCCTCCAGCAGCACGTAGGGATAGCCCGCCTCGCCCGGCAGCGCCAGGAACCGCGGCAGGTTTTTCGGCATCGCGACGACGGCGTGGCGCGGCGCGAGCTCTTCGGGCGGGCCCTCCAGCCGCACGCACAGCGCCAGCCCGAGGCCCGCCAGCAGCGGGAATTCCGCGTCCGGCCGCACCGCCACCGGCGTGATCACCGGGAAGATGGAATCCGCGAACAGCGCGTCCACGTGGCGCCGCTGCGCCGCGGACAGCTCGTCCATCCGCAGGCGGCGGATGCCGCCCTTGCGCAGCGCCGGCTCGATCTCCTTCAGCAGGCACGCGTACTGCCGCTCCACCAGCTCGCGCAGGCGCGCGGCGATTTCCTCCAGCTGCGCCGCCGGCGTCCGGCCCGAGGGATCGGGCCGCTCGTCGCCCGGCTGCCGCAGCAGCTTCAGCCCGCCGACGCGCACCATGCAGAATTCGTCGGCGTTCGACGCCGTGATGGCCGCGAACTTCAGCCGCTCCAGCGGCGGCAGCGCGGCGTCCTCCGCCTGCTGCAGCACGCGGAAGTTGAAATCGATCCAGCTCAGTTCCCGGTTGAGGAACGGCGCGTCGGCGGTTTTGCTTTTCGGTTCCTTGGCCATGGTCCGGAAATCCCTAGCCCGCCGCGCCGCCCGGCAGCTCCGTGCGCAGTTCGCGCAGCTCCGGCACCAGGCCGAACACGTCGGCGAACAGATTGCCCTTGTCCTTGAGCGCGAGGCGCTCCATCGTCAGATCCTCCATGTCCCGCAGCAGGATCACGAAGCGGTCGGCTTCGCGGCGGAATTCCAGGACGCGCGGGGTCTCGCGGTGGGTGCGCTCCAGCGCGTCCGCCACGCGCAGGATGGCCGCCAGCTTGACGACCGTCATCCGGTCTTCCTGCGGCAGCGAGACGAACTCCGGATGCGCGGGGCTCGGCAGCGCCTTGCGGTGGTAGCGCGCCACGGTCGCCACGATCTGCATGTCGTGGCGCGTCAGGCCGAACAGATCGCTGTTGAGCAGCAGGTACATCGCGTGCTTGTGGTGCGCGCGGGAGTTCACGAACATCCCGATGTCGTGCAAAAGCGCCGCGGCGCGCAGCAGCAGCCGCTCGTGGCCGCCGAGCTGGTGTTCTTCCCGCAGCTCGTCGAACAGCGCGGCGGCGGCGGCCTCCACGTTCCGGCCATGCGCCTCGTCCGCGCCGTAGCGCGCGGCCAGCGTCTGGGCGGAATAGAGCACCTGCTCCTCGAAACCGGCGGAGCGGTGGTCGCGCATGGCCATGTCCCGCAGCAGGCCGTCGCGCAGCGTCGCCTGCGCGACATAGACTTCCTTGACCTTCAGCGCGCGGGCCGCCTGCGCCACCGACATCAGCGCCGGCGCCACCGTTTCCGCGTCCTGGAACGCCATCTTGTGTTCCTTCACCAGGGCCACGGCGGGCGTGGCCGCGACCTGGTCCGCCAGTTCCGCCAGGCGCGCCGTCGCGGCGACGGCCACGCGGGAGCCGGGCGCCACGGGCAGCGCGCCGGACTCTTCCGCCGCGAAGCGCGCCCCCGCGCCCATCACCACCAGCGCGGAAATCTTCTCGCGCGGGATGGCCTGGACGATCTGCTCCACGAGTTCCATCGCGTAGGCCTTCAGCACGCCCTTGAGCTGGGGCCCCGTGGCCCCGCCGGATTCCACCCGCTCGCGCGTGCGCAGCGCGCCCGAGCGGAACGACTGCGCGACCGTGACGCGCCCGCCGCGGATGTAGAGCAGGATCGTCTGGCCGCTGCCGATCTCGAGCACCGCGACGTTGCCCGCCGCCAGCAGCCCGGCGGCTTCCAGCAGGTCGCGCACGGCCAGATAGGTCAGGCGGGCCTCTTCGGACTCCTCCAGCACAACCAGGTCGATGCCCGTCGCCGTGCTCACGCGGTCCACGAACATGTCGCGGTTCGCCGCCTCGCGCGCGAAACTGGTGGCCACCGCGCGCAACTGGTCCGGCCGCGTCACGCCGTACTCCTTCAGCAGGCGGCCGTAGTTCTTCAAAATCGCCACGCAGCGGCGCAGGGTGTCCTGCTCGACGCGGCCCTTGGTGAAGACGTCCCGGCCGAGGCGCACGCCCTGCCGCAGGCTCTCCAGCAGCTTCACGTCGCCTTGCGCGCCGACTTCGGCGACGTCCAGCCGCAGCGCGGAGGAACCGACGTCGATCGCGGCCACGACGCGCCGTTCCGGCGCGGGCGCCGGTGCCGCGGCGGGCGCGGACGGTTCGGGCCCTTGGACGGCGTCGGTCATGCGCGGCGGCCTCGTTTGGCCGGCGCCGCGGCTTCCGCCGCCAGCGCGGCGGCGCCCAGCGTGGTGGCGTCGTCGCCGAGTTCCGCCTCCACCACCCGCAGCCCGGGCAGGAACGACGCCATGGCGGTATCCCGGAGGCCGGCCTTCACTTCTTCCAGCGCCAGGCGCGGCAGCGCCTCGACGAGGCCGCCGCCGAGCACGACGACGTCCGGCGCCAGCAGATTCACCGTGCCGCCGATCGCGCGGCCCAGCAGGTGCATCGCGTCGCGGACGATCCGCTCGACCGCCGCGTCGCCGGCCTTGATGGCCTTGGCCAGCAGGCCGCTCTTGAGTTTCTTGAGATCCGAGCCGCCGTTGGCCGCCAGATAGGGCGCTTCGCCGCGGAACGCGGCCTGGGCCACTTCCGCCGAAATCGCCAGCCGGCCCGCCAGCGCCTCGAGGCAGCCGCGCCGCCCGCAGCCGCACAGCCGGCCGTGTTCGCGGATGGGCAGATGGCCGATTTCCATCGCCGAGCCCGTCTTGCCCCGCAGCAATTGGCCGGCGTACACGCACCCGCCGCCGATGCCCGTGCCGGGAAACACGCCCAGCAGCGTGCGCGCGCCCCGGCCCGCGCCGAAACGGTATTCGCCGTAGGTCCCCGCGTCCACGTCGTTCGCCAGCGTCACGCGGCAGCGGAACCAGCCCGCCAGCAGCTTGCGCAGCGGCACGCGCTTCCACCCCAGGTTCGGCGCTTCCAGGATGATCCCGGCATCGAGATCCAGCACGCCGGGGCAGCCCACGCCGATGCCCGCCAGCGCGCGCGGCGCCACCTGGGCCTCTTTCAGCGCTTCGCGGATCGTCTCGCGGATCCGCGCCAGCACCGCCTTGGGGCCTTCGTTGACCGGCGTCTTCGCCTTCGCCGAGGCCAGCGCCTTGAAGCCGGCGCCGTAGACGGTCGCCATCATCTTCGTGCCGCCCAGATCGAACCCCACCCAGACCTTGTTCGCGCCTTTGGCCATGCCGCCCCTTTCCGCCGGAAGCCGGCCGGGACGGCCCGCGCCGTCCCGCCGCCCCCGACCGCTACTGCACCCGCGTCACCGAAACGATCGCCACCGTCTCCAGCGGCACGTCGGACATGCCGGCCTTGACGCCCGTGCGGACGCCCTTGATCTGGTCCACCACGTCCAGGCCTTCGACGACCTCGCCGAAGACGCAGTAGCCGAAGCCCTGCGGATCGGGCGAACGGAAATCGAGGAAGCCGTTGTCCTTCACGTTGATGAAGAACTGGCTCGTGGCGCTGTCCACGACCATCGTGCGGGCCATGGCCAGCGTGCCGCGCCGGTTGCGCAGGCCGTTGGCGGCCTCGTTCTTGATGGGGGCCTGCGTGGGTTTCTGGCGCATGTTCGCGTCGAACCCGCCGCCCTGGATCATGAAGCCGTCGATCACGCGGTGGAAGATCGTGCCGTCGTAGTGCTTGGCGTCCACGTAGGCCAGGAAGTTCGCGACCGTCAGCGGCGCCTTGTCGGCCGCCAGTTTCACCTTGATGTCGCCCAGGGTCGTCTTGATCAGTACCATGTCCGTTTCCTTTGCTTGTTCAGGGGCGGGCGCCGGTTCTGCCGCCGCCGCGACCGTCGTTGCTGCGTCCCCCGGCACGGGGGGCGCGTCCAAAGTCTCCTGCGCCCACGCGAGCGAACCGCCCGCCAGCGCCACCGTCAACCCGAGCCACGTCCATTTCATGCGCGCATTTCCTCCGAATGGGGCCATCCTACCACCCCCGCCCGCCGTCCTCAATGGCCAATTCCGGCCGGTTTTGCGTGGAACGTAAACGGTTGGCCGGATTTTTAATTGGAACGGACATAGCTGAGTGCCGAGCCCAAGCCGACAGGCGCAGGGTGAACGCGAAGTCTATCGCGCCGCGCTTGGCGCGGCGAGCGAGCGAGGCCCCGCGAGCGGAGCGGCAAAAACTTTGCGGACAGGTATACCGTCGAACCTTGACTTCACGATATTCAGCTTGTTAAATGACTTTTGCTATGTGTTGGGCGCACAGCAAAAAGGGGCAGCCAACGGAAAACTGGCAACCCCTGCGCCAACACCTCGAAAACGTCGCCGCTCGAGCCGCCGAATTCGCCGCCCCGTTCCATTCCGCCGAATGGGCCCGCCTCGCCGGCCTTCTTCACGACCTTGGCAAGGCTACCGACGCCTTCCAGGCTTATCTTCGTCGCAGCAATGGTCTTGACGCTTCGGATTATGACTCGTCCGGCCAACCATCGACCCATTCCGGTGCTGGCGCCGCCTTGGCGCTTGAGAAATATGGTCCCGCCGGTCGTCTTCTTGCCTATCAGGTCGCCGGCCATCATGCGGGGCTGCCCGATTGGATCGGCGGGATTCAGCCCAATGGCGCGCTGACCCAGCGCCTGGAAACGGCGCGCGACGAACTAAATGCCATGAGAAATTGGCTTTCTCGGCTCGACCTGCCCGCGCAGCCGCCTTCACCTCCGCGCAAAATGGCGCTCGCGGAAATGCACCTGTGGATCCGGATGCTCTATTCCTGCTTGGTGGACGCCGACTTCCTCGACACCGAACAATTCATGTCGCCGGAAATATTCGCCGCTCGTTCGGATTTCGAACCGTTGACCGCATTGGAATCCCGGTTTTTCCGGCTGCTGGATGAAAAACAGTTTAAAGCCCCAAAAACGGATGTGAATGCCATTCGGGCCGAAATACGCCGGTTCTGTGAAGAGGCCGCACGACACCCCCCGGGCTTCTTTTCCCTGACCGTGCCGACGGGCGGCGGCAAGACGCTTTCGGGCACCGCGTTCGCCTTGCGCCATGCGCGGCTTCACGGCAAGCGCCGCATCATCTATGTGATTCCCTACATGTCCATTATCGAGCAGACCGCCGACACTCTGCGGAAGCATTTTGGAGACGGCAACGTTGTCGAGCACCATTCCAATCTGGATCCCGACTCCCAAACCAAAGTAGCCCGGCTGGCATCGGAGAATTGGGACGCCCCCGTCATCGTCACCACCAGCGTCCAATTCTTTGAATCCTTGCTCGCCGCACGTTCCAGCCGTTCCCGCAAGCTCCACAACGTCGTCGATTCTGTCGTGATTCTGGACGAAGCGCAACTGTTGCCGCCCGAACTGCTGGTTCCCTGCACCGACGTGATGCGCCAACTGGTCGCCCATTATGGCGTCACCATGGTCCTAAGCACCGCCACCCAGCCCGTTCTTCCGAATCTGGGCACGATCGCCGAAATCATCCCCCCCGGCGCCGACTTGTCGCGACGCCTCCGCCGCGTCCGCTACACGTTGCCTGATGTCCGGGAAAACAAGTCCCGCACTTGGGACGAAATCGCTGCGGAATTGATTCAACACCCTCAAGTTCTATGCGTGGTCAACACCCGGCGCAATTGCCTGGAATTGTTCGGCATAATGCCCGCGGATACGATCCACCTTTCCGCCAGCATGTGCGGCGCCCACCGCTCCAAGATCATCGACTTTATTAAACGAAAGCTGGAAAACCGCGAGCCCATCCGGGTCATCAGCACCCAGCTTGTCGAAGCGGGCGTGGACATCGATTTCCCCGTGGTCTATCGCGCCTTGGCCGGACTGGACTCCATCGCCCAATCCGCAGGTCGCTGCAACCGCGAAGGCCGCGTTCCCGATGGCGGCAAGGTCGTCGTCTTCATCCCGCCCAAGCCGGCGCCCAAGGGGCAATTGCGAAAAGCCGAGGATTCCGCCCGGATTCTCCTGCACGACTCCCTCGATATGGAGGCTGTCGAAGTCTTCCCTCGCTTTTTTTCAGAGTTCTACTCCCGCATCGAGGCGAAATTCCCCTATGAAGAATTGCTGGTCCGGGACGCCGGCTGCATCCAGATCCAGTTCCGGGACGCCGCATCCCGATTCCACATGGTCGATGAAGCACAGCAATCCATGTTCGTCCGGTATGGCGAAAGCGATGGATTGATCGATGCCCTGAAAAAGCAAATCCGAAGCGACGCCCCATATGGCCACTTGCTGCGCAAACTTCAGCGATTCAGCGTGTCGATCGCCATAGGCCAGTTCTTGAATCTCAAATCCAACGGGCTGATCGAAGAATTCGCCCCCGACATGTTTATCTGGAACGGCATGTATTCCGAGGCGACCGGGGCGGACATTTTCAACGACATAGGACTTCTTACGTCGTACCAAAGCATAATTTAGCATAAGGAGAGATTTCCATGAGCAAAGGATTCTGTTTGGAAGTGAAAGGCGATTTTGCCTGCTTCACCCGGCCCGAAATGAAGGTCGAACGGGTCAGCTACGACGTCATCACCCCGTCCGCCGCCCGCGCCATTTTCGATGCCATCCTTTGGAAACCGGCCATCCGCTGGCGAATCACGAAAATCGAAGTGCTCAACCCCATCCGTTGGACCAACGTTCGCCGCAACGAGGTGGCATCCGTCGCCTCCCCGAAAAGCCACGGCATTTTCATCGAAGACGCCCGCCAGCAGCGCGCCGGCCTCATTCTCCGCGACGTCCGCTATCGGCTGCACGGAGAGTTCGTCTTCATTCCGCCTGAAAAACGCGGCGCGACTTCGAATCCCGTCCCCGAATGGCTGGCGGACTCCGCCGAGGTCGCCGAACTACAAAAGCCGGATGTCCGGCCCGACGAAACCGAAGCCAAATATGCCGCCATGTTCGAGCGCCGGGCGCGCAAAGGCCAGCATTTCCATCAACCCTATCTCGGTTGCAGGGAGTTTGCCGCTGATGTGCGCCTCGTCGATCCGGCCGAGGAGCCCGCCGCCCCCATTTCCAAGGACGATGATCTGGGCTGGATGCTGTACGACCTGGATTTCTCCGATCCCGCCAACGTCAAACCCATGTTTTTCCGCCCGATAATGAAACACGGCGTGATTCCCGTCCCCCACCCCGAAAGCGAAGAGGTGCGCAAATGATTCTCCAAGCCCTCAAGGATTACTACGACCGCAAAGCAGCCGATCCCGATTCCGGCATCGCCCCGCCTGGATGGGAAAAGAAAGAAATCCGATTCGTGATCACCTTAGACAAAAAGGGGCACCCCGTACTGTTTGAGGACACAGAGGAAATCGTCGACAGAAAAAAACGATCCAAAGCATTTCTCGTGCCCCAGGCCGTCAAAAGGGCAAATGCCATCGCAAGCAACTTGCTTTGGGACAATCCCGAGTATGCGCTTGGCGTCGTCATTAAGGGAAAGCCGCAGCGGGTCGCCGAGCAATTTGCGGAATTCAAAAAGGCTATTTTAAACCTTCATCTCGACCGGGACGAGGGCATCGCTGCCGTATCCGCATTTCTCAACCATAACGATCCGTCCACCACTCTGGAAAAATTCGAAGACACATGGAAATGCGTTTTAGCTAGTGGCGGAAACATCACTTTCCGGCTTCAAGGAGATTCCTCGCTCATTTGCAACCGACCCTCCGTAAAAGCCGCGGTGGATCGCTCCAATGCCAATGCCGCAAAAGACATCCGCTGCCTGATTACGGGTGGAACCGATGCATTGGCCAATCTTCACCCGGCCATCAAAGGCATTTGGGGCGCCCAATCGGTAGGGGCAAACATCGTCTCGTACAATGCAAGTGCATTCGAGTCACACGGGAAAGAGCAAGGCGCCAACGCGCCCATCGGTAAGACAGCTGCTTTCGCCTATACCACCGCTTTGAACCATCTTCTCGGCAAGGATTCAATTCAGCGTATGCAGGTCGGCGACGCCTCTACCGTGTTCTGGTCGGAAAAGAACACGCGCTTTGAAGAGCAATTCTCTCTGTTTTTCAACGAGCCGCCAAAAGACGATCCCGACCGGAACATCCAAGCGGTCAAAGCCTTTCTCGAATCGCCAATAACCGGCGCGCCATCGGAAAACCAAGAAGATGCAGGTAAGTTCTATGTCCTCGGCCTTTCCCCCAATGCGGCTCGCGTTGCCATACGGTTCTGGATCGCAGCCCCACTATCCGAAATGCAGAACCAGATTCGCCAGCATTTCTGCGACCTCGAGATCGTTCGGACACCGTTCGACAAACCCGTGTTCTCCATCTTCCGTCTGTTGGTTTGCTCCGCTCCGCTCGGAAAAGCTGAAAATATCCCCCCCAATCTGGAAGGCGACACCATGCGCGCCATTTTGGAAGGCCTACCTTATCCTGCCACTCTTTTGCAGTCGGTCGTCCGGCGCATCAAGGTGGAGCATGAAATCACGCATATCCGTGCGGCACTCATCAAAGCCTGCATCAACCGCAACTGTCGATTTAAACAGAAAACGCAACAGGAGGAACTCGCCGTGAGTCTGGACCCAAACAATATGAACATCGGCTATCGATTGGGCCGTTTGTTCGCCGTCCTGGAGAGAATCCAGGAAGCGGCCAATCCCGGCATCAATGCCACCATACGCGACCGATACTATGCGGCCGCATCCAGCGCCCCCGTGACGGTCTTCGGTCGATTGATGACTTTAAAGAATCATCATCTGTCCAAACTGGAAAACATCGGATGGCGAGTGAACCTTGAACGCCTTATCGCCGAAATCGTTGATGGCATCCAAGATTTCCCGGCCCATCTTTCCCTAGATGATCAGGGCCGTTTCGCCGTCGGCTATTACCACCAGAGACAATACAAGAAAGAATAACAGGATTAACCCAATAGGAAACCCACCATGAGCACGCCAATCAAAACCCGTTACGACTTCCTCTTGATCTTTGACACCCAAGACGGCAATCCCAATGGTGATCCCGATGCCGGCAACATGCCGCGCATCGACGCCGAAACCGGCTGCGGCTTGGTAACCGACGTCTGCCTCAAGCGAAAGGTGCGAAACTTCGTTCAAATTACGCAAGCCGACAAGCCCGGTTTCGACATCTTCGTCAAGGAGAAGGCCGTTCTAAATCGCGCGATTGAAAGCGCATATGCCGAACTAGGGGTTGATTTATCCAAGCCACCCGCAGATGCGAAAGACGGGAAAAAACGCAATAAAGACGGCCAAGGTCAAGGCTCCGAAATCGATAAGGCGCGCAGTCAAATGTGTGGCAAGTACTTCGACATTCGGACATTTGGCGCTGTCCTTGCCGTTGGCGCCAACGCCGGCCAAGTTCGTGGTCCTGTCCAAATGACCTTTGCCCGGTCGGTCGATCCTGTCGTTACGCTGGAACATTCCATCACCCGCATGGCCGTTACCACGGAAGCCGAGGCGGAAAAACAAGGTGGCGACAATCGCACCATGGGTCGCAAGAACACGATACCCTATGGCCTGTATGTTGCTCACGGCTTCGTTTCGGCGCATCTGGCTGCCCAAACCGGTTTCTCCAAGGAGGACTTGGATCTCCTGTGGGCGGCATTGAACAACATGTTCGAACACGACAGGTCAGCCGCGCGCGGCCTGATGACCACCCGCAAGCTCGTCATTTTCGAGCACGATAATGCATTGGGTCAAGCTTCTGCCCAGTCGCTGTTCGACCTCGTGACCATCAAGCGCAAGGATGAAACAAAACCGCCTCGCGCCTACTCGGATTACGAGATCACCATCGGCACCCCGCCCAAGGGAGTCAAGATTCTATAGCCGAATGTGACGCCCGGCGGGAATCGACAATCCGATTCCCGCCGGTTTCGCTGCCATGCCCTACTCCGAAGACGATCTCCTGCCCCTCTCCGCCTTGCAGCACCTGCTGTATTGCGAACGGCAATGCGCGCTGATCCATATCGAGCAGGTTTGGAGCGAGAACCGCTTCACGGCCGAAGGACGCCTCGCCCACGACCACGTCCATTCCGCCGGCCACGAAACCCGCGGCGATGTGCGCATCGCCCGGGATTTGTCGCTGCGGTCCTTGCGGCTGGGACTCATCGGCAAGGCGGACGTCGTCGAATTCCATGACGCCACGCCTTACCCCGTCGAACATAAGCGCGGCCATTCCAAAACCAATCGGTGCGACGAAGTGCAGGTTTGCGCCCAGGCGCTGTGTCTCGAAGAAATGCTGGGCAAACCGGTTCCCGAAGGCGCCCTGTTCTACGGCGAGCCCCGGCGCCGCACGCTGGTGGCTTTCGACCCGGCCTTGCGCGCCGAAACCGAGGATGCCGCCGCGCGCCTCCATCGCCTGTTCGAATCCGGGCACACGCCCCCCGCCGTTTACGACAAGGCGAAATGCGAGCGTTGTTCCTTGTTCGACCAATGCAAGCCCAAGGCCACCGGCGACGTGTCCCGCTACCTTTCGGAGGCCGTTCAATGAAACAGATGCTCAACACCCTCTACGTCACCACCCAGGGCGCCTATCTGCGCAAGGAGGGCGAAACCATCGTCGTCGAGGCCGAACAGCAGGTGCGCGCCCGCCTCCCCATCCACAACATCGGCGGCTTGGTCTGCTTCGGCAACGTGTTGTGCAGCCCCTTCCTGCTCGGCCATTGCGGCGAAAACGGCGTAGCAGTCAGTTTTCTCTCCGAATACGGCAAATTCCTTGCCCGCGTGGACGGCCCCCAGTCCGGCAACGTCCTCCTGCGCCGCGAGCAGTACCGCCGGGCGGACGACCTGTCCAGATCGGCCGATCTCGCCCGCATGTTCGTCTTCGGCAAGCTCAACAACGCCCGCACCGTCCTCCAGCGCCATTTGCGCGATCATCCCGAAGCCGCCGGCAATCCGGACGTCGAAGCTCTCGTCCTGCGCCTCCAGCAGCAGATGCTGCGCCTCCAGAGCCCCCTGCCGCTCGAGGAAGTCCGCGGCATGGAAGGCGATGCCGCCCATGCCTATTTCGGCGCGTTCAACGGGCTGCTGGGTTCCAGAACCGGGTTCGAGTTCCACGAACGCAGTCGCCGACCGCCGCTCGATCCCGTCAATGCCCTGCTGTCTTTCCTGTATACGTTGCTGGCCCACGATTGCCGTTCGGCCTGCGAAGCCGTCGGCCTCGATCCCCAAGTCGGTTTCCTCCATCGCGACCGCCCCGGTCGCGCCGGCCTCGCGCTCGACCTCATGGAGGAATTCCGCCCTTTCTTGGTGGATCGGCTGGTGCTCTCCCTCATCAACCGCCAGCAGATCGCCCTGAAAGACTTCGTGACGGGCGAGACCGGCGCCGTTCTGCTGAAGGACGACCCGCGCAAATTGGTTTTGAAAACCTGGCAAGAGCGCAAACAAGACGAGATCACCCATCCCTTTTTGAACGAAAAGATGTCCGTTGGTTTGGTGCCCCACGTCCAAGCCCAACTTCTCGCCCGCCATTTGCGGGGCGATTTGGACGCCTATCCGCCCTTCCTTTGGAAATGATCCATGATGGTGCTCGTCAGCTACGATGTCTCGACCGTGGACAAGCGCGGCCAAGCTCGCCTGCGCAAAGTCGCCAAGGCCTGCGAAGATTATGGCGTGCGGGTGCAGAATTCCGTTTTCGAATGCGTCGTGGACCCGGCAATTTGGGTCGCGCTCAAAGCGCGGCTGGAGGAAATCTACGATCCGGACCAAGACAGCTTGCGTTTTTACTTTTTGGGCGCCAACTGGGAAAAACGCATCGAACATCTGGGAAAATCGGAAAACATCGATGTCACCGACACGCTCATTTTCTGACCTCCGCGAACCCCAAGCTACCCCCGGAATCCACGCCGGTTCGCGCATCGCGCATCCAACTAAATGACAACATGATACACAAATCTGTTGCCGGCATTGTTCTCTGACATTCGAATATTTTTCCATGTTCGCGGAATCAATCCGCTTGTGACATCCAGCCCAATGGAATAGAAGCACCTTGTCGCGCCCCGCGCGGGGCGCGTGGATTGAAACCCCCCACAAAGGCGCCTACGCGCGCCCAGCGGTCAGGTCGCGCCCCGCGCGGGGCGCGTGGATTGAAACTCCTATTCCGGATGGTTCCATTTGGCCGTGGTTTGGTCGCGCCCCGCGCGGGGCGCGTGGATTGAAACAGGCTCATCCGAAGATGGTCCCCTTGAATCCGGCGAGTCGCGCCCCGCGCGGGGCGCGTGGATTGAAACTCCAACGTCGTGAGCGTGACCTCTCAAACTGTATGTCGCGCCCCGCGCGGGGCGCGTGGATTGAAACATGCCGCGATCCCAAGAGCCCCACGTCCCGGCGGGTCGCGCCCCGCGCGGGGCGCGTGGATTGAAACTTTGAACGCAACACGTTTCCCACAATTGAGATGGGTCGCGCCCCGCGCGGGGCGCGTGGATTGAAACATTGAGCGCACGATCATGGCGAAAAATATCGCCGCCGGTCGCGCCCCGCGCGGGGCGCGTGGATTGAAACAAAGTGTTCGCCGATCTGCGGAGCGGCCGAACATGTCGCGCCCCGCGCGGGGCGCGTGGATTGAAACCGACGCCAAGAAGGATCTCGACATCGCCGGCACGTCGCGCCCCGCGCGGGGCGCGTGGATTGAAACAACTCGAAGATCTGGGAGGCGAAGGACGACGAAGTCGCGCCCCGCGCGGGGCGCGTGGATTGAAACCGTCGCCACTGCCGCCGCTGGTATCGGTTCAACTGTCGCGCCCCGCGCGGGGCGCGTGGATTGAAACACCGGAGGGATCGAGGCCGCACGGCTAGAGCCGTGTCGCGCCCCGCGCGGGGCGCGTGGATTGAAACGCGGAAAAGCACGCCGTCCATATGTTGACCGAAAGTCGCGCCCCGCGCGGGGCGCGTGGATTGAAACGGTATGTGTCACAAAAAGAAATCAACAAGATGGTTGTCGCGCCCCGCGCGGGGCGCGTGGATTGAAACGACGCATGCGTGACGATCGGCTTGGCCTGGCTGGAGTCGCGCCCCGCGCGGGGCGCGTGGATTGAAACCGCTGCCCTACGAATTTCTGCTGCTGGACTTCAAGTCGCGCCCCGCGCGGGGCGCGTGGATTGAAACCCTACTGGATTTTCAAGGGATGGAAGGAGGAAATGTCGCGCCCCGCGCGGGGCGCGTGGATTGAAACATGGAGCTGTGCGTCCTGGACGTCTTCTCCGCCCAGTCGCGCCCCGCGCGGGGCGCGTGGATTGAAACAACACCGACGACTATGCCGTTACCTTCGACCGTTTGTCGCGCCCCGCGCGGGGCGCGTGGATTGAAACCGGTGATTCTGCCCGACGAAACGAAGCTCAAGGCGGTCGCGCCCCGCGCGGGGCGCGTGGATTGAAACTGCTTTTCTGCAACGGAGGGATCTGCGTCTTCTAGTCGCGCCCCGCGCGGGGCGCGTGGATTGAAACTGGCCGAAATCACGAAAGAGGAGATTGCCTTCAAGGTCGCGCCCCGCGCGGGGCGCGTGGATTGAAACCCTTTTCCCCGTGGCGCTGGTGGATGCTGGCAGGGGTCGCGCCCCGCGCGGGGCGCGTGGATTGAAACTCGTCAAAACCGTGAATTCAGCGGCCGCCAGGTTGTCGCGCCCCGCGCGGGGCGCGTGGATTGAAACACGTCTGCAAGGTGGATTCGCCGGAATATATCGCGTCGCGCCCCGCGCGGGGCGCGTGGATTGAAACACTATCGGCGGGCACGTCGGAGAGTCATATCTTGGTCGCGCCCCGCGCGGGGCGCGTGGATTGAAACTTCGGTATCACGGTGCGCGGTCAGGGTGACTACGGTCGCGCCCCGCGCGGGGCGCGTGGATTGAAACAGCCGGAAGACGACGATTTTGCCGACATGCTGGCGTCGCGCCCCGCGCGGGGCGCGTGGATTGAAACGATTCCGGCCAGAAGCTTCTTTGCATACGCCTGGTCGCGCCCCGCGCGGGGCGCGTGGATTGAAACGGGCGGATCATCCGCAAGGGCAAAGTGTATCCCAGTCGCGCCCCGCGCGGGGCGCGT
Organism: uncultured Verrucomicrobiota bacterium; assembly: GCA_938003985.1. GTDB lineage: Bacteria > Verrucomicrobiota > Kiritimatiellia > CAIQIC01 > Lenti-01 > Lenti-01. The sequence continues at coordinate 21,024 of CALKWZ010000040.1, read as the reverse complement.
GGATTGAAACACGTTATAGCTTGACATATTGGCAAGTTGTGGCGGTCGCGCCCCGCGCGGGGCGCGTGGATTGAAACACTTTCCAGACCGGCATGTTGGTGGACGAGAAGACGTCGCGCCCCGCGCGGGGCGCGTGGATTGAAACGGGGACAAGGCAAAAGAAGCGCGTCGGGTGCTGAGTCGCGCCCCGCGCGGGGCGCGTGGATTGAAACAGCGCGATCATCCGGACGCCGCCGAAAAGGCCCGGTCGCGCCCCGCGCGGGGCGCGTGGATTGAAACAGGCCGTCGAGCCAGCCGTAGGCTTCCGTGGAAGTCGCGCCCCGCGCGGGGCGCGTGGATTGAAACACGAACATCGAGCTTGTGCGCGAGGAGTGCGAGCGGTCGCGCCCCGCGCGGGGCGCGTGGATTGAAACAACGAACCATATGGCATCGTCTGGAAGTCCCACAGTCGCGCCCCGCGCGGGGCGCGTGGATTGAAACTGCACGGGCGGCGCGCGGGCGCAGGATCTGATCGGTCGCGCCCCGCGCGGGGCGCGTGGATTGAAACACGCCGATGGCTATGCTGTACCGCGACAAGACGGGTCGCGCCCCGCGCGGGGCGCGTGGATTGAAACGCGATGCGCATCGCGAAGGCCATGGACCAGGAAGTCGCGCCCCGCGCGGGGCGCGTGGATTGAAACATTCAACGGCTCTTCCCAAAACGGCAGACGCCCTGGTCGCGCCCCGCGCGGGGCGCGTGGATTGAAACGCCGTGGATCCGGCCCGCTATCCCCGCTGCGCCGGGTCGCGCCCCGCGCGGGGCGCGTGGATTGAAACAACGGATGCGTGTTCAGGTCGATGTACCCTTGGGGTCGCGCCCCGCGCGGGGCGCGTGGATTGAAACGGCTATGCCCCGGATCCCGAGCGCAACAACCGCTGGTCGCGCCCCGCGCGGGGCGCGTGGATTGAAACCTTGCTCATGTTCGTATGCTGCGTCCGGTATTCAGTCGCGCCCCGCGCGGGGCGCGTGGATTGAAACCGGATGAACAAAAGGAAAACGACGATGAAAAAGCAGTCGCGCCCCGCGCGGGGCGCGTGGATTGAAACATCGCCTAATCTTTCCATAGACCATGCCGGCCAGGTCGCGCCCCGCGCGGGGCGCGTGGATTGAAACAGACAAGTTTTCAGGCCACTTGTCGCAAACGAATAGTCGCGCCCCGCGCGGGGCGCGTGGATTGAAACAGGACGCCGTCCACGTCGGTTTGCGCCAGCACCTGTCGCGCCCCGCGCGGGGCGCGTGGATTGAAACTCGGCAGACGGCTGTCACGCCGTACACGAAGACTCGTCGCGCCCCGCGCGGGGCGCGTGGATTGAAACGACACGGCGGCCAACGCCGGGCGGTTCTGCCTCAGTCGCGCCCCGCGCGGGGCGCGTGGATTGAAACTTGTCCCGCGCGTCAAAGGCTCCCTGGGCAATGTGGTCGCGCCCCGCGCGGGGCGCGTGGATTGAAACGAGAACCGGTCCAAGACGGAATTCGACGAGCGGATCGTCGCGCCCCGCGCGGGGCGCGTGGATTGAAACAAAAGCCGCCACAGCGATCTGGTGATCGATCCCCGTCGCGCCCCGCGCGGGGCGCGTGGATTGAAACCTGGTGCTGGTGCTGGCCGCGCTGGGAATCAAGTCGTCGCGCCCCGCGCGGGGCGCGTGGATTGAAACAACGGCCAGGTCAAAATGGTTGATCTCGACTCGGGTCGCGCCCCGCGCGGGGCGCGTGGATTGAAACAGGCCGTCGAGCCAGCCGTAGGCTTCCGTGCTGTGTCGCGCCCCGCGCGGGGCGCGTGGATTGAAACCGGGCGCGCGCTCGTCTTTCGACTGCGCTACTTGTCGCGCCCCGCGCGGGGCGCGTGGATTGAAACTAAGGCCTTCAAGTCGCCCCCGGTAGCTTCGGCGGTCGCGCCCCGCGCGGGGCGCGTGGATTGAAACGCGAAAGCGGCCCCACGGCCCGCGCACGGTTACCGTCGCGCCCTGCGCGGGGCGCGTGGATTGAAACGTTGTATTCTGCCAGCATTCCCATTGCCCGTTCGGGTCGCGCCCCGCGCGGGGCGCGTGGATTGGAACACCACGACCAACATTCCGGCGTTCACGGCGGAGGGTCGCGCCCAGCGCGAATTGCACCACCGTGTCCGGCAGCAATACCGCCAACCTCGGCGGCGGCGCGGGAATCAGCGCTTGGGCACGCGGTAGATTTTCCGGAAGAGGCCGGCGAGGAGGGGGTTCTTGGCGATGCACAGCCGGCGGTTGAGTTCGCGGCAGGTGACGCCGCCCTGCATCTTGACGCGGCGCAGGGCGAAGAGCGGCGTGCCGGGCCGGTTGGCGCCGCAATCCATGGACAGCGCCGCTTCGTAGCCGGCGAGGAGCGCGGCTTCGATCGCGACGGAATCGTATTCGCCCCAGGGCCAGCTCAGCGCGCGGGAGGGCCGGCCGGTCAGGGCTTCGAGGCGCTCGCGGCAGAGGGTGAATTCGTGCAGGCAGAATTCGATGCGTTCGCCGGTGGTGCGCGCGGCGAGGCGGTCGTCGAGCAGATCGCCCGCGGCGGGCCAGAATCCGTTGTGGGCGTAGGCGGAGCCGCTGGGATACAGCGGCAGGCCGTCGCGCACTTCGAGGTAGATGCCGTGGACGCCGGAATGGAGGTTGTCGGTCTCCATCTCGCCGATGGGCTGGTCGGAGCGGAAGCAGGCCTGGTGGGTGTGGGTGTGGCCGAAGAGGGAGTGGCCCTGTTCCTCGACGAGGGCGCGCAGCTCGGTGCGGTTCATGAAGGCGGTGGGATCGCCGCGCTCGATGGCGCGGTCCCAGGCGTCGCGCGCGACGGGCAGCTCGCGCAGGTCGGCGCCGGCGACGGCCGCGTCGGGCCGGCGCGGCCCGTCGTGGAGATAGGCGGTGGCGACGCCGAACGCGGCCTTGAAGCCGTAGTCGCGCAGGATCGGCGCGGCGTGCACCCAGTTGTCGAGATAGCAGTCGTCGAACGTGAGGGCGAAGGACAGCTTCGGGGGTTCGGCGCCGCCCTTGAGGTAGTCGATGACCTGGTCGAGCGGGATCGCGTGCCAGCCGTGCGCGGCGAGCCACTCGAGGTGCGCGCGGAACTCTTCCGGGGCGATGCCGCACACCGGCGAGACGTTGCGGTAGCAGAGGATCGGGACGCTCGGCTTCATTGCGCGCACCATCGTAGGACATCCCGCGGGCCGTGCCTAGTCTATTGTGGCCGCGCCCGCCATTCCGTCCGGACCGCGGCCTAGTCCGCCAGTTTCGCGGCGAACTCCGCTTCGTCGAGCACCGGAATTCCCAGCGCCCGGGCCTTGTCCAGCTTGCTGCCGGCGTCCGCCCCCGCCACCACGACCTGCGTCGTCTTGCCCACGGTGCCCGCCACCGTCGCGCCGCGCCGGCGCAGTTCTTCCTGCGCCTCTTCGCGCGTGAACTTCGCCAGCGTGCCCGTCAGCACCACCCGCTTGCCGAAGAAATAGCCGTCCCGGTCGGCCCCGGCCGCGACCTGTTCCACCCGGTCGAAGCGCACGCCCGCCCGGCGCAGTTTATCGACGACCGCCCGGTTGCGTTCGTTGGCGAAGAATTCGCGGACGCTGCGCGCGACGATCGCGCCCACGTCGCGCACTTTCGCCAGCGCTTCCTCGTCCGCCGCCATCACGGCGTCCAGCGACCCCAGTTCCTGCGCCAGCGTCCGCGCCAACCCTTCGCCGACGTTCGGGATGCCCAGCCCGTGGAGCAGCCGCCACAGCTCGTTGTCCTTGCTGGCGGCGATGGCGGCGCAGAGCTTGGTGGCCAGCTTCATCTCCGCCTTTTTCGCGTCCGCCGCGCGGTTCGGCCGCCGCGCTTCGACGTCGGCCGGCGCCAAGGCGTAGAGGTCCGCCACGTCGCGCACGAGCGGCGGCAGGATCTTTTCTTCCGTCTTCGCGCCGAACAGGCCGTCGTCCGTCGCGACGGCGACTTTCGTCTCCGAGGTCAGTGCCGCGACGATGGCCTCGCCGAAGCCTTCGACGTCCATCGCCTTGCGCGAGACGAAATGTTCGATGCGGCCGCGGATCTGGGCGGCGCAGTCGAGGTTTTCGCAGCGCCAGGCCGCCGCTTCCGGGTCGCGGACGATCCCGCCGCCGCAGGCCGGGCATTTCCCGCCCGCGTGCGCGAACAGATCGAACGGCTGGGTTTTCGCCGGCCGCTTTTCGGGCACCACGGCCACCACGGCGGGAATCACCTCGCCGGCTTTTTCGATGAGCACCGTATCCCCGACGCGGATGTCCTTGCGCTGGATTTCGTCTTCGTTGTGGAGCGTGGCGCGCGCGATGGTCGAGCCGGCCAGTTCCACGGGCTCCAGTTCCGCCACGGGCGTCAGCACGCCGGTGCGGCCGACCTGCAGCGTGATGGCTTTCAGCACGGTCTGGGCCTGTTCGTGGGAATACTTGTAGGCCATCGCGAAGCGCGGCGCCTTGGCCGTCGCGCCCAGTTGCCGCCACAGCGCCCGGCGGTTCACCTTCACCACCGCGCCGTCCATCTCGTATTCGAGTTCGCCTTCGCGTCGCTGCAGTTCCTCGGCGCGCGCGATCACTTCGTCGATGCCCCGGCACTCCCACCACAGTTTCGCCGTCGGGAAACCCAGTTTCTTCAATTCCCGCAAGACGTCCGCCTGGGTTTCGAATTCCGCGCCGACGAGTTCGCCCGTGGCGTAGAGCACGGCGGCCAGCGGCCGGGCCGCGACCACCTTAGGATCGAGCTGCTTCAGCGAGCCGGCCGTCGCGTTGCGCGGATTCGCGAACGGTTCTTCCCCCGCCCGTTCCCGTTCCGCGTTCAGTTGCGCGAACGCCGCCTTGCCCAGATAAACCTCTCCGCGCGCCTCGAAGACCGGCGCGGCCGTCGGGATCCGCAGCGGGATCGAACGGATCGTCTTCGCGTTGGCGGTCACGTCGTCGCCGGTCTTGCCGTCGCCGCGCGTCGCGGCGACCGCCAGCACGCCGTTTTCGTAGCGCAACGAAATGGACACGCCGTCCACTTTCGGCTCCAGCACGTAGTCCACGGATTCGACGCCCAGCGCCTTGCGGATGCGCGCGTCGAACTCGCGCATCTCCTCTACGCTGTAGGTGTTGTCGAGCGACATCATCGGCACGGCGTGCTTCACGGACCGGAAGCCGGCCAGCGGCGCGCCCCCCACCCGCTGCGTCGGCGAATCGGGCGTCGCCAGGTCCGGATGCGCCGCTTCCAGATCCTGGAGTTCGCGCAGCAGCCGGTCGAATTCGCGGTCCGAGATTTCCGGCCGCGCCTCGACGTAGTACAGGCGGTTGTGGCGTTCCAGCTCCGCGCGCAGGAATTCCGCGCGCTGCCGCGCTTCGGCCGGGCTGGAAAAAGGCGTTCCCATCTCCGTATTTATACCCCATTTTCCCCGCCCGCTTCAATCCCAACCCCTCCCCGCTTGCTTTCCGCCCCCGCTCCCGTATCATCGTCGGCATGAGCATCCCCACCCGCATCGAAACCGACTCCTTCGGTCCGCGCGCCGTGCCCGCCGCCGCCCTCTACGGCGCCCAGACCTCGCGCTCCCTCGAGAATTTCCATCTCTCGGGCACGCCGCTGCCGATCGAGATCGTCCACGGCATGGCCTGGCTCAAGTTGGCCTGCGCCCGCGCGAACGCCAAGCTCGGACTCCTGCCGGCGGACAAGGAAAAGGCCATCGTCGCCGCCTGCCGCGCCGTGCTCTCCGGCGCGCACGACCGCGAATTCCCGGTCGATCTCTACCAGGCCGGCTCGGGCACGTCGTCGCACATGAACCTCAACGAAGTCGTCGCCAACCTCGCCAACGAGGCGCTCGGCGGGCCGCGCGGCGCGAAGGCGCCGGTGCATCCCAACGACGACGTCAACATGGGCCAGTCCACCAACAACTGCTTCCCGTCCGGCGCGAAGATCGCCGTGCTCGGCCAGACCCTCCTGCTGCTCGACGCCCTCGCGGCGCTGGAAAAAGCCCTGCGCGCCAAGGCCGGCGAATTCGCGGGCATCCTCAAGACCGGCCGCACGCATCTGCAGGACGCCGTGCCCGTGACCCTCGGGCAGGAGTTCGGCGCCTACGCCCATGCCGTCGCCCTCGCCGCCGCGCGCGTCCGCGAAGCCGCCGTGCGCCTGCGCGAGCTGGGCATCGGCGGCAACGCCGTCGGCACCGGCATCAATACCAAGTTGGCTTTCCGCGCCGAGATCATCCTGGCCCTCAACGACGAGACGGACGGCGCGTTCCATCCCGCCGAGGACGGCGTCCACCTGACGCAGTTCATGACCGATTTCGCGCACGTGTCCGCCGCCTTCCGGTCCGCCGCGCTCGACCTGCAGAAAATCGCCAACGACCTGCGCCTGCTGGCCTCCGGCCCGCTGACGGGCATCGGCGAAATCCGCCTGCCGCCCGTCGAGCCCGGCTCCAGCATCATGCCCGGCAAGGTCAACCCCTCCATCTGCGAGGCCGTCAACATGGTCTGCATGCAGGTCCAGGGCCTCGACCATGCCGTGGCGCTCGCCTGCGGCGCCGGCCAGCTCGAACTGAACACCCACATGCCGTTGATCGGCGCCAACGCCCTCCAGGCCGCCAAGCTGCTCTCCGCCGCGGCGCGCGTCCTCGCCGACAAATGCGTCGCCGGCCTCTTGGCCGACGCCGAAACCTGCCGCCGCAACCTCGAGCGCAGCGCGGGTCTGGCCACGCTCCTGAATCCGCGCCTCGGCTACGACCGCGTCGCCCAGCTCGTGAAGGAGGGCCTCGCCACCGGCCAGACCCTCAAGGAGCTCGTGCTCGCCAAGAACTTGCTGACCGCCGCCGAATACGAGGCGCTGCTCGCCTCGTCCACCGCGCCGAACCTGTGACGTCCGCGGCCCCAGTCCCGGGCGCGGACGGCCTCCGCCACGGCGCCCTGCCGGCCAGCGGCCTGCCCGCGCGCATCCTGGCCGTGCTGCGGGCCGGCGGTTGCGCGACGCTCGGCGACCTCTGCCATCCGCTGCCCGCCGGCGAGACGCTCGACGCGGACGACCGCGCCTTGCTCGCGCGCATCGCCGCCTATGCCTGCGCGGCGGTGGGCGGCCAGCCGCCGCCGCTGGATTTCTCCGAATGGCTGGCCCTCTTTCTCCCCGCGCGCCTCGCCGACGCCGTCCGCCTCCGCTACGGCCTGGACGATCCCTCCGCCGCCTTGGCCCGCCACGAAGCCAAGCTGGGCGACGTCGGCTTCAAGCTCGGCGTCACCCGCGAACGCGCGCGGCAGCTCCTCGGCCTGGCGTTCGGCACCTTGCGCCAGGCGCTGCCGCTGTTCGCCGCCGAGCCGTTCCATCGCGCCGCGACGGCCAAACTGCTGGCGGCGGGCGGCGCGCTTTCCGCCGCGGAACTCGCCGGCCAAGCCGTGCCCGGCTGGGGCCGGGCGGCTCCGGTCGGCGTCGCCCTCTGCCTCGCGCAGCTTGTGCCCGGCCGCATCGTCCTCTACCGCGGATTCTTCAGCGCCTTCCCCGTCCGCGCGATCGAGCGCGCCGAAAAGGCGCTGCGCGACCGGCTGGCGGCCGCCGCCGAACCGATCCCCCTCGCCGAACTCGCCGCCGACCTGCCCAAATCCGCCCGGCCGCCGGGCGCCACGGATCTCGCGCCGCTGCTGCGGACGCTGCTGCGGCACCTGCCCGACGCCTTGGCCACCCGCGACGACCGCGCCGGCCTCGCCGACCGCCACGCCGCCCCGCTCCTGCGCGAAATCCTCGCCGCGGCCGGCGAGCTGCCCCTGCGCGCGCTGGTCGCGGCCTTCAACGAACGCGTCCACCCCGAATGCCGCCGCGGCAGCGGCACCCTCCGCGACGCCCTCCGGCGCGATCCGTTGGTCCACCAGACCGGCCCCGACCGCTACGCCCTGCCCGCCGGCCTCCAGATCCCCCTGCCCCTCCGCGGCTAGCCGCCGCTCCAATTTCGCAGTTTCTTTTCGCCCGGCTTTGGTCCAAAATGGATCGCCATGGTAGCCGCGACCCGCCATTTCGCTCCGCCCGCGCTGCCGGGCTACGAGATCCAGAAGCTGCTGGGCGCCGGCGGCACGTCCACCGTCTGGCTCGCCAAACAGCTTTCGCTCGACCGCGTCGTCGCCATCAAGGTGCTCTCCCCCGCGCTCCTCGCCGACGCCGGCGCGCGCGAACAGTTCCAGAAGGAAGCCCGCGCGGCCGCGCGCCTGTCGCATCCGGCCATCGTCGGCATCGTGGACTTCGGCGAGCACGACGGCACGCTGTTCTACGTGATGGAGTACGTCGCCGGCACCAATCTCGCCGAATGGATCGCCCAGAACCAGCGCATGGCCCACGGCCAGGCGCTGAAGCTGGTGGACATCGTCGCCGGCGCCCTCGACGCCGCCTGGCGCGAGTCGCACCTGATCCATTGCGACGTCAAACCCGGCAACATCCTGCTCGGCACCGACGGCTCCGTGAAGCTGACCGACCTGGGCCTGGCGCGCATCGCCGGCTCCGCCGCCACGCGCGCGCCCGCCGAGAACATCGAGGGCACCCCCACCTACATCGCCCCCGAACAGATCGAAGGCCGCGAGCCCGATTGCCGCAGCGACATCTATTCCCTCGGCCTCTCGTTCTACCATCTGCTCACCGGCCGGCCGCCGTTCGAGGGCCGCTCGCTCGACGAGATCCTCGAAGCCCAGCAGACCGACTACCTGCCCGATCCGTGCGACGTCCTCCCGCATCTGCCCGTGTCCTACGGCTGGCTGCTCGCCAAGATGACCGCCAAGGATCCCGCCAAGCGCCCCGCGACCTGGACCGACGTCCTCAAGGACATCCACCAGATCCAGTCCGGCCGCTCGCCCCTGCCGCCCTATCCCGCCGACGACGAGAGCACCATCCTGCTCCAGCCGCGCCACCGCCCCGGCGCGCGCGCCCACACCATCAATCTGTCCGCCGCCGCCAAGAAAGCCATCGCCCTCTCCGGCACGGACACCCTCATCGGCAAGCAGAAGCGCGGGGCGACCGCGGGCATCGACTCCTCGTCGGGCGGCGGCCTGAAGTTCCTCCTGTTCCTGCTGTTCGCGGGCGGCGTCCTGTTCGGCCTCTGGCAGTTCCTGCTGAAGGACAATCCCGACTTCCAGGCCATGCTCCGCGGCGAAAAACGCCGGCCCGGCGCCCAGAAACCCAACGTCGCCGTGGGCGGCACGTTCCATGCCGCCGGCGACAAGCCGGCGCCGCCCGCGCCGGCGGCCGCCGCCGCGCCGGCCGCGGATGCCGCGGCCGCCGAACCCGAATTGCCGGCCGAGCCCGAGCCGCTGTCCGCGGGCACCGGCACCGTGACGCCCGGCGCCTGGAACCATCCCGGCTTCATCCAGGCCGCGAACCTGTTCAACCAGACCCTGACCGCCTACCAGGCCCATCTCAAGAAACCCGAACCCGGCCATCCCGCGCTCGTGTCGCTCGTCGCCGACGCCCAATACGCCGCGACGCTGTTCGAGATCCTCAAGCCCGACGCCCCGGCCGACGTGCCGCTCACGCTGTACGCCAACCAGTGCTACCAGCTCGTCAACGACCTGCGCCGCGCGCGCCTGACCCTGGCCGACAAGAAAAACCTCTACGCCCTCGCCCCCAAGAAACGCCACGCCACCCTCGCGCCCTATCCCACCCCCGCGCCCGATCCCGCGGACAAGTTCGCGCCGCGCTACATGCAGTTCGGCTACGCGTGGGATACCCTGCCCGCGCCGGTCGACCGCCCCGAAACGCCCGAATTCGTTTTCCTGCTGTCCACCGTCGCCGAACCCAGCCCCGATACCCGCGCGCAGGCCGGCCTCTACGTCCATGGCCCGCTGGCGTGGCTCATGCCGCTGACCGACGCCTGCCGCGTGCTCGGCGTCAAGCCCGTCGAACCGCGCGTGCCCATCGAAGGCGCGCCGTTCCCCTACGGCGGGTTCTTCATGCACGTCTTCCCCGCCGGCCGCCTCGGCGCCATCGGCCCCGGCCAGCCGCCCTATCCCACCCTCCGCCTCATCACCGACTGCGAAGACCGCCTCGTCGCCGTCCAGCTCATCGACGAAAATCCCGCGCCGCCGCTGCAGTCGTCCCCGATGACGTTCTCCACCGTCTCCAAGATCATGGATTTCGTCACCGGCCGGACCCTGACCGAAAAAGGCGACGTGCGCGCGTCCCACCGCACCCTCAAGGGCGAAGGCACCCTGCGCATCGATTCCGAGACCGCCGATTTCACCGAAGGCCCCGACGGCGCCCCGCTCTACCGCTCGATCCTCCTGCTGCCGCAGGCCGTCGCCAACAACCTGCTCTACCACCTGCTCGGCGCCCGCGATTGACGCCGGGAGGCCGGTCTTGGCTGGATGATCCGGCCCTGATGCGTTCACTTATCCATTTCATCTGATTGAAGTTGCGTGCATTTTCGTTTTTTGCGCATCCGTCGGTTGACACAACCTTAACACAATCGTAACATTGCGGGGAAGATGCGTTGCGGGTTGGGCCGCAACCGACCGGAGACCGCCATGCCGACCAAAATCCTGTTGATCGACGACGAAGAAGGACTGTGCGAAGTGTTCAAGCGCGGGCTCGAACGAACGGGCCTGTACCAAGTGGGCTTCGCCACCGACGGCAAGACCGGCCTGCTCATGGCCCGCAAAGGCAACCCCGATCTCATCCTGCTCGACGTCCGCATGCCCAAGATGAGCGGCATCGAAGTCCTCCGGGAACTGAAAGCGGATTATCCGCTCTCCGAAGTTCCCGTGCTCATGCTTTCCGGCTTGCTGGACGAATCCACCAAGAAGGAATGCAATTACCAGTACAGCGAAGAATTCGTCGAGAAACCCGTCACCATCGCGGCCCTGCGGGAACGGATCGAAACCGTCCTGCGCCGCTTCGGCAAGCTCCCGCCTCTGCCGGCCGTCGCCGCGTCCTGACGGCCCCGCCCGCCGCGGGACGCAAGTTTTACGTAGAACGTAAAAACTTTCGCGCGCTTTTACGTAGAACGTAAAAACTTTGGGGCGCGACTCAGCGCCGCTCTTTTTGCGCGTAACGCGTGTGCAGCAGCTCGTGCGATTTGTGCCCGAGCGGCTTGCCCAGGAAATCGCGGTAGAGTTCCGCCACCGCCGGGTTGTCGTGCGACTTGCGCAGCTTCTTGGATTCGTCCTCGGCGTAGATCGCCGAAATGCGCTTGAGCCGCACGCCGTCGTCCGTGAACCGCGGCTGTCCGCCGCCGCCGATGCAGCCGCCCGGGCAGGTCATCACTTCGATGAAATGGTACTGCGCCTCGCCGGACCGGATCATTTCCAGCAGCTTCCGCGCGTTGCCCAGGCCGTGCGCCACCGCCACCTTCAGCTCCGCCCCTTCCAGGAACGACCAGGCCGGCTGCGTCCGCTCGATCTTGAGCGCCGCTTCCTTGATGCCCTCGAGGCCCTCGATGGGCTTCACGTGCAGGTTTTCCGCGGGCAGTTCGCGGCCCGTCACGATCTCGTAGGCCGTGCGCAGCGCCGCTTCCATCACGCCGCCCGTGTTCGCGAAGATGTCCGCCGCGCCGCTGGACAGCCCCAGCGGGGCGTCCATCTCGCCGTCGGGCAGTTCGGTGAACGCCAGGTTGGCCTGGCGGATCATCCGCGCCAGCTCGCGCGTGGTGAGGACGTAATCCACGTCGCGCACGCCGCTGGCGTTCATCTCGGGTCGTTGCGCCTCGAATTTCTTCGCCGTGCACGGCATCACCGACACCACGACCATGTCTTCCGGCTTCTTGCCGATTTTCTGGGCGTAGTAGGTCTTCGCCACCGCGCCGAACATCTGCTGCGGCGACTTGCAGGTCGAAAGATGGTCCAGGAAGTTCGGATAATAATATTCCGCGAACTGGACCCAGCCCGGCGAGCAGCTCGTGAACATCGGCAGCGCCGCGGTCTTGTCCTTGTCCACCAGCGCGCGTTTCAGGCGGGTCAGCAGCTCGGTGCCTTCTTCCATGATGGTCAGGTCGGCGGCGAAATTCGTGTCGAACACCGCATCGAAGCCCATCTGGCGCAGGGCCGTCGTCATTTGGCCCGTCACGCGCGTGCCGGGCGGATAGCCGAATTCCTCGCCCAGCGCGGCCCGGATGGCCGGCGCGGTCTGCACGACCACGGTCTTGGCCGGATCGTCCAGCGCGGCCCAGACGTCGTCGATGGCGCTGCGTTCGGTGATGGCCCCCACGGGACACACCGCGGCGCATTGGCCGCACTGCACGCAGGTCACGCCGTCGAGATCGCCCGCGAACGCGGGCCCGATCACCGTGGCAAAGCCGCGGCCCTGCGGGAACAGCGCGCCGATGCCCTGCACCTGGTTGCAGACCGTCACGCAGCGGCGGCACTTGATGCACTTGGAATTGTCGCGCACGAGGCCGGGCGTGCTGTCGTCGCGCTTGGGCGCCGCGCGCGCGCCGCCGTAGGTCACCGTCCGGATGCCCATGTCGCTGGCCAGCTTCCGCAGCTCGCAGTCCTCGTTGCGCTCGCAGGTCTGGCAGTCGCCGTCGTGCTCGGACAGCAGCAGCTCGACCACCTGCTTGCGCGCCGCGCGCGCCTTGGGGCCGTTGACGTGCACGACTTGGCCTTCGACGCAGGGCGTCGAACACGCCGCCACCAGCGTCCGCGCCCCTTCGACTTCCACCAGGCACACCCGGCACGCGCCGAGCGGCTCGCGTTTCTCGAGGAAGCACAGCGTCGGGATCTGGATGCCCGCCGATTTCGCCGCCTGCAGGATCGTGGATCCTTCGGCGATTTCGATCGCCTTGCCGTTGATCGTGACGTGGATCATCGCGCCGCCCCCCTGACCTTGCCGGTCTTGCCGTAGTCGCACCGCAGGCACCGCCGCGCCTGCCGCCGCGCCGTGGCTTCGTTCCACGGCTGCTCCACTTCGTCGAAGTTGTTCTTCCGCCGGTCCAGCGCGATGAGGTTGAGGTCCTCGCGCGGGTACGGCACCGGGTCGGCGTCGGGATCGTAGTCCGTCGGCACGTCCGGATAGCCGCGCCAGAAGGCGTGGTCCGCGCCCGTGAGCATCCGGTCGATGCCGACCGCCGCGCGCTCGCCCGCGGCGATGGCTGCGACCACGGACGACGGCCCGGTGACGGCGTCGCCGCCGGCGAAGAGCCACGGCACCGCGGTCTGGCCGGTGACGGGGTCGGCCTGGATCCAGCCGCCGGCCGTCGCCGCCGCCACCTTGCCCAGCGCCGCCTTCGCGTCCAGCCGCTGGCCGATCGCCAGGATGGCCTGGTCGCAGGGAATCGTTTCCAGCGCGTCGTCGCTTTCGGCCCGCGCCGCGCGCCGCCCGCTGCGGTCGTAGTCGCCCAGCGTCATCCGCCGGCAAACCAAGCCGGCGATCTGGCCGTTTTCGACCTCGAAGCGTTCCGGCGCGCACAGCGTGCGCAGCTTCACGCCTTCCTGCTGCGCTTCCTCGATTTCCTCGGCGTAGGCCGGCATCTGCTCGCGCGTGCGGCGATAGACCACCGTCACCCGCGCCGCGCCCAGCCGCAGCGCCGTCCGCGCCGCGTCGATCGCCGCGTTGCCGCCGCCGATCACCACGACGTCCTTGCCCACCGGCGCCGACCCGCGGATGTTGTACTGCCGCAGGAAATCCATCGAATCCACGACGCCCTTGGCGTCGCTGCCCGGCAGCTCCAGCCCGAGGCCGTCCGGCGCGCCCACGGCCAGGAAGACCGCCTCGGCGCCGTCGTCGCGCAGTTGCTGGAGCGTGAAATCCTTGCCCAGCCGCCGGAGGGTCTGGATCTCGACGCCCAGCGATTCGATCATGCGGATTTCGCGCGCGAGCGTCTCGCGCGGCAGCCGGTAGGCCGGAATCGCCTGCACCAGCATCCCGCCCGGCCGCGGTTCGGCCTCGTACACCGTCGGCTTGTAGCCCAGCCGCGCCAAAAAGTACGCGCAGGTCAGGCCCGCCGGCCCCGCGCCGACGATCGCCACCTTGCGCGCCGCGTTGGCCGCGCTTTCGAGCACCGCCGGCTTTACGATGGTCACTTCCTGATCCACCATGAAGCGCTTGATGCCGCGGATCGCGACGGCCTCGCCGTCCAGTCCCGTGCGCCGGCAGTGGTCTTCGCAGGTGTGGAAACACACCCGCGCGCAGATCGCCGCGAACGGATTGCGCTCGCGGTGCAGCTTGAGCGCCTCGGCATAGCGGCCTTCCGCCGTCAGCGCCACGAAGCCCGGCACCTGCACGCCCGCCGGACACGCGCTCAGGCACGGCGCCAGCACCAGCGACGGACACACGCCCGCCGCGCAATGCTTGTCGCGGATGTGCTGCACGTATTCCTCGCGGAAATGCCGGATCGTCGACAGCACCGGATTCGGCGCCGTCTGCCCCAGCCCGCACAGCGACGCCTCCTTGATGAACGCGCCCAGCTTTTCGAGGCGCTCGATGTCTTCCATCTCGCCTTCGCCGTCGCAGATGCGCTGCAAAATCTCGCCCATGCGCTTCGTGCCCACGCGGCACGGCACGCACTTGCCGCAGGATTCCTCCTGCACGAATTCGATGAAGAACCGGGCCACGTCGACCATGCACGTGTCCTCGTCCATCACGATCAGGCCGCCGGAACCCATGATGGCGCCCAGCTCCTGCAAGCTTTCGTAGTCCAGCGGCACGTTGAGGTTCTGCTTCGGGATGCAGCCGCCCGAAGGTCCGCCGATCTGCGCGGCCTTGTAGGCCTTGTCGCCGCGGATGCCGCCGCCGATGTCGTAGATCAGCTCGCCCAGGGAGGTGCCCACCGGCACTTCCACCAGGCCCGTGTTCTTCACGCAGCCGGCCAGCGCGAAGACCTTCGTGCCCTTGCTCTTTGGCGTGCCCCACTGGGCGTACCACGCCGCGCCGTTGAGCAGGATCGCCGGCACGTTGGCGTAGGTTTCCACGTTGTTGAGCACCGTCGGCTTGCCCCACAAGCCCTTCTGCGCCGGGAACGGCGGGCGCGGACGCGGTTCGCCCCGCTTGCCTTCGATGGACGCGATCAGCGCCGTCTCCTCGCCGCACACGAACGCGCCGGAACCCATGCGGATGTCCAGATCGAACGAAAACGCCGTGCCCAGGATCTTCTTGCCGAGGAACCCGCAGGCATGCGCCTGCGCGATGGCCTTCTTCAGCCGCGCCACCGCCAGCGGATATTCCGCCCGCACGTAGACGTAGCCCTGCGCCGCCCCGATCGTGTAGGCCGCGATGGCCATGCCCTCGATCACGCTGTGCGGATCGCCCTCCAGCACGCTGCGGTCCATGTACGCGCCCGGATCGCCTTCGTCGGCGTTGCAGAGCACGTATTTCAGGTCGCCCGGCGCGCGCCGGGTGAATTCCCACTTCAGGAACGTCGGGAAGCCCGCCCCGCCGCGTCCGCGCAGGCCGGAGCCCTTCATTTCCTCGACCACCTGCTCGGGCTTGAGTTCGCCGAACACCTTCGCCAGCGCCGCGTAGCCGTCGCGCGCGACGTATTCCTCGATCCGCTCCGGATCGATCTTCCCGCAGTTGCGCAGCACGATGGGCGTCTGCTTCGTGAAAAACGGAATCTCCCCGTCCTTCGCCTGCGGCTTGCCGGTCGTCTCGTCGTGGGCGATCAGCCGGTCCACCGCGCGTCCGCCGACGAGATGCTCGCGGACGATTTCCGTGGCGTCCTCGGGCTTCACGCCCTGGTAGAACGTGCCGTCGCCGAGGCGCAGCACGGGCCCGCGCACGCAGGGCCCCATGCAGCCCGCCGCGCGCACCGGCACCTGGTCCGCCAGCCCCGCCGCCGCCAGTTCCTTCCGGAACGCTTCGGCGATTTCCGGCGCGCCCGAGGCCAGGCAACTGCCGCCCATGCAGATCCGCACTTCCTGCGCGGCCTTCTCCGACTTCCGCAACTGGTCCCGCCACGCCGCCAGCGCGTCGCCCGAATCCATTCTCTTCAGGTGTTTCGTCACGGCCGCGCCTCCTGCGCCGGCGCGCGGTATTTCTCGAGCAGTTCGCCGATCTTCGCCGGCTTCACGCGCTGGTGCAGGTCGTCGTTGACCATCAGCACCGGCGCCATGCCGCACGCGCCGAAGCAGCGGCCCACCTCCAGCGAAAACTGCCGGTCCGGCGTCGTGCCGCCCACGTCGATCCCCAGCTTGTCCTTCATCGCCCGCAGCACTTCGTTGCCGCCGCGCACGTAGCACGCGGTGCCGAGGCACACCCGCACCAAATATTTCCCGCGCGGCACCGTCGAGAAGAACGAATAGAACGAGACCACCCCCGCCACTTCGCTGTACGACTTGTCGAACGCCTGCGCCACGCGGCGCAAAACGGATTCCGGCAGATAGCCGAAGATGGCCTGCGCCGTCTGCAGCGCGGGAATCAGCCCGCCCGGCTTGTCCTTCTGCTCGGCCAGCACGTCGTCCAGCCGCTTCATCAGTTCCGCTTCGTCCGGCGCGGCTTCCGCGCAGGCGCACGTGCAGGTTTTCGTCATCGCTCCGCTCTCCGGTTGGGCCGCGGCCCCGCCGCGGCGGTGTCGCTGCTCAGAACGTCCCCGTGATGTATTTTTCGAGGCTTTGGATCGTCGCCTGCTGGGCATCCAGCATGAACTTCACCACGTCGCCGATGGAAATCAGTCCGACGAGCTTCCCGTCGTCCAGCACGGGCAGATGGCGGTGCCGGCGGCCGGTCATGAGCGCCATGCATTCCTCCACCGAAACGGACGGGGCCACCGTTTTCATCAGCTTCAGCGGGGTCATGGCGTCCTTGACCGCCTGGGACTTGGGCGACTTGCCGGCGGCGACGATTTTCCAGAGCACGTCGCGTTCGGACACGATGCCCGAGAGCTTGCCGGCCTTCGTGACCACCGCGAGGCAGCCGATGTGCTTGTCGCTCATGCGGCGGATGGCCTCGAGCAGCGGATCGCCCGCCGCGATGGTCTCCACCTGGTTCCCCTTGATCCGCAACAGATCGCCGACCGTCGTGCTCATCGTCGTCTACCTCCGGACGGATGCGCAGAATGCGCCACCCGGAACGGCACTCTAGCCCCCGCCCCCGCGATCCGTCAACGGCGATCCGCCGCCGCGCCCATTTGTCCCCTGTTCCCGGGCGTCCGGTTTGTGCTAGGTTTCGCGGATGGCGAATTCCTATTCCATCGGCCGGCTCTTCGGCATTCCGATCCGGGTGCACGTCACCCTGTTGATCTTCCTGCCGCTGTTCGCGTTTTCGTTCATGCCCGCGGGCGGGCCCCGGGGCTTGTTCTACGGCGGGCTGGGCGCGGTCGGCCTGTTCGCCAGCGTCGCGCTGCACGAAATCGGCCATTCCCTCGTCGCCCGCGCGAAAGGCTCGCGCATCCTCGAAATCCTGCTGCTGCCCATCGGCGGCATGGCGCGGCTGAACGCGTTGCCGCGGCGGCCGATCGACGAGATCCAGACCGCGCTGGCGGGTCCGGCCGTCAGCCTCGTTCTGGGCCTTGCGGGGTTGTTTTTCGCCCCGGCTCTGTTCTCGCTCAATCCGCTGCTGGCCATCGTGGTCCACGAACTCGGCCGCATCAACGTCATGCTCGTGCTGTTCAACTTGATTCCGTCGTTCCCGATGGACGGCGGGCGCGTGTTCCGGGCCGCGCTCGTGCCGCGCCTGGGGCGCCTGCCGGCGACGCAACTGGCCGCCAAGGTCGGCCGCGGCTTCGCGTGGCTGTTCGCCGCCTGGGCCCTGCTGCCCCTCCTGAAAAACGGCCAAATCAACTTTTCGCTCCTGCTCATCGCCTACTTCATCCACCAGGCCGCCGGCGCCGAAGCCCGCCAAGCCGAATGGGAAGCCCTCGCCGAACTCCAGCGCGGCCAGCCCTCCGGCCTCTTCGACGACCTCCTGCGCAAGTGGAAGTGATAGCCGCAGCCGCCGCTTTCCATTCCTTGTTGAAAACCCGGCCCGTTCCGCCTTATCCTGTCGGCATCATGCCCGACCGCGAACCCCTCATTCCCGCGCATGGCGGCTACCGCAAGCTCAAGAGCTTCCAGGTGGCCCAGTTGGCCTACGATCTCACCGTGCGCTTCTGCGACCGCTACGTCTCGCCCCGCAGCCGCACCCGCGACCAAATGGTGCAGGCCGCCCGTTCCGGCGTCCAGAACATCGCCGAAGGCAGCCAAGCCAGCGGAACCTCCAAGAAAACCGAGCTCAAGCTGACCAACGTGGCCCGCGCCAGCCTCGAAGAACTCCGCCTCGACTACGAGGATTTCCTGCGCCAACGGGAGTTGCCGCTGCTGCCCCCGGACCATCCCGCGCTGCTGCGCTTCAAGGCCAAGCGCTGCGCCGTCCTGAAAGACGTCCAGGCCTGGGTGGCCGAAGAGATCGAGCGGCAAAAGCAGGACTCTCACGGACCACCACCGACGGCCACGGACCGCACCTCACGTCCATCGTCCATGCCCGTCCCTGCTCGTCCGTGTTCGTCCTTGTCTTCCTCCACCTTGGCGGCCAATGCCGCGCTTTCCCTGTTGAACTTGGCCTGCCATTTGCTTGACCGCCAGCTTGCCGCCCAAGCCAAGGAGTTCACCGAACGCGGCGGCTTCACCGAACGCCTCCACCGCGTTCGCTCCGGCACCCGCCCGTTTCACACCCCATGAAAACGGTCGTTTGCTATTTTCTTCTTTGTTCTTTTGCCTTCGCCGGCGACCTCGAATGGGCCGGGTGGGCAAAGAACACCGCGGATCGCGGCCTCCTCGCGCCGTCGCAGGATTTGATCGTCGTCGTGGATTCCAAGCCGCTCGGCGCGGCCACCCGCGCGCAGGTCTTGTTCGCGGTCGACGGCGGCGCGGAACAAACGCGCGCCCTCGGCCAC
Organism: uncultured Verrucomicrobiota bacterium; assembly: GCA_938003985.1. Taxonomy (GTDB): domain Bacteria; phylum Verrucomicrobiota; class Kiritimatiellia; order CAIQIC01; family Lenti-01; genus Lenti-01. The sequence goes on along the minus strand of CALKWZ010000040.1, from coordinate 2,243 downwards.
CACGGCACCGCCAACTACGATACCCACGACCGCTGGACGGCGAATCTCGGGCAATTTCCCGAAGGCGCCGTCGTTCGATACCGAATGGACGTGGCGGGGCCCAACCAAGCGTTCCAATTCCAAGACCAGGCGACGGTCCGCAACGCCGCCGCCCCCATCCGCTGGATCGGCAACCTGCGCACCGAGCCCGCGCCCGGCGAACTGAATCCCGGCGACGAGCTGCGCGTCTTTTCCGACCTGCAGCCGCCCGGCGTCGCCGTCGCCGCCGAAATCGGAATTTCCACCAACGCCGGCGCGATCTGGAAAACCGTCCCCATGGCGCGCGGCGATTCCGCCAGCGGGCGCGAGACCTGGACCGCGAGCCTCGGCGCGTTTCCCGAAGGGGCCGCGCTGCGCCTCTACGTCCGCGCCCAAAACGCCGCCGGCGATTCGTTCTGGGACAGCAACGGCGGCGCCGACTACCGCCTGCGCGTCAACTCCCCCATCCGCGACGTGGTTCCGGACAAGGGCCGCCATGCGCCCGGCGAAACCGCCCGCATCCGGATCGACCTGAACGAATTCGGCCCCGAAACCAACGCCTTCCTCCATGTGCGCTTCAAGCATCTGGAAAAGGATCTCCACCGCATCCTCCGGAGAGTCGAGGACACCAATGCGTTCGTTTTCCCCTGGAAAACCCCCGCCGACGATTTCCGCGGCTACGGCGTGGACGTGGATCTGATCGTGGACGGGAAAATCCGCGATTCCCGTTCCACCGCGCTCGACGTGTCCAGCGACTGGACGCGCTTTCCGCGCATGGGCTTCTTCTCGGAATATCCCGAAGGCGACGGCGCCGACGGCCTCGCCGCCGGGCTGGCCAAGTTCCATCTGAACGCGATCCAATTCTACGACTGGAAATGGACCCACGACCGCCTCGTGCCGTACGGAGAAAACGGCCAGCCGCTGAACGTCTTCACCCAGGTCGGCGGGCGCGTGCAGTCGTTCCAAACGGTGAAAGACAAGATCGCCGCGGTCCAATCCCGCAACATGGCCGCGCTGTCCTACACCCTGATGTACGGCGACAGCGGCAACGCCGAGCCCGAGCACGTCGAATGGGCGGCCTTCCAGACGCCCCACTCCACCAACCTCTGGGACATCCGCCAGCACGACGCCGGCAATTACAAGATCTGGGTCATGGACGTCTCCAACCCGGATTGGAAAACCCACGTTTTCGGCCAGTTCGCCGAGGCCATGGACGTGGCCGGCTTCGACGGCATCCATCTCGACAACCTCGGCGGGGCGGGATGCTACAAACGCAATTCCGCCGTCGGCATTCCCGAGCGCGAGGAATTCCCGAAGTTCATCGCCGAAGCGCGCGCCCAGTTGCGCCGCACGCATCCCGGCGCGATCGTCACGCACAACGACGTCATGGGCAACTACCTCCCCGAAATCGCGCGCTCGGACGCCGCCGTCTACTACAGCGAAGTCTGGAGCCGGCATTCGTACCGGGACCTGCGCGACAACGCGCGCGAAGTCCGCGCCGCCGCCCCCGGCAAGGCCATGACGTTCGCGGCCTACGTCAACCGCAAGCCGTGGGACGAAATGGGCGATCCGGCGCAGCCGCCCCTGCCGACGTTCGTCAACGACGCCTCGGCGCGGCTGCTGGACGCGGCGCTCTTCGCCAACGGCGCATTCCACGTCGAACTGGGCGACGACGGGCAACTGCTGGTGAACGAATATTTCCCGGCGCGCGCGCCGCGCATGCACCCCGGCCTCGCCCGCGCCCTGCGCGATCTCTACGATTTCGCCGTGCGCTACGAGGAATTCCTCTTCGCGGACTTGCGCGATATTTCCGACGAGCAGCGGATTTCCAGCCCCACCCACCGCCTGAGCCCCGACGCCGAATCCGGCGCGATCTGGACCGTGTTCCGCGCGCGCGCCGACGGCGCGACGGCGCTGAACCTGATCAACCTGAACGGCGTGGACGAAGCATGGCGCAATCCCTGCGCCAATCCGACGCCGCAAACGAACGTCGCCCTGCGGGTTCGCACCGACCGGAACATCCGGCGCGCGTTTCTCGCCACGCCCGACGACGGCCTCGGCCGCCCGCGGCCCCTGCCGCTCCGGACCGGCGCGGACGAAAACGGCGCTTTCGTCGATCTTGCGGTTCCGAGCCTGGAATTCTGGGCTCTCGTCGTCCTCGCGCCCTAGCCGGTTTTACGTAGAGGCGGTGTCTAGGGTGAAGTGCACGAAAGTTCCAAGGCCAA
>CALKWZ010000039.1 GCA_938003985.1 uncultured Verrucomicrobiota bacterium | reverse complement strand
GCCGCCGCGGTAGGGGGCGAAGACGTGGTCGGCGCCGTCTTTGGGGATGCCGTAGTTGAAGATGTCTTCGTATTGGCGATAGGTGACGGGGGTGCGGGTATCGAGCATGGCGCGGTGCTGGTCGGTGAAGAGGTGTTCGCGGTAGCCGCGCTGGACGACGCCCGAGAAGAATTCGGCCATGCAGCCGGAGCCGTAGGAGAAGAAGCCGATGCGCTGGTCGTCGAGGGCGGCGGGCGCGTTGTCGAGGAGCGACGCGAAGCCTTCGTACACGCAGGCGGCATAGGTGTTGCCGGTCTGGCGGTTGTACTGGAGGGCCGGTTCGAGCAGGCGCTCGAGTTCGTCCTTGGGCGGCAGTTCGGCGGCCTCGGTCTTGCAGAGGCGCTCGTAGGACTTGTAGGCGATCTTGGTGAAGGGCATGTGGAAGCAGTAGTGCCGGTGGTCGGTCAGGCCGCGCTTCGAGGCCGCCTTGTAGTTGTTCCACGCGTCGATGAGGGTGGTCAGGTACATCTTGGTGGAGTACTTGCCGTCGACGAGGGCTTCTTCGCGGTAGTTGGGCCGCCAGAAGTCCATGATGTCCTCGGCGTGGAAGCCGGCTTCGGGGTCGAGCGCGAGGACGCGCGGATGGGCGGAGACGAGCATGGCGACCGCGCCGGCGCCCTGGGTGGGTTCGCCGGGGCTGGCGAGATCGTAGCGGGCGATGTCGGCGGCGAGGACGAGGGCCTTGGTGTGGGGCCGCGCGGCGACCATGGCGACGGCCATGCGGAGGCTGGCCGTGGCGCCGTAGCAGGCTTCCTTGGTTTCGATGCAGCGACAAGTCGAGGGCAGGCCGAGCAGCTTGTGGCAGAACATGGCCGCGGCCTTGGATTGGTCGATGCCCGATTCCGTGGCGAAAAGCAGCAGTTCGACGTTCTCGCGGCCGGCTTTTTCGACGACGGGCAGGGCGGCGTTGGCGGCGAGGGTGACGATGTCCTGGTCCGGGGGCACGACGGCCATGCGTTCCTGGCCGATGCCGACGATGAATTTGTCGGGATCCGCCCCGCGCTTCTGCGCCAGCACGCGCAGGTCGAGGACGTAGGCGGGGGTGTGGAAGGAGATGAGGTCGATGCCAATCTTCATAAGAAAGTATCCAGTATTCAGGATTCAGTATTCAGAATGGTGGAAGGAGTTGTTTAAATATCGAAATCCAGTATTCAGAATTCAGGAGTCAGAATTCAGAAGGGTTGAATGTTTCAATTCCTTTTAGTGTTTCGATCTAGGTCCTTGCGCCCAAAAGGCTAAATTCTGGATCCTGAATTCTGACTCCTGAATACTTCCCCCTAGAACCTCTTCCAGACCCCGCGGGCGGACTCGCGGGCCTTGGCGCAGATTTCCTTTTCGTCGAGGGTCAGGATCTTGGAGTCGCGCATGAGGACGCGGCCGCGGGCGATGGTGGTGTGGACGCGGGCGTAGTTGAGGCCGTAGAGCAGGTGGCCGAGGAAGCGGCCGGGCTCGAGGGGGGTGGTGGGGACGTAGTCGAAGATCGCGACGTCGGCGAGCTGGCCGGGCGCGAGCTGGCCGCGCGGGTCGGGGAAGCAGCGGGCGGCGATCTGCGCGTTCTTGGCGAGCAGCATGTCGCAGGCTTCGCAGAACGCAACGCGCGGATCGGCGAGGGTCGCGCGCTGGAGGAGGTGGGCGACGCGGGCGGCGGAGATCATGTGCGAGGTCATGCCGTCGGTGCCGAGGCCGAGCAGGATGCCCTTCTTCAGCAGCGTCAGCATCTTCTGCGTGCCGACGGCGTTGTTCATGTTGGATTCCGGATTGTGGACCATCATGGTGCCGGTCTGGGCGATCAGGTCCATTTCGGATTCGTCGAGATGGATGCCGTGGATGAAGAGGGAGTTTTTCCCGGTCAGGCCGAACTTGTGGAGGCGCTGGATGATGCGCGAGCCGTGCTTGGCGATGCAGTCGGTTTCGTCGGAGAGATCCTCGGCGACGTGGATATGGACGCCGGCCTTGGTCTCGGAGCAGACGCGGGCGGTGGCCTCGAGGGTGGCGTCGGAGAGGGTCATCTGCGCGTGGAGGCCGAAGAGCGCGGTGACCTGGCCGTCGCCGGCGGCCTGGGTTTTCTTGATGAAGCGGGTGTTTTCGGCGACGCCGTCGGCAGGGACGTTGCGGTCGGAGGTCTCGTAGCACAGGCAGCCGGAGAGGCCGGCCTGGCGGAAGGTTTCTTCCATGATATCCAGCGAGCCGTCGGTGCAGGACGGGGAGGCGTGGTGGTCGATGACGGTGGTGCAGCCGGTGTGGATGGCTTCGAGGAGGGCGACGAGGGCGGAGTAGCGGACGGCCTCGGGGTCGAGGGCGAGGTCGAGCTTCCACCACATGCGCTGGAGGATTTCGACGAAATTGCGGGCCGGTTCGCCGGGCGGGGCGAAGCCGCGGGCGAAGGAGGAGTAGAAGTGGTGGTGGGCGTTGATGAGGCCGGGCATGGCGACCATGCCTTGGGCGTCCACGACCTGGGCGCCGACGGGGACCTTGACGGACGGGCCGACGGCGGAAATCCTGGAGCCTTCGATAAGGATTTCGCCTTGGGGGAGGATGGTGCCGGCGTCGTCGAGGGTGACGACCAGGGCGTTCTTGATCAGCAGGGCGGTCATGGGGGCCTCCGGGATAGGTTTTCCGCGCGCAAAAAGATTCCGCACGGCAAGGGACTTTTTAGCATTTTCCCCGTATCGTGGAAACTTTTTATGGGTTGGTTCCCGGTTCGGACGCGGCGTTGAGAGGACGCAAGGGGCGAAAACCGGTCAGGTAGAATCGGGTATTGTTTTATAAAACAATACCCGAAATGGAGGGGGGCCTGGGCGGCCGATCGGGAGGTCAAGACCCCGCGGCGCGGGCGACGGCGGCGGCGGGGCCCAGCAGGACGAGGACGTCGCCGGCCGTCAACACGGTCTGGGCGTCGGGCAGGAGCGTGGCCAGCTGGCCCGTCGCGTCGCGTCGCTTGATCAACAGCACGTGGACGCCGAGGACGTCCGGCAGGCGCGCGTCGGCCAGGGTCCGGCCGTGGAAGCGGGCGGAGGGCTCCCACTCGGCAAGTTCGAAGCCGGGGGCGATTTCGATGCGGTTGCCGGCGAGGGCGGAAACGCCGCGGGACAGGGCGGGGGCGGAATCGGCCTTGAAGACTTCGTCCTGGTAGACGGCCAGGACGTCGGCGTAGGCGAGGGTGCCGAGCAGCCGCCGGTCGTCGTCGGCCTGCACGACGGGCAGCTCCTGGAGGCGGGCGCGGGCGAATTTGGCGAGGGCCGACGAGAGGCTTTCGCCGGGCGCGACGGCGGGGACGTCGCGCCGCATGACGTCTTCGGCCATGAGGATGCGGGCGAGGGTCGGCGGGGAGAGCAGGACGCGGCGGGCGTCGCCGAGGGTGATGGCGCCAAGCAGCGCGGCCTGGTCGTCGACGACGTAGAACTGGGCGGCGGCGGAGGCCAGCATGCGGTCCATGAGAACGGACGCGGGTTCGGCGGGGCGGATGGTTTCGACGTGCGGGCGCAGATGGTCCGCGACGCGGTGCTCCTGCAGCAGATCGGGCGAACGGCCGCGGAACAGGCGGATGCCCTGGCGGTCGAGCTTGAAGGTGTAGATGGACAAATGGCCGGTCAGCCGGGAGACGAGGGCGGTGCTGAGGATGGAAACGAGCATCACCGGCAGGATGATGGAATAGTTGGAGGTGATCTCGAAGACCATCAGGATGGCGGTGATGGGCGCGAGCATCGAGCCGGCCACGAGGCCGCCCATGCCGACGAGCGCATAGGCCGCCAGCCCGCCGTACCGCGCGCCGAGCGCCGGTTCGGCCACGCCGCCGAGCCAAGCGCCGAGCAAGGCGCCGATGGCCAGCGCGGGGGAGAACACGCCGCCGGAGCCGCCGGAGCCCAGGGTGACGGACGTGGCCAGCATTTTCGCGAAGACGAGCGCGAGCAGCAGGAGGCCGGGGAAGCGGCCGGCGAAGGCGTCGTTCGCGAGCCAATGGCCGTCGCCGAGCACGTGCGGCACGACCAGGGCCAGCAGGCCGACAAGCAGGCCGCCGAGGGCCGGCCGGACCGCGGGATGCCAGCCGCGGCGCTCTTCGAAAAACCGGTCGGCGGCGACGTTGAGGCGGATATAGGCGAAGGACACGAGCCCGCACAGCAGTCCGAGCAGGGCGTAGGGAACCAGTTCCCAGGCGCTGGCGAAGGTGCAAGGCGGCGGCGAAAACGCCGGGACGTTCCCGTGCCAGGCGCGGGCGACGACCGTCGCGACCACGGAGGACACGACGATGGGTCCGAACTGGCCCGCGCCGAATTCGCCCAGGATGACTTCCACGGCGAACAGCGCCCCGGCGATGGGCGCGTTGAACGTGGCGGCGATGCCCGCCGCGGCTCCGCAGCCGACGAGCGTGCGCAGGCGGCGCGCGGACATGCCCATCCATTGGCCGACCCGGGATGCCAATGCCGCGCCGATCTGGATGATGGGACCTTCGCGGCCGGCCGAACCGCCGCTGCCGATCGTGACGGCCGAGGCGACGGTCTTGGCGAGCGCGACGCGTCCGCGGATCTTGCCGCCGGCCAGCGCCACGGCCTTGATGACTTCGGGCACGCCGTGGCCCTTGGCCTCGGCGACGAGATAGGTGGTGATGAGCCCGACCAGCAAGCCGCCGCACGCCGGCACGAGCAGGATTTTCCAGACGGGCACCTGGCGCAGCCATTCGAGGCCGGGTTCGACGGTTCCCCAGAATCCGTCCTGGAACAGATGGATGGCGCCTTCGAACGCGATGGCGCCGAGACCGCCCAGCAGGCCGATGAACGCCGCGGTGAGAAACAGAAAGACGGTTTCGCCGCCGCGGGCGCGCTCGATCCAGGTGCGGCCGACGCGCCGCAGCCAGCGTGCGAGCACGGGCAGCCGCGGAAAGGCGGATTTGGCGTTGGCGGGGTCTGGGGCCATGGAAAACTCCATTATCTTCCATTCGCCTTGCGATGTCCAACGCCCATTGTCCCGCGGAACAGAATGGGCTGGATTGGACCGGAAGCGGCGGCTAGACTGCGCGCAAATGAATCCGGTTCCGGACAAGCGGGTTGCGGTGGACGCGCGGTGGGTGTTTCCCGAACTGAGCGGCATCGGACGCTACACGCTGGAACTGCTGAAGCAACTGGGGGAAGACGGCGGGGGCTTCCGCTACGTGGTGTGGGTGCGCAACGCGGAGCGGCGCGCGTTCGTGGAACGGGAAGCGGGGCTGGCGGGGAAGGCGGCTTTCGAGTTCGCGGAGCTGCCGTACGGTCCGTTTTCCGCGCGCGGCCAGTTCGCGGCGGCGCGGTTCCTGCGGGAGAACCCAATCGCGGTGTACCACTCGACGAATTTCATGGTGCCGCTGCCGGCGTTTCCGCGCCGCAAGCCGCACGCGACGAAATGCCTCTGCAACGTCCACGACCTGATCCCGCTGGTGCATCCGGAATTCACGCCCAAGGCGCTGAAAACGCGGTTTTTCCCCGTCTACAAGGCGCTCATGCATGAAATCGCGCGGCGGACGGACGCGGTGGCGACGGGCAGCGCATCGGCGAAGAACGACATCGTGCGGAGGCTGGGGATTCCGCCGGAGCGGATCGCGGTCATGCCGGACGGCGTGGATCCGCGCTACGTGCCCGGCGGCGCGAAGCCCTCGGCGCGCGGCGGGCCGAAGACGGTGCTCTACGTGGGCCGGAGCGATCCGTACAAGAATTTGCCGGGGCTGGTGGAGGTTTTCGCGCGGCTGGTGCGGGACGGCGGGGTGGATGCGCGCCTGCGCATCGCGGGCTCGCCGGATGCGCGCTATCCGGAAGCGGCGGCCACGGCCCGGCGGCTGGGCGTGGCGGACCGCGTGGAGTGGGCCGGCTATCTGGACGACGCGGCGCTGGTGCGGGCCTACCAGGACGCCGACGCCTTGGCGCTGCTGTCGCGCTACGAAGGGTTCGGCCTGCCGGTGCTGGAGGCGATGGCCTGCGGCACGCCGGTGGTTTGTTCAAATGCGGCGAGCCTGCCGGAAGTGGCCGGCGCCGCGGCGCGGCTGGTGGCGCCCGACGACGTCGCCGGCGCGGTCGCCGCGCTGAAGGCGATTTTGACGGATCCGGCCGAAGCCGCGCGCCGGCGCGCGGCGGGGCTGGACCAGGCGCGGAAGTTTTCGTGGCGCACGACGGCCGCGGGCGTGCGCAAGCTCTACGCGGAGCTGGCGGAATGAGCCGCGCGCTCCAGGTGGCGCTGGCCCACGACTGGCTCAACGGCATGCGCGGCGGCGAGCGCTGCCTCGACCTGATCTGCCGGGAGTTTCCCCAAGCGGAACTCTACACCTTGCTGTTCCGGCCGGAGCTGGTGTCGGACGCGATCCGCAACCGGAAGGTGCACGTGTCGGGCTTGCAGCGCGTGCCGGGTTTCCGCGAGCATTACCGCTGGTTCCTGCCGCTGTTTCCGCGGGCGATGGAAGCGTTCCGCGTGCCGGCGGGCACGGACCTGGTGCTGAGCACGAGCCATTGCGTGGCGAAGGGCCTCGTGCCGCCGCCGGGCGCGAAGCACGTGTGCTACTGCTTCACCCCGATGCGCTACGCCTGGGCGCTGCAGGAGGAATATTTCGGCCGCGGCGGACTCAAGCGGGCGCTGATCGACCGGATGCTCGCGCGGCTGCGCGACTGGGACCGGGCGGCGAGCGGCCGCGTGGACCGGTTCGTGGCGATCAGCCGGCACGTGCAGGCGCGCATCCGGAAATTCTACGGCCGGGAAGCGGCCGTGGTCTATCCGCCGGTGGCGACGGAGTTCTTCACGCCCGCCGCGCGCGGGGGGCACGACGGCTACGACCTGGTCGTGTCCGCGCTGGTGCCCTACAAGCGGGTGGATCTGGCCGTGCGGGCCTATGCGCAGTCGGGCTACCCGCTGAAGATCGCGGGCGTGGGCACCGAGCTGGAGGCGCTGAAGAAACTCGCCGCGCCGAACGTGGAATTCCTTGGCCGCGTGCCGGACGAAGGCGTCCGCGAGCTGTACCGGCGCTGCCGGTTCCTGGTGTTTCCGGGCGAGGAGGATTTCGGGATCGTGCCGCTGGAAGCGCAGGCGTGCGGCAAGCCGGTGGTGGCGTTCGGCAAGGGCGGGCTGCTGGAAACCGTGGTGGCGGGGCGCACGGGCGTGTTCTTTCCCGAACAGGCGCCGGAGGCGCTGAACGAAGCCGTCGCGCTCGCGGCGCGGACGGATTGGGAGGCCGCGGCCATCCGCGCGCACGCGGAAACGTTCGGCGCGGAACGGTTCCTTTCCGGGTTGCGCGGGGAAATCGCCGCCGCGCTGGAAGGGCGGCGCACGTGACGGCGGCGGTCCACGGACCGGCGGCGCCGACGTTGCGCCTGGCGCGGGGATTTTCCTGCCTGTTCTGGAGCCTGCCGCTGCTGGCGGCGGCGCATGCGGCGGCCCTGGGGGGCGTGCTGCCGGCGCGCGAGATGGCGGCGCTCATGGCGGCGAGTTGCGCGCCGCTGGCGGTTGGATTGTGGATGCTGCGCGCCGCCGGCGCGGACCGGCCGGATTGGCGGGCGCGGCTGGGCCGGGTGGGCGTGTTGGCGCTGGCGACGGCGGGGTTGGGGCCGTTTCTGGCGTGGTGGACGCACGCGCCGGCGCAGGGCTATTTGGCGGCGAACGCGGCGGCGCATTTCGCGGCGGTGATCGCGCTGCTGGCGGGAATCAACCGGTTGGCCGGCGCGGCGGCGCGCGGATTGGACGACGCGGCGCTGCGGCGGGAAGCGCTGGCCGGGTTGGGCATGGTGCTGTGGCTCAGCGTTTGCACGGTGGGCGCGCTGGCCTGGCTGTTCCACCGCGCGGGCCTGCTGGAAGCGGGGCTGCCGACGGTGCTGGCGCGGCTGGCGGCGTTGCCGGCCGAAGCGCGCGCGCTCTTCCTGCTGCCCTACGCCATGACCGCCTACGTGGCGTGGCGGACCAAGGAAACGGCGTTTCGCCGCGCGGCCGGTTCCGGCGCGTGAGCGCCGCGGCGGGCTATTCCCACGGGAACTTGCGCGCCGATTTTTCCTTGGGCGCGTCTTCTTCCGGCGGCTCGGTCTGGGCGGGGTACCGCTTCTGGATGTCCGCCAGGAGGGCAAGTCCTTCGGGATCGTCCGGCATCGCCGCCAGATAGGCCCGGATGGGCTTGAGCGCGCGGGAGTATTGGCGCAGGCGCATCATGGCTTTGGCCCACTTCAGCAGGCGCTCGTAGCGGTACGGGGCGATTTCTTCCGACTTGCGGAAGCAATCGGTGGCGATTTTCCAGTTGCCCAGCAGGCAGTACTGGACGGCCAGATCTTCCCACAGCAGCGGGTTGTCCGGATTGCGCTCGATGGCGGAGCGCAGGAGCGCGGCGGCGGAATCGCCGCCCTCGATGCGGTGCAACGCCTCGGCCAGCGCGCTGGCCGCCTCGGAATTCCAGGGATCGCGCTGCCAGGCGTACTCGAGCCACGGCCGGGCGGCGGCCGGCTGCTTGCGCTTCAGCAATTCGCGGCCGACCTCGATGGCCTGGGCGACGTCGTAGTAGCCGGCGTCTTCGTCCGGTTCCCGCAGCAAGGCCAGGCCTTCGGCCGCCGGCTGGTCCAGGAGCGCGCGTGCCAGCGCCAGCCGCGCGCGGATTTCGAAGCGGTGCGGCCAACGGGCGAGGGCGGCGGCGGCCGCGGCTTCCGCCGGCGCGCCGGCGTCGGCGTGCAGCAGGCAATCCGCGGTGCGCGCGGCCAGCCACGGATCGTCCGGCCGCGCGGCGCGGCGCCGGTCGAAAATGGCGCAGGCGTTCGCGCGCGTGAACGCGGCGGCGCGGGCGTCGGCCTTGTTCTTTTCGGCGGTGAGTTGCGCCAGGGTCTCGGCGTTGGTCAGCTGGCGCCGGAAGGGGGGGTGGAACTGCTGGTCGAGCGCGGCTTCGAGCTGGGCGGCCGCGCCCCAGGGGTCGTAGAGCAGTTCGGCGGCGACCGCGGCGGCATCGGGCACGGCGCCGGTCGGTTCGGCCTCGAAGACCCGCAGGAATTCCAGGCGATCGAGGATGGACGCGGCGAGCAGATGGGCGCCGGCGAAGGTGAAGTGGACGTGGTCGAGGAACAGTTCGCGGCCGGGGATGCCTTGCGGCGAACGGATGGCGAACAAGGCCTCGGCGTCGAGCAGGGAAACGCCCGCTTCGGCCGCGTCGGCGCGGATGATGTCGTTGATGCGGGAATCGGCCCGCAAGCGCAAGGCGTCGGCGTCGCGCGCGCGGGAGAACAGCGCGCCGGCTTCGGCGGTGCGGTTCGCCGCGAGAGCCAGGCGCGCGGCGCGGAAGAGGGCTTCGGCGTGGTTGGGGTCGCGCCGGATGGCGTCGGCATAGAGGCGGGCGGCTTCGGTCCGGTTGGTGGTGGTTTCGGCGGCCACGGCCGCGCGGAGGATTTCGCGGACTTCCTGCGCGGCCGTCTCGTCGTCGAGGAAGCTGGTGGAAAACGGCGCGCAGTCGCGCAGGTTCACGGGCACCGTGCAGGCGACGACCGCCGGCGCCGCGGCGGTCGCCTGGCGGAGGATGGCGGCGAGGTTCTTGCGGAACGAGCGGTAGGCGCTGCGGAGCCGGGGATCGCGGGGCGACATCCGGCCCCGCAGGCTGATGGACTCCCGGCTGCGCCAGGCCTGGTCGTCGGCGCGCGCGGGATCGAGGCGGTCCCGCGCGGCGCTGCCCAGCCGCGCCAGCCGCGTGCGCGAAAACAGCACCAGCGCGCGGGCGATCCGCGAACTGTGGTGGAACCGGCCGAGGCTGGAGGCGGGGCCGTAGGGACCGGCCACTTCCTCGTTGCCGGTCATGACCACGACGGCCTGCGGCCGCAACCGCCGCAAATCGCGCGCCGCTTCGCGCAGGACGTGGGAATTGCCCCCGGCGAGCGTCAGCTGGACCACTTCGACGGGGCGCTCGGGATAGCGGTGGCGCAGCAGGATTTCCAGCTGGCGGCCGATGCCGAAGGAAGCGTCGGGAAAGCCCACGGCGGCGGTTCCGCCGAGCAGGGCCACGCGCAGGGTGCCCGGCGCGGGCGTCTGCGGCACCACGGTGGGCGGGGCCGGGCGGGCCGCCCGCGCCGTCGCGAACCGGTACGGAAAAAACACGTTGTCGATCCAAACCGGTTGGCCGTTGGCGAGGCCGGCGCGCAGGAACCGGTCCGAGCGTTTCGTCAGGAAGGGGATGGTCGCCAGTTCGGCCAGGACCAGCAGCGCCAGCAGCGCGCCGCCGCCGACGGCCAAGCGTCGGAGCCAGCGCAGCAGAAAAGCCGCGAGCGGCGGAAGATCCCGATGGTCCGGCGTTGAATCCATGGCCTGCAAGTGGGGCGACTATAGGGGAGAAGCGGGGGGCTTGTAAAGGCGGGGTTCGTCCGGCCGCGCCGCCCGCGGCCGGAAAACGGCGCGAATCGGACTTGCGCCCCGCGGCGGCTCGCGGGTAATGTCGTAGGCGGAAACGACGACCGCATGCCGGAGCCCAACCTCAAACCGCGGAAGAACGAACCGATCGAGCCCAAGTGGCACGATCTGCTGTCGAACGGGGAACTGCTCCAGATGGCGATCCGGGACCCGCTGACCGGCCTGCTGAACCGCCGGGCCTTCGACGAAGAACTGCGCTGGATCTGGAAGCAGGCGAAAGACCAGCCGTTTTCCATCGGCCTGCTCGTGGTCGACATCGACCATTTCAAGGCCGTGAACGATTCCTACGGCCACGTCGTCGGCGACCAGGTGCTCAAGGAGTGCGCGGCGCTGGCGCAGGCCAGCGTGCGGGAGTCCGACGTGGTGTGCCGCTACTACGGCGGCGACGAGCTGGTCGTGATCCTGCCGTGGGCGGACGAGGCCGAAACGCGCCGGATCGCCAACCGCATGATCGAGGCGTTCCGCGGCACGGTGCTGTGCCGGGACACCTACGAGCTGCGCGCCACCATTTCCGTCGGCGGCAGCACCGTGCTGGCCGGCCCCGGCCACAGCGCGGAGACCTTCCTCATCCAGGCCGACCGCGCGCTCTACCGCGCCAAGCAGACGGGCCGCAACAAGCTGTGCTTCGCCGACGAGGTGCCGCCGCCGCCCGCCGCCCGCGGCGCCGGGCTCGCGCCGGCCCCGGCCGGATTCGCGGATCCCAAGCGCACGGTGCTGGTCGTGGACGACGACGAAGCGCTGTGCCGGCTCTTCGCGCGCATGATTTCGCGCGCGGGCTTTTCCGTGCTGACCGCCCAGACGGCGGCGGACGCCGTGGCCCTCGCGGAGCAAGAACGAGGCATGATCGACGTCGCGCTGGTGGACCTGCACATCGGACCCGACAACGGGCTGGATCTGCTCAAGAAGCTGCGGGCGCTCGACGAATCCTCCATCGGCATCGTCATCACCGGGCAGGCCACGCTCGAAGACGCGGTGTCGTCGCTCCAGCAGGGCGCCTACGATTTCGTCCAGAAGCCGGTCGCGCCCGCGCAGCTCTCGGCCACGCTGGAACGCGCCGCCAAATACCGCCGCCTCGTGCTGGAGAACAAGCGCTACCAGGCCCATCTGGAGGACATGGTCCGCGAAAAGAACGCGGCGCTGTCGCGCGCCCTCGACCAGGTCACCGATTCCTACCAGTTCACCCTCGAAGCGATGGCCGACATGCTCGACACGCGCGAAAAGCGCACCGGCGCGCACAGCAAGCGCGTCGCGCGCATGGCCGTGGTCCTCGCGCGCAAAATGGGCGCGTCCCTCGAGGAAATCGAATACATCGGCACCGGCGCGCTGCTCCACGACATCGGCAAGGTCGGCATTCCGGATTCCATCCTGCTGAAGGAAGGGCCGCTCACGCCGGAAGAGCGCGAGATCATGAAAACTCATCCGCACCTGGGCTACAACATCATCAAGGCCGGGCCGGGACTCGAACCGGCCTCCGAGATCGTGCTGGCCCACCAGGAGCGCTACGACGGCACCGGCTATCCGCGCGGCCTCAAGGGCGAAGACATCTGCCTCGGCGCGCGCATCTTCGCCGTCGTGGACACCTACGACGCGATCCGTTCCGACCGGCCCTATTCCAGGAGCCGCAGTCCGGCGGAAGCGCTGGCGGAAATCGTCCGCAATTCCGGTACCCAGTTCGATCCGGCCGTGGTCGCGGCCCTGCAAACCTGCCAGGCCGACATCGAAGACGTCGGCCAGTGGCCCGCGCCCTCCTGAGCCGGCGCGGTTCGCATTGACGCCGCGCGCCGGCTTGCGTAAGTTGCGCGCCTCATGAAAACCCTTGCGACGGTGAAATGGATGCTGGCCGTGGCCTTGGCGGTCGGGCTGGCCGGGGCCGGCGCAGCGCGCGCCCAGGCGGAAGAAACGAACGCGCCGGACGAAACCGTCGCGGCGGAGCCGGAAGCGCCGGCGCCGGAAGCTCCCGCGGCGGAACCGCCGGCGGACATCGCGCCGCCGGCCGCGGAACCCGCCACCAACGCCGTGCCGCCCGTCGCGGAGACGCCGGCGGCGCCCGTGGAGCCCGAAACGCCCGTCCAGCCGGCGAAGCCGGAACCGACCTATCGCGGCGCGGACCTGAAGGAAGCCTTCAAGGGCGCGGACAGTTCCCTGTTCGGCGTCTCGGGCCGCGTCCACAAGATGCCCGCCAAGAAGTCCGTCCGGAAGGAAAAAGGCGAGTGGAAGCGCTCCGTCGAAGCCGGCGTCAGCACCGCCAGCGGCAACAGCGACCTGCTGCGCTACGACGGGTCGGCCAGCGCCGCCAAGGAAACGGAAACGAACTACACGTATCTGGAAGTGGCCGGCCGCTACGGGGAAAGCGACAACGAAACCGACGCCGCCAACGCGACGGGCGAGGCCAAGTACCAGCACAAGCTGACGGAGCGGACCTACGCGGCGCTGGACGGCTACGCGAAGCACGACCAGATCGCCGATCTGTCCTATCGCCTGCGCGGCAGCGTGTCGCTGGGGCGCCGCTTCGTCTGGACCGAGCGGGCCGTGTTGAGCGCGGAACTGGGCCCCGGCTACGTCGCGGAAAAGAAGGGCGGCGAGCCGGAAGGCTTCTTCGCCGGCCGCGTCGGGCAGTACCTGGAAATCCTCGTCGCCGACAACCTGCAGATCTGGCAGTCGGCCGAATTCGTCCAGAACCTGGAAGACGGCGCCGTCTATTTCATCAACGCCGAGATCGGCCTGGAGACCGTGCTGCTGGCCAACCTGAACCTGCGCTTTTCCGTCGAAGACGCCTACGACAGCCAACCGGCGGAAGGCAAGGAAAGCAACGACGTGACCACCAAGACGACGCTGGTCTGGAAGTTCTAGGGCCGGCCGGGCCTACCAGACGACGGGCTCGTCGAATTCGGTCTTCTTCGCCGCGGCGGGCCGCGCCGGTTTCGCCGGGGCCGGTTGGGGCTTGGCCGCGGCCGGCGCCGCGCGCCGCGCGGATTCGTCGGGCACCGAAGCCTGGACCTTGGCGGGGGCCGGAACAACCGGTTTCGCGATCGCGGGGGCGGGTTTTTCCGGCGCCGGTTTCGCCGCCGCCGGCGCGTCGTCCAGATAGGCGAAGCGCACGCCGACGGGGAAGTGGTCGCTGTAGCCGCCTTCGTAGTCTTCCTGGTTCTCGAAGGTGGGCACGGGCGAGCCCTTGTCCCAGCCGTGTTCCTCCACCATGAACGCCGGCTTGTCGACCCACAGGGAGATTTCGCTGCGGCGGCCGCCGGCGTTCTGCAGGAGGGCGCCCGAGGCCATGATCTGGTCGTACATGCGCCATTCCACTTTGCCGTCGAAGGCGTGGAAGAAGGAGCCCTGGCCCGCCTTGGCCTTGCCGGAGGCGAGATTGTAGATCTTCGCCGCGTCGTATTCGCCGGACGGCGCCGGATAGAATTCCGCGTCGAGCACCTCGCGGATGGAACGGTCGGACGGCGTGTCGTTGAAGTCGCCGAGGATGACGATGCGGGCCGCGGGTTCGCGCCGGTAGATGCGTTCGATGGCCTTGGCCAGCGTCCGGGCCGCCACCACGCGTTTCATTTCGGACGCCTCGATGCCGCCGCCGCGCGAGGGCCAGTGGTTCACCAGCACGTGGAGCTTTTCGCCGTCGCGGTCTTCGAGGACGGCGTGGAGGATGTCGCGGGTTTCGCCCCATTTCAGGGGCACCTTGTAGGCGTGCGACTCCAGCAGCGCGAAGCGCGCCCGGTTGAACAGCATGGCCGTGTCGATGCCGCGGGGATCGGGCGAATCCGCGTGGACGATGCCGTAGCGCTTGCCCGGCAGGCGCTCGACCAGGTCGCGCACGACGTCCTCGTTTTCGACCTCCTCGAGGCCGAGGACGTCCGGCCCGGCGCCGTCGTTCATGCCCGAAATCACCTGCGCGAGGTTGTCGAGCTTGGTCTCGTAGCGCACCTGCGTCCAGCGGGTGGTGACGTTGTTGGGCAGGAATTCGTCGTCGCCGTCGTTGTCGGGGTCATCGACGGTGTCGTAGAGGTTTTCGACGTTCCAGTTGGCCACGAAGAAGGCGGCCGGCACGGGCGCCGCGGCGGCGCCGATTCCGAGAGCGAGGAGGAGGGCGGCGAGCAACGGCGAAACGGTCGGTTTGTTCATGGGCAACATCCTCTCAGATGCGGTCGGGGGTGTCGATGCCGAGCAGGGCCAGGCCGCGGCGCAGGATCTGCGCGACGAGGTCGCACAGGCGCACGCGGCTTTCGCGGATGCCCGGATCGGCCTTGAGGAACGGCACGTTCTGGTAGAAGCTGGAATAGGCTTGCGACAGGTCGTAGAGCGCGTCCGCCAGCAGCGAGGGCTTCTCCTGCTCGGCCGCTTCGAACACGGCGTCGCCGAAGCGCGCCAGGCGCACGGCCAGGCGCCGGGCCTGCGGGGCGTCGAGAACGATGGGCTCTTTCCGCCAGTCGCAGTCCGGGAACCGCTCGGCGTGCTTGTCGATGACCGACGCGATGCGGGCGTAGGCGTATTGGAGATACGGCGCGGAATTGCCGTCCATCGCCAGCGCCTTTTCCCAGGTGAAGGTGACGGCCGACTGCGGATTCTGCGAGAGGTCGGCGTACTTGACCGCGCCGATGCCCACGGCGCGCGCGACGGCCCGCTGCTGCTCCGCGGGCATCTCGGGCGAAGCCTGCTTGACGAGGTCCAGCGCGCGCTTCTCGGCTTCGTCGAGCAGCAGGTCGAGCTTGATCGCGGTGCCCTTGCGGGTCGAGAGCAGGCCCTCCGGCAGGCGCATCAGGCCGAACCAGATGTGCCGCAGCGGGGTCTGCGCGCCGGCTTTCTTCGCGAGCGCGAAGAACTGGCGGAAGTGCAGCTGCTGGCGCTCGTCGGTGACGTAGACGATTCCGTCGGGACGGAATTCGGCTTCGCGCGAGAACACCGTGGCGACGTCGGTCGTGGCGTAGTTGTAGCCGCCGTCGGACTTGCGCACGATGCAGGGCGGCAGCTTCT
This sequence comes from uncultured Verrucomicrobiota bacterium, assembly GCA_938003985.1. GTDB lineage: Bacteria > Verrucomicrobiota > Kiritimatiellia > CAIQIC01 > Lenti-01 > Lenti-01. Next base: position 4,447 of record CALKWZ010000039.1, on the reverse strand, counting down.
CGTCCTCCAGGAACGCGACCAGCGCGCCTTCGCTTTCGCGCACGAGGCCGAGGGCCTGGAGCTTCTCGACGACGCCGGGCAGCGCGTCGTTGTAGAACGACTCGCCGCGGACGAGCTCGAAGGAAACGCCGAGGCGGCCGTAGATGCGGTTGAATTCGATCATCGAAAGATCGATGAACTTCTGCCAGAGCGCGCGGTTGTCGGGATCGCCCGCCTGCAGCTTGACGAGTTCGGCGCGGGCCTGGTCCTTCCACGCCGGATCTTCCTCGCACTTCTGGTGCGAGAGGACGTAGACCCGCTGGAGTTCGTCGACCGGAGAGGTTTCGAGCGCGGCGGCATCGAGGAAGTTCCGGTAGCCCATGATCAGGATGCCGAACTGCGTGCCCCAGTCGCCGAGATGGTTGTCGCCGAGGACGTCGTAGCCCAGCGCGCGGTGGATGCGCTTGAGGGCGTCGCCGATCACGGTCGAACGGATGTGCGCGACGTGCATCGGCTTGGCGACGTTGGGCGAGGAGTAGTCGATGATGAGCTTCTTGCCGGCGCCCGGCTGCGGCACGCCGAGCAGGGGGTCGGCCTGGACGGCTTCGAGGTGGCGCGCGAGGGCGGCGTCGGCCAGCGTCAGGTTGATGAAGCCGGGGCCGGCGATCTCGGCCTTGGCGACCAGTCCGTCCGTCGGGAGGTGCGCGACGACCGCTTCCGCGACGGCGCGCGGCGGCCGGCGCAGGACCTTGGCGGCGGCCATGGCGCCGTTGCACTGGTAGTCGCCGAACGACTCGTCGGCGGCCGGCAGGGCGTCGAGGTTCAGCGCGGACAAATCGGCGTCGGGAAACGCCGCGGCGAACGCGGCGTGGATCCGGGCGGACAGGATTTCTTTGATCGTTTGCATGACAGCCTTGATAAACTACGAAATACGCGAAATGCGCGAAAGGGGATCGTTGACGAACCGTTCGTGCTCCAATTGAGGGTAATGGCCGAAATTGACGAGCAAGGCCAGCTGTTTCTTCGTGGCTTTGAGATAATTGATCGTTTGTGCCCTGAAATCGTCGATCAAGTTCTTTGTGGCCTTGATTTCGACGATGATCTCGCCAAAGCAAAGAAAATCGGGCTCGTAGGTTTGTTTCAGGGGCGTTCCCTTGAAGTCGAGTTCCAGTCGGGGATGCTCGACGAAGGGAATCCCTTGCGCCCGGAATTCGATGGCCAGGCACTCTTGGTAAACCGCCTCCAGAAAACCGCAACCCATGGTTTTGTAGACCTCGAAGCAGGCCCCCATGATTCGGTAGCTCTCATTCTTGAACAGGATTTCCGATTCCATTTCGCGTCTTTCGCGTGTTTCGTAGTTTGCCTTCCGGCTTTCACCACTCGGCGAATTCGCTGGGCTTGTCGGGATGGGTGGGGAGGACGCGGATGCGGGACAGACCCGCGGATTCCAGGTGCTTGCGCACGACGTGGAGCGCCAGGTCGAGGTTGTTGCATTCCTGGCTGAGATGGGCCAGGAACACCTGCTGGAGGGTGTCGCCGGCGATTTCCGCCAGCAGCGCCGCGGCGGTTTCGTTGGACAGATGCCCTTGGCGGCCCAAAATGCGCTGCTTGAGCGACCACGGGCGGAACGAGCTGTGGACGAGCGTTTCGTCGTGGTTGGCTTCGAGCACGAGGGTCTGGCAGCCGCGCAGGCGCTCGCGGGCGAGCTGGGTGGGCATGCCGAGGTCGGTGGCGACGCCCAGGCGCGCCGCGCCGCGGGCCAGGACGAAGCCGACCGGCGCGTAGGCGTCGTGCGGCAGCGGAAACGGCAGGATCTCGACGTCGCCGACGGCGAACGGGCAGCCGTCCGTGAACAAGTTCCACGGCAGGTCGGCGCCGCCCTTCACGCCGCGCGCGGTGTCGCCGTTGGCGTAGAGCGCCACGCCGAGCTGCTTGTGGAGCTGGACGAGGCCCGCGACGTGGTCCGTGTGCTCGTGCGACACGCAGATGGCGCGCAGCTTGGCGGGATCGAGCCCCGCCGCCGCCAGGCGGCGCAGGGTTTCACGCGCGGAAAGCCCCGCGTCGATCAGCAGCGCCGCGTCCGGGCTTTCGACGTAGATGCAGTTGCCGCTGCTGCCGGAGGCGAGCACGCAGACGCGGAGCTGGACTGGCGGAGACAAGGGATCAGGCTTCGGGGTTCAGGGTTCAGGATCGATCAGGACGGGGCGCCTTCGGGGGCGGCTTCGTCTTTTTCGGCGGCCGCGAGGGCGGCGTCCGCCGGGGCTTCGCCGCCCTTGCGGCGCTTGAGGAATTCGCGGGCGAGCTGCCGGTAGGCCGCGGCGCCGGTGCAGTTGGCGTCGTAGGCGATGATCGGCAGCCCGTGCGACGGCGCCTCCGCCAGGCGCACGGAGCGGGGAATGAGGGATTCGTAGATCTTGTCCGGGAAGTGGCTCTTGATTTCGCCGACGACCTGTTGCGACAGGTTCGTGCGCAGGTCGAACATCGTCATCACGATGCCCTCGACGGTCAGGCGCGGCGCGGCGCCGGAGTCGTGCAGCTTGCCCACGGTGTTGAGGATCGTGCTGATGCCTTCCAGCGCGTAGTACTCGCACTGCATCGGAATCAGCAGCCCGTCGGCCGCGCACAGCGCGTTCATGGTGAGGATGCCCAGCGACGGCGGGCAGTCGATCAGGATGAAATCGTAGCGGTCCTGCGCGGCCAGCGGCTCGAGGGCCATCGTCAGCCGCTGCAAATAGTGGTCCGCGCGGGCGACGTCGATTTCCGCGCCGGCGAGGTCCACCTCCGACGCCACGACGTCGAGGCGCGCGTCGGCGGTCTTCTGGACGATGTCGGCGATGGGCTTGTCGCTCAGGAGGATGTCGTAGATGCTGGCGCCCTCGGTCTTGGCCAGGCCGAGGCCGCTGGTGGCGTTGGCCTGCGGATCGAGATCGATCAACAGGACCTTCTTGCGCCGTTCGGCGAGGCACGCGGCGAGATTGACGGCGGTGGTCGTCTTGCCGACGCCGCCCTTCTGGTTGGCGATGGCGATGATGGGGGTGGGCATGCGCGGATCCTCTCGGTGAATTGATCGCCGGGCATTATAGCCGCCGCCGGCCGCGCGCAAACCTTTTTCCGCGCCCATTCCCCCCGCGCCGGCCCGTTGCGCCGCAACCGGTTTTACGTACGACGTAAAATTTCCGCAAAGTTTTTACGTTCTACGTAAATCTCGCCCAAAGTTTTTGCCGCTCCGCTCGCAGGGCCTCGCTCGCTCGCCGCGCCAAGCGCGGCGCTATAGACCTCGCGTTCGCCCGGCGCCTCCCGGCTTGGGCTCGGCACTCGGCTATGTCCGTTCTACGTAAAACCCGGCCGCGGCGGGGGATCAGCGCGCGACGAAGCGGACGTCCATCACGAGCAGCCGGTCGGCGGCGGGGGCGGAAACGGCGAGGCGCAGGGCGGAGCGGCCGGTGGGCAGTTCGCCCGGCGGCGTTTCCAGGGTCCAGATGCGGTCGCCCGGCAGCCGCAGGACGTCGCGGCCGCCGCCGGGCAGCGCCAGCTCGAGGGTCGCCTCGGCCGCATCGATGGAAAGCGCGCCGGAAATCCGGAACGAGCCGCGCAGCGGCACGTCGCGCAGATTGTGGACGACGAGCTCGGCGGCGGTGCCGCGCGCGACGTGGCCGTAGGTTTCTTCCGCGACGCGTCCGGCGCGGAAGCCGGGATACTCGACGAAGATCGGTTCGCCGGCCGCGCGGGCGATTTCCAACGCGTCTTCCGGGGTGTTGTAGAGGATCTCGCGCAGGTCGGCGGTGAAGTCGCGCGTGTCCACTTCGGTGACGATGCCGCGGCGGCGCAGGCGGTGCAGGGGCGGATTCCGCGATTCCACGATATTGCGGTAGAAGCGCTCGGGTTCTTGCCAGGGATAACCGGGGCGGCGGATGAAGTAGGAAACGGGGAAGCGCCGCATCAGGTCGCGCTGGATGCGCTCGACGTCCGCCGCGTAGAGGGGGCCGTTGCCGGCGATGTGGACGGCCGGGGTCAGTTCCGGCGTGGCGTAGTAGCCGGGCAGGTAGCGCAGGTCGAAGCCGCCGGAGTCGTAGAAATAGGGCGCGCCGGGCTCGGCGTGGGCGTTGAGCCAGCGCGCCGTGGTGGCGTAGGGCACGCTCTTTTCCTCCAGCCGGTACAGGTCCGGCAGGAACAGGCCCGCGTGGACCAGCAGCGCCGCGCCCACCAGCGCGCGGAAAAGCCCGCGCGCGGCGGCCGGCCGCCGGAGCGCCTGCGCCGCGCCGGCGGCGACGGCCCAGAGGCCCGCCGCGAAGACCGGATAGACCAGCGGCGTCAGCAGGGCGAAGTAGCGCGACGACGGATAGGCCGATTTCTTCGCCAGGATCGTCAGCACCGCGGCCACGAAGACGAAGAGCGCCGCGGCGGTCCGCGCCGCGCCCGGCTAGATCGGAAGAGCACACGTCTGAACTCCAGTCACGGCTACATCTCG
>CALKWZ010000038.1 GCA_938003985.1 uncultured Verrucomicrobiota bacterium | reverse complement strand
GGCGGGCGAGCGCGCGGCGTCCGCGCCGCGCGTGCCGTTGCCGCCAGGCCAGCGCCAGCAGCGCCATGCCGGCCAGCGCCACGCTGCAGCCGAAATGCGTCCAGCCCAGCGCGACCGACCAGAGGGCGAGCGCGACGACCGTGCCGCGTCCGGCGCGCCGGTCGAAGAGCGCCTTGTGGAAAAAGAGAAAGGCGCACGCGGCGCAGAGCAGGACGTAGGGATAGCAGTAGACTTCGCGGGAGTAGTAGACGGGGTAGTAGAAGACCGCGGCCATGGCCGTGGCCGCGCGGTTGAGTTCCGGGCGCAACAGCCGCCGGCCGAGCAGGTAGATGCCCGCGACGGCCAGCGCGCCCGCCAGCGCGCCCGGCAACCGCAGCGCCCAGACGTGGTGCGCGACGTCCGGCACGCAGCGCCCGGCCGCGTGCATCCAGACGTTCAGGACCACGCCCGCCAGCGGCAACTGGCCGAAATCGAGGCAGTTCTGCCAGTAGTCGAGGAAGGCGCGGAGCGGCGACAGGGACACGTCCGCCATGTATTGGACGAAGAGGATTTCGTCGCCCCAGAGCGCGGCGCGGCCGAGGAACGGCAACCGGATCGCCAGCGCCAGCGCGAAGATGCCCAGCGCGAAACCGGCGGTTCTTTTCTGCGCGCGAGTCGCGTTCATGCCGGGCACGATAGGCCCGCCCCCGCGGCGCTGTCAACCGCGCCGGCGGCGGGCGGTCAGGGCGTTTCTCCGGCGGCAGGTCGGACGACGACGAGGGAATTGGTGGCGCCGGCGACCACCTTCGTCGCGGCGTTGGCGGGATCGAGGTGCCACTGGCCGTCGACCACGAACTTGTAGGCGTATTCGCCGGCGGGAATGCGCAGTTCGGCGGACCACAGACCGACTTTTTCGAGGGCCAGCTGGTGGTTGACGGCGTTCCAGCCGTTGAATTCGCCGGCGACGGAGACGTAGCGCGCGGTGCGGTCGCGGTATTCGAAGCGGACGGGGATCAGGACATCCGCGGAAGAAACGGGCCGGACCGGGCGGGTTTCGACGCGGCGATTCACGGGATTGAACTGGGAGTTTTCCGTGTTGCGGTTGCCGTCGCGGTACGATTTTTCGGCGAGGGGATCCTCGATCCAGTTGCCGTCGACCACGAACTTGTAGCCGTAGCTGGCGGGGAAGAGATCGAGTTCGACGTACCACCAGCCGTCGTCCGCGCGCCGCGTCAGGGGCGTGGCGGTGGCGTTCCATTCGTTGAACAGGCCGGCCACGAACACGTTGGTGGCCAGCGGAGCATCGAGATCCAGATAGGCGCGGACGAGGTTGGTGGGGGCCATTTGTTCCGGCGTCATGCGGATTTCCAGTTGCTCGGCCAATTCGCGCTCCCCGTGGAGAATCGCCAGATGCCAGGGAGTCAGGCAGTCCTCGTTTTTGCGCAAGGCGGGATCCGCGCCGGCGGCGAGCAGTTGTTCGACGACGTTCGTCTGGCTGCGGCGCATGGCGATGAAAAGCGGCGTTTGGCCGTCGGGGGTGGCCAGGTTGGGATCCGCGCCGGCTGCGAGCAGGGCTTCGATGAACCCGATCTGTCCATCCCACGCCACGCCGGAAATCACCGGCCATTTGCCGGGCGGGGCGAGATCCGGATCGACGTTGCGTTCCAGAAAATGGGTGAAAGCGGCCAGGTTCGTCGCGCCCATGGCCATGCGCAGGACGCCGGACCCGTAGTCGTTGAAGGCGTCGGTGCGGGCCCCGGCATCCAGCAACAGATCGATCATCTCCGTCGAGGCGTGGGCGGCGGCGATCAGCAAGGCGGTTGTTCCGTCGAATCTGCGTTTTTCCGGATCGGCACCGGCGGAAAGCAGCAGGCGGGCCAAGCCCGTGTTTCCATCTCGAACGGACTTCATCAAAGGTGTCCAAAGACCGTTGGTTGTGGCGAGGTTGGCATCGGCTCCGGCTTCGAGGAGCGCCTGGACCGCGTTGGTCTGGTTGTTGGCCACGGCCAGATACAGCGCGGTACAATCGCCCTTCTTCAGCGCATCGAGGGGGAGATTCCGGCGGATGCACCAGCGGACGACGTCGGCGTTGTCTTCCACGGCGGCCAGATGCAATAGATTCCATCCCTCGTTGGACGTCGCGTCGAGATCCGCGCCGCGGTCGGCCAGGAAATCGAGCATGTCCAGTTGGCCACGCTGGATGGCGCGGGCGATGGCGCTGTGGCCGTAGGCGTCCACGGCGTTGATCTGGGCCCCGCGGTCGAGCAGGAGCTGGGCGCATTCCCGCGCGCCGTTGCCGGCGGCCGTCATGAGCGGCGTGCGGAGATATTGGTTCGTCGCGCGGACGTCGGCCCCGGCGTCCAACAGGACTTGGACCATGGCGACGTCGTTTTCCGCGGCGGCCATGTGCAGCGCGGTACCGCCATAGGCCATGGGTTGATCAACCGGGGCGCCGGCCGCGAGCAGGCGGCGCACGGCGTCCGTGTTGCCCGTTATGACGGCAACCGGAAACGACGAACTGTCGTCGGCCATCGCGGAAGATGATGCAGAATCTTGGAAAGGGGAAGGGGCCGCCCAAGACAAGGCAATCAAGGTTAGTCCCAGCCGGAGAATTGCGAATGGCATGACGATATTTCCGTTTTATTTTGGTTGCTGGATGTTGTCGATTGGTCGGCATTGGAACACGGTACGCCAAGGAGCGGTCCGACGATGGCGACGCCGAGCATGCGGTTTTCCTCGCGGGTGGCGAACTTTGACCGAATATATGCCCGGACGGAAGGCGGGCGCAACCGGAATCGGCGGGCGCAAAAAATCCCCTGCCGCGGGGCGGCAGGGGAAGACCTGATTCACCCGCCCCGCAAGGGGGTGGGGGTCTCGGAGGTGGCGGCTCAGCCGTAGACGGCGGCGTTGCCCAGTTCCTCTTCGATGCGGAGGAGCTGGTTGTACTTGCAGATGCGGTCGGTGCGGCTGAGGGAACCGGTCTTGATCTGGCCGGCGTTGACGGCGACGGCGAGGTCGGCGATGAAGCTGTCCTCGGTCTCGCCCGAGCGGTGGCTGATCACGTTGGTGTAGCCGTGGCGCTTGGCGAGGTCGATGGCGGCCAGCGTCTCGGAGACGGTGCCGATCTGGTTGACCTTGATCAGGATCGAGTTCGCGACGCCCCGGTCGATCCCCTTCTGGAGGAACTTGACGTTGGTGACGAACAGATCGTCGCCGACGAGCTGGATGCCCTTGGGGCCGAGCTTGTCGGTCAGGAGCTTCCAGCCGTCCCAGTCGCCTTCGGCGCAGCCGTCTTCGATGGAGACGATCGGGAACTTCTTGCACCAGCCTTCGTACATGGCGACCATGTCGGCGGCGGACTTCACGGACTGGTCGCTCTTGTGCAGCGTGTACTTCTTCGTCTTGGCGTCGAAGAACTCGCTGGCGGCGACGTCGAGGGCGATGAAGACGTCCCGGCCGGGCTGGTAGCCGGCAGCCGCGATGGCTTCGACGAGGACTTCGAGGGCCGCGACGTTGCTGGCGAGGCCGGGGGCGAAGCCGCCTTCGTCGCCGACGGCGGTGGAAAGCTTCCGGCCCTTGAGTATCTTCTTGAGGGCGTGGAAGACTTCGGTGCCCATGCGCAGGCCTTCGGCGAAGGTCTTGGCGCCGCGCGGGACGATCATGAATTCCTGCACGTCGATCGGGGCGTCGGAGTGGGCGCCGCCGTTGATGATGTTCATCATCGGGATGGGCAGGACGTGGGCGTTGAGGCCGCCGAGGTGGCGGTAGAGGGGGATTTCGAGGGCGTTGGCGGCGGCGCGGGCCACGGCCATGGAAACGCCGAGCATGGCGTTGGCGCCGAGCTTGGACTTGGTCTCGGTGCCGTCGAGCTTGAGCAGGGCGTCGTCGACCGCCTTCTGGTCGCGGGCATCCAGGCCGGCGAGGGCCTTGGCGATGGGTCCGTTGACGTTCTTGACGGCCTTGAGCACGCCTTTGCCGAGATAGCGCTTGGCGTCGCCGTCGCGCAATTCGATGGCTTCGTTTTCGCCGGTGGAGGCGCCGGAGGGCACGGCCGCGCGGCCGAGCACGCCGCTGGCCAGGACGACGTCGGCTTCGAGGGTGGGGTTGCCGCGGGAATCGAGGATTTCGCGGGCGTGGATGGATTGGATCTGGAACATGCGTTTTCTCCTTTTGTTGAAACTCTGATCTGGCCGACCGCCTGGGCGGGCTATGAAAAGGAAACCTACAACGGGCGGGGAAAATCGCAACTGAAATGGTCAAAAGGGCGGGAGCCCATCCGTGAGTTTTCGGGCTTCCACGGCCGTAAGCACGCGGTAGGCGGGCTGGCGCGCCTGTTCGTATTCGGGACTGTGGTGGCAGGCGGGGTAGCCGCGGGCGCGCATATCCCGGTCGAAGCGCCGCCATTCCGCCGCGGTCAGGTGGCCGCCGGGTTGCTGCTCCAGTTCGCGGCCGAGGGCGTTCCAGGCGCGGCGGAAGCGGGCGGGATCGGCCGCGAAGGCTTCCGCCCCGGCGAGAAACGCGGCGAGCAGGGCGGCGGGATCGCCGCCTTGCGCGCGGTAGGGGCGCAGGTTCAGGCGGCCGATGCGGCCGTCGGCGGTCAGCGGCGTCCACAGCGGCTCGCCGGGTTGCGGCGGGCCGAGCGTTTGCCATTCCCGGTCGAGCCAAAGCCGGACGGCCGTTTCGTTTTCGACGGCGTGTTCGCCGCCGCGCGTCGCGTGGAACAGCCACTTGTAGGCGTCGGCGATGCGCAACTCGGAATCGCCGCGGGCTTGCGCGAGGAAGTACGCGGCGGCGGGGTCGGGCGCGCGGGCGCAGGCGCCCAGCAGCGCCCAGGGCAGAATAAACTTGAGAAAACCGTTTTTCATGGCATTATTACCAATATGAATATTCGTAATAACACGGCGGCGGCCGGCATTGCAAGGCTGAGCCTGTCGCTGCCCAACGGCCTGGCGGCGGACCTGGACCGCCTGGTGGCGGACAAGCAGGCGGCCAGCCGGTCGGCCCTGGTGGCGGACCTGGTGCGGGACGCGGTGGTCGAGCACCGCGCGCGGCGCGGCAAGCAGGAGATCGCCGGGACGATCACGCTGGTCTACGACCACCACGCGCGCAACCTGCAGGCGAAGCTGACGGACCTCCAGCACGACGCGGAAGGCCTGATCGTGTCGGTCATGCACGTGCATTTGAGCCACCACGACTGCCTGGAGACGCTCGTGGTGCGCGGCCCGGCGGACCAGGTGCGGACGCTGGCGGACAAGCTGGCGGCCGTGCGCGGCGTGAAGCACGCCAAACTGACGATCACCGCGACGGGACACAAGGATTGAGCATGAAGAAGCTGCTTGGGATGGCGGGTCTGCTGGCGCTGGGCGTCGCGACGGCGTTCGGACAAACCTCGGTCATGACCCATTGGGAACTGCAATCCGTGAATTCCACCGGCCACACGGCGTGGGTGGAAAGTTCGACGAGCTTTCCCTTCGCGATCCGCGGCGTGATCGTGAACGATCCCGAGGAAATGCTGGATTATTCCTACAACCCCGACGCCACGGCCTCGAACCTCATGGGCGGCCAGTTCCAGGTGTTCTTCCAGGGCACGGGCGGCGACCGCGGCGGCACGGCGCTGTGGATGGCGCAGAACTACCAGGCCATGGGCATGGCGGGCCAGGACTACGGCTCCGCATGGACCAACGAAATGCGGCGGGTGCAGTTCGACGCCAACGGCCGCAAGTTCCGCAAGGGCGACCTGATCGAGGTGACGGCGCGCAAGGCGCTCTTCCGCGGCGGCAAGCGCAACGTCAACGAGGGGCACCGGATCACCCCTTCGAACGATTTCGACGTCGTTTTGGTCCAGGCCAACGTGGGCTTGCCGCAGGCCGAGGCCGTGACGCTGGCCGATCTGGTGAATCCCGACGGTTCGCAGATTTTCGATCCCGACCGGCAACGCGGCGGCGAACGTTGGCAAGGCATGCGAATCCGCCTCGACGGCATTCGGCTGACGAGCACCAACGGCTGGGGCAAGACCAACTGGGCGGACCGGATCTGCACGGTCACGGACGACCAGGGGCGGTTCTTCCCGTTGCGCATGCCGCGGACGGACCTCGGCGATCCGCCCGCCACGACGACCGTCTTTTCGGCCACGGGCATCCTGAACCAGGAAAACAGCAACACCAACGGCTACGAGCTGTTCGTGCAGGAAATCGGGCCGGAAATCAGCCTCGGCCGGAGCGCGGCGGGCGGCGCGTCCGTGAGCTTCTCGTCCGACTACGACGGCTACGTGGTACAATACTCGGACGGCGGGCCGGGGAACTGGCAGGATCTGGACGTCACGCCGCGCCGGATGATCGTCGTGGAAGACGACGGCGTCGCGAGCAACCGGGAATACCGCTTGATCAAGAAGGCCGAGTGAAACGCGGATTTTCGCTGATCGAACTGCTGACGGCGCTGGCGGTGCTGGCCTTGCTGGCCGCGCTGGCGGCGCCGCCGCTGCTGGGCGCGATCGAGCGCGGCCGGGTGGCGCGCGTGGTGGCGGATTTGCAGACGGTGGAAGTGGCGCTGGAGGCGTACCGCACCGACCACGGGCACTATCCGCCGGTGGTGGCGTCGTGCGCCGCGGCGGACAAAGGCCGTTCGCTGCAATTGCCGCAGGAACTGGCCGACGGCGGCTATCTGCCGAAAAACGAACGCTCCGGCACGTCGACGATCCTGGAAGATCCGTTCCATCCGGGCGACACCTACAAATACGCCGCGCCGGAAAACTACTGGATGAACGGCTCCAAGCAGGACGACCGCTATCCGGTCTGGGTGCCCAGCGATTTTCCGTCCTGCCAGGCGGCGGGCGGCCAAGCCGACGATTCGCCCAACAGCCGGCTGGCCTGGGCGGTCTGGAGCCTGGGCCCGCGGACGGATCCGGCGCAGCCGCTGAACTACCAGGCGCCGCTGGCGGCCTCCACCTGGTACAAGAAAACGGGCGGCCTCGGCGTCATCGCCCGCTACAAGGAACGCAACGGGGCCACCTGGTCCACGCTGCGGTAGTTTTACGTAGAACGTAAAAACTTTCGCGCGGTTTTACGTGGAACGTAGAAACTTTGCGCGCGCAGCGGTAACGGATCGGGGGCGGGGCGCGACTTGTCCCGCATGGACCTTTCAGGCCCAGAGCTTGGCGAACAGCCGCCGCGCGGTCGCGGTGGTTTCCGCGGCGATCGCGCCGGGCGTGGTTCCGCGCGCCTCGGCGAGAAGCCGGCCGGCCAGCGGGACGTAGGCGGGTTCGGAGAGCAGCTTGCCGTCTTCGCCGACCAGATGCCGTTCCGCGCCGGCGGGCAACGTCGGCGGCAGGTCGGGGGCGTCGGATTCGAGCAAAAACCGGCCGGCGGGCACGCGCGCGGCGTTTTCGCGCGCGCGGACGTTCTGGGGCCGGGTGAGGGTGCCGCCGAAGGAAATATGGACGTTCTTTTCCGCGAGGGCGGGCAGGGCGTCGGGCGGTCCGGAGTAGGCGTGGATCAAGAGGCCGGCGGGATGCGGCGGGGCGGCCAACAGGATTTTCAGCATGGGTTCCCACGCGTCGCGGCAATGGAGGCTGGCCGGAAGGGCCAATTCGTAGGACAGCTCGAACTGGGCGCGGAAGACGGCTTCGCGGTCGGCGTCGAGCCCGTCTTCCAGGCGGGCGTCGAGGCCGATTTCGCCGATGCCGGCCGGCCGCGCCGCGAGGACGTCGCGCAGGTTTTGCAGCCAGCGGGCGGAACGGTCGCGGATGAACCAGGGATGGACGCCGAAGGAGACGAGCGTCGCGCCGGGCTGGGCGTCGGCGAGGGCGGCGACGGCGGGCCAGTCGGCTTCGCCGGTGGCGTCGACGTGGACCCGGGCGACGCCGGCGGCGGCGGCGCGCGCGAAGACCTGCGGCAGGTGCGGCGCCAGCCGCGGATCCTGCAGATGGGCGTGGGCGTCGATCCAAACGAGATTTTGACTGTCCGGCGGCATGGGCGGTGGTATGCTTTCCGTTCCATGGTGGAAGGCCGGTCCATTTCAGTCAACCTGCAAAAGGGGCTCCGGACGGTTTTGGCGGCGGGGTTGGCGCTGGCGGCGGCGGGGTGCGGGACGTTCAACCATTATCCGCTGGGCATGGAACAGACGACGTTGGGGCCGCTGCGGACGGGGCAGCAAACGGACTACCGGAAGACGTTCCGCAAACGGGCGAAGAAAAGCAACGCGGGCGCGCTGTTCGCGCTGGAGTGGGGCCGGACGGCGCAGCTGGCGGGGGATTTCAAGGCGTCGCGGGACGCGTTCGAAAAGGCCTTCGCGGCGATCGAGGATCTGGACAACCGGGCGGTGGTGTCGGCGCGCGGCGCGGCGGCGCAAGGCGGCGCCGTGCTGGTGAACGACAAGACGATCCCCTACGCCGTGCCGGCCTACGAGCGCACGCTGGCGCACCATTACCAGGCGCTGAACTATCTGGCGCTGGGCGACCTGACGGGCGCGGGCGTGGAAGTGCGCCGCGCGAACCGCGAACAGGAGCAAGCCCTGCAGCGCCGCGAAAAGGAAGTCGCGAAGGCCAAGTCGAAAACGGAAAACGTCGCGCCGGACGACGAGCGCGATCCGCATCTGGGCGCGGTGTACGCCGGGCTCGACCAGGCGGCCGGCGCGGTCAAGTCGTCGTTCCAGAACGCGGCGACGTTTTTCACGTCGGCCGTGATCTGGGAGATGCTGGGGGAGCTGAACGACGCGTACATCGACGTCAAGAAGGCGCTGGAAATCGCGCCGGAGAACCATTTCCTGCAGCTGGACGCGGTGCGGCTGGCGAAGCGGCTGGGCATGCGCGAGGATCTCGAGGACTACGAGCGGCGGTTCCCGCGCGCGGCGAAGATGCCGGCGGCCGGCAGCGACAAGCTGGCGGACAAGGCGCGGCTGGTGGTGGTATTCGAAGACGGGCTCGTGCCGCCCCGGGTCGAGATGTCGATTCCCTATCCGCTGACCTCGACGGATTCGATCGGGATGATCGCGCTGCCGACCTACGCGGCGCCGGTGCCGCCGGCGGCGCCGGTCCGGGTGGCGCTGGACGGCCGGCCGCTGGCGTCCACGGCGCCGATCTGCAACGTCGGCGCGCTGGCGGCGCGGGCGCTGGCGGAGCAGATGCCGGGCATCCTGGCGCGGCAGCTCGTGCGGGCGGTCGCCAAGGGCGCCGCGGCCAAGGCCGCGCACGACCAAGGCGGCAGCGCGGGCCAATTGGTGGAATTGGCGGTGCTGATCTACAGCCTCGCTTCCGAACAGGCCGATCTGCGCAGTTGGCTGACCCTGCCGGCGCACGTCCAGGTCTTCAGCGCCTACGTGGAGCCCGGCGATCGGCAGGTGGCCTTGGCCGGTTCCGGTCCGGCGTGGGCGGGCCCGGTAACCTTGCGGGCGGGAAAAACGACTTTGATCCACGTGACGCACATCGATTTGGCTGTATATTCACACGTGTTCGTGCAACCATGACGATGGCAGGCAAAGGAGCGCAGACATGAAAGCGGCTTGGAAAACGGCGGTTGGAATCCTGATGCTGGCCGCGGCGGCGGCGTCCGCCGCGCCGACGGCGGCCCTGTTCGTCCAGAACCGGGCCGGCGCGAAGCTGGAAGCCCAGCTCGACGCCTTCAACGATTTGCTTGGCGCGCGGCTGACGGACGCCGGGTTCGAGGTGGTCCGCTACCAGGACGTCCTCAACCGCTTCGCGGAATCGCGCCGGGCGGAGGACGCGCAGACGGTGCGCCAGTTCGTCGAACTGGTCCAGACCGCGAAATCCGAGGGCACGGTGGACGGTCCCGCGCCGGAAGCGTCCGCGCTGCGCACCGCGCAGCTGCTGGAAGCGGATTTCCTGGTGTTCGCCTCGCTGGTCTCGCTGGGCGAGAACCGGACGTCCGTCCAGGCCTACGGGACGACGCAGGAAGCGACGACGACGACCCTGCGGCTGGCGCTGCGGGTGCTGGCGGGCGACACCGGCGCGCAGATTTTCGGAGACGTGGTCGTCGTCAGCGAAAAGATCGCCCAGAACGCCTTCGTGCAGACGGCGGCGGACGACCTGCTCAACGTCTTGCTCGACCGCGGCGCGACCGAGCTGGCCGCGCGCGTGGCGGACCGCCGCGCGAAGATCGCGGCGGCCGTGCCCGCGGAACCCGTGCTGGCGGGCGTGACGGTGACCGCGTCCGCGCCCGGCGCGGCCGTGGAAGTGGACGGCGTCGTGATCGGCACCGCGCCGGGCACGTTCCGGATCCGTCCCGGCGTGCACGAGGTGCGCGTGACCAAGGAAGGCTACGCGACGTGGGAAAAGAGCGTGGCGTTCGCCGACGGCATGGAACTCAACGTGCCGCTCGAGCTGTCCGCGGCCGGGCTCGCGCGCAAGGGCGAACTGGAATCCCAGGCCATCGCCCGCGAGCAGAGCGAAGCCGACGCCTTCGCCACGAAGACCGTGGCCGGCGGCGTGGGCCAGTCGGCCAGCAACAGCTACATCCGGCTCGAAGGCATGCCGAACGAAGCGCTGACCCTCGGCGGCGAGACCGCGCCCGGCGACTCGATCAACGTGATCCAGCAGCAAAGCAAGTAAAGGGAGAGGAACATGCGCATGAAGAGGGGATGGATCTGGATGGCGGCCCTGGCCGCCGCGCTGGCCGCGGGCTGCGCCTCGCCGAACACGTCGGGCCTCACCGTGGGCGCCGAAACGGACGAGGCGGGCAATCTGCAGCAGCTGCTGCAGGTGGACAACGCCAAGCTGGCCCGCCAGCTGCAGGTGGACGATCTGGCCGTCGGCCAGACGAAGAACGGACTGATGAAGGTCGGCGTCCAGCTGACCTCGCGGCAGAACAAATCCATCGTGGCCCAGTCGAAGTTCGCCTGGTTCGACGCGGACGGGGCGGAAATCGACCCCGACACCGATCCTTGGCGGCCGCTGGTCCTCCACGGCAAGGAAACGCGGACGGTCCAGGGCGTGGCGCCGACCGCCGCGGCGGTGTCCTTTAAGCTCCGCGTGCGCGCGGGCGAGAAGACCCGCTGGATCATCAAGTGAAGAAGACGTCGAAAGAGCAAGCGAAGCGGGGCGCAACCGCCCCAAGGAGCACCTGAATGAAAATCCCGTTGAACTGGATCGCGGCCGCGGCGCTCGCGGCGTTGCTGGCGGGCTGCGCCACCACGGTGGAATACGGCGACGCCACGTCGTCGAAACCGATCAGCACGAGCTTCGGTTCGTCCGATCTGCAGCAGATCGCGGCGACGATGGTCGATTCGATGCTGGCCGACGAAGTCCTGCAGGACATCTCGCAGGCCGGCCCGCCGCTGCTCATCGTGGACAAGGTCAAGAACAAGACCATGCAGCACATCGACACCGAGTCGGTCACCGACAGCATCCGCACCAAGCTGATCCGCTCCCGGAAGTTCAGCTTCCAGGACCGGACGACGGAAGCGGCGCTGCAGGAGGAACTGGCCTACCAGCAGGCGGCGGCCAAGGATCCGATCGCCGGCGGCCAGCAGGACGCGCCGCGCTACATGCTGACCTCCAACCTGTCGGAGATCGAACAGGAGCAGGGCCGCCTGAAGGACGTGTACTACAAGTTCACGATGAGCCTGCGCGACCTGCAGAGCGGCCGCCTGATCTGGGCCGACGAGAAGGAAATCCGCAAGCAGAAGACCCGGTCCGTGTTCGGAGGCTGACGTGAAAAAGATTCTGATCGCGATGGGATTGGCGGCCGCGCTGGCGGCCCCGGCGCGGGCCTTGGACGTGACGCCGCTGCAGATCGGCCTGGCCGGCGCCAGCGCGCAGATTTTCCGGCCGGAAACGCGCGTGATGGGCCTGCGCCTGAACGTGGCGCTGAGCGAGAACGCCGACGTGCTCGGGTTCGACGCCGGCCTGTTCAGCCACGCGACGCGCCTGACGGGCATCCAGCTCAACGTGGGCAACTGGGTCGACGCGGAATTCGTCGGCGTCGGCGCCGGCTTGTTCAACACGGCGGGCTCCGCGACCGGCGTGCAGGCGGGACTGTTCAACACCGTCAAGCACGACCTCAACGGCTTCCAGCTGGGCGTGTTCAACGCCGCGGACGACGTGGAGGGCTTCCAGATCGGGCTGATCAACCGGACGGTGTCGCTGCGCGGCATCCAGCTCGGACTCATCAACGTCGTCGAAGGCGGGCCGGTGACGTTCTTCCCGATCGTCAACGCGGCGTTCTAAGGCAACCCGGAAAGGATGCGGACCATGGCGGGCAGGCGGAAGTGGCTGGGGGCGATCGTCGGATTGGCTTGCGGACTCGCGGCGGGCGGGGCGGAAGCGGCGGAGGCGGCCAAGGCGCCGCCCACGCTGAACCATGCCGTGGTGTGTCCGCCGTTCAAGGGCGACACGGTCGTCGCCGGGCTCTACCACGCCGAAATGGTGCGGATGCTCAAGTCCACGCCCGGCATCGAATATTTCGAAGGGGCCCGGCCGCTGCCGGAATTCGTCTTCCGGGTCAACGGCGCGGTCGAGACGAACGAGGAAGGGCAGGTGTTCGTGCAGGTGGCGGTGCTGGACGCCGCGCGCAAGGAACAGATCGCGTCCCACGTCGCGCCGGCCTCGCTGGATCCGGCGCTGATCGCCGGCTGGAGCCGGACGATCCAAACCGACATGGCGCGCCGCGCGGCCAAGCTGCCGTTCGAGTGCCGCGTCGGCCGCAAGCTCGGGCAGGAGTCGATTTCGCTGGACCGCGGGCTGGGCGCGGGACTGGTGCCGGGCATGGTGCTCTACGTGTCCGCGGACGAAGAGCCGCTGATTTCGCCGGCCACCGGCGAGATCGTCGGCCGCGATTCGCCTCGCGCCATCGGCCAGATCCAGATTTTCCGCGTGATGGACGACGCGGCCTACGCGCGCCCCACGCTGAACGACAAGCTGCCGCGGTTCGAAAAGCTCTTCGCCCGGAGCTTCTGAGGCCGGCGGAAAACGAAACGGGCCCGGGCGTTCGCCCGGGCCTTTTCTGTTGGAAACGGCGGCTCAGTCTTCCGCGGCGACGCGGAGATGGTCCATGATGAACTGGCGCCGTTCGGGGGTGTTGCGGCCCATGTAGAAGCGCAGCAGGTGGGGGATCTTGTGCTCGTGCGCGACCTGGACGGGAGTCAGGCGCATCTGGGGGCCGATGAAGTTCTTGAATTCGCCCGGCGAGATTTCGCCGAGGCCCTTGAACCGGGTGGTTTCGGCGCCGCGCAGGGCGGAAATGGCCGCATCGCGTTCCTCCTCGGAATAGCAGTAGCGGGTTTCCTTCTTGTTGCGCACGCGGAACAGCGGCGTTTCGAGGATGAACAGATGGCCGGCCAGCACCAGCGGCTCGAAGAAACGCAGGAAAAAGGTCAGCAGCAGGTTGCGGATGTGCAGGCCGTCGACGTCGGCGTCGGTGGCCATGATGACCTTCTGGAAGCGCAGGCCGTCGAGGGATTCCTCGACGTTGAGCGCGCGCATGAGGTTGTAGAGCTCCTCGTTGGTGTACATGACCGCGCGGTCGAGCTCGGCGACGTTGAGCGGCTTGCCGCGCAGCGTGAAGACGGCCTGGGTCGTCACGTTCCGGCACGACGTGATCGACCCCGCCGCCGACTGGCCTTCGGTGATGAAGACCATGCTGTCGAGTCCGCGCTTGCGGCGGGCGTCGAGGTGGCTCTTGCAGTCCTTGAGCTGCGGAATGCGGATGCTGACGGACTTGGAGCGCTCGCGGGCGAGCTTCTTGACGGTTTGCAGTTCCTTGCGCAGGTCCTGCGTTTCCTGGATCTTCTTGACGAGGGTTTCGGCGGCGGCGGGATTGCGGTGCAGCAGGTCCACGACCACGTCGCGGATCTGCGCGACGAGGTCGGAGCGGATTTCCGTGTTGCCGAGCTTGTTCTTCGTCTGCGACTCGAAGACGGGATCCTTCAGGCGGATGGCGATGGCGCCGACCATGGATTCGCGGACGTCGTCGCCGTCGAACTTGGCTTTGGCGAATTCGTTGACGCCCTTGAGGAACCCTTCGCGGAAGGCGGACAGGTGCGTGCCGCCGTCGGAGGTGAACTGGCCGTTGACGAACGAGAAGAAGGTCTCGTTGAAGCGCTGGGTATGGGTGAAGGCGACTTCCAGCGTCGGCGAGCGGTGGTGCAGGGGGCCGTAGACGGCTTCGTCGCCGACTTCTTCGAGCACCAGGTCCGTCAGGCCGTTTTCGGAAACGATTTCCTGGCCGTTGTAGACGATCGCCAGTCCCGCGTGCAGGCAGGCGTAGAGGCGCAGGCGGCGCTGGACGAGTTCGTCCTGGTAGGCCGTCAGTCCGAAGATGTCCGGATCGGGCTCGAATTCGATCAGCGTGCCGTTGGCGGCGCCGGGGCACTTGCCGGAGAGTTCCTTGACGATTTCGCCGCGGGCGAAGCGCGCGCCGGCGAACTGGCCGTCGCGGTGCGACTGGACGAAGAACGCGGAGGAGAGGGCGTTGACGGCCTTCGTGCCCACGCCGTTGAGGCCGACGGAAAACTGGAAGACGTCGTCGTTGTACTTCGCGCCGGTGTTGATGCGCGAGACGCATTCGACCACCTTGCCCAGCGGAATGCCGCGGCCGTAGTCGCGGACGGTCACTTTCGTGCCCTGGATCGAGACGTCGATCCGCTTGCCGTAGCCCATGATGAATTCGTCGACGGCGTTGTCGACGACTTCCTTCAGCAGGACGTAGATGCCGTCGTCGTACTGCGTGCCGTCGCCCACGCGGCCGATGTACATGCCCGTGCGCTTGCGGATGTGCTCCAGCGCGGAGAGCGTCTGGATCTTGCTTTCGTCGTAGTTGTGGGCGGGTTTGGCCATGGCGGAAAATCAACCCGGGCATGAAACCAAACGGGGGGGCGGAAAGCAATCCGAACCGCGCTCCGGCGCGGCTCAGGTCGATATCGCGGCCGGCAGCTTGTGCAGCACGACCTTGGGGTTCTTCTCCTGGAAGAACTTGAGTTCCCACTCGGCGGAAAAGAGGGCGACGGGGCGTTCGCGGGCATCGCGGGCGAAGCGGCAGCTGCTGGGCAGCATTTCGGGCGTGACGGGCGCGCCGGCCGGATCGATCCAGCGCAGGATGCCCCACGGCGCGGGCTCGAGCCGGGTCGTGGCGCCGTATTCGCTTTCGAGGCGGTATTGCAGCACTTCGAACTGCAGCGGGCCGACGGCGCCCAGCAGCGGCGCGCGCGAGCCGGAATCCGGAATGACGAACGTCTGGACCGCGCCTTCCTGGAGCAGATGGTCGAGTCCGGCCCGGAACCGCTTGAACTGCGCGGGGCTGGAATGGTGCAGCCACGCGAAGCATTCCGCCGCGAACTGCGGCAGGGGATCGTAGGCGATGGCCGGGTCTTCCGTCAGCGTGTCGCCGATGCCGAATTCGGGATGGCCGACGAGCCCGATCACGTCGCCGGGAAAGGCCTCGTTGACGGTCTCGCGGTCGCGGGCGAACATCTTGCGGGAATTCGACATGCGGATGACCTTGCCGGTGCGGGCATGGACGGCCTTCATGTCGCGCGCGAAAACCCCGGAGCAGATGCGCAGGAAGGCGATCTGGTCGCGGTGGTTGGGGTCCATGTTCGACTGGATCTTGAAGATGAAGCCGGAAAACGCGGGGTGGTCGGGCGGGACGACGAGTTCGCCGGCCTTGCGGGCGCCCGGCGGCGGGGCGAATTCCAGGAAGGCGTCGAGCAGGAGCTGGACGCCGAAATTGTTGATGGCGCTGCCGAAGAAAACGGGCGTCATGTCGCCGGCGCGGACGGCCGCGGCGTCGAACGTCTCGCCCGCGGCGTCGAGCATCTCGAGCTCCTCGACGAGGGCCTTGAAGGCGTCGGGCGCCAGGCGGTCGCGGACGGAGGGATCGGTGACGGCGTGGACGGCTTCGGGGGCGCGGTAGGCCCCGCCGACGGTGCGCTCGAAGAAGTGGGCCAGCTTGGCCTGGCGGTCGTAGACGCCGCGGAAGTCGGCGCCGTCGCCCAGCGGCCAGTTCATCGCGCAGACCTGCATCTGCAGGGTGCTCTCGATTTCGTCGATCAGCTCGAGCGGGTGCTTGGCCGGGCGGTCGAGCTTGTTCATGAAGGTGAAGATGGGGATGCCGCGCAGGCGGCAGATCTCGAAGAGCTTGAGGGTCTGGGTTTCGATGCCCTTGGCGGCGTCGATGACCATGATGACGGCGTCCACGGCCATCAGCACGCGGTAGGTGTCTTCGGAGAAGTCGCGGTGGCCGGGGGTGTCGAGGAGGTTGACGACGAAATCGCGGTATTCGAACTGGAGGACGGTGGAACTGACCGAGATGCCGCGCTGCTTTTCGAGTTCCATCCAGTCGGAGGTGGTCGCGCGCTGGTTCTTGCGGGCGGTGACGGACCCGGCGAGCTGGACGGCGCCGCCGTAGAGCAGGAGCTTTTCCGTCAGCGTGGTTTTGCCCGCGTCGGGGTGGGAGATGATGGCCAGCGTGCGCCGGCGGGCGGTTTCCTGGGCGGCGTTCATCGGCGGACTCGGATGGGGAGGCGGGAACTCATGGAACCCGCGGAGTTTTCCACACTGTGGAAAAAAGGCGAGCGGAAAAGGATTTCGGATCAACGCCGGGCTTGGACCGCGCGGAACGCGCGGCGGGCCTTGCGGCCGCAAGCGGGTTCGGCGCCTTCGCAGGTCAGGTCGGCCAGGCGGGCCGGGAAGTCGCGGA
>CALKWZ010000037.1 GCA_938003985.1 uncultured Verrucomicrobiota bacterium | reverse complement strand
AATTATTCGTCACCTACCAGGCGCTTTCGCGCGATCTGTAGAAGACACCGCCATTTTCCACGACATCAGCCCAAACGGGCGGGTATTGGATATGCAACACGGGATCGGATTTCGACCCCTGCGAGCGAAAGATTTTTGCGGCGGGGGCTACGGCGCTCAAATCCTGCGGCAGGATCGGGAGGAACGGGGCCTCGGGATCGGCGACGAACGAAAACGATCCATTTTGGGGGGGATTTTCGGGATTCGGGCAGGCCGAGCGTGCGGCAGAGCCGCCGAGAGGCCCGAGGATCGAATCGCCCGCCCCCCCTTCCGAACCGCCCACGGCTTTGCGGCCCGCCTGCGGCGCTCCACTTCCCGACCCCCGGAGCCCGCCGCGCGGTTCTGGCGGCTCGTGACCTCGCCACGCCACCACTTGCGGGCGGACAAGCAGCCTATAAATCCGCTTCGATGATGATGTCGCGCACCTTGCACTTCAAGGCCCGCGCGATCCGCACCAGCGTGTCCACGGTTGGGTTCTGTTCCCCGCGCTCGATCCGTCCGACGAAATTCCGGTGGCAATCGACCTTTTCCGCGAATTCCTCCTGGGACAGGCCCAAAGCGCGGCGGCGGACCCGGACGGCGGCGCCAAGCAATCGGCGTTCTTTTGGTATTTGTCTTTTCACGCTTGCAAGAACAACAAAAGGGTGCATATTTATCTACACATTATCAATGTCTATTCCAAGGAGGGGCGGGCCATGAAATATTTCATCTACGCGCGGAAGAGCACGGACGACGAGGAGCGGCAGATCCTCTCGATTCAAGCGCAACTAGACGAACTGCGGATGCTGGCGAAGAAGGAAGGGCTTCAAGTCGTCCGCGAATATGTCGAGGCGCAGACAGCGAAGGAACCGGGGCGGCCTGTCTTCAACGAGATGCTGGCGGCGATGGAGCGCGGCGAGGCGCAAGGGATTATGGCCTGGCATCCCGACCGCTTGGCGCGCAACTCGGTCGACGGCGAGCGGATCGTCTACGCCCTCGACACGGGCAAGGTATCCGCCTTGAAGTTCCCCACCTTTTGGTTCGAGAACACGCCCCAAGGCAAGTTCATGCTGAGCATCGCCTTCGGGCAGTCGAAATACTATGTGGACAACCTTTCCGAGAACATCCGGCGCGGGCTCCGCAAAAAACTGCGCGAGGGCATCTATCCGAACATGCCGCCGCCGGGATACCGCAACGACAAGCAAACGCGGGCCATCGTGATCGACGAGGCGCGGGCCTTGTTCATCCGCAAGATGTTCGAGGCCTATGCGACTGGGGCCTACACCTACGCGAGCCTTGCCAAGACGGTTACGGGTTGGGGTTTCCTCGGGGTGCGCAACAAGCCGATGGCGGCGAGCAAGGTTCGCGACATTCTCACGAATCCCTTTTACATCGGCCTTTTCCGGTTCAGCGGGGAAATCTACGAGGGCAAGCATCCGCCGTTGATTCCGCGCGATTTATTCGAGCGGGTCCAGAAGGGACTGAAACGGAATGGCCGGGGCCGCTATGTGAAGCATAGCCGTTTTCCGTTCCGTGGGTTGATCGTTTGCCACGAGTGCGGATGCGCGATCACTTCCGATGTCCAGGGCGGGCACCCGTACTATCGCTGCGGAAAGCGGCGCGGTCCCTGCGATTTGAAGACGATCCGCGAGGAGGCGCTGACGCAGTTGCTACGGGCGAGCATCCGGCGGGTTTCGATTTCCGACGAGGCAGCGGCCTTGATGCTGGCGGAGGTGGATCGCTGGATTTTGGCGGATCAGGCGGCGCAAGCTGGCTTGGTGGAGCGTCAGAAATCGGACCTCGCACGGATTTCCGCCCGGCTGGATCGGTTGCTAGAGGCGTTCATCGACGGCGACATCGAGCGGGGCGATTTCACCGCGATGAAGGAAAAATTGACCTTGGAGAAATCGGCGCTGGCCGATTCCATCGCCCATTATGGGGAACAAGTGGGCGGTCGGTTCAAAACTTTGGTGGACTTCATAACCGCGTCGCGACAAGCGAAGTACGACGCGCAGACGGAGAATCTGGACGAATTGCGGAATTGGCACAAAAAGGTCGGTTCAAAACTGATATTTTCCAGCCGAGTACTGGGGTCGGGAAGTGGAGCGCCGCAGGCGGGCCGCAAAGCCGTGGGCGGTTCGGAAGGGGGGGCGGGCGATTCGATCCTCGGGCCTCTCGGCGGCTCTGCCGCACGCTCGGCCTGCCCGAATCCCGAAAATCCCCCCCAAAATGGATCGTTTTCGTTCGTCGCCGATCCCGAGGCCCCGTTCCTCCCGATCCTGCCGCAGGATTTGAGCGCCGTAGCCCCCGCCGCAAAAATCTTTCGCTCGCAGGGGTCGAAATCCGATCCCGTGTTGCATATCCAATACCCGCCCGTTTGGGCTGATGTCGTGGAAAATGGCGGAATAAGAAAATGGCGGAGAGAGAGGGATTCGAACCCTCGGTACCGGTTATTACCAGTACGACGGTTTAGCAAACCGTTGCTTTCGGCCACTCAGCCATCTCTCCGCACAGAGTGGGCGATACCCTAGGCGATGCGCTCCGTTTCCGCAAGCGCCTTTTTCCGCCGCGCGGGCTTGACCTGCGACGGCCGAAAATGGACACTGCGGGCTGAGGACCATTCGCGTGAACCGCATGGATCGACCCGCCGCGAACGAATCGTCCAGCCTCGGCGAACGGCTGGGCGCGCTGCACCGTCAGTTGCTCGCGGACGTCCCCCAGGTGGACCGCATCGGCTGCGCGCTCTACGACCCGGACGACGACCTGCTCAAGACCTTCGTCCACAGCACGCTCGCCGGCGAAGCCTTGCGCGGCTACGAATACAAGCTCTCCGCCAGCCGCTCGCTTTTCGACCTGGCCCGCCGCGGCGGCCGCCGCCTGCTGACGGACATCCCCGCCGCCCTCGAACCGCACAACGCCCATTCCGCCTGGATCATCGAGGAGGGCTACCGCACCTCGCTGACGATCCCGATGTACGGCCAAGGCGCCTTCACCGGCATGCTCTTCTTCGACTCCCGCCGGCCGGACGCCTTTTCGGGCGCCGAGCAGCGGCACCTCGAACTCTACGCCAACCTCGTGTCCCTCCTCATCGCCGGCGAACTGCTGACCATCCGCGCGCTGGCCGGCTCGGTGGACGTCGCCCGCGCGTTCTGCGATCTGCGCGATTTCGAGACCGGCACCCACCTCGAACGCATGTCCCGCTACGCGCGCATCGCCGCCAAGGAACTCGCCCCGGACCATGGCCTGACCGACGAATTCGTCGAACTCGTGTTTCTCTTCGCGCCGCTGCACGACGTCGGCAAGATCGGCATCCCCGACCACATCCTGCTGCGGCCCGGCCCCCTCGCCGGCGCGGATTGGGAAACGATGAAGACGCACGTGAACCGCGGCAGCGCCGTCCTCGACCAGATGATCGCCGACCTGGCCCTGCGCGAGCTGCCCCACGTGACCCTGCTGCGCAACATCGTCGCCTACCACCACGAATTCCTCGACGGCAGCGGCTACCCGCAGGGCGCGCGCGGCGACGCCATCCCGCTCGAGGCCCGCATCGTCACCGTCGCCGACGTCTTCGACGCCCTGACCTCCCCGCGCCCCTACAAGCCGGCCTGGCCGTTCCCGGAAGCGTTCGCCGAACTCGACCGCATGGTCGCCGCCGGCAAGCTCGACGCGGCCGTGGTCGCGGCGCTCCAACGCCGCGCCGACGAAGTCCGCGCCGTGCGGGAACGCTACTTCGACGAACGCAAAGGCGCCGCGCGCCCGTGAAACCGTGCCGCGAATGCCAACGGGAAATCTCCGAACAGGCCCAGGCCTGCCCGCATTGCGGCGCCCCCTTCCCGGCCCGCGCGAAGTGGGACGGCTGGGGCTTCGAATACAAAACCAGGACGACGCTCTTCGGCCTGCCGCTGCTCCACGTCTCGTTCAAGTACCGCCCCAACCGGATGCCCGTCCCCGCCCGCGGCGTGTTCGCCGTCGGCCAGTTCGCTTGCGGCATCTTCGTTTTGTCCCAGTTCGGCGTTGGCGTCGTCAGCGTCAGCCAGTTCACCGTCGCCGGCTTTGCCCTCGCGCAATTCGCCGCCGCCTACGCCCTGATCGCGCAAATGGGCATCTACCTGCGCGCCGGCCACGGGCAGATCGTCCGCAGCCTGGCGGAATGGCTCGGGCTCTCCTGAGCCGCGCCCGCGCCTACCGCACCAGGTCGCACGCCTCCGGCGGCATCCAGTGCTTGGCCCGCCCCTCCCACTTCACGTTGCACCCGATGGGATTCGTCAGCGGCACGCTCACCGGCCGGCCCGCGACGATTTCGTCCAGCGCGCGCTCGAGGTCGTTGACCGTGGCTTTTTGCGGCTCGCGCGGATTGTCCAGCGCCCGCCCGGTGTAGACCAGCCGGCGCGCGCGGTCGAACACGAAGAAATGCGGCGTCCGCAGCGCCCCGTACGCCAGCGCCGCCGACTGCGCTTCGTCGTGCAGGTAAACCCACGGGAACCGGAACTCCTCCATGCGCCCGACCATGTGCGCGAAGTCGTCCTCGGCGTAGGTGTGTTTGCTGTTGGAATTGATCCCGACGAACCGCACGCCGCGCGCCTTGAACTTTTCCGCCGTCGCCCGCGTGGTCTCGTCCGATCCGATCACGTAGGGGCAGTGGTTGCAGGTGAAGAATATCACCAGCGTCGCCGCGTCGGCGAAATCCGCCAGCGCGTATTTCTTCCCGTCCGTCGCCGGCAGGCGAAAATCCGGCGCCGGAGCGCCGATTCCCAAGGTAAAACTCACGGCCACCTCCTCTCTGCCTGCAAGATAGCCCGGGTTTCCCTTGTCCGCAATCATTTCGCCCCGATCCGGAAAGGAAGATTCGACTCCCTCGGGACGCCGTTCCCCCATCGCGGCCATCCGTCAATTGGAATATCGTTGCCGGCCATCGTACCGTTCCAATGGGAAAAGGCATTCGCGCCGAACGAGAAACGGTTTGGCGGAATTGGTTTCGTGTGAAAACCGGTATGGCCATCTTGACAGTGCCGTTCCTGGTGGGGAGTGCGGCGGCGGTGCTGATCGGCGGCAGCCTTGTCGGCTGCGAAGACGAAGCCCAGGCCCCCCCGCCGATTCGCGCAGGCGAAACGCAAGCCTGGTATGGAAGAGCCAACACGTGGGCCAGCGCCGGACTCGCTGCGTTGCAGGCCGACGTCGCGGCCTGCGCGGACGCCGGCGTTAGCGGCTATATCATCGAACTCGGCGGATGGGGCGGCACCGCAACGTTCGGAAGCGAAGCGGCCAAAGCCGCGACGGAAACCGCGTACCGCCAGCTGCTCGGCTGGTGCAGGAGCCGCGGCCTGTGGCTCTTCGTGACGATCGGGAACGACAACACCGGCTTCAGCCGCTATGGCGACCCCGGGATCCCGCTGGCGGCGCAAGCGGATTGGATCGAATGGGCCATCGATCTCATCCGGTCTCACGGCGCGCAAAACGTCGTCGTCCAACCTTGCGCCGAGACGAAGACCGCCGCCGGCTACCAGCTTGAAGCCCGATGCGCCGAACGGCTGGATGGCTTCACCTTGGTCTGCAACGGAAACGAAGGTCGGCCCGTCCAAACGGAGCCATGGGCCGCGTTTCGCGCATGGCACCCGTTGCTCGGCACGGATGATTATCCGTCCGATGCCCTGATCGTTTCCGACAGCGGAGACCTGATCCGCCTGTTGTCGCGGGACGGTTCGATGGACGGACCGGGAGACCCCGACAAGCTCCGCGCCTGGGTGCGCATGGTCAAAGCCAAAGGATCACCGGTTGCCGGCTACTACGCCTTCCGGAACGCGCAACACGACGCGCCGGCCATCCAGGCGCTGGGCGAAGGCTTGCGGCCCTGACGCCCCGGATCAGGACATGCCGGAACCCGCCGACCATGCGATCGCCCCGCATTCGCGGGCGGGTGGCACGCCGCGCCTTTTCCGGCGGCGCGCGGATTTTAAGGCAACGGGACCAGATAAAGGCGCAGCCATTGGCGCGCGCCCGGTACCGTCCAGACCGCGACGGTCGCGTTGCTCACCCCGTACTGCACGCCGGCGGTCAAGTTCGACCATGGACCGCAACCGCCGAGGACCGGCTCCGCCCCCTCCACCCGGGCCAAACCGTAGCCGCCCGGCACTTCGATTTGGAATTCCCCGGCCTCCGGACCCGGCCCCGCGTCTTCGATGACCGTCGGCCCGAGACCGTCGTACGGCGTCGCCACCAGGTCGTCCACGATCAGCCGACTGGCCTCCACGACGTTCGCCGAGCCGCGCACGATCCGCACCCGGACCGGTCCCGCCACGTGGACGCCCCGGGAAAAGAACTGCACGACGCCGAGGGCCGGCGGCGCGAAGGGCCGCCCGATCCGCACCCAGTTTGTTCCGCCGTCCCGGCTGTATTCCGCCTGCCAGTCCACCGGATCGATGACAGATCGGGCCGCGCGATACTTGAACGACAGCCGACCCAGGCCGTTGGTCAAATCCTCGAGCAAGGTCAGGCTGGGGCCGTTCGTTCCGTCGCGCATGCTCGCCGACTTGAATCCCGCGACGACGTTGTTGGTGTCCGTAGTGATCAAGGTTTGCGCCAGTTCCCATTCTTTCCCGTTCAACGCGACATTGGTCGCCGGATACGTGAATTTGTCCGCATCCTCGAAATCCACCACGTAGCTTCCCGGCGGCGGGATTTCCTCGAACACGGCCCGGACCGTCGTCGCCGTGGCGGGCATGGCGAAACGCCCCGCGTTCAGATGGAACGGCGCTTCTCCGTCGGGTTCCACCGTCAGCGAAGCCAATTGGTAGCCGTCCTCCGGCGTATCCCAAACCACCACGGTCTCGCCGCCGGCGGCATATTCCGCCGGTTCCGTCGCCACCGTCCCATGCACCGCCGGGGCAATGGCGATCGCGTAAACCGTCGTCACGGCGAAGCGCACGGAATTCGTCGCGGCCCGGATGGGATCGCCCGAGTCCGTCGCCGCCGCCCACGCCACGTAGTCGCCCCGCGGCGCGCTCGCCGCGATCGTGAACGTGGCGCCGCTGGCCGACCAGTACTCCGGTCCGAGCGTGGTGTCCCAGGCAACCTCGTACGGCTCCACGCCGTTGCGGGCCGTCGCCACGATCGTCGCCACGGTGCCGGTCTGGACGCTGAAGCCGTCGCGGCGATTGAACGTGACGCAGAAGTTGGTCGGCCACCCGCGGAGGGCCACCCCATCCAGGCCGACGTTCCCGATCGTTTTCGTCTCGTAGCGGAACCGGACGTGGCGGGACGCGGCCAGCAGCAGATTGGTCCGCGGCTGGGCCACGCTGGGCAGGCCGGAACCGGCGTACGTCGCCACGTCCGTCCAAGCCGCGCCATCCGCGGATTCTTCGACCTGGAAGACGTAGCCGCTGGCCGCGTTGTGCTGGATCCAGTAGGTGATTTCTTCCGGCGTTCCGGAAAGATCGATGCGGAGCACGTCGTTGGTGGAATCGAAGCGAGCGGCGTTGCCGCCGGCGCCGTCGTAGTTCACGGCATAGTCCGTGAGATTCGCCTGCGTCCAGCCCGCCGGCAACAGGGCATTGTTGCTCCACGGTCCCGAATGGCCGGTCGGCAACACGGCCTGCCCCGCCGCCGCCCCGGCCCAGGCGATGGCGCCCAGCCCGAGCCACCAGCGCATCATTCCGCAAGCTCCCCTTGTCCGCGCCTTCTGCATGACGGCATAACCTTAGCGGATTTCCGGTCGTTGGCAATCCCTACTTCCGCGCAACCCGGAAAGCCGTTTTTACGTAGTACGTAAAAATTGCGCAAAGTTTTTACGTGCTACGTAAAACCCGGCGAAAGTTTTTACGTTCTACGTAAAACTTGTGGCGGGCGGGGTCCGGAGCCGATAGA
>CALKWZ010000036.1 GCA_938003985.1 uncultured Verrucomicrobiota bacterium | reverse complement strand
AACCTGCGCCCATGATTCGATTGATCATACATTTCGCGGCGGCGTGCCTGCTGATCGGGTGCGGCGCGGGGCGCGTGGCGGCGTGGCTGTATCTCGGCAAGCGGGGGCCGCTGGCGGCCGTGGTCGGCCTTTCGGCGCTGCTGGTGGCCGGCGCCTATTTGCTGGCCGTCGCGACGCCGATCATCGGCGTCACGTTCGTCGCCTTGCCGTTCGTCATCGGATTCGGCGCGGGGAACGGCGCGTTTATCGCGGCCTTGGTTGGCCAAGGAGTCCTGACCTGGATCGTGGCGCTGCTGTTTTTGCGCGGCTTCTGTTGGCTGCGGAAATACGACGAGGAATTCGCGAAAAAACACGGGGACGCGGGGCAACGTGGCTGAGGACAAGACCAACTGGATCTCCTGGATCCTGCAAGGGCTCCTCGGGATGATCTGCGGCTTGTACGGGGGGGTTTGCGTTGTCGCACACGCGCGACGGTCCTTTGCTGCAGCCCGGCTGCACGGCTCTGTTCGTCTGGGGCGCGATTATGTTGGGCGTCGGCATCGCGACCATCTACGGCGACCAGTTGTGGATGCAGTTTCCGAACCAGACCTACCCGCCCGAAAAAGTCGCCAGCGGACGGGTCGGCCGGTTCCTGTCGTTTTCCCTGTGCGTGGCCGGCGCGGGGCTGATCGCGGCGGCCTTGATCAAGCATTGGATGGCGTAGCGAAGCCGCCCGCGGCCGGATCGCGCGGCGACTTGGGCCAAGTCGCCCTGCATGTCATCTTGCCGCGGATTGAGCCCCCCCACGGCCTTGCGCCGTGGGAGGCAAAGTTGGCTCCCCCATGGCGCAAGGCCATGGGACCCGCCCGAACCCGGGACGAGGTCGTCCCGGCTCCAAACAGCCTGACGGCGGATTTCCGGTCCCCATTCGCGCTATTCGCGTCATTCGTAGTTTGTCCGGCTCCTCGGCTCAGAACGTCGTCCAGGCGGCGGCCTTGCGGGCGCGGGCGCCGCGGAGGCCGACGCTCTCGAAGCCGCCGAGGCGGCCGCCGGACTTGCGGGCGGCCAGGATGCGCTTGACGGTCAGGGGGCCCAAGCCCGGCACGCGCAGCAGTTCGGCTTTGTCGGCGCGGTTCACGTCCACGGGAAAGCGTTCGGGATGGCGGCGGGCCCAGAATTCCTTGGGATCGACGTCCAGCGGCAGGTTGCCGGCGCCGTCGAAGCCGATTTCGTCGGCGCCGAAGCCGTATTTGCGCAAGAGGTAGTCGGTCTGGTAGAGGCGGTGCTCGCGCGCCAGCAGCTCGGCGTTGGTGGCGGAACTGTTTTCGCCGGGCAGCGAGGGATCCCCCAGCCCGCGCTGGTAGGCGCTGAAATAGATGCCGCGCAGGCCGAGGCGGCCGTAGAGCCCGCCCACGTAGCGCACGATTTCCCGGTCCGTTTCGTCGGCCGCGCCGACGACGAACTGGGTGCTGGTCTTGACCCGCTCGTAGGGCGCGCCTTTGGCGGTGAGGGCGGCGATGCGCTTGAGGGGGGCGATGACGGACTGGAGGTAGTCCTTGCGCGCGGTGAGCTGGGCGAAGCGTTCCGCGCCGGCGGTTTCGATGTTGAGCGAGACGCCCGAGGCCAGCGCGAGGGCGCGCTGGATGGCGGCGTCCGACGCGCCGGGGATGATCTTGAGGTGCAGGATGCCGCGGAAGCGCTCGCGCCGGCGCAGGATCTCGGCGGCGGCCAGCATGCGCTCCATGGCGACGTCGGGCGTGCCGCACACGCCGCTGGTCAGGAACAGGCCCACCACCTGGCCGGAACGCCAATACGGCAGGAAGGCGCGCACGATTTCCTCGGGCGCGAGCGAGCAGCGCGGCGTGGAATCGTGCCCCGCGCGCAACGGGCAATACTTGCAGTCGTTGGCGCAGGCGTTGGAGACCAGCGTCTTGAACATCAGGCTGCGGCCGCCGTTCTGGAGCGTGACGGGATAGAGCCAGCGGTTGTCCAGCCCCCGGCGGCGCGGATCGCCGGTGGCGCAGGAACAGGCGCACGACAAATCGTACTGCGCGTCGGCCGAGAGGATTCCCAGCTTCGCTTGCAGATCGGGCGCGGTGCGGACGGTGACCATGACGAAAGCCTATCTGAACCGGCGTTCCGTTTCAAGCGTGCGGAGGGGAATGAACGTGGCTAAGCTCCCCCACGGCCTTGTGCCGTGGGAAGCAAAGTTGGCTCCCCCATGGCGCAAGGCCATGGGGCCCGCAACCCGTCATGGCCATCGCATCCGCTGACTCCGACCGAAAAATCGCCTTCCCATTTTTCCGCCGGATTGACGTTTGCGGACACGGGGAATACATTCTTCTCGTAGTTCTTTCCGGAAAGGATCCTGCCCATGCAAATGACGGTGAAAGACGCGGCGCAAGCCCTGAACGTGGCGGAAAAGACGGTTTACCGCTGGATCCAGACCGGCGGCTTGCCGGCGTACCGGGTGGCCGGCCAATACCGCATCAACCGCGCCATGCTCTTCGAGTGGGCGACGTCCAAGCGGATCAATTTCTCGGCGACGGATCTGGCCAAGGACCCGGAAAGCGCCCCCCTGCCCACCCTCGCGGCCGCCCTGCAGGACGGCGGCATCCATTACCGCGTGAGCGGCGCCACCAAGCCGGACGTGCTGAAGTCCCTGGTCGGCCTGCTCAAGTTGCCCGATTCGGTCACCCGCGACTTCATGCTCCAGGCCTTGATCGCCCGCGAGCAGCTGCAATCGACCGGCGTGGGCGACGGCGTGGCGCTGCCGCACGTGCGCAATCCGGCCGTGCTGGAAATCGCGACGCCGTCGATCTGCCTGTGCTTCCTGGAAGCCCCGGTGCCGTTCGACGCGCTCGACGGCAAGCCGGTGAAGGTGCTGTTCGCCCCGCTCTCCCCGAACATCCGCATCCACCTGCACCTGCTGTCGCGCATTTCCTTCGCGTTGCGCCATCCGGCCTTCAAGGGCCTCCTGGCCAACGAAGGCCGCCGGGACGAGATCCTCGAAGCCGCGCGGGCGCTGGAATCGGACGGCGCCGCGGGCTGACGGCCCGGGAACCGGGACGAGGGCGTCCCGGCTCCAAACAGCCTGGATTTGGAGCCCCCGACGACCTCGTCGGGGGTTATTCCGGCACGTTGACCTTCACGCGGATGAGCAGGTTCGAGGCGGTGAAGGCCGGCAGCGTGATTTCGCCGTTGGTGCTGGGCAGCGTGCTGCGGGTCGTCCAGTTCCAGTTGCTCTTGGCCGCGTCGATCTGCTCGGCGGTTTCCAGGACGTAGTCGCACTTCTGGCCGCCGACCTTGCGCAGGCGCACGCGCGCGCCGAACCATTCCTCGATGCGCAGTTCGTCCACCGCGTCCGGATCGGTGCCCAGGAAGTACTCGTCGCGGTCCGAGCGGGCGTCGCCGTCCTTGTTGCTGTCGGCCGTGAAGCTCCAGCCCGGCAGGCGTTCGTCGAGCCAGGAATTCGGGACGCCGTGGGTTTCGGTGGCCGAGGCCGGCGGCGCCACGCGGAGTCCCTCCAGCCGCACGACGTTGTACTCGAAGTTGCCGGAGCCCGGCATGGCGTTGGTCAGCGTCGCGCCGGCGCCGAGATAATGGCCCGAGACGTACTGGGCGTTGTCCACCGGGCTGAAGTTCACGATCAGGCCCGAGACGAACAGGTTGGTCAGCTGGGCGGCGTTCGTGACGCCCAAGGTCCACAGCGGCAGGGAGCATTCCCAGTTGGCCGCGAGGCGGCTGTCCGGGCCGTAGCCGCCGAACTGCGACAGCTTGGCGTTGTTGACGGACGAGAAGGTGGTGGCGCCGGAGCCCACGAACCACACGCCCTGCCCCCAGTTGAAGCCGTCGCCCTTGTACATGTTGAAGTTCGGGTAGTTCGCGCCGTCGCCGTAGACGTCGCCGAGCAGGATGGCGACGAACGCGGGTTCCTGGAAGGTCACGTTGTGCAGGTAATCCAGGCCGAGGGGATTGCCGTTCAACGCCCGGAGGTCGGCGCTGCCGGCGGCGGTGTCGGTGCTGAGGAAGACGACCAGGGCGTTGTTCTGGCTGTCGTCGGGCAAGGCCACGCCGGTGCCGCCAACGTACAGGTTCGTGTCGTCGCAATTCACGTAGACCTGGCCGAAGCTGCCGAAGCCGCTGCTGCCGGCCGTCGCGGCCGCGCCGCCCGAGACGTCGAAGTCGAAGGCGTCGCCGGGGTTGTCGGGCGCGCCGGCGTCGCCGATGGCGGGCGCGTGGCGCACGATGCGCAACGGCGCGGCCGCGCCGACGACGGCCGCGTAGTCCTGGCCGCCGTTGTTGTCCCAGACCGTCGTGCCGTTGGGCAGCGTGCCCGAGACGCAGTATTTGACGGTCGTGCCGTCGGGGTAAGGCCCGATCGCCACCTGCCAGAGGTCGTTGTTGTGCGCTTCGCCGGTCTTGGCGAAGTTCGTCGTGCCCCAGGTGGCGCCGCCGTTGGCGCTGAAGACCAGCGCGACGTTGGTGGAGGCGCCGATGGGCCAGCTTTCGCAGGCGATTGCGATGGCGTCCGCCGCGCCGATGGCGCCGTTGGCGGGCGTCTGGCCGACGTTGCCGACCCACAGGACGGAGGACTCGCCGCCGGATTCCGCGACGGTCAGGGAGTAGTTCGCGCCGCCGTTGTTGTCCCAGTTGGTGGTGCTGCCGTCGGTGGCTTCGAGGTAATAGTCGAAGACGGTGCCGGCCGCGTACGGCCCGAGCTGGAGATTGAACCACTGGCCGCCGACGGACCCCCAGTCCGCGTTCGGCGCCAGATTGGTGCGGGTCCAGGCGCCGCCGTCGAGGCGGTAGCCGAGCGTCACGCTCGCCACGGTGCCGGAGGGGCCGGCTTCGACGTTGACGTAGATGGGATCGGCGTCCGTGACGTCGGCGGCGGCGGGCCAGGTATGCGTGCCGCGCAACCAGACGTCCGGGGGCGGCACGACTTCGCCGCCGGTGCCGCCGGTCTGCTCGCCCACCCACACGTGGAGGATGTTCGAGCGGTTGGTCTTGCCGTTGCCGTCCACGGCCTCGACGAAGTAGTCGAGCAGGCATTCGCTCTGGTTGGTGATCGTGCCGCGGTAGCGCATGGCGCGGGCGCTGGGATCGGGCACCTGGGGGCCCTTGACGGTCGGCCACCAGTCGCCCGTCATGTCCACGGCCTGCCAGGCGGTGACGCCGGCCCCGCCGGCGAAGGTTTCGTTTTCGGTCGAGCTGAGGGGCCATTGGCCGTCGAGGTCGCGCCGCCAGTAGAGCTTGGCGCTCTGGACGCCGCTGACGTCGTCGATGAACGACCACACGACGAAATCCGACGGGGCGTTGGAGGTTTCGTTCCACATCTTGCCGCCGGGGTTGTAGGGCGTGCGCTGGGGCGGGAAGATGCTCGGGCCGCGGTTGTCGCCGCCGGGATGGCGGGCGAGGACCTTGGCGGCTTCGGCGATGGCCACGTTGCAGGCGCGGGTCACGTTGCCGTCCCACGGATTGGCGCGGTCGTAGTCCCAGTACCAGTAGCAGCTCGTTTCGCCGGACAGGTAGTGGTGCCAGGCGCGGGCGGTGTCGTTGCCGAGCCCCCACTCCACGTCGTTGACGTCGCGGGTGCCGGAGAGATAGCTGTTTTCGAGGTCGTCGGCGGTGAACACGCGGTTCTGGGCGGCGACGAGCACGCTCCACGACCACATGTCGGGCATTTCGCCGTCGCGGTTTTCGTAGGAGAGCCATTTTTCGTAGTACGGCGTGCCGCCGTCGATGCCGATCCAGCTGCCGGGCTCGACGTGGATCACGTCGTTGGAGTTGGGGGGATACATGCTCAGATAATCCTGCACGCCGGTGTATTCGAAATCGGCGTTGGCGTTGCACATGTCCACGAAGGCCTGGTGCTGGCCGTTCCAGGCGTCGGAATTCTTCATGCCGTAGTTGTCGCCGTCGCTGTGGAGCAGCAGCAGCATGGGCTTGGCGGCGTTGTTGTTCGCGGCGATCTGGCCGCCCCAGACGTTTTCGGGCTTGAAGGCGCCGTAGCCGCCGCGGCCGTTCTCGTTGCCTTCGTAGCGCCCGGCGGGCACGGCGATGATCTTGCGGATGGCGCCGCTGGCGGGATCGACGTGGCGCACGTAGTGCGGCTGGTAGGACCAGGGCGCGAGCACCTTCGTCGGCGCCCAGACGTTGGGCAGCGTGACCCAGGTGCTGGCGAGGTTCGTGGAGCTGCCGTTGCGGACGTCGGCCTTGTTGGGCCGGCAGGAGCTGGCGCTGCTCCACGCGAAATCCTCCGCGGTGCGGAACAGGTGGCCGTTGTCCACGATGACCCATTCGAGGCCTTCTTCGACGAGCGCGGGCACCATGGAATTGTCGAAGGCGCATTCCGGGGGCCAGAAGCCCTTGGAATAGGCCCCGCCCGTGTTCCAGGCTTCCTTGTATTGCTCCTTGTGCAGCTTGATCTGCATGCGCATGGATTCCACGCTGGTCAGCGGCATCAGGCTGTGGTGGTAGGCGATGCCCACCAGGTCGAGCCGCGAGTTGCCCGAACTGGTCTTGAGATTGTTGCGCGCGTTGCGGACGTTGCCGCCCCACCCCGCATAATCGCCCCAGAGCGACTGGTTGTTTTCCGCGAGCGAGCCCGAGTAGCTCATCTGCGAGGCGCCGTGGCCCGAGGCGCGCCCGACCGCGCCGGCCGGCCAGTCGCGGTAGCAGCTGTAGCGGTCGCCGTCCCACACGCCCTGCACGCTGAAGTTGAAGCGGCCGTTGGCGTCGATCGTTCCCGGCGTTTCGTAGGGATAGTAGATCGGCTGGTGCATGTGCCACAGATGCGTGACGTGGATCGGCACCGCGGCCGCCGCCAGCGCGCTCCCGATCAGAATGCCCGCCACGCCGATTCCCGTCCTCGAATTCTTCATCGCCGATCTCCCGCTGGAAGTTGTGCCACGGACCGCCGCCAATGATGGAGAATCTACTCCGGCCCCGCCCCGGAGGTCAAGCGTTTCACGCGCCGGAACGGGACGAAAAAGGGCCGGCCCGCGCGGGCCGGCCCTGAAGACCGACGATGGCCGGCGGGATCAGTGCCCGATCCGCGCGAACGGCGCGGTGAAGTTGTCGCTGTCCGCCCACTCGAAGGAGGAGTTGTAGCTTTCGACGCCCGGCAGATCCACGGTGGTTTCGTCGTGCGGGATGGAATCCATCGCGGAGGTCGAGCCGGCGCCGACCATGACGCCGATGCCGGCGCCCGAGTCGAGCTGCGCGGCCGTGATGCCCAGATAGCTCAGCGGGATGCTCATCTCGTAGAAGCTGTCGCGGCTGGCGCTGTGGCCCTGGGTCAGGAAGTCGCGCGTGGGCGCGCCGGCGTCCTTGCGGTTGTCGCAGTCGTCGACGCCCCAGAGGGAGCCCGCGCCGAAGGTGTTGCCCTTGGCGGCCACGATGCCCGCCGCGGCGATCGTCTTGTAGTTCACGCCGCCGTCGTCGAGGGCGAAAACGCCGCCCACGGCCCGCGAGACGTAGCCCTGCCAGAGGCTGCCGGCCAGATAGATCTGGTAGTCGGGCTTGTTCGCGCCGGTCCAGCTGTTCTTCTTGCCCCAGACGTCCGCGGTCGCGCCCGCCCCGGAAGCCGTGTCGAGCACCAGCCACTGCAGGATGCCGTCGTTGCTGCCGATCCGGCCGCTGCCCGCGCCGCCGGCGTTGGCCGGGTCGATGACGTCGGTGACGTCCACGAACTGCCAGGCCAGGTAGAGGTTGTTGTCGTCCCACGCCGCCCAC
The DNA here is from genome assembly GCA_938003985.1 of uncultured Verrucomicrobiota bacterium. Taxonomy (GTDB): domain Bacteria; phylum Verrucomicrobiota; class Kiritimatiellia; order CAIQIC01; family Lenti-01; genus Lenti-01. Next base: position 6,373 of record CALKWZ010000036.1, on the reverse strand, counting down.
AGGTGGGTGGCGTCGATCGGCGGCTCGTGCATCGTCCAGTTCGAGCCCAGCGAGCGCGGATCGTCGTTGGCCATGTCGATCGCGATCAGGTGGTTGGTGGTCCAGCCGGACGGACTGCCGTCGATGGCCATGGTCTCGCGCTTGCCGAAGCTCGGATTCGTCGAGTAGGGCTTCTCGCCGCCCTGGGGCGGCGGCTCGACGTTGCCGATCGTGACGGTGTAGTTCGACCCGCCGTTGTTGTCCCAGATCTCGTTGCCGAAGGCGTCGGCCATGACGATGGCGAACTGGACGACGTCGCCGTCGTTCAGGATGCCCAGATCCTCGTGCCACCAGTCGCCGTTCTCCCAGTCGGGAATCCGATCCATGGGGATCAGCGGCCAGTCGCCGGCGCAGGGGCCGTTGATGCAATAGATGATGTGCGCGCTGACCGTCGAGCCTTCGGGCTGCCCGGCGGAATTGATGAAGACCTGGTTTTCGTCGCTGACCCAGTGGTGGGTGCCGCCGACGCTCGTCAGTTCGAGCTGGGCGGCGTCGGTGAAGGTATATCCGTAGGCCCGGTTGGCGGTCGCGCCGCGGCGAGTCGCGCCGTAGAGCGTGAGCAGGCCGGTCTGGTTGTTCGTCCAGCCCGCGCCGATCACGATCTTCTGGCCGTTGGAGAACGCGGCCGGCGCGCCGCCGGCGACGGCGTAGGTCGAGGTGACGACGTTGACGCCGGAAACGTTCAGCGTGACTTCGAGGCCGGCGGCGTTGGTGAACGTCGTGCTGCCGGGGGTGGCGCTGACGGTCACCGTCTCGTTTTCGCCGGTTTCGTCGTAGAAGCGCACGCGATAGAACCCGGACGGTTCGCCGGCCAATTCGATTTCCTGGCCGACGTCCACGCCTTCGCCGACGTCCTGGAACGGCAGGAACAGGTTGCTGGTGAACTGCACCATGTAGCGGCGGTTGGTCGGGGCGCCGAACGTGAACCGGTTGGTGGCGCCGGGCTGCATCTGGATGGGCGGCACGGACGGGTCGTTCGGATCCAGATCCATCAGGTAGCACTCCAGATAGGTATAGCCGTTGGACGTCACGTCGCCGGCGGGCGTGTTGGGATCGAAGCCGTGGCCGGAGAGCCACGCGTCGGGCACGCCGTCGCCGTTGCTGTCGTCGGGCACGTCGGCGCGGGTGATCGTGACCATGGCGCTGAGCGTTTCGCCGCTGCCCGCGCCGGTCAGGGTCAGGTCGTCGACGTACATCTGGCGCTTGGGCTGGTTTTCAGGCTCGGCCGGCACGCTGGAGGCGTTGAAGTAGAACTTGAAGCGGGTCGGGGCGCCGGCCGGCACGCTCAGCGTCTGGTCGTAGGTTTCCGCGCCGTCGCGGCCCGTGCCCCACACGCGGACGCTGCCGGACGACACGTATTCGAAGTGCAGGGTCATGGCCTGGGCGCCGTAGTTGGTGAACAGCGGGCCGCCGTTGATGGAGATCGCGGCGCTGTTGGCCATGTTGATGTAGACCAGTTCGGTATCGCCGGCCAGCAGGCTGAAGCCGCGGTAGGAACCGGCGGCGTCGCTGTCCCAGTTCAGGCCCAGCTTGAAGCTGAAGACCGCGCCCGCGGCCAGCGCGGAGCTGAAGCTGCGCCGCACTTCGGCGTTGGCGCCCGACGCCGGCGGATTGGCGTAGAAGCCGAACGCGTTGGTGCTGCCGAAGCCGGAGATTCCGGCCGCCGCCGGATCGCCCACGAAGGTGCCGGCGAAGCCGGTGCCCTGCACGTGGCTGAAGGTCCACGGCCCGAAGCCGCTGCCCTGGTTCGAGCCGTCGGCCCAGCCGCCGACGTAGTTGTCGGCCTTGTCCGACTGCGTGGCGGCGCCGCCGCCCGAGGTCTCGCCGGACACGGTGATGACGTTGGCGCCCACGCCGAGCGCGACGTCCGCCAGCGTCCACGGCGACGCCGCCGCGAACTGGCCGGACGCGCCGGTGAGCGCATTGGTCCAGCGCAGGTTGCCGTTGGTCACGGCCGCGGCCGTGCCCTGCAAGGTATAGCTCGCCGTGCCGTTGGCCACCGCGGCGTTGCCCGGCGGATTGGTGATGGCCAGGCCGGCGCCGCGGATCGTGATCTGGAAGTACAGGCCGCCGTTGTCGCTGACGACCGTCTCTTCCCCGTCCGTGGCCCGCACGAAGTAGCGCACCACGGTGCCTTCGGCGAAGGTGCCGAGGTTCGCGTTGTACCAGGCGCCGCCGACGGAGCTCCAGGCCGGATTCAGGGTCATCGCGTTGGTCGTCCAGGTCGCGCCGTTCGTGCTGGCCACCACCCAGACGCCGGAAACGCGGCCGGTCGGACCGGCTTCCGCGTCCACGTAGATTTCGGTCGCGAACGTCGCCGCGCCGTCGAGGGGGTAGTTCTTCGCGCCGCGGATCCACGGGCCGTTGGCCGCGCCTTGGGCGACCGCGAAGGAATAGTTCTGGCCGTTGTTGTTGTCGTAGGCCGCGCCGGACTCGCCGTTGGCCGCGACGAAATACTTGACCGCCGTGCCGGCCGGCAGCGTGCCGAGCGTGGCGTTGTACCACGCCCCGCCCTGGCTGCTCCAGTTGGTGTTGACGGTCATGGCCAAGGACTGCCAGTTGGTGCCGTTGTCGAGGCTGTAGCCCAGCACGACGTTGGTGACGGAGCCCGCGGGGCCGGCTTCGGCGTTGACGTAGATCGGCGTGTCGGCCGTGATTTCGCCCGCCACCGGATAGCTGTGCGTGCCGCGCGCCCACAGCGTCGGCGCCGCCAGGCCGGCCACGTAGGCCTTCGTTTCCTTGCCGCTCAGGCTGATGGCCAGCTTGCCGCCGCTGACCGTGAGCTTGTCGGAAGGATTGAGGGCGTTGACGAATTCCGTGCCGTTGGCCTTGCCCACGGCGGGATCCAGGGATTTGGCGCCGTCGCCGAGGTTGATCGCGACGAGCGCTTCTTCGGCGTCGTAGACGCGGCTGAAGGCGTAGGCGCCGTCGGCCCAGCGCTCCTGGAACGAACCGCGCGTGAGGCTCTTGTAGGTGGCGCGGGCGGCGTTCAGGGCCTTGATGTGCTGGTAGAGCGGCGCATCGGTCGCGGCCAGCTTGTTGCCCTGCGCGGCGCCCGGCTGGAAGCCCTTGTCGAACATGCATTCGCGCTGCCAGTCGCCGTCGTCGGGGTTGTCCTCCGTCTTGTTGCTGCCGTTGTAGTGGCCGCCCTGGTCGAAGGCGTGCTCGGTGCCGTAGTACAGGCAGGGCACCGGCGTGGCCAGGTAGAGGAAGCTCAGCGCGGGCCGCAGTTTCCAGACGTCGTTGGCCGTATCGCCGCCATTCATGAGCGCGATGCGGTTCAGATCGTGGTTGTCGATGAACGCCACGAGCCGGTCGGCGCCTTCGCCGTACTGGCTCTTGTTGTTGAGCTGCTGGGTCAGCTGGCTCGGGTGGTTGTTGTCCACGAACACGCTCTTGATGTTCTGGCTGAGGGGGAAGAACAGGGCGGAGTTGTAGGAATAGCCGGAGTCCTTGCACCAGCTGGCCAGCGCGTCGTTGTTGTAGGAAAACAGCTCGCCGAAGAGGATGAAGTCGTTCTTGCCGCGGTAGGCCGCGTGCTTGCGCATGTCGTCGGCCCACTGCTTGTTCCAGTTGTATTCCATGTGCTTGATGGCGTCCACGCGGAAACCGTCGCAGTCCGTGGCGTCGATCAGGTTCTTGAAGGCCTTGGAGAGGATGCTCTGCACCGCGGCGTCCTCGGTCTTCATGTCGTCGGTGCCCTTGAACTGGCCCAGCAGGTTTTCCGGCGAGCAGTCCCAGCAGTTGATGGTGCCGTTGTTGTGGAAGTAGTTCAGGTTGTCGAACGGCGCCGGATGCTTGTTGTTCTGGTCCCACCAGCCGAAGGTGGAATTGCCGTTGGCGAAATACTGCTTGTCGTCCTGCTGGTTGTTGCCCCACAGCCCGTTCTTGTCGGACATGTGGTTGGGCGCCACGTCGAGGATGACGTAGATGCCGGCCGCGTGCAGCGCGTCGATCAGCTCCTTCAGTTCCGCGAAGGTGCCCATCGCCGGGTCGCACTTGAAGAAGTTGTCCGGGTGGTACTGGTGGTACGGCGTGTAGTTGGCGTCCTTGCCCTGGTCGTTCTGCTGCACGCCGGAAATCCAGACGGCCTTGACGCCCATGCCGGTCAGGTAGGGAATGTTGTTCTTCAGCCCCTTCCAGTCGCCGCCATGGTGGAAGTTGCGGTTCTGCGGAAAATTCTTGCCTTCCGTTTTCCAGGCCGGCTTGTAGCCGCCGAGCTGGTCCGTGCCCGAGTCGGCGAAGCGGTCGGTGAAGATCTGGTAGATGTTGACGTCGCGCCAGTCGGCGGGACTCGGCGTGTAGCTGAAGCCTGGCTCGTTCTCGCGAGTTTTCAGCCCGTAGGTCGCGTCGTTCACGCCCCAGTCGCCGATGCCGGCTTCCTCGGCCAGGACCGACGTGGGCAAAAGAAAAAGCGCCGTCAGGGCGCCTGCAAAACACGTGCTCCGCAACATGGACATGGACTTCATCGCGCTCTCCTCGGGGGCTGTTGTGCGAGACCGGCACCCGCACTCTGTCGAAACGCTACACCAGAACGTTAATTTCCTGCAAGCTTTTTTTAAAGCGTTTTTCCTGGCGCCTTTTCCGCCCTCCGGTTTGCCATTTCCCGCCCGCTCCGGTATCGTCCCGAGCCATGACCACACCCCTCCGCTTCCGCGACTTGCCCCGGCCCGACTACAACGGTTCGAACCTCGTCAATTTGATGTCCTCCATCATCCGCGGCCGCGGCGGCCGCTCCCCCCACCGCCCGCTGGCCGGCCTGCCCCCCGCCGCGCTGCGCCCCTACAAGAAGGTCGTCCTGTTGCTCCTCGACGGCCTCGGCTCGAAGCAGTTGCATCGGTTCATCCTCGCCGGCAAAGGCCGCCAATTCCTGGCCCTGCACCCCTGGCAGAAGATCACCACGGCCTGCCCCGCCACCACCGCCGCCGTCGTCACCACCCTCGCCACCGGCTCCGCGCCCGCCGAGCATGCCATCCTCGGCTGGCATCTGCATCTGAACGACCTCGGCCTCGACGGCACCATCCTGCCCTTCGTCACCCGCACCGACACCCCGCTGGCCACCGACGACTTCGATCTGGAAAAATATCTCGCCCTGCCCGCGCCGCTCGCCACCATCCGCGGCCGCCGCGTGCTCATTTCGCAAGGCCACATTCCCACCAGCCGCACCTCCTTGGCCCAGCCTTGGTGGACCGAGCGCCGCGCGTTCGAGGACCTCGACGGCATGCTCCGCCACCTGCGCGCCTTCGCCCGCTCGCCCGGCCGGGCCTATGCCTACGCCTACTGGCCCGACTACGACTCCCACTGCCACGTGCACGGCCCCGAAGGCCGCGTCCCGGCCCGGCACCTCTCCGAGATCGACGCCTTCCTCGCCCGCGCCCAAAAAGCCCTCGCCGGCACCGACACCCTGTTGCTCGTCACCGCCGACCACGGCCACATGCAGACCCATACCCGCATCGACCTCTCGGAAATCCCCGGCTTCTACGACACGCTGACCTCGCTGCCCTCCGGCGATTCCCGCATGGCGCAATGCTTCGTCCGCCCCTCCCGCGTGAAGGACTTCCTGCGCCTGACCCGCGCCGCGCCGCTCCTCGGCGCCTGCGCGTGCGTCTCCCACGCCGACGTCCTGCGCTCCGGCGTCCTCGGTCCCGGCCGGCCCCATCCCGCGCTGAAAAACCGCCTCGGCGACTATGTGCTCTTCGCCGCCCCCGGCCACGCCTTCCTCTATCCCGCCGCCCTCTCCTCCCGCCGGCACGCCAAGTACGGCAACCACGGTGGCCTCTCCGCCGACGAACTCGAGGTGCCGCTGTTCGTCGTGACGCCGTAGGGGGAAGGGGTTCACGGTTCACGGTTCAAGGTTCACGGTTCAACGGTTCGGGATCCGCATCCTTCGGCTGTTCAACCGTGAACCTTGAACCGTGAACCTTGAACTCTTCTCTCTCCCCCCTCCGCGCTTGACGTTTCCCCCGCGCCCGTGTATCTACGCAAAGAAACATCGCTCAACCCCCACCAGGAGACGCCATGAACGTGCCCGATTATTCCAACTACTTCAATCTGCACCCCGATCCGGCCGGCCGGTTCGGCAAGTACGGCGGCGCCTACATCCCGCCCCCGCTCGAAGCCATCATGAACGAGATCCGCGACGCCTACGACACCATCTCGCGCTCCGCCAAGTTCATCGCCGAGCTCCGCTCCATCCGCAAGCACTTCCAGGGCCGCCCCACGCCCGTCTACCACGCCGAACGCCTCTCCAAGAAGCTCGGCGCCGCGCAGATCTACATGAAGCGCGAAGACCTCAACCACACCGGCGCCCACAAGCTCAACCACTGCATGGGCG
>CALKWZ010000035.1 GCA_938003985.1 uncultured Verrucomicrobiota bacterium | reverse complement strand
GCCACGGTGGGCAGCTGGTCGCCCAGCAGCTCTTCGGCGGCGATCGGTTCGGCCAAGGGCACCAGCTTGATGTTGCGGTACATCGAGAAGCCCGTGCCGGCCGGAATGACGTGGCCCATGATCACGTTCTCCTTGAACCCGTGCAGGTTGTCGATGCGCGCCAGGGTGGCGGCGTCGGTCAGCACCCGCGTGGTGTCCTGGAAGGAGGCGGCGGAGATGAAGCTTTCCGTCTCGAGGGAGGCCTTGGTGATGCCCAGCAGCAGCGGCGAGGCCTCGGCGGGCTTGCGGCCCTCTTCGGCGACGCGGCGGTTGACCTCGATGAAGTTCTGCTTCTCGACCTGTTCGCCCCACAGGAAGCCGGTGTCGCCGGGCTCCGTGATGCGCACCTTGCGGAGCATCTGGCGGACGATGATCTCGATGTGCTTGTCGTTGATTTCGACGCCCTGGAGGCGGTAGACCTCCTGGACTTCGTTGACGAGGTATTCCTGTAGTTCCTGCGGGCCGCAGACTTCGAGGATTTCCTGCGGGACGACGGGGCCTTCCGTCAGCGGCTGGCCCTTCTTCACGCGGTCGCCGGCGTACACCACGATGTGCTTGTTCAGCGGGATCAGGTGTTCCTCGGCGTCGCCCGTGATGGGGTCGCGCACCAGCAGCTTGCGGCGGCCGCGGGCGTTGCCGCCCATTTCGACCACGCCGTCGATCTTGGCGATTTCCGCCGCGTCCTTGGGCTTGCGGGCCTCGAACAGTTCGGACACGCGCGGCAGACCGCCGGTGATGTCCTTCGTGCGGGCCTGCTTGCGCGGGGTCTTGGCGACGACCGCGCCGGCGAACACCGCGTCGCCCTTGCCGACGACCACGTGGGCGCCGGCGGGCATGGTGTAGGAGGCTAGGATCTTCTTGGAGTCGGCCGGATCGCGGATGAGCAGCTGGGGATGGATTTCCTCCTTGTGCTCCAGGATCACGAGATCTTCCATCCCGGTCGCCTCGTCCTTTTCCTTGCGGACGGTGACGCCCATGATGAAGTCGCGGTGGTCCACCTTGCCGGCGTATTCGCTCAGGATGGGCACGTTGTACGGATCCCACTTGGCGATCGAGGCGCCCTTCTTGACGGCGTCGCCGTCGCCGGCGGCCAGGACGGAGCCCAGCGGCACGGTGTGGCGCTCGAGTTCGCGGCCGTCCTTGTCGTAGAGCACGACCATGCCGCTCTTGTTGAGGACGATGAAGGCGCGCCCCGCGTCCGCCGGACCCGGCACGACGTAGAGTTCCTCGTACTTGACCGTGCCGTCGTGCTTGACGACGATTTCGGGCTGCTTGAAGGTGCTGCTGGCCGTGCCGCCGATGTGGAAGGTCCGCATCGTCAGCTGCGTGCCGGGCTCGCCGATGGACTGCGCGGCGATGATGCCGGTGGCCTCGCCGAGCACGGCCTGGCGGCCGTTGGCCAGGTTGCGGCCGTAGCACTTCGCGCAGATGCCGCGCTTGGATTCGCAGGTCAGCACGCTGCGGATCTTGACGCTTTCGAGTTCGGCGCGGCGGATCTTCTCCACCACCTTCTCGTCGATCTCGTAGCCGGCGGCCACGATGATCTCGCCCGAGCGCGGGTCGCGGATGTCGTCCACCGAGGTGCGGCCGAGGATGCGCTGCGCCAGCGGGACGAGCTCTTCGTCGCCCTGCATGATCGCCTGCACTTCGATGCCGTTGAGCGTGCCGCAGTCCTGTTCGACCACGATCACGTCCTGGGAGACGTCGACCAGCTTGCGGGTCATGTAGCCCGAGTCGGCGGTCTTGAGCGCCGTGTCGGCCAAGCCCTTGCGGGCGCCGTGCGTGGAAATGAAGTATTCCAGCACGCTGAGGCCTTCGCGGAAGTTCGCCAAAATCGGGCGCTCGATGATTTCGCCGGAGGGCTTGGCCATCAGGCCGCGCATGCCGGCCAGCTGGCGGATCTGCTGGCGGTTGCCGCGCGCGCCGGAATCCACCATCATGAACAGCGGGTTCACGTCGGTGCGCGACTCGTTGAATTCCATCGCCCGGAACATCTGCCCGGCGATCTCGTCCGTGGCGTGGGTCCAGATGTCGATGATCTTGTTGTAGCGTTCGCCGTCGGTGATGATGCCCTTGCGGTACTGGGCCTCGACCTCGGCCAGCGACTTGCGCGCGGCCTCGACCGTCTTGACCTTGGCTTCCGGCACGATCATGTCCACGATGCCGATGGAGATGCCCGCGAGGGTGGCGTGCTCGAACCCGAGGTCCTTCACGCGGTCCAGCGTGCGCACGGTTTCCTCGTGGCCGGCCACCTGGTAGCAGCGGCGGATCAGCTCCTCGAGCTTCTTCTTGGGCACGGGGGCGTTGAAGAAGCCCATGCCGGCGGGCCAGATCTCGTTGAAGAAGACGCGGCCGGCCGTCGTCGCGATGACGGACTGGTCCTTGACGCCGTACTTCGTCTCGACCTGGTAGTCGGGGTTCTTGAAGCGGATGCGGTCGTGCACCTTCAGCACGCCTTCGTCGTAGGCCGTGTGCACTTCCTGGGCGTCGCCGAAGATCGGCAGGTGCTCGATCGCGCCCGGCACCTTCGGCTGGCGCGCGCGCAGGCGCTCCTGCTGCGAATCCACCGTCAGGTAGTAGCAGCCCAGCGCGATGTCCTGCGTCGGCGTCGTGATCGGCTTGCCGCTCGACGGCGAGAAGATGTTGTTCGGCGCCAGCATGATCAGCTTGCTTTCCATCTGCGCTTCGATGGACAGCGGCACGTGCACGGCCATCTGGTCGCCGTCGAAGTCGGCGTTGTAGGCCGTGCAGACGAGCGGATGGATGCGGATGGCTTCGCCTTCGATCAGCACCGGCTCGAAGGCCTGGATGGAGAGGCGGTGCAGCGTCGGCGCGCGGTTGAGCATGACCGTGTGGCCGCGGGTGACCTCGTCGAGGATGTCCCAGACCTGGTCTTCCTCGCGCTCGATCATCTTCTTGGCGCTGCGGACGGTGTGCACCACGCCCATCGCCTTGAGGCGGCGGATGATGAAGGGCTCGAACAGCACGAGCGCCATCTTCTTGGGCAGGCCGCACTGGTTCATGCGCAGGCCGGGACCGATCACGATGACGGAGCGGCCCGAGTAGTCCACGCGCTTGCCGAGCAGGTTCTGGCGGAACCGGCCCTGCTTGCCCTTGAGCATGTCGGAGAGCGACTTCAGCGGGCGGTTGCCGGCGCCGGTGACGGCGCGGCCGTGGCGGCCGTTGTCGAACAGCGCGTCCACCGCTTCCTGGAGCATGCGCTTTTCGTTGCGGACGATGACGTCCGGCGTCTTGAGCTGCAGCAGGTTGCGCAGGCGGTTGTTGCGGTTGATGACGCGGCGGTAGAGGTCGTTGAGGTCGCTGGTCGCGAAGCGGCCGCCCTCGAGGGGCACCAGCGGGCGCAGGTCCGGCGGGATCACCGGCAGCACCTGCAGGATCATCCATTCCGGCCGCGTGTGGCTGGTCCGGAAGGAGTCGATGATCTTCATCCGCTTGGTCAGCTTCTTGCGGGTCTGCTTGCTGCGGGTGCTTTCCATCTCGGTTTCGAGACGCTCGAGTTCCTCGGCCAGGTCGATCTGGGCGAGGATGTCGCGGACGCCTTCGGCGCCCATGCGGGCGACGAACGTCTCGCCGTACTTCTCGAGGGCCTCGTGGAACTCGTCTTCGTTGAGGAGCTGGCGCGCCTGCAGCGGCGTGTCGCCGGGATCCACCACGATGTAGTCTTCGTAGTACAGCACGCGTTCGAGCTCGCGGGAGCTCATGTCCAGCACCGTCGCCAGGCGGCTCGGGGCGCACTTGAAGAACCACAGGTGCGAGACGGGCACGGCCAGCTCGATGTGGCCCATGCGCTCGCGGCGCACGCGCGCCAAGGTCACTTCCACGCCGCAGCGGTCGCAGACGATGTTCTTGTGCTTGATGCGCTTGTACTTGCCGCAGGAGCACTCCCAGTCCTTGGTGGGACCGAAGATGCGCTCGCAGAACAAGCCGCCCTTTTCGGGCTTGAACGTGCGGTAGTTGATCGTTTCCGGATTCTTGACTTCGCCGTGGCTCCAGGACCGGATCGTCTCCGGCGAAGCGAGCGTGATGCTGACGTAGTCGAAGCCGGGCTGGGCTTCCGTATCGAATATGGGCTTGGCAGGAACGTTGTTTTCCACCGGGGGCCTCCTCTAGTGAACGATGAACATGGCGGACGCGGATCAGGCTTCTTCGCGGCGCTGCACGCGGATGTCCAGGGCCAGGCTCTGGATTTCCTTCATGAGCACGTTGAACGACTCCGGCACGCCCGCTTCCAGGGAATTGGTGCCCTTGACGATCGACTCGTAGATGCGGGTGCGGCCGGCGACGTCGTCGCTCTTGACCGTGAGCAGCTCCTGCAGCGCGTAGGCGCAGCCGTAGGCTTCCATCGCCCACACTTCCATTTCGCCGAAGCGCTGGCCGCCGTACTGCGCCTTGCCGCCCAGCGGCTGCTGGGTGACGAGGCTGTAGGGGCCGACGGCGCGCGCGTGGATCTTGTCGCTGACCAGGTGGTGCAGCTTGAGCATGTAGATCACGCCCACGACCACGCGCTGGTCGAACGGCTCGCCCGTGCGCCCGTCGTAGAGGGTCGTCTTGCCGTCGTCCGGCAGGTTCGCCTTCTTCATCAGCTCCCAGATCTTGGATTCGGGGCAGCCGTCGAACACCGGCGTGGCCGCGTGCAGCCCGAGGATCCGGCAGGCGATGCCCAGGTGCGTCTCGAGCACCTGCCCGACGTTCATGCGCGACGGCACGCCCAGCGGGTTCAGCACGATGTCCACCGGCGTCCCGTCCGGCATGAAGGGCATGTCCTCCTCCGGCAGGATGCGGGCGACGACGCCCTTGTTGCCGTGGCGGCCCGACATCTTGTCGCCGACGCTCAGCTTCTTCTTGCTGGCGATGTAGACCTTGACCTGCTTGATGATGCCGGCCTCGGCTTCCTCGCCGCTTTCCAGGCGCAGCGCCATGTTCTCGCGGTCGTCCTTGAGCTGCGCGAACTTGGAGCTGTATTCGCCGATGATGTTGCTGATCTTCTGCTGGATCGGGCTGGGATCGATCGCGATCACGTCGTAGGCCGCCGCCAGCTTGCGCAGCAGGGTCTTGGTGATCTTGCGGTTGGCGGGGATGATGATCTCGCCCGTTTCGCCGTTGACGACGTCCAGCGGGATCTTTTCGCCCAGCAGGATGTTGGAGAGCGCGTCGGTCAGGTTCTCGGTGATCTCGGCTTCGCGCTTGTCGAATTCCTCGAGCATCTGCTTCTGCTGCTTGCGGCGCTCGTTGGCGCTCATCTTCGTCCGCTGCGGCAGGTCGCGCGACGTGGTCTTCACGTCCATCACGATGCCGTAGGTGCCGCTGGGGACCGTCAGCGAGGTGTCGCGCACTTCCGCGGCCTTCTCGCCGAAGATCGCGCGCAGCAGCTTCTCTTCCGGCGCCAGCTCGGTCTCGCTCTTGGGCGTGATCTTGCCGACGAGGATGTCGCCGGGCTTCACTTCGGCGCCGATGCGCACCACGCCGTCCATGCCCAGGTTCTTGAGGGCTTCCTCGCCCACGTTGGGGATGTCGCGGGTGATTTCCTCGGGGCCCAGCTTGGTGTCGCGCGCGCCGCACTCGAATTCCTCGATGTGCACGGAGGTGAACACGTCCTCGGCCACGAGGCGCTCGTTGATCAGGATGGCGTCTTCGAAGTTGTAGCCGCACCAGGGCATGAACGCCGCGAGCACGTTGCGGCCGATGGCGAGTTCGCCGCCGTCCGTCAGCGGGCCGTCCGCGAGGACGTCGCCCTTCTTGATCTTCTGGCCCTTCTTGACGATCGGATGCTGGTTGATGCAGGTGCCCGCGTTGGAGCGGGTGAACTTGCGCAGCTCGTAGGACTGGTAGTCCTCCGCCGGCGTCTTCTTGGTCGGCGCCACGCCGTCCTTGGAGACGATCACGCGGTCCGCGGAGACGTAGGCCACCTTGCCGGCCTCGCGGGCGATGACCATCACGCGGCTGTCGCGGGCCACGCGGCCCTCGATGCCGGTCGCCACGTAGGGCGCCTCGGCGCGCAGGAGCGGCACCGCCTGGCGCTGCATGTTCGCGCCCATCAGGGCGCGGTTGGCGTCGTCGTGCTCCAGGAACGGGATCAGGCCCGCGGCCACGGACACCACCTGCTTGGGCGAGACGTCCATGTAGTTGCAGCGGCTGGCTTCCACTTCGAGGAATTCCCCGCGGTAGCGGCCCGCCACCGTTTCCCGCGCGAACGACCCGTCCGCGTTCAGCGGCGCGTTCGCCTGGGCGATGACGTAGTTCTCTTCCTGGTCGGCCGTCAGGTAGTCGACCGTGTCGACGACCTTGCCGTGCACCACGCGGCGGTACGGCGTCTCGATGAAGCCGAACTCGTTGACGCGGGCGTACATCGACAGCGACGAGATCAGGCCGATGTTCGGACCTTCCGGCGTCTCGACCGGGCAGATGCGGCCGTAGTGCGACGAATGCACGTCGCGCACCTCGAAGCCGGCGCGTTCGCGGCTGAGGCCGCCGGGGCCGAGGGCGCTCAGGCGCCGCTTGTGCGTCAGTTCGGCCAGCGGATTCGTCTGGTCCATGAACTGGCTGAGCTGGCTGCGCCCGAAGAAATCGCGGATCACCGCGGCGAGGGCCTTGGGATTGATCAGCTTCTGGGGGGTGAGCTTTTCGGCCTGCTGGTCGAAGACCGTCATGCGCTCGCGCACCAGGCGTTCCGTGCGGGCCAGGCCCACGCGGCACTGGTTCTCCACGAGTTCGCCCACCGTGCGGATGCGGCGGCTGCCGAGATGGTCGATGTCGTCGATCGTCCCCTCGCCCCGGCGCAGGTTGATCAGGTACTTGACCGCGGCGACGAAGTCTTCCTTCTCCAGCACGCGGCTTTCGTTCTGGGGATCGAGGCCCAGCTTCTGCTGGATCTTGTAGCGGCCCACGCGGCCCAGGTCGTAGCGGCGCGGATCGAAGAAAATGCGCTTGAGCAGCTGGCGCGCGTTCGAGGTCGTCGGGGGATCGCCCGGGCGCAGCTTGTGGTAGATGTCCTTGAGCGCGTCGTCGGCCGTGGCCGCGACGTCCTTGCGGACGCTCTTGAGCAGCAGGCCTTCGTCCCAGGAAACGTCCACGACCTCCAGGGAGCCGATGCCCGCGGCCTGGAGCTGCTTGAGCAGTTCCTTGGTGACGGGCTCGAACTTCTTGACCAGGACGCTCTGGCTGTCGGCGTCCACCACGTCGGCCTTGACCACGCGGTGCTCGAGCTGCTCGGGCTTGGGTTTGGCCACGTCGAGCTTCTCGAACTTGTAGAACAGGCCCAGCAGCTCGTCGTCGGTGCCGTAGCCCAAGGCGCGCAGGAAGGTCGTCGCCAGGAACTTGCGGCGGCGTTTCTTGCGGTCCAGATAGATGTTGAGCAGATCGGAGGTGTCGAACTGCACTTCGACCCACGAGCCGCGGTCCGGGATGATCCGGAACGAATGCAGCAGCGTGCCGTTGGCGTGGACGGACTGCTCGAAGCAGATGCCCGGCGAGCGGTGCAGCTGGCTGACGATGACGCGTTCGGCGCCGTTGATGATGAACGTGCCCTGTTCGGTGATCAGGGGCACTTCGCCCATGAAGACGGTTTCCTCGCGGACTTCGGCCTGGGTCTTCAGGCGGAAGGTCACGTGCAGGGCGGCCGTGTGCGACTCCCCTTCCTTGAGGCTCTCGAAGGCGGATTGCTTGGGCGGGGTGACTTCGTATTTCACGAAGTCGAGGGTGCAATGCCCATCGTAGCTTTCGATGGGGAACACCTCCTTGAACACCGCCTGCAGGCCGACGGCCTTCCGCCGGTTCGGCGGGGCGTCCATCTGCAAGAAATCCAAGTACGAGCGCGTCTGGATCTCGATCAGATCCGGCAGCTCGACCACGTCCGACAACTGGCCAAAATTAATCCTGTCAACCATCCGGGTCACCTATCGTTGAAGGGTGGAAACCGCGAAAACCAAAAGACGGGCGCACCCCGGGCGCGCGTTTCCGCGCCCCGGGGCGGCCGTCACACGACGTCGTGCGACTACTTGATGGTGACTTTGGCGCCAGCCGCTTCGAGCTGCTTCTTGATCTTCTCGGCTTCGTCCTTGGCGACGTTTTCCTTGACCGGCTTCGGCGCGCCTTCGACCAGGTCCTTGGCTTCCTTCAGCCCGAGGCCGGTGATCGCGCGGACTTCCTTGATGACGCCGATCTTCTGGGCGCCGGCATCCGTCAGTTCGACGGTGAATTCCGTCTTCTCTTCCGCCGCGGCGGCGGCGCCGCCGGCGGCCGGAGCGGCCGCGACCGCCGCGGGGGCGGCGGCGGACACGCCCAAACGGGCTTCCAGGGCCTTGACCAACTGCGAAAGTTCCAAGACCGAAATCGTCTCGATCCAGTCCACGAATTCCGCCATCTTGCCTTCCAACTTCACTTCATCGCTCATGGGTTTGATCTCCTGATCCTTGTTTTTTAAATCCGTGACGTTTGCGTCCGCCCCGTGCTAGGCGGCGTTCTTTTTGTCCGCGGCGGCCTTCAGCACGTACACCAGGCTCGCCAGTTTTTGGCTCATCACGCCAACCAAATTCGACATCGGGGCGGCGATCGTGCCGACCAAGATGCCCTGCAGCACCTTCTTCGGCGGCAGCGAGGCCAGGGCCTCGACGTCGGCCGCGCCCAGCACCGCGCCGTCCAAGTGGCCCGCCTTGATCACCGGGATCTTGTCGTTGGCCTTGATGAACTCGCGCAGGGACTTGGCCGTGGCGGCCACGTCGCCCGCGCCGAACACGAGGGCCGTCGGGCCCTTGAGGGCGCCTTCGAGCCCGGCGTAGCCGGCTTCCTGCGCCACGGCGCGGAACAGGCGGTTGGGCACCACCTGGAACCGGGCGCCGGTCTCGCGCAGCTTGCGCCGCAGCGCCGCCGTCTTCGTCGTGTCCATGCGGGTGAAATCGGTCAGGATCGCGAAGGTCGCGTTCCCGAGCTGTTCCTGGATTTCCCTGGCAATCGCTTGTTTTTCGGGTCTCATGGTCTTGTCTTCCGGTTGAGGGGGGTTCCTAGGCGATCTCGCGGGGGTCCAGGCGCAGGCCGGGGCCCATCGTCGAGGTCAGCGTCGCCCGCTTGATGAACACGCCCTTGGCCGCCGCCGGGCGCGCGGAATTGAGCGCGTCGATGACGGCCTTGCAGTTGGCCCGCAGGGCGTCGACGTCGAACGACAGCTTGCCGAAAGGCACCATCACGTTGCCGTTGCGGTCCATGCGGTATTCCACGCGGCCGGCCTTGCAGGCCTTGACCGCCGCCGCGGTGTCGTCGCTGACCGTGCCGGTCTTGGGGTTGGGCATCAGGCCGCGGGGGCCGAGCACCTTGCCGAGCTTGCGGACTTCCTTCATCGCATCCGGCGTGGCGACGGCCACGTCGAAATCGGTGAAGCCGCCCGCCACCTTGGCGATGACGTCCTCGTAGCCCACGACGTCCGCGCCGGCGGCGCGGGCGGCGTCGGCCGCCGGGCCGTTGGCGAACACGAGGACGCGGACGGTCTTGCCGGTGCCGTGCGGCAGCGTGACCGTGCCGCGGACCGCCTGGTCGCTCTTGGTCGGGTCCACGCCGAGGCGGAACGCGATTTCCGCGGTAGCGTCGAACTTCGTCGTCGGGTTGTCCTTCAGCAGCTTCAGCGCGCCCTCGATGGTGTAGAGGGTCTCGCGGTCCACCTTGGCCGCCGCCTGCCTGTACTTCTTGCCGTGAAATGCCATGGTCGCCTTACTCCACTTCGATGCCCATGCTGCGCGCCGTCCCGGCGACCATGCGCACCGCATGGTCCTCGTCGAACGCGTTGAGATCCTTCATCTTGAGCTTGGCGATTTCCGCCAGCTGCTTCTTCGTCACCTTGCCGACCTTGTCGCGGTTGGGCACGCCGGACCCCTTGGCGATGCCGGCGGCCTTCTTGAGGAGCGCCGCCGCCGGGGGCGTCTTGGTGATGAACGTGAAACTCTTGTCCTGGTAGACGGTGATCACCACGGGGATGACCATGCCGGCTTCCTTCTGGGTCGCGGCGTTGAATTCCTTGCAGAACGCCATGATGTTGACGCCCTGCTGGCCCAGCGCGGGTCCGACCGGCGGGGCGGGATTCGCCTGCCCGGCGGGGATCTGCAATTTGACGATGCCTGTGATTTTCTTAGCCATAAAACACCTGCGGGCCTATTCGCCCCTTTCCACCTGCCAATACTCCAATTCCACCGGCGCCGTCCGTCCGAAGATCGAGACCGACACCTTCAATTTCCCGCGTTCGGGATCCACTTCTTCCACCAGACCGGTGAAGCTGAGGAACGGCCCGTCCGTGATCTTGACCGATTCGCCCGGTTCGAAGACCACCTTCGGCTTGACGCGTTCCTTCTTTTCCTCGATCTGCTGCAAAATCTGGGCCACTTCGTCGGGGCGCAGCGCCACCGGCCGGTCGCCGCCGATGAACCCGATCAGTCCCGGCGTCGCCTGGATGAACGTCCAGGGCTTTTCCATGAGCTGGCGGTTCTCGTCGTACAGCGCCATCTGGATCAGCACGTAGCCGGGGAAGAATTTCCGCGTCTGCGTCGTCCGCTTGCCCTGCTTGACTTCGGAGACCTTTTCGGTCGGGATCAGCACCTCGCCGACGTAGTCCTGCATCTCCTCGATCTGGATGCGCTTGACCAGGTTCTCCCGCGCTTTCCCCTCCTGGCCGGAGAGGGCGTGCAACACGTACCATTTCTTTTCCATAGTCGGCGTCCGCGCTCCCTAGATCGCCAGCCGCATCAGTTCGCGCAGCGCCAGATCGCAGACCGCGACGAAGCCGCCGAGCAGCGCCACCGACAGGATGACCACGACGGTGGAGTCGAACAGCTCCGGCCGGGTCGGCCAGGCGCATTTCTTCAGTTCGGCGCTCACCTCGCCGAAGAATCCGCGGATTCCGCCGATGCTTTCTGCAATCTTGCTCATCTCGTTCGCCTTTCCGTCCGCCGCCGGGCCGGGCCGCTCTCCTCGCGGAGTTGGCAGGCCAGGAGGGACTTGAACCCCCAACAACCGGTTTTGGAGACCGGTGCTCTGCCAAATTGAGCTACTGGCCTGTGGGCCGCCCGGGCCGGATCGGTTCGCCGGTTCCGGACTACTTCGCCTCGCGGTGCAGCGTGTGCTTGCGCTCCGCCGGGCAATACTTCTTCAGTTCCAAGCGTTCCGTCTTGGTCTTCTTGTTCCGGCTGTTCACGTAGTTGCGCCGCTTGCACTCCGTGCACGCCAGCGTGATGCTTTCCCTGGGCATGGTTCAAACTCCCGGTTCGGGATCCGGGGGGCGGCGCGTCGCCGCGACCGCCCCGCGACGTCCCGGAAACCTTATTCCACGATTTCCGCCACGACGCCGGCGCCGACCGTGCGGCCGCCTTCGCGGATGGCGAAGCGCATGTTCTTCTCCATGGCGATCGGCGTGATCAGCTCGACGTCCATGTCGATGTTGTCGCCGGGCATCACCATCTCGACGCCGTCGGGCAGCTTCACGTCGCCGGTCACGTCCGTCGTGCGGAAGTAGAACTGCGGACGGTAGCCCTTGAAGAACGGGGTGTGGCGGCCGCCTTCTTCCTTGCTCAGGACGTACACGCTCGCCTTGAACTTCTTGTGGGGCTTGATCGTGCCGGGCTTGGCCAGCACCTGGCCGCGTTCCACGTCTTCCTTCTTCAGGCCGCGCAGCAGCGCGCCGATGTTGTCGCCCGCCTGGCCCTGGTCCAGCAGCTTGCGGAACATTTCGACGCCCGTCACGACGGTCTTCTGCGTGTCGCGCAGGCCGACGATCTCGATTTCCTCGCCGACCTTGATGATCCCGCGCTCGACGCGGCCGGTCACCACGGTGCCGCGGCCTTCGATCGAGAACACGTCTTCGATCGGCATCAGGAAGGGCTGGTCCAACGGGCGCGCCGGCTCCGGCACGAACGTGTCGATCGCGTCCATCAGCTCCTGGATGCACTTGCAATCGGCGCTGTTCGGATCGGTCGACTGCAGGGCCTTGATGGCGCTGCCGCGGACGATCGGGGTCGTGTCGCCGGGGAATTCGTACTTGTTGAGCAGCTCGCGGATTTCCATCTCGACGAGGTCGAGCAGTTCCGGATCGTCCACCGTGTCCACCTTGTTCAGGAACACGACGATCGCCGGCACGCCGACCTGGCGGGCCAGCAGGATGTGCTCGCGCGTCTGGGGCATCGGGCCGTCGGAAGCGCTGACCACGAGGATCGCGCCGTCCATCTGCGCCGCGCCGGTGATCATGTTCTTGACGTAGTCCGCGTGGCCGGGGCAGTCGACGTGCGCGTAGTGGCGGCCCGCCGTCTGGTATTCGACGTGGCTGGTCGCGATCGTCAGGATCTTCGTCTTGTCGCGGCGGCCCTGCGACTCGGAGGCCTTCGCCACCTGGTCGTAGCTGATGTAGTTCGCCAGGCCCTTCAGGCTCTGCGTGTAGGTGATCGCCGCCGTCAGCGTCGTTTTGCCGTGGTCGACGTGGCCGATCGTGCCGACGTTGACGTGGGGCTTGGTCCGTTCGAATTTATCTTTGGCCATGGAGGGGTCTCCTGTATTTCTTTTTTAAATTTCCGCACCGTCGCCGGCGCCGTCCGTTTCCACAAATTTTGAACCTGGAGCCTGCGAGCGGGATTGAACCGCTGACCTCGTCCTTACCAAGGACGTGCTCTGCCAACTGAGCTACACAGGCACTCGCCGCGCTCCCAGACGCCCGCCGCCCAAAAGACAGACGGGCACAAGACAAAACGCAACCGCTCCTTAGGTTTCCCGGAGAGGCTCGGAAAGCGCTAAATCTTGTGTCTGACGCTATGTTCAACTTCCGGAACCGCTTACCGGCAGTCCCGAATGTTGCGGCGCATCATACGCCCCCGCCGCCCCCTGTCAACGTTTTTCGGAATTTTTCTTTTTTTTGCGCGTCCGGGGCCGTTTTTGCGCCCTACCGCACGCCGATCTTGTAGCGTCCGGGGCCCTTGTCGCTGATCCGGAACGCCGTCGCGTTGCGCGTCTGGCCCAGCTCGACGTCGTATTTCTCGCCCGGCGCCAGTTGCCGCGCCACGCGGTACTCGGTTTTCGCCGCGCCTTCGCGCACCCACATCGTCATCACGATCACCGACCCCGATTTGCACTCGAAGCGCACGGTCTGGATCGCGCGGTTCACCGCGATCTCCCGCGCTTCCGACTTGTCCGTCGCCGTGACGTCCGCCACCACGTGCCAATCCGCCAGGACCGTCGTCGTCCCCAGCACCAGCATCGCCGCCATCGCCAGCCATTTCTTCATGTTTCCGCTCCCGTAAGGCCCCAAGGCCCGGTTTTTCGCGGCACCTTACCATGCGGCCGGCGCGCGATCAATCCCCCTTCGGCCGCGTTTTCCGCTGGCCACCCGGCCCGCCTTTGGGCCATAAAGACTCCGCCATGAAGAAAACCAAGCCCGCTCCCTTCCCCCTCCGCCCCTTCTACGCCCTGCTGCTCGTCGCCGTCGCCGGGCTCCTGTGGCTGCTGGCCCAGCCGCGCCCCGGGCTGCGCGTCGATGCCCTCCGCCCCGTCCTCGCCCCCGCGGACGACGCCCCCCGCCCCGCCGTCCCCGACCGGATCCGCGTCGCCACCTACAACCTCGAACACTTCACCGACGGCCGCGGCGACGGTCCCGACCGCACGCCCGAGGTCTTCATGACCCACGCCCGCGACGCCGCGGCCATCATCGCCGAAGCCGATCCCGACGTCCTCGTGCTGCAGGAAATCGAAAACGGCCGGACCCTCGAATATCTCAACGCCCAGTTCGAGCGCCCCTACGACTACGTCTACATTTCCCGCCTGCGCCAGACCTCCGGCGAAACCGAACGCCTCAACCTCGCCCTGCTTTCGCGCCTGCCCCCGCGCCGCGTCCGCCAGCTCGGGTTCTACAACCTCGGCGGCAAGACCCGCCCCGCCCGCGGCGCGCTCGCCGCCGAATTCCGCCTCGGCGGCGACGCCGCGCTGCTCGTCTACAACGTCCACCTCAAATCCAACTACGGCGAAGCCCCCCGCAACCAGGCCCAGCGCGGCATCGCCCTGCACCAGATCGCCGCCGACGCCGTCGCCGAAACCTTCCAGAACGCCCTCCGCACCAACGCCACCTATACCCTCGTCCTCGGCGACACCAACGTCGACCCCGACAACGAGGCGTTCGCCGCCGATCCCTCCCTCGATCCGCTCGCCGGCGGCTATCTCGACCTCTGGCGCGGCCGGCCCATCGCGGAGCGCACCACCATCCCCACCCGCCAGGCCGGTCCCGCCGGCGATCCGCTGCTGGTCTTTCCGCCCGCCGCCTTCGACCGCATCTTCGCCTCGAAAAACCTCGGCGGCGGCGCCCCGTGGCGCGTCGGCCGGCCGGAAGCCATCCAGAAGGGCACCGATACCGCCAACAACCTGACCCCGCCCGGCGTCAACGGCCACGTCGCCGACCACCACCTCGCCTACGTCGACCTCGAACGCGCCCGCCCCTGACCCCCGCGCGAAAGCGCCGTCGCGCCGATTGACGCGCCCGGCCGCGCCGCGGTAGAATCCGCGCCAGAAAGGCGGACGCTCCCGGCATCATGGACGCGGAAAAAACAGGCGGGCAACGTGACGGAAAACCGGCCTCCGCCCCGCTGGCCACGACGTCGCCGGAATGGCAGACGCGTCTGCTGGCCACCCTTGAGGCTTTGCCCGATTTGCTGTTCGTCATGGACCGCAACAGCCGCATCGTGGATTTCCACGCCCCGAACCGCATCGGCCTGTTCCTGTCCCCCGAACGGTTCCTGGGCTTGAATGCCGTCGACGTGCTGCCCGAACCGGCGGCGACCGTTGTGCGCCAGGCGATCGCCGAAGCGCTCGCCACCGGCCACCACCAGGGCGGCATCTACGCGCTGGCCATGCCCGGCGGCGAGCGCTGGTTCGAATTGTCCATCGCCGCCCACGGCGACCTGCAATCGGACGACGCCCGCCTCGTCGCCATCGCGCGCGACGTCACCGACCGCCAGCGGGCCGAAAACGCCCTGCGCGAAAGCGAAGAGAAGTACCGCCTGCTGACCGAAGGCATGCAAGACGTCGTCTGGGTCCTCGACGTCGAGGCCCGGCGCTTCACCTACGTCAGCCCGTCCGTCGAAAAACTGCGCGGCTACGCGCCCGCGGAAATCCTCGCCCGGCCGCTCGAGGACGCCTGGGTTCCGGAGGAACGCGAGCGACTGGATGAATTCACCCGCCGCGCCGTCGCCGATTTCCTCGCCGGCAAGATCGGCGAGGACACCTTCATCACCTACGAAATGCTCCAGCCCCGCAAGGACGGGTCCGCGGTCCCGTCCGAGGTCGTGGCCCACTTGGTCCGCAACCGGCAGACCGGCCGGCTCGAAGCGCACGGCGTCACGCGCAACGTCGCCGAACGCAAGCGGATGGAACGCGCCTTGCGGGAAAGCGAAGCGCGCTTCGCCGAAACCACCCGGCAAAGCCGCGCCTTCGTCTGGGAAGTCGACGCGGACGGACGCTACATGTTCGTCACCCCCGTCGTGGAAGACGTGCTGGGCTACCGGCCCGACGAAATCGCCGGCCGCCGGCACTTCTACGACCTGCATCCCGCGGCCGGCCGCGCGGAATTCCGCGCCGCCGTTTTCGAAGCCATGGATCGGCGCGAGAAATTCCGCGACTACGAGAATCCCATGGTGGCCAAGGACGGCCGCACGATCTGGGTGTCCACCAACGCCATTCCCCTGCTGGCCCAGGACGGCACCCTGCTCGGCTACCGCGGCGTCGATTTCGACGTCACCGCCCGCAAGCTGGCCGAAGAGGCCCTGCGCGAGAGCGAAGCGCAGCGGCGCGCGATCAACGACAACCTCCCCGGCGGCTTCATCTACCAAATCGACACCGGCGTGGACGGCCAATCCCGCCGCTACGTCTACGTCAGCCATGGCGTGGAAAAACTGCACGGCGTTTCGGTGGAGGAAGTGCTGCGGAATCCGGCCTGCATCTACGGCCAGATCCTCGCGGAAGATCTTCCCGCCGTGGCCGCACAGGAAGCCCAGGCCATCGCCGCCATGGTCCCGTTCAGCGCGGAAGTCCGCGTCCGCCTGCCCTCGGGCGACCTCCGTTGGCGCCTCTTCACCTCGGCTCCGCGCCGCCTGGCCAACGGCCATCTCGTCTGGGACGGCATCGAAATCGACGTCACCGACCGGAAACTGGCCGAGGAAGCGCTGCGCGAGAGCGAAGCCCGCACCCGCGCGGTGCAGGACAACTTGCCGGACGGCCTCGTCTACCAGATCGATTCCGGCCCGGACGGACAAGAGCGCCGGTTCACTTTCCTCAGCCAAGGCGTCGAACGCCTGCACGGCGTCTCCGCGGAGGACGCGTTGCGGGATCCCATGGCCATCTATGGCCAGCTGCTGCCCGAAGACCTCCGCGACGTCGCCGAGCGCGAAGCGCAGGCGGCGAAAACGCTCACGCCCCTGCGGGCGGAAGCCCGCGTCCGCCTGCCGTCCGGCGAAATCCGCTGGCGGCGCTTCACCTCCGCCCCGCGCCGCCTGCCCAACGGCCATCTCGTCTGGGACGGCATCGAAATCGACGTCACCGACCGGAAACTGGCCGAGGAAGCGCTGCGCGAGAGCGAAGCCCGCTTCACGGCCAGCACCAAGGCCAGCCGCTCCTACGTCTGGCAGCTGGACCCGGAGGGCCTCATCACCTATATCAGCCCCATGGTGGAAGAGGTGTTGGGCCGCCGCCCCGAAGAAATCGTCGGCCGGCTCCATTTCTTCGACCTGCTGCCTCCAGAGGACCGCGAGGAGATCAAACAAATCGGGCAGGCGCTGATGGCTCGCCGCGAAGCCATCCGCGGCTTTGAAAACCGCAACGTGGCCCGGGACGGCCGGCTGGTTTGGCTCTCCAGCAGCGCCAGCCCCCTGTTCGCCCCCGACGGCGCTTTCCGCGGCTATCAAGGCATCGACACCGACATCACCGCCCGCAAGCAGGCCGAGGAGGCGCTGCGCGAGAGCGAAGCCCGCTTCACCGAAGCCACCCGGGCCAGCCGCTCGTTCGTCTGGGAAGTGGATCCCGCCGGACTCTACGTCCACGTCGGCGACATGGTCGCCGACGTGCTCGGCTACCGCCCCGAGGACCTGGTCGGCAAAATGCACTTCTACGACCTGCTGCCGCCGGAGAACCGCGAGGAGCTGAAACGCGCTTGCTTCGACGTCATGGCCCGGCGCGAATCCCCCAGCGGGTTCGAAAACGCCAACGTGGCCAAGGATGGCCGCCTCGTCTGGCTGTCCAGCAGCGCCCGGCCCTTGTTCAACCCCGACGGCACCTTCCGCGGCTATCAAGGCATCGACACCGACGTCACCGAGCGCAAACAGGCCGAGGAGGCCCTGAAAACCAGCGAAAACCGATATCGCGGACTGATCGATTTCGCGGTGGACGGCATCCTGCTGGGCGCACCGGACGGAGTCGTCACGGACGCCAACGCGTGCATGTGCGCGCTCGCCGGTCGGACGCGCCGGGAATTGATCGGAAAGCACATCACCGAACTGTTCGATCCGCAGACGATGGCCGAAACCCCCATGCGCTTCGACCTGGTCCGCAAGGGCAAAACCGTGACGCGGGTGCGCAAGCTCGTCCGTCCGGATGCATCCGAAGTCTTCGTGGAAATCCACAGCAAGTTGATGCCCGACGGCACCTATCAGTCGATCTTCCACGACATCACCGCGCGCCGGCAGGCCGATGAAGCCCTCCGGCTCTCGGAAGCCAAATACCGGTATCTGCACGAAGCGATGCGCGACGCCTTCGCCACCGCGGACATGCGGGGCCGGCTCCAGGAGTTCAACCCGGCCTTCCGGAAATTGACCGGCTATTCCGCCGCGGAACTCCGGAAGATTTCGTACCAACGGCTCACGCCGCGCAAGTGGCACGCCGCCGAAGCGAAAATCCTGCGGGACCAGGTGCTGGCGCGCGGCTATTCCGACGTGTACGAAAAGGAGTATCGCCGCAAAAACGGCACCGTCGTCCCCGTCGAACTGCGCACCATCTTGATCCGCGACGCGACCGGCAAGGCCACGGGCATGTGGGCCACCATCCGCGACATCACCGAGCGCAAGCGCGCCGAAGATGCCTTGCGGCAATCGGAATCCAAGTACCGGCTGCTCTTCGAGAACATGGGGGATTCCTTCGCCGCCATGGATTTGCAGGGCCGGCTCATCGACTGCAATCCATCCTTCGAAAAACTTGTCGGCTATTCCCGGAAGGAAGTGCTCCGCCTGCACCTCGCCGACATCACCCCGCCGGAATGGATGGCCGTCGAGAAGAAAGCCGTCGCGCAGATGCGCCGCCGCGGCTATTCCAACCGGTTCGAAAAGGAATACGTCCGCAAAGACGGCACCCGCGTGCCGGTCGAACTGCAAGGCAGCCTCATCCGCGACGCCCAAGGCCGGCCCGCCGGCCTCTGGGCCATCATCCGCGACGTGTCCGAACGCAAACGCGCCGAACAGGCCCTTCGCAAAGCCCACGACGAACTCGAACGGCGCGTCCGGGAGCGTACCGCGGAACTGGAATCCTCCCGCGAAGCCCTGGCCCAAAGCGAAGAACAGTTCCGCCAGATGGCGGAAAGCATCCAGGAAGTGTTCTGGTTGCTGGACGTCCGCACCGGCCAAGCCCTTTACGTCAGCCCGGCCTTCGAAGCGATCTGGGGACGGCCACGCGAGACCTTGCACAACGGCTTGACCCAGTGGCTCGCCACCCTCCATCCCGACGACCGGGAAACCGTCCAGCGCGATTTCGAGCGCGGCGTGCGCACCGGCACGTTCTCGCCCCTTGAATACCGCATCCTCTGGCCGGACGGCACCGTGCGCTGGATTCGGGACAGCGCCTGGGGTATCCGCGATGCGCGCCGACGCGTTGTGCGCGTGGCCGGCGTTTTCCGCGACATCACCGAACAACGCCGCCTGGAAGCGGAACTCCTGAAAACAGCCGAAGTCGAACGGCAGCGCATCGGCCGCGACCTGCATGATAGCCTCGGCCAGTCGCTGACCGCCATCGGCTATCTGAACGACGCCGTGCGCGAAGATCTGGCCCGCGCCCAACGGCCCGAGGCCGCCGACGTCCGCAAGCTGGGCCGCCTGATCGGCCAGACCGCCGCACAAGCGCATGCGCTGGCCCGCGGCCTGCTCTTGGCCGACGTGAAGCGCGGCGGCCTCGCCGCCGCCTTGCAGGAACTCGCCTTCCGCACCCAGGAACTCTTCGGCGTCGTCTGCCGCTTTTCCGGCCCCGGCTCCCTGCCGCCGCTCGAGGCCCAGACCGCCGGCCAGCTCTACCGCATCGCCCAGGAGGCCGCCACCAACGCCGCCAAGCATGGCCAGGCCCAGCGCATCGAAATCCGCTTGGCCAAGGAACGCCGCGGCCTGCTCCTTGCGGTGCGGGATTCCGGCCGCGGCCTCCCCGCCCGGAAGAAAAACGCGCCCGGCCTGGGCCTCGACATCATGCGCTACCGCGCCGGCTTGATCGGCGCCACGTTGTGGATCGACAGCCAACCCCGCCGCGGCACGACCGTCCACTGCCTGCTGCCCCGCGCCGCGCCGGCCCGGAAAAAGAAACGATGAAAAAGAAAACCGCGCCCGCCAGCCGCAAACGCAACGTCCTGATCGTGGACGACCATCCGCTCCTCCGCGACGGCTTGGCCAAGGTCATCAACCAGCAACCCGATCTCGCCGTCTGCGGTGAAGCCGCCGATGCGCGCGCAGGCCTCGCCGCCGCCGCCAAGCTCCGGCCCGACGTCGTGATCGCGGACCTGACCATGGACGAAGGCACCGGGCTGGACCTGATCAAGGATCTCCACCTCCGGCAGCCCGGCTTGCCCGTCCTGGTGCTTTCGATGCACCACGAAAACCTCTACGCGGAGCGCGCCGTGCGCGCCGGCGCCCGCGGCTACGTCATGAAGCGCGAGCCGGTGGCCGCCCTCCTCGCCGCCTTGCGCAAGGTGCTCGCCGGCCAAATGGCCCTCAGCGAGGAAATCGTTCTTCGGATGCTCGACGCCCCGGCCCGCGCCCGGAAAGCCGCCGCCGCCTCGCCGACCGAGGTGCTCAGCGACCGCGAACTGGAAGTCTTCCGCCTGCTCGGCCAGGGATCCGGCACCCGCCAGATCGCCGAAAAGCTCCGCCTGGCCACCAGCACCGTCGAATCCTACCGCGCCGGCATCAAGCAGAAGCTCGGTCTCGCCCGCGCCACGGAACTCGTCGCCCGCGCCGCCCAGTTCGTCCTCGACGAACCCCGCCGTTAGGGCGTTTCCGGATTTGTTGTAGCCGGCCCCGCTGGGGCCGGGGCTGTTATTCCCATGGCCGGCCTCGCCGAGGCCAGCTACAAATAATCCGAAGCGGCGGCAAGCCCCCCCTCGCGCGGCGGACAAATCCATCCGTCCATTCCTCCGCACTGAAAATTGGATATTGGACATTGAATATTGGACGTTGAGTCCCCCGGGGATAAGAGCGCATCCCGTCGCCACTCCGATCCGCCGTCATATTTCCGCCAATGATTGCCGACTGACCCCGTGGTTTCCACTACCCCGGAAACGTGGTTTCCATGATGTCCATGCCTTGCGCCTAAATCTTATTGTCGAGGCGTAATTGAAAGAGGCGCTCCGAATCGTTTCCGAATGAAGTACGGCATTTCCATCTCCGGTCCCATCCATTGGGCGATCACCATGGGCAAGATCTCGGGCGACGTCGCCCGCCAGATCCAAGACGCGCTCGCGGTGTTCCGCCTCGATGGCGATCTGTACGACTCGGAAAACCTGCACGGACCGATCAAGCAGGCGGAACTGATCGTCAAACTGGGCTACTGGCTGGCCATGGGCCAGCTTTCGGAAAAGGAATTCCGCATCTGGGCCGATTGCGTCCCGCCGGACGACAACGCCGGCTGGGACGTGGATCTGCTTCATTGTCCGAACGGATCGCATACGCGCCGCGTCCTGAAGATGGGCCCTCTCGCCAGCAAGCCCGAGTCCTGCCTGGTGCAGGAAACGCCGTGGGACACCGTCCTGTCGTGACCTCCCTGCGGAAGCCGCAAGCGATGCTCCAGAAACTCCTGTTGCGAACGATCGCCATGATGCTGGGGGCCGGCGTGCTCGGCCTGCTGGCGGCGCACGTCCTCTTCGGTCAGCTCGACGACACCCGCGTCGGTTTCGACGTGCTCTTCTCCGCGCCCCCGCCCCCGCCCGAAACCGGCACGCCGGCGCCGGGCGAAATCGAAGCCATCCGCAACAAGGTGCTGGCGGGCGGCTGCATCGGGCTGGTGGGCGGCCTCGTCGGCGCCGCCGCCACCGTCGGCTCGCGCCGGATTTGAACGGACCGCCAGCGCGGACTTGCCGCGCGCGGATTTGCGGATACGATGGCGCCATGAAGACCGCTTGCGCCGCATGAACCTGCTGGCCCATCTGCACCTTTCCGACGGCCATTCCGCCGGCGTCGCCGCCGGCAATCTCCTCGCCGATTTCCTGCGGCGCTTCGGCGCCGCCGCCCCCGATCCCGAATTCGCCGCCGGCGTCCGCCTGCATCGCGCCATCGATGCCTTTGCCGACGCCGATCCGGCGCTGCGCGCCGTCCGCGCCGGTTTCGACCCGCCGTGGCGGCGCTGGGGCGGCATCCTGCTCGACGTCGCCGGCGATTTCTTTCTCACCCGCGACTGGCCGCGCTACTCCGCCGTGCCCCTGCGCGACCACGTCGCCGGCCGCCTCGCCGAAATCCAGCGCCACCTCCAAGCCCGTCCCACGCCGCTGCGGCCCCTCGTGGAACGCTTGCGGGCCGAGGAATGGCTGACGTCCTACGGCACCCCCGCCGGCCTGGCCCTCGCGTTCGAGCGCGTCGCGCGCCGCTCGCCGCGCGCCGCCGTTTTGCGCGGCGCCGAACGGGAAATCCTGCGCCGCCAGGACGAACTCCAGGCGGCCTTCGACGACTTCTATCCCCGCCTCCGCGCCCGTTTCGGCGCGGACTACTTCCCTTCGGCGAGCTCGCCGTAGAGTTTGACCTCGCAGTCGGGGCACAGCCCGTGCGTGAACCGCGCGCCCGTGTGCTGCGAAACGAACTGTTCGACCTGCCGCCAATAGCCCTGGTCGTCGCGGATTTTCTTGCAGGAACAGCAGATCGGCAGCAGCCCGCGCAACACGTCCATCTTCGCCGCCGCTTCCTGCAGCTCCCGCGTCCGTTCCGCCACGCGCTCTTCGAGCCCGCGCTGCGTCGCCTTCAGTTCGCCCACCGCCCGCTCCAGCTCGCCGCGCGTCTTGCCCAGCGAACCGCTCATCGCGTTGAACGCCTCCGCCAGATCGTCGAATTCGTCGAACGTCCGGCCCTCGATCCGCACGTCCGGCTGGCCCAGCGCCAGATCGCGGCAACGCTTCGCCAGCGTCGCGATGCGCCGCCCCAGCCCGCGCGAGAGCGTCAGCGCGAACGTCAGCGCCAACAGGATCGAGGCGAACAGCGACGCCAGCCCCGTCAGCCGCAATTCGCGCAGGTTGGCGCGCACCTCGTTCGCCCGCATGTCGATCCCCACCAAGTAGCGCCCTTCGCCGTGACGCAGCGGGGCGTAGCCGGAGAGGAAAACGCCCCACTCGTCTTCGTACAGTTCGTCGTCCACGACCGGCTGGTGGAAGCCCTGCAGCATCTCAGGCACCACGTCCTCGTACGCCTTGCCCGGCAGGGCCTGCGCCTCTGTTTCGTCGGAGTCCACCACGAAGCTCACCGTGCCGTCGTCCGCGCGCCGCATCACGTAGAGGAACGCGACGTCCGGATTCGTCCGCCGCACGCGCCGCACCTTGTCCAGCGCCTCCCGATAGGCTGGCTGCGCCACGTCCGCCGCCGTCCGGACGACGTCGAGTTCCCGCGCGTCGAGCGTCTCGCTCAGCAGCGCCGCGCTGTTCTGCAGGCGCGACTGCAGGCTGCGCATCAGGTTGTCCATCGCCCGCACGTAGAAGAACGTGCCCACGCTGCCCGACACCAGGAACACCGCCAGCAAGTGGCTCAGGAACAGCTTCGTCGAATAGCGGAATCGGATGGCCGTCGTCTTCATGCGGTCCCTTGGGGTTGCCGCCGGACTTGTGGTCCAGCGTTCGACGACAGGCTACCGGCCCCGGCCCCGCAACGCAAGCCTGCGCCCATCCGGGCGGATCCTGCTTTCTCCGGCCGCGCCGACATGGCATCCTCGGGCCGTATCGGAAGGAGCGCCTCCATGAAACGATGGATTTTGATCGCAATGCTGACCGCGGCCACGACGGGGTTCGCAGACACCAACGAACTGGCGCGGCCACGCCAATGGACGTCCGTTTCCGGAGCCCAGATATTGGCTATCTTCGTTCAGATCTCCGGCGACAAGGTCGAACTGCGCAACCGCGCCGGCGAACGCCTCCAGATTCCGCGCGCCAAACTGTCCGCCGCCGACCAGGCGCTGCTGGACGAAGCCTTCGGCCCCCTCGCCCCGCCGCCCCCCGCCGAAGAATTCGGCGCGGCGCCGCCCGCCCCGACCGTCCCCGAACCCGCCGCGATCCCGGCGGCGCCGGCCGCCGCCGGACCGCTCGTCGTGGGCGGCACCGAAATCCCGCTCGGTCAAAACACCACGTTCCGCGTACCGCTCGACGCGGACACGATCAAGGAATTGACCAAGGCCGGCAACAAAGCCGCCGAAGCCGTCGTCGGTCTCTGGCTGCCGCCCGGTTTCGACCCGCAGCAGGAATGGAACGTCCTGCTCATTTCGGCCACCGCGAATTCTTCATCGATCAACAGCCTGTTCATGTACACGGGCGCCGCCCAAACTTCAGGCGGTTGGATCGTCCTGGCCGCGGACGGCCCCGCCACTCCGCCCAAGGGCGACACCACCCAATGGCGCTGGGCCATGGCCCGCGCGGGCCTGCGCGCGCTGGAGGCCGCCTGGCCCGCCGCGCGCAACTGGCCGATCGCCGCCGCCGGCTTTTCCGGCGGCGCCAAACGCTCCGGCCTGCTCGGCGCGCTCCTGTGCGCCGACGAGCGCCCCCTCATCGGCATGTACATGGGCGGCTGCAACGAAGACATGGCCACCGCCGGCCTCAAGGAATACCGCCCCGACCGCCTCGCGTTCCGCAAGGTGCCCGTCTATCTCAGCGCCGGCAAGAAGGACGTCGTCGCCACCGTCGCCGCCGCCAACAAGGTGCGCGTGTCGCTGGAAGCCACCGGTTTCCGCGACGTCCGCCTGGAAACCTACGACGGCGCCCACGAACCCGACGTCGCGCAGATCGTCGACGCGCTGAACTGGTTCAAGGAACTGCGCGCCAAGCGCGCGCCCGCCGCGGCCGGCACGGGCCTCCGCTAAGGCGATCCGGCGGGCGCGCAGAACCGGCGGGTCAGGCCGCGTCCGGCGCGTGCGGCTTGCGCAGCAGGAACAGGACGCCCCCCAGCAGCGAATAGACGATCGTGATCAGCACGTAGACCAGCGCCAGCGACAGCGCCTGCTCGCGCCCCGCCCCCGCCTGCGCGAAGAAGAACACGTACAGCCCGTCGCGCACCCCGATGCCGAAGATCGAGATCGGCAGCGCCTCCCCCAGCGTGATCAGCGGCACGAAAATGCAGAAATACACGAACGAAACGTCCCAATGCAGCGCCCGCGAAATGCAGAAGATCGTCGTGATCGCGATCATCTGGAACGCCAGCGACAGCCCGAAGACCACCGCGATCAGCCGGCGGTCGGCGTGGTAGCCCGCCAGCGAGTCGAGGAACCGGTGCAGGAACGCGTCGAGCTTGTGCAGGCGGTCCAGCCGCAACGCCCGCCAGACCGCCACCAGCCAGGTCCGCTGCACCACCGCGAACACCATGCCGCCCATCAGCCCGAAGACGATCACCGGCAGGAACAAAATCCGCTTGTCCGGCAGCCGCGACCAGCCGATGGCCGAAAACAGCAAGCCCCAGATCGCCAGCGCCAGGAAGCCCATCAGCCGCTCCGCGAACACCGCGGCGAAGCTCTTCGCCCCCGCTCCGGCGCGCCGCCCCACGTCCACCACCCGGTACGCGTCGCCGCCGATGCTCGACGGCAAAAACAGGTTGAAGAACGTCCCGATCAGATGGCTGCACATCAGCGACCGCAACGGAATCGCGATGCCGTCGGCCTTGAGCAGCAGGCCCCATTTCCAGGAATTGATCGCCGTGTTCGCCAGCAACAGCGCGTAGACCAGCGGAATCCACGCCCACTGCAGTCCCGCCAGCGCCGCGCGGAATTCGGCGAAATCGACGTTGCGGTACAGCACGGCCAGCAGGCCGCCCATCACCGCCAGCTTGGCCAGCAGGGCCAGATGCTTTTTCATTCCGTCGTTTTCCGCGTCTTGATCCCACGCGCCGGCACGCCCACCGCGACGGAGTTCGCGGGGATCGGCTTGTTCGCCACCGCGCCCGCGCCCAGCGCGACGTGGTCGCCCAGGCTCGCGCCGTCGAGCACCTTGGCCCCCGCGCCGATCCAGCAGTCCTCGCCGATTTCCAGCGGGCCCTTCGTGCAGGTGCCCTTTTGCAGCGCCAGCGGCGTCGGATCGTCCAGATCGTATTCCCCGCCGCTCAGCAGATAGGCGAACGCCGCCACCACGCTGTTTTTCTTCATGACGAGCTTGTTCGAGGAAAAGACGATGCAGTTGGCCGAGAAACTCACGTTCTCGCCGATCTCGATGTCGCCGTTCTTGCAATACACGATCGTGTTGCGCCCCACGTAGACCCGGTCGCGCAGCACGATCCCCGCGTTGTCCGCGCCCTTCGCGTCCACCACGCTGTTGTCGTCCAGCACCACGCCGTCGCCCAGAACGATCTTGTGCGGATGCCGGATCGTCACGTGCTTGCCGAACACGACCTTGCGGCCGCAGGACTTGAACAGCGCCGGATACAGCTTCGCCCGCAGGAACAGCCCGGCCGCCCCGCCCAGCCCGCCGATCAACGTGAAGAGAATCTCGGCCCAGACGATCTGGCCGAGCCCCATGTTGCCGTACATCAACGCGCGGTACGCGCCGAAGGCCGAACCCTTCGTGATTTCCTTGACCTTGAATTCCGCGGATTCGGCCATATTTCGATCCTCAACAGCCTTTTCTCTCACGGAGATTCACAGAGACCCACGGAGTATTCAACCCGGATTTCCCTCCGTGAACCTCTGTGAATCTCTGTGAGAGCATGGTTCTTACCCGTTCTTAAAGAACCGCCGGTGCCAGATGGCGATGTTCATCAGGCCCCACAGCACGTGGTTGTGGTTCTGCTTCATCGAGAGGTGCTCGTCGATCAGCCGGTCCACGAACGCCACGTCGAAATCCTCGCGGATCAACGGCGATTCGTGCAGCAGCGCGACCATGAAATCCTTGAGCTGCGTGCGCAGGAGGTTCTTCACCGGCAGGCTGTAGCCCTGCTTGCCGCGCCAGACGATTTCCTTGGGCAAAATGCCTTCCAGCGCCTTGCGGAAGATGTATTTCGTCGTCATGCCGCGCAGCTTCTGGTTGCCCGGCACCGTGCCCAGGTATTCCACCAGGCGGTGATCCAGCAGCGGCACGCGGATCTCCAGCGCCGACGCCATGCTCATCTTGTCGGCCTTCATCAGCACGCTGTCGCTCATCATGAACCGCGTGTCCAGGTAGGCCTGCTGGTTCACCTTGTCCTTCGAGGTGCACTTCGCGTTGTACGCGCGCACCCGCGCGAACGGATCGAACGGCACCTGCGCCTTGTAGGAATCGGCGAACAGATGCTGTTCCAGCCGCGGATCCATGAAGTACTGCCAGCGCAGGTGCATCGCCTCTTCGGGCAGGAGCGAGCCTTCGATGAACCGCTTGAACATGTTGATCGGGCCTTTTTTCTCCGGCCGGTCTTCCAGCCCCTTGGCCCACTTGCCCACCAGGTCGTGCCGCACCCACTTCGGCAGGAAGTTCAGGAAGCCC
Source organism: uncultured Verrucomicrobiota bacterium (assembly GCA_938003985.1). Taxonomy (GTDB): domain Bacteria; phylum Verrucomicrobiota; class Kiritimatiellia; order CAIQIC01; family Lenti-01; genus Lenti-01. Next base: position 13,084 of record CALKWZ010000035.1, on the reverse strand, counting down.
GCGATCTTCGCCGCCTTGAAGCGGTCGTAGCCGATGAACACCTCGTCGCCGCCTTCGCCGCTCAGGCACACGGTGACGTACTGCTTGGCCTTCTGGCAGATGAACATCAGCGGGATCGACGACAGGTCCGTCATCGGCTCGTCGAGATGCCAGATGGATTTCTCGATGGACGCCGCGTCCATCTTGTCGATGATCAGCACGCGGTGTTCGGTGCCGAAATGGTCCGCGACGACCTTGGCGTATTCGGTCTCGCTGAACGTCGCGTCCTCGTAGCCGATCGTGAAGGTCTGCAGCTTGCCGGGATTGTGCTTGCGCATCATCGCCACGATCGTGCTCGAATCGAGCCCGCCCGACAGGAACGCGCCCAAGGGCACGTCGGAAATCAGCCGCAGCCGCACCGCGTCGTCGATCAAGGCGCGGATGCGCTCGACCATTTCGCCTTCGGACCGGACCACGCCCTGTTCGGGCATCTTCAGGTCCCAGTATTCCTCGACCCGCAACTGGCCGTTTTCCAGCACGGCCCAGTGGCCGGCGGGAATCTTGTGGACGTCCGCGAACGCCGTCTCCGGCGCCGGCACGAACTCGAAGCCCAGATAGGCGTACAGCGCCGCGTGGTTCACCTGGCGCGCCACCTGCGGGTCTTCCAGGATGCACTTGATCTCGGACCCGAACAGGAACCGGCCGTTCTTGAAATGGTAGTACAGCGGCTTGATGCCGATGCGGTCGCGCACCAGCCACAGCCGCTTCTTTTTGGAATCCCACAGCGCGATGCCGAACATCCCGATGAACTTGTGGACGACGTCGAAGCCCCATTCCTCGTAGCCGTGGAGGATCACCTCGGTGTCGGAGTGGCTCTTGAAGACGTGCCCCTTCGCCTCGAGGTCCTTGCGGATCTCGGCGAAGTTGTAGATCTCGCCGTTGAACACGACCTGGACCGCGCCGTCCTCGTTGGGCATCGGCTGGCGGCCGGCCTCGGACAAATCGATGATGCTCAGGCGCCGGTGGCCCAGCGTGACGTGCTCGTCGCACCAGACGCCGTCCTGGTCGGGACCGCGGTGCGCGATGACGTCCGTCATCCGCTTCGCCAGCTCGGGATCGCGCCAATTGAATCCGCAAATGCCGCACATGGGAGGGGTCTCTTACAGGTAGCCGTTGGCGCGGTACCAGTCGCCCGTGATCTTGAGCCCTTCCTTCAGGCCCACCTTCGGCTCGTAGCCCAGCTCGCGCCGCGCCTTGTCGATCTTGAACGCCCGGTTCTGGCGGTACCAGTCCGCGCGCCGCCGGAAGATCGGCGGATCCCACGGCAGCGGCTTGTAGAGCAGCTCCACCACCGTCGCCACCGCGTAGAGCGGCCCGAACGGCAGATGCACGAACTTGCACGGCTTGCCCATCACCTCGGCGATCGTCGCCACGATGTCCCGGATGTAGTAGTACTGCGCGTCCGCGATGATGTAGGTCTGCCCCTTCGCCGCCGGCTTCTCCGCCGCCAGCTCGTGCGCGTCCACGAAGTTTTCGACATAGACCGGGTGGTAGAACACCTTGCCGTCGCCGAAGAACGGGAAGAAGCCCCGCTCGACCCACTTGTACATCATCAGGAACCGCCCCGGATCGCCCGGGCCGTAGAGCGCCGTCGGCCGCAGGATGGTGATGTCCATGCCCTGCTTGATGAATTCCTGCGCGACCTCTTCGCCCTGGTACTTGGAAAACTGGTAGTAGTCCTCGGGCTTGATCGGCGAATTCTCGTCGCCGGGCGGATTCTCGATGTTGCCGTGCACGCCCTGCGTGCTGCAATAGACGATCTTCTTCACGCCCTTTTCGCGCGCCAGTTCCAGCAGGCGGCGGAACCCGCCCTGGTTGACCTCGGTATAGACCCGGTCGGCCATGTTGACCTTGCGGAACGCCGCGGCCAGGTGGTGCACGACCTGGACGCCGTCGAGCGCTTCGGCCAGCGCCTTCTCGTCCGTCACGGTGCCGTAGATGATCTTCGCGCCGCGCTTGGCGAATTCGTCGTCGAACAACCCCTTCTGGTTGTCCAGCACGACGGTCTCGTAGCCGCGGTCCAGCATCCGCCGCGTCAAATGGCTGCCCGTGAAGCCCGTCCCGCCCGTCACCAATACCTTCATGCCTGTTTCCTCGCTAAAAAGACTCGATTGGACACCTTACGGAAATTCCCCGCCCTTGGGAAGCCCAAGATGCCCGTCCCGCCGGACGGAACCGGCCCGGCGCGACACGCCGGTTTTACGTACTACGTAAAATTCCGGGAAAGTTTTTACGTGCTACGTAAATCCGCCGCAAAGTTTTTACGTGCTACGTAAAACTTCGCCCCGGCGGGCCCGGCAGGGTCATTTCCGCCGGCGCCAGGCGCGGGGTTCCTTGAGGACCAGGACGGCGTTGGTGCCCTCGGGCACGGCGATCGTCCCGTGGCGGCTCACGTAGTCCACGACCAGGTCGCGGACGTGTTCGTCCACCGGCTCGAACCGGGTGCGCGGATCGGCGGCGATCCGGGCAACGGTCGGGAAGCGCCCGCCGCCGCCGGACAGGTGGTAGCTGCTCAGCGCGACGCGCAGCCGCTTCTTGCCGTTGATGGGATTGCCGTCGGCGTCGCGCAGCTTGCGGATGCGGCGGCCGAACGGCGCCTTGGGATGCAGCTCGTAGCGCAGGCCCCAGGCGCCGAAGTAGCGCTCCGTGCCCAGATAGGAGTGGCTTTCTTCGAGGATGGCGCGGATTTCCGCGGGCGTCAGCGCCAGCACGCCCGCCGTGTTCTCGTAGGGCACCAGCTTCCAGGCGTCGGCCACGCGGAAGTCGCCGGCCGGCACGCTTTTCATCGTCAGGATGCCGTGCAGCACGGCGGCGGCGCCGGTCTTTTCCGCGATCGCCGCGCAGAGCAGTTGCTGGACCGAGCACAGGCCGGGCATGGCCAGCGACGCGACCAGATCGGACTGGGTTTGGCCGATCACGGTGCCGAGCCATTCGTCGGCCCGGGCCAGGTCGGGCGCCACCTGGGCGTAGAGGTCAGGATCTTCCGGCAGGTCCGGCTCCACGGGCAGGAATTCGAGCTGCTTGTCCGTCACGGCGTTCTTCACGGTGTCGAAGGTCAGCCGGACCCGCAGCACGCCCTGGGCGCCGGCGCCGGCCTGGCCGAAGGTCAGCTTGCCGACCTGCATCTTGGTCGAAACCATGTGCAGGTGCCCGCCCAGCATCAGGTCGAACTCGCCGAAGCGCCGGCCGATGGCGTTGAGCTGGTTGGCCGCATCGTCGCGCCGCAACAGGCCCTGGTGCGCCAGCAAGATCATCACGTGCGGCTTTTCGCGGCGCACCAGCGGCAGGGTCTGTTCCAGCGCGCGGCGCGAATCGAGGAACTCCAGCCCGGCCTCCGCGGTGCCGCGCGTCCAGTTCGGGATGTTCGGGTTGGTCAGGCCCACGACGGCCACGCGGATGCCGTCGATTTCCTTCACGAGGAAGGGCAGCACGCGGCGGAAGGCCGCGGGCGCTTCCGGGCCGACGACCAGGTTCGCGGCCAGCGCCGGCGCCTGCATGCGGTCCATGAAGCCGGCCAGCGCGTCGATCCCCCAGTCGAACTCGTGGTTGCCGGGCACGTAGGCGTCGTAGCCCATCGCGTTCATCGCGACGGCCATGATGCCGCCGCGGGTCTGGAAGCTGGCCGCCGTGCCCTGGACGACGTCGCCGCAGTCCAGCAGCAGCAGGTCGGGCGCCTGTTCGCGTTCGCGCCGGACGAGCGTGGCGCATTGCAGCAGGGAGCCCTCGTTGCGCTCGGCGTAGGTGCCCGGGGAGCGGCAGATCGCCCCGTGCAGGTCGGTGGTGTTCAGCACCGTGATCTCGACGAGGCGGGCCTCGGCCAATCCCGCCGCCAGCGCCACCGCCGCCCAAACGAAAAACCTGCGGGCCGCGGCACGCAGGTTTTGGACGGAGGCGGCCATGCGGATCAGCCGGCCTGGTCGAGCGGTTTGGCGTCCGCGCGCGGTTCCGAAACGGCCGGCTCGTGGCCGCGCACGACGTCGTCGCCGATGACGCAGCGGCCGGCGTGCTTGCGGCGCGGGGCCTCGTACATCACGTCGAGCATGATGTTCTCCAGCAGCGCGCGCAGGCCGCGCGCGCCGGTCTGGCGGCGGACGGCCTCGCGGGCCAGCTCGCGCAGGGCGGCGGGCGTGAATTCCAGCTCCACGCCTTCCATGCCCAGCAGCTTCTGGTACTGCCGGATCATCGCGTTCTTCGGCTCGGTCAAAATGCGCACCAGGTCGTCTTCCGTCAGCGCCTCGAGCGTGGCCACCATCGGCAGGCGGCCGACGAATTCGGGGATCAGGCCGAACTTCACGAGGTCTTCCGGCTCCACCGCCGGCAGGACGGGATTGGCCTTGGGCTTCTTGCGCTGTTCGGATTCGCTTTCGAACCCGATCACGCCCTTGCCCACGCGGCGCTTGATGATCTCGTCGAGCCCGACGAACGCGCCGCCGCAGATGAACAGGATGTTCTCGGTGTTGATCGGGATCATTTCCTGCTGGGGATGCTTGCGCCCGCCCTGCGGCGGCACGCTGGCGATCGTCCCCTCCAGGATTTTCAGCAGGCCCTGCTGGACGCCTTCGCCGGACACGTCGCGGGTGATGGAGACGTTCTCCATACGCCGCGCGATCTTGTCGATCTCGTCGATGTAGACGATGCCCAGCTCCGCGCGCGCCACGTTGCCGTCCGCCGCGCGGATCAGGCGCAGCAGGACGTTCTCCACGTCCTCGCCGACGTAGCCGGCTTCGGTGATGGTCGTCGCGTCGGAAATGCTGAAGGGCACGTCGAGGATGCGCGCGAGGGTCCGCGCCAGCAGCGTCTTGCCGCAGCCCGTCGGGCCCAGCATCAGGATGTTGCTCTTGTCGATCTCGACGCCGTCGTCGTCCGTCTTCCCCGCCAGGCGCGACTGCACGCGCTTGTAGTGGTTGTGGACGGCGACGGAAAGCACCTTCTTCACGCGCTCCTGGCCGACGACGAACTCGTCGAGCCGGGCCTTGATCTCGTGCGGCTTGGGCACCTGCAGGCGCGCCGCCGGCGCGGCCTCGGGCGCGCCGCCTTTGGCGTCCGGCCGCCGGACCATCGCGTGGCAGATGTCCACGCACTCGTCGCAGATGTTCAGGTCGCCGGGCCCCGCGATGAGGGTCTTGACCGCGGACCGCGGCCGCCCGCAGAACGAGCAGGTCGTTTCCGGCGGCAGGTTTTTCTTGCCGGCCATGGCGCCTACGCCTTCGCCGGGGCCGCGCCGAGCACGTCGTCCACCAGGCCGTACGCGACGGCTTCCTGGGCGGACATGAAGAAATCGCGGTCGGTGTCCTTGGCGACTTCCTTGACGGACTTGCCGGTGTGCTTGGCGAGGATGCCGTTGAGGTAGTCCTTCAGTCGCAGGATTTCCTGGGCCTGGATGTGGATGTCGCTGGCGGTGCCCTGCGCGCCGCCCCAGGGCTGGTGGATCATGATGCGCGCGCCGGGCAGCGCGTGGCGCTTGCCTTTCGCGCCCGCGGCCAGCAGCACCGCGCCCATGCTCGCCGCCTGGCCGACGCAGTAGGTCACCACGTCGCACTTCAGGAACTGCATGGTGTCGTAGATCGCCAGGCCGGCCGTGACGGACCCGCCGGGGGAATTGACGTAGACGCTGACGTCCTTGGTGGCGTCCTCGCTCTGCAGGAACAGCAGCTGCGCCACGACCAGGTTGGCCAGGTCGTCGGTGATCTCGGAGCCGATGAACACGATCCGCTCCTTCAGCAGGCGCGAATAGATGTCGTAGGACCGCTCGCCGCGGCCCGTCTGCTCCACCACGATCGGAACCAGATACCCCTTCTCGTCCATGCCGGGCCTCCTTCTACTTCTGCGCCGCGCCGGCGCCGGTCAGCTTCGCGTGCCCCATCAGGGCGTCGATCGTCTTCGTCGTCAGCAAATCGGCGCGCAGGCCCTTGCGGACCTCGGCTTCCTTGAGCTTCGCCTTCTGGAGCCATTCCTTGACCGACTTCGCGCCGGAGCGCGCGGCGTACTGGGCCAGCAGCGCCGCCACTTCGGGCTCCGCCACTTCGATCTTCTCCTCGCGCGCGATCCGCTTGAGCAGGTAGCGCAGTTTCAGGCGGTCCTGGGCGGCTTTCTTGGCCGACTCGGAAATCTTGCCGATGTTCTCGCGGATTTCCTGCTCGGACACGCCGCGGCGGGTGTTTTCCTCGACCATTTCGTAGACGATGCGGTTCGACTCCTCGTGCGCTTCGGATTCGGGCACGTCGAGCGTCGCGTTCTTCATCAGGGCTTCCATCAGCAGATTGCGGCGGCGCGTCAGCTCCTGCCGGTCGGCCTCGCCCTGCAGCATGTTCTTGAACGTCGCGCGCAGGTCGGCTTCGTCCTTCGCGCCGAGCTGCTTGAACAGCTCCTCGTTGAGCGCCGGCTTCGCGCGGGCGCGGATCTTCTTCACCGTCGCCGCGAAAACCGCCGTCTGGCCGCGCAGCTCTTCGATGGGCGACTGCGCCTCGAAGGTCACGGAAATATCCTTGGCGGCGCCGACCTTCAGGCCGACCAGTTGCGGGCCGAAGCCGGGCAGGAAGGAATACTCCTCGTTCGCGATCACCCAGAAATCCGTGCCGGCGCCCAGGCCCTTGGCCTTCTCGGCCACCTCGGCCAGGGGCTTGCCGTCCACGGTGGCGACGTAATCCACGGCCACCATGTCGCCTTCCTTCACCGGGCGGTCCTCGGCCAGATCCTCGTACTTGCCCATGCTTTCGAGGTAGCGGTCGATGGCCTGCGTCACCGCGTCGTCGGAAATCTCGACCTTCTTGGTTTCGATTTCGAGGCCCTTGTAGGCCGGCAGCTCGAATTCCGGCTCCACGTCCACGGCCAGGGAGAACGAGAAGGGCTCGCCGGCCTTCAGCGGCGACTTCTGCAGGTCGTACTCCGCCACCGCCTGCAGCTTGTGTTCCTTCAGCGCCTGCGAGAAGCCCTTGGCGAGCAGGTGCTCGTGCAGGCCTTCGAGGATCTGCTTGTCGTACATCCGGCGGATCATGTCCACGGGCGCCTTGCCCGGGCGGAAGCCCTTCACCTTGCCGTGCTTGGCGTAGACCGCCAGCGACTCGTCGTATTCCTTCTGGATTTCCTCGGCGGTGAATTCCACTTTGATCTGCTTCCGGCAGGGGCCGGCATTCTCAACGGCAACTTTCATGGGGGCGGTTCCTTTCAAATAAAGGGGTTTTCGAACAAGCGCGCCACCATACGCCCCCACCCTTTTCCCGTCAAGCCGGGCCCTGCGGCCGGGCCGGGGGCCCGCCTCACGCCCGCTGGCGGGGTTTCCGGGCGGTTTTGGCCCCGGCGGCGGCCGGGGGGCGCGCCGTCGCGCCCCGCAGCCAGCGCGCGTATTCCGCCGCGCCGATCGCGCCGGCCGCCAACGCCAGCGTGCGCACGACCACGTCTTCCTCGGTGGCCTGGAACGACCATCCGTTCGCTTCCAGGAATAGAGCGGCCGCCATGAACCCCGCCCGTTTGTTTCCGTCCAGGAACGGATGGTTGCGGACGATTCCGTCGGCCACGGCCGCGGCCAAAGCAAATACGTCGGGCTTGCCATAGGCGAAAAGTTGCCGGGGCCGGTTCACGGCCGAATCCAGCAACGCCGCGTCGCGCACGCCCGGCAGCCCCCCGAAGCGGGCCAGCATGACCTCGTGGAAGGACAACACGTCCGCCACGTCGATCCAAACGGGCTCGTTCACTTCGCCAGCTCGCGCAGGGCATTCCGATAGCGGCGCATCAGGTCGCGGGCGATGGCCGATTTCTCCTCGAACCCCGGCCGCCCGGGCGTGATCCGCAGCGAGGCCTCCGCCGCGTCGGTCAGGTAGAGCACGTCGCCCTCCTTGACCTGGAGCACGTGCAGCGCCTCCTTGGGCAGGATGATCCCGTACGAATTGCCGATCTTGCGCAGTTTGGTCTTCATGATGTTATTACGATAGTTATAACGCCCGCCCACGTCAACCCCGCCCCCCGAAAATCCCCCAAATAACCCTTGCATTCCCCGGGGGGCTTCCGTAGATTCCGCCGCGAGTTTTGCGTGTGCAAAACCGGAAGCGAAGTTCGTCGGCGGTCCTCCGCCGGCGGCAAAAGCGGATTTTCCGGCCGAGAACAAAGAAGGCCGGAACAAGCCCCAAGAGAGGAAACACCATCATGGTCACCATGACGACCCCCAACGTCCGCCAGGACGTCAGCATCCAGGACCTGCTCGAAGCCGGCCTGCATTTCGGCCACCGGACCAAGCGCTGGAACCCCAAGATGCGCAAGTATCTGTTCGGCCAGAAGAACGGCATCTACATCATCGACCTCGAACAGACCCTCGACGGCCTCCAGAAGGCCCGCCAGTTCATCTACGACACCATCGCCCGCGGCCGCCAGATCCTGTTCGTCGGCACCAAGAAGCAGGCGCAGGAATCCCTCAAGGCCGTCGCGACCCAGACCAAGCAGCCCTACGTGGTCAACCGCTGGCTCGGCGGCACCCTGACCAACATCGAGACCCTCCGCAAGTCCATCGCCCGCATGCGCGAGATCGAGCAGATGGAAAAGGACGGCTCCATCAACGCCCTGCCCAAGAAGGAAGTCGCCAAGATCCGCCACGAGCTCGAGAAGCTCCAGTACAACCTCAGCGGCATCGCCGACATGCAGGGCAACCCCGGCGCCCTGTTCGTCGTGGACGTCAACTGCGAAGCCATCGCCGTGGCCGAGGCCAACCGCCTCAACATCCCGGTCATCGCCCTCGTGGACGCCAACGTCAACCCCGACCCCATCGACTACCCGATCCCGGCCAACGACGACGCCATCCGCGGCATCAAGCTGATCGCCGACCTCGTCGGCATCACCATCCAGCAGGCCGCCGGCGAATACTCCAAGGTCGCCGCCGAAGAAGCCCGCAAGCGCGCCGCCGAAGAAGCCGCCGCCGCCGCCCGCGCCAAGGTCGAAGCCGAGGAACGCAAGGCCCGCGCGGCCGAGCTCGCCAAGGCCAAGGCCGAAGCCCGCGAAAAGGCCAAGGCCGAAAAGGCCGCCGCCGACGCCGCGAAGGCCGCCGAAGCCCCCGCCGCCGAAGCCGCCCCCGAGGCGCCCAAGGCCGAATAGTCCCGCCGGGGGGCGCCCCGCGCCCCCCAGCCCCCACCCCCCTCCAAGAAAGAAGGAAATCCCATGGCAGACATTTCTGCATCGTTAGTCAAGGAACTGCGCGAAGAAACCGGCGTCGGCATGATGGAGTGCAAGAAAGCGCTCGTCGAAGCCAACGGCGACAAGGCCGCGGCCGTCAAGATCCTGCGCGAATCCGGCATGGCCATCGCCGCCAAGAAAGCCACCCGCACCGCCAAGCAGGGCATCATCGCCGCCGACGTCTCGGCCGACGCCCAGTCCGGCCGCATGATCGAAATCAACTGCGAGACCGACTTCGTCTCCAAGAACGACGTCTTCAAGGCGTTCGTCGCCGAGATGCTCGCGGCCGCCGCCGGCGTGGCCGACAACGGCCTGGCCGAGTCCGCCAAGGCCAAGGTCGAAGCCAAGATCGCCGAGATCGGCGAAAACATCATCGCCCGCCGCAACGTGACCTTCGCGGTGCAGGGCGTCGGCGCCGTCGCCGGCTACGTGCACCTCGGCGGCAAGCTGGGCGTGCTGATCGAAGTCGGCTGCAAGAACGCCGCCTCCGTCCAGAACCCGGCCGTCAAGGCCCTGCTGGCCGACCTGACGCTGCACGTCACCGCCGTCAATCCCGCGTGCATCGTGCGCGACCAGGTGCCGGCCGAGACCGTCGCCGCCGAAAAGGAAATCTACGCCAAGCAGGTCGAAGGCAAGCCCGCGAACATCGTCGACAAGATCGTCGCCGGCAAGCTCGAGAAGTTCTACGGCCAGATCTGCCTCGTCGAACAGGCGTTCGTCAAGGACCAGGACAAGACCGTCGCCGCCGTCCTCGCCGAAGTCGGCAAGGCCGTGGGCGACGAATTCACCATCCGCCGCTTCGTCCGCTGGCAGCTCGGCGCCTAACCCGCGCAGTTCCCCTCCGCGGCGGGCCCCCCGGCCCGCCGCGTTTTTTGCGCCCGGCCTTCGCATGCTCCCCGTTCCCCGGGGATCCCCCCGTTGCGACTCGCGCCCCCGCGCGCACTTTTACGTACTACGTAAAACCCGACGGGAAAATTACGTAGTACGTAAAATCCAGGGCGGCGGCTCATGATGCTGGTCATCCCGAGCCGGTCGAGGGATCTGGGCTTCGTCCCGCCGGCCTGCCGCGGGCAAAACAAGCGCCCCGCGCGCTTTTCGGCCTGCCATGAGCAAGCGAGCGACGCGAGCGCGTCGAATGGCGGAGAGAGAGGGATTCGAACCCCCGTCCCGCTTGCGCGGGATCCGGTTTTCAAGACCGGCGCGATAGGCCACTCCGCCATCTCTCCACGGGCATCGCGGAAGACTCTAGCGCGTTTGCGGCCGGAATGCCAAGCCGGCATAGCGGGCCGGTCAACCGCCCTATTCGGCCGCGGGGGCAGCGGGAGCGGGCTGGTCTTCGAAGACGGTCGGGACGGCATCGTCGCGGGCGTCGTCGGCAAACCAGTGGCGGACGGTGGGGACGAGGTGGCGGACGCTGTCGCGGAAGGTCAGCGTCAGGAACAGGGCGATGAACAGGACGGCGAAGGCGTTGGCGGCAGGGGTTATTCGGTCTTCCCTTTCAAATAACGGGCAAAGGCTTGGTCGAAGTCTGAGAGGTAGTCCTGGTCCTGCTTGACGCGGAACTTCTCGAACTCGGCGTGCGCTTTGGCCAGCGCCATCTCGTGCGAGATCAGGCCCGCATTTCGCAGCACCTGCTGTTCGTTGAAAGCGAGGAACCGTTCCACCTGCTTGATCCAGTCCCGCATGGTCATGAGCTGCCGGTTCAGCGCCCGCAGTTCGGCAAAGTCGATGAACATCCCCACCAGCCGGTTCAATTTCGAGACTTCGGCCGCGTTGAGGTAGTTCTTCGCCACCGCCACGTCGGTACGCAGGACCTTGCCCTTGGGCGCGTTCTTCCACGTCGTCAACCCCATGAAGGGCTTGGCGCTGTCCGCCCGGCCATGAATGATTTCCGCCGCCGTCTGGCCGGTGACCGCGAAGTGCAACTGGTTCTGGACGATCTGGTAGAACAGCCGGGTCTCCTCGCTGTTGCTTTGGTAGTCGCTGCTGCACTGCTCGAACACGTCCGCAATCTTCTGGTAGGCCCGGCGCTCGCTGGCCCGGATCTCCCGGATCCGCTCCAGCAGCTCGTCGAAATAGTCCTGCCCGAAAGCCCGGCCATTCTTGAGCAGCGTGTCGTTGAGGACGAAGCCCTTGACGATGAACTCCCGCAGCGTGTTCGTGGCCCAGATGCGGAACTGGGTGGCCTTCAACGAGTTGACGCGGTACCCGACGGCGATGACGGCATCCAGGTTGTAGAACTGGGTCGGGTAGTTCTTCCCGTCGGCGGCAGTTGTTTCCAAAATGGAAACAACTGAACCCTCCACGAGTTCCCCGGTCTCGAAGATGTTCTTCAGGTGCTTGTTCACCGCCGGGACGTTGACGCCGAACAACTCCGCCATGGTCTTCTGCGTCAGCCAGAAGGTTTCGCGCGCGAAAACGACCTTCACGGCCACCTTGCCGTCCGCCGCTTCGTACAAAACGACGGAGGCCGGGTTGCCGTTGGCGGTCACCAGGCCCTCTTCATGGGCTTTGTTCTTTTTCGCTGTCATTCCAACTCTAAAACCTTCTGGCCTGCCGGCGGCGGCGCTTTCGGCAGATTCTCCACCTGCAAGGAATAATCGTCGCGCGCCCCCCTCGCACCGTGCGGGACGCTGAACGTCGGCCTGGGGTTATGCATTATCGTCACGACTTGACCTTTAGCAGAGTACCCCCCGTCCGTGCCAGCCGAAAGGCAGTATCCTTGCCCGCGCGAAGGGGCACGGCCCGGGCCCATCCCCCGCTATTCGGCGACGGGTTCGGCGGGGGCGGGGGCGTCTTCGAAGACGGTCGGGACGGCATCGTCGCGGGCGTCGTCGGCAAACCAGTGGCGGACGGTGGGGACGAGGTGGCGGACGCTGTCGCGGAAGGTCAGCGTCAGGAACAAGGCGATGAACAGGACGGCGAAGGCGTTGGCCAGGGCGTTGATCAGCCGCGGCGACGCCGGGCGGCGGGTGATGCCCGCCCACAGGTTCATCACGACGTGCCCGCCGTCCAGCAGCGGCAGCGGCAGCAGGTTGATGATGGCCAGGTTGACGTTCAGGAAGCCCGTGAACCACACCGCCAGGATGAAGCTGGATTTGAGCATCAGCCACAGCATCATCAGGATCAGGACCGGCCCGCCGACGGCTTCGGCGGCGGCGCCGGACGTCGCCGGCGTCACCAGCGCGCGCAGGAAGTCGAAGATGGACCGGGCATGCCCCTTGACCTGCGCCCACGGGGTCGGGTGCGAGAGCGCGGCGTAGTCGAGATCGGCCAGGACGTTGAACTGGATGCCGATGAGATGGCGGTCGAGCTTGGCGTCGTAGGCGGATTGGACTTCGGCGGAACGCATTTCGCCGTTCCGGCGGAATTCGAGGAGCGCGGGCCGGCCGGCGGCGGCTTCGACCAGTTGGCTCAGGTGGGCGCGGCTGTAGACGTCGTGGCCGTCGAAGCGCAGCAGCTGGTCGCCGGGCTGCAGGCCGGCGGCTTCGGCGCCGGAATTGGGATAGACGGACGCGACGTGGCACGGATCCACGCCATCAATGCCCGGCAGCATCCAGATGCCCATGGGGGTCTTTTCGGTGGCGACGACGATCTCGCGTTCCCCTGCCCCGCCGGCCGGGCGGAGGCGCAGGACGACGTCGCGGGCCGGGCCCAGAGCCGTTTTCTCGATGACCTGCTGCCAGTTCGCAACGGGCTGGCCATCCACGGCGAGGAGTTCGTCGCCCGGCGCCAGGCCCAGCGCGAGCGCGGGGCTGTTGGTGGCGACGTAGCCCACCACGGCGCTGCGTTCCTGCAGCGAGGACGGCTTGCCGACGAGCCACACGACCGTCGCCAGCGCGAACGCGAACACCACGTTCCCGAACGCCCCGGCCACGGAGACGACGAT
>CALKWZ010000034.1 GCA_938003985.1 uncultured Verrucomicrobiota bacterium | reverse complement strand
TCCGGCAAGGCGCGCAGGGCGCGGATGATTTCCAAGTCGGCCTTGGAGAAGGGGAAGTCGTCGAACTTGTCGCGGGTGGTCCAGGCATGGCCGGAACATTCGAGGTGGCGCGGGCGGCCGGAGCGGATGCGCGCGAAATGGGCGTGCAGCTCGATGGTGAAATGGCTGTAGGCGTGGTGGACGGTGACGAGATGGGGGCCGACTTCGATGTCGAGGCCCATTTCTTCCTTCAGTTCGCGGGCGATGCACTCCGGCATCGTTTCGCCCTCGGCGATTTTGCCGCCGGGGAATTCCCACAAGCCGGCGAGCATGCCCTTTTCGGGATTGCGCTGGGCGATCAGGATTTGGTTCTTGGCGTTGAGGATGACGGCGGCGCCGACGACTTTGTGGGGCACTTTCATTTTCTTCTTCTTGTTCGGGTAGGCTTCGGGAGTCTGGGATTTCGCGGCGCGGCAGACGCCGCGCAACGGACATTCGGGACAACGGGGCTGGCGCGGCGTGCAGACCAGCGCGCCGAGTTCCATCCAGGCCTCGTTGGTCGCGGCGGGTTTGTCCCGCAGCAGCAGGTCGTCGGCGAGGCGCTGGAGTTTCTTTTTCGTGGCGGGCAGGCCGACGTCGTCGGGCAACGCCAGCAGGCGGGAAAACACGCGAATCACGTTGCCGTCGAGGACGGCCAGGGGGTGCCCGAACGCGAACGAGGCGACGGCGGCGACGGTGTAGGGCCCGAAGCCCGGGAGGGCGGCGAGGGCGGCGGGATCGCGGGGGAGTTTTCCGCCGTGGTCGCGGACGAGGAGTTGCGCCGTTTTGTGGATCTGGCGGGCGCGGGAGTAGTAGCCGAGGCCTTCCCAGAGCTTCAGGACGTCCTGCAAGGGTGCGGCGGCGAGCGCAGCGGGATCGGGGAACCGGGCGAGGAAGCGGCGGAAGTAGGGAATGACCGTATACACGCGCGTCTGCTGGAGCATGATTTCCGAGATCCAGACCGCGTACGGCCGGCGCGGCTCCGCGCGCCACGGCAGGTCGCGCGCGTTCCGCGCGAACCACGGCAGCAATTTCCGCCGGACGGCGGCGCGGAGGGATGACATTGAAAAAGCAAAGCTCATCGATTTCACGAAGACGATAGCGGCGCAAGGGGAGAGAGTAAAGAGCGGGAAATCGCTCGAAATGAAGCAGCATGAGCACGAGATGCGGACAGACGGCATGGACGTGAATTATAATGGCATTGTTTATACGGTAATATAATCACATAAGGCTATTCTATGTCATATACTTGACACGAGTAAGGATGCTGAATATTATGCAAACATGATCACGGCATATGTTGCCTGCTATTGGGCGCATGTAGCACGACATTTTAAAAAACAAAGCGGATCCAGATCCGACCAAGGGAGGCAGACGATGAAGCGCAGAATGATCGTTGCGGGATTGTGCGTGGGGGTTTGGCTGTGTGGAACCATTCACGGGCAAACGGTGGTCACTAATTTAACGGTGCTCGATTCGGTCGTTCAGGGGAGCAGCTCAGTTGCGGATGGCGTTCAGGCGTCGGCGTTCGGTGAAAGTACCATGGCCTATGGCGACTACAGCCTGGCCGAAGGCGTGATGACCGAAGCCAGTGGCGTCGCGAGTCATGCGGAAGGCGATTCGTCGCTGGCGGGAGGCGATCGAAGCCATGCGCAAGGCCTGGCCACGTCCGCATCGGCCGTGAATTCCCATGCGGGCGGCGCATTTGCAGAAGTGCGAGCCTTGGACTCCAACGCCTTCATCCACGCGACGGGCACTTCGGTGACCAACATGAAACAAACCCTTTATCCGGACACGGCTCATTTCGACCACATTGTGACGCTGGAGTCCGCTTGGGACGCGAACAATGCGATTCTTTCGCGAGCGGAGAATGACAGCCGGTATTTACAGAACGGGTCCGCAATCACTGTGACGGCCATTCATGTAATCGGGAATTCCGCCGACGGTGCGGGCGCCGTTGTAGCGGGAGGCAGCAACAATACAGCCGGAATCAACGCGTTCGTCGGTTCAGGGGTGGGCAACGGCGCAACCAACAGGTTGTCGGCCGTTGTGGCGGGCAACTACAATCAGGCGTCTGGAGTGGCCGCCTTTATCGGCGGCGGTGGGGACAACATTGCATCCGGGACCAGTTCGTTTGTGGGTGCTGGCGGTGCAAACCGTGCTGCCGGCTACTATGGTTCTTTTGTAGGGGCGGGTGCCGGCAACACCAATAATGCAGATTATGCGAGCATCGTGGCGGGTCGATTCAATTTTGTGTCGAATTATGCCGCATATGGATCGATTGTGGGCGGATATTCGAATGCCATCATGGATCGCGGCTATTCGTTCATCGGCGGTGGTTATGGCAATTCCATTGACTCAACGAGCAGTGGTCCTGCCAGTACGAAATATGCATTTATCGGAGCCGGCGGCAACAACAAGGCGTGGGCGCCATATGCGATGATCCCCGGCGGATACGGCAACGTGGTCACGGGCAAGTACGGGTTTGCCGCAGGCTATTATGCCGCCGTGGTCCATCAGGGCGCCTTCGTGTGGTCCGACTCCTCTGCGGCGGGTCCCTTCACCACGACCAGTTCGAATCAATTCCTGGTTCGGGCGATGGGCGGTGTGGGCATCAACACCAACGTCACGACCGGCAAGGCGCTAACCGTGGCGGGTGACGTCGAGGTGGCCGGAGCCGGAAGGTTCACCGCGGGTCTGCGCGTGCCGCAGCAGGGCGACATCTCGATGGGCACCTACACCAACGGCACGTTCTAACGCGGCCGGAGGAGGCGCCCATGAAAAGGTTTTTGAAGCTGGGGTTGGCCGCCGGCCTGTGCGGCGCACTGACCACCTTGGCCGTTCTGGCCGCTCCGTCCTGGTGGGGCGACCGCGGGGTCGTCCTGTCCGGGGCGGCCACGAACGACTTCTCTGCCATCAATCTCGGCCAGTTGAAGAACATGGCCACCCACGCCTACGATGAGCTGAATGCCGGCTTGTCCGGCGTAGGGGGCGCGGGCAGCGCGGTCTCCAACCTGGTGCATTCGTTCTCCAACGCCGACAACTATGCCGTGGCCAACCTCGGCCAATTGAAGGCGGTGGCGGCGCCGTTTTACGACCGCCTGATCGAAGTCGGCATGGCCACGAACTATCCCTGGACTGTTGCGCCGGGCGACGACTCGGACTTCGACGCGGCCAACATCGGCCAGTTGAAAAACGTCTTTGGGTTCGATTTCGAGGCCGATATAGACAGGGATGGCCTATCCAACGCCGAGGAAATCGATCTTGGGACGGAACCGCTGAATCCCGACACGGATGGCGACGGCCTGACCGACGGGGATGAAGTCAATGAATTCGGCACCGATCCGCTGACGGCGGATCCTTGGCCGGAAATCGTCATCATGTGGCCGCAGGACGGACAGGAAATTTAAGGAGAGTGCGATGAAGAGGGCATGTTACCCCATGGGATTGTTGTTGCTGGCGCTCGGGGCCGGCGAGGTGTGTGCTGGCTATGAAAGCGTGCCGGCGCCCAAAGCGGTGCGGAAACCAAATGGGCAGGGGAGCCTGGTTGCATCCAGCCTTGTCGATCGCAAAGCATGGGTCGGGGGCGTCGTTCTGACGGACGGACGGGAGATGGTTCTGGAGAATGGCGGCGGGTATTTCCTGTCGATCGATCTGGAGCCGGGCGTGAAATGCCAAATGTGGTTTTCGGGTGCGGGGCTTGTTCCCGGGCGGCCGGTGACGCTGCTGTGCCTGCACGGGGGCACCATCAACGGGAAGGTTCAGGACACCGTGGCCGTGGGGGAGGGGGGTGTTTTGCGTTTCGAGTATGCGAACGGAACGTTCGGAGCGCAACCCATCCAGGCTTCGATATTCGGGAACGCGGAAACCTTGCTGACGGTGAAGGCGAAGACGGCGGAAAAATCGATGTCGGAAGATGGGGGTGACCATGAAGCTCAATAAGTATCTGTTGGCCTGTTTGCTGGCGCTGGCGGGTTTGTGCAGCAGCGGGTTTCCGGCGTACGGCGAAGACGATCCGCCGCCCTGCGACAACGAGGACCCGCCGGAGTGCGATCCGGCGGTGGAATGTTGCGACGAGGATTCCGACGGCGAGAACCGGTTCAACGTCTATTCCGGCAACGTCAACCGTCCGGTCAAGGACATGGCGCTCGCGGCCCAAGTGGGGGATGTTCCGCTGGAGTTTTCGCGCACGCACACGAGCCGCTCCGAATGGGCGGTGCAGACGCGGTCGGATTTCGTCTTTGGCCGGGCCGGCAATTGGCGGCACAGCTACCAGTGGACGATTTTAGACGACGGCGTGACCAATGGCTGCCAGAAACTGGAGGTCATCGCCCCCGACAGCCGGGTGAGCTATTTCAACAAGAACAGCGGGTCGAACGAACTGTTCATGACCTATCTGCCCAGCACCCATTCGCGCGTGTGGCCGGATGGTTCGACCAATTTCTATCTCTACCAATTGGACGGCAAGAAGTACCACGTCACGCAGCGCAACGACGGGACGAACAAGCTGTTCCGGATGGAAGGATTTTGGGATGCCCATTCCAACTGGTATGGATTCGCTTATGCGACGAACGGTTATCTATCCCGCGTGACGGGACCGAATACCAACCATTATTTCGAGTTGGAATACCGCGACCTCGTGGGCGCCGTCGCGCCGGGCTGGGTCCATTTCACCTACACGAATGCGCAGGCGGCCGAAGTGCTGATTCCGGGAACGTGGAACGGCTGGCTGGGAGCCCAGACGCCCATGGCTACGAACGGCAGCGGCGTGTGGGAAGCCGACGTCGAATTGGGGGAGGGCTTCTACGAGTATAAGTTCCTTGTGCGCCCCCAGGGCGGCGGGAGCGATCAATGGGTGGCGGACCCGGCCAATCCGCTGGTGGTGGGACCAACCGGAAACTCGCTGGCCGTCGTCAGCACGGAGCAAATCATCGACCGCTTGGTGGCGAGCGATGGCCGGAGCGTGGATTACGTGTACGACTGGGATTGGAACGACGTCCAGAAGATGCTGGTCATGCGTTTGCGCGAGGCGCAATACGGTACCGGCGAATCCGCGTACTACGACTATTATCCTTCCGCCTACGACCAGAACCGCAGCGTTCTCCTGAAATCGGCGGACGATCCGCACGTACAGAGCGCCGGCCGGGCGATGCTGTACACCTATCACACGAACCGACCCTATTCCGGCCAGATATATGAAGAACGTTTTCTGGCCAACAGCCAGCTGGTCGCGCGTCTGGACTACGACGTCAATGATTTTACCCATCGTAGCGTGGTCAGCGGGACCGGGACGACGAACGAGTATTTCTTCTCGTCGAATGCCGCGAACATGGCGCAGCGGTCCGACGCGCTAGGTCAAACCTGGCGGCGCACCTATTTCGGCGGGAACGGAATGCTGCAATCCAAGGTGGATCCCATGGGCCGGACCTCCGTCTATACCCGAACCTGGTATTTCGGCGCGGTGTTGTCGGTGTCGAACAATTGCGGTTGCGGGGCGGACGTGGCGAACACCTACACGGACGACACCTATCCGTTCTACGTGGCCACCCAGGCCGATGCGGCCGGCAACGTCACCACCTACTCGCGGGACGCCAACCATCGCCCCACGGCGATCTATTATCCGGACGGGACCAGCGAAGCATTCGACTACAACGCGAACGGACAGGCGACGTTCGAGAAAAAGCGCGACGGCACGACGTGGACCAACGTCTACGACGTTCGCGGGCGCAAGATCGGCCAGATCGGCCCCGGCGGCGCGACCACCGGATATGGCTACGACATCTATGATCGGATTTCCGCCGAGACCAATGCGGTGGGGCTGGTCACGACCTACGAATACAATTGGGACGGCAAGCCCACGCGGAAGGTTTATCCCGATCAAACCGAAGAGCAATGGTTTTACGACCGCTATGGGAGCGTGACGCAAGCGGTCGGCCGTTCCAGCGGTATCACGACCTACGAATACGACAACCAGGGCCGGCTGATCCGCGAGGTCAATCCGGTCGGCGCCGTCGCGGAAACCACGTACGATTTCAAGGGTCGCAAGATCCTGGAAACCAGCCCGAGCGGATTGGTGACCAGCAACACCTATGACGCCATCGGGCGTCGGATCCGTCGCACCTATTCCAGCGACGACACGTCCGAGACCTGGACCTACGTATACGACGGGGTGAGCGCCTACACCAACCGGCTGGGTGCAGGCACGACGAACGCCTACAATGCGGACGGCAACCTTGCCAGCATCACCGATGCCCGGGGCAATACCACGAGCTACGCCTACGACCGGCTCAAACGGAAGATTTCGACGGTGAATGCTATGGATGAAACGGCAAGCCAAACCTATGATCCCGCCGGGCGCGTGACTTCCATCACGGATTGCTTCGGCTTGCGGGTGACGAACGTCTACAACGCGAATGGACAGTTGATCCGTTCCGTGCAAATGGGCGGCATCACCAACGAGTACAGCTACGATGTCGCAGGGCGCAGGACCAACGTCGCGATGAACGGCATGTCG
This sequence comes from uncultured Verrucomicrobiota bacterium, assembly GCA_938003985.1. Lineage (GTDB taxonomy): Bacteria > Verrucomicrobiota > Kiritimatiellia > CAIQIC01 > Lenti-01 > Lenti-01. Next base: position 15,144 of record CALKWZ010000034.1, on the reverse strand, counting down.
ATCTGGGGCGGCGCCTACGACGCCATCGGGCGGACTGTCTGGACCCGCAACGCCGATGGCGTGGTGATCAGCAATGCCTTTGATTCCGCCGGACGGCTCTATCGCGTGTACATGCCCGATGGCACTTATTCCGAGAACATGTATTCCAACGGTTGGCTTTGGAAGAACATCGACCGCGCGGGACGCGTCACCGTCACCGAGCGCGATGCGCTGGGCCAACCCGTGAGCGTAACCGATCCGGCGGGTCACACCGTTCAATACCGCTACGATCTAACCGGCAACCTGACCAACTTGGTTGACCAGGCCGGCAACGATACTCTCTGGGCTTACGATGTGGAGGGCCATCAAATCCGCAAGACCTATGCCGACGCCTCTCATTGGGATTATACCTATGATGCGACGGGACGGTTGAACAGTCGCACCGACGCCAAGAACCAGACCACGGTTTACCAATATGATGCCGTCGGCAATCTGACCAATATCGACTATCCCAACGACGCGGATGTGTCCTTCACTTATGACGCGTTAAACCGGAAGACCCAGATGGTCGATGGGATCGGCACCACGACTTACGAGCAAGGATCGGGGTGCGGGATGCTGATGTCGGAGGACGGACCGTTTGCCGACGACACGTTGAATTTCGGCTACACCGAAGCCTGGCATTTGGCTTCGGTCACTTCTTCGTTCCAAAACGTGACCTACACCTATGACGATCTCCAACGCTTGAAAACCGTCGTTGGACCGGAAGGAACTCATACCTATTCCTACGAAGGCGCCGGAACCGTCTGGCGGGAATTGGAAATGGGCAATGGTACAACCGTGACTCGTCAGTACGACGATTTGCTCCGCCTGACCAACATGGTGAACCATGCCGACTCCGGCGTGTTGTCTTTCTATGCCATCACCGTTAACGACGCCGACCAGCGTATTCAAATCGTTCGCGAAGATGGCACGCGTTACGACTATTCCTACGACGCTATCGGTCAGTTGACCAACGCCAGCGCCATGTTGGCGGATGACACACCTTGGCAAGCCTATCAGTTCGGATATCAATACGATTTGGCGGGCAATCCCGTGGAACAGGACAAGAATGGGTTGATCTACAGCAACTCGTTCAACGGCTTGAATCAGAACGTTTCCACCATTCCCGGCGGATCCCTGGCGGTGCTGGGCCGCGTCAACTATGCGGGCGGTACGGTTACGGTCAATTCGGTCCAGGCGCAGCTGACGCCTGATTTAATCTTCGTTGCGACGGGCATTCCGTACGCGAAGGGAACCAACGCGCTGAATGCGGCATTCACCGATCCCTATGGACGTTCCACGAATCGTCAGACTTCCGTGGTGGCCGTTCAGAAGGTCTATGGCTACGATGCCAACGGCAACATGACGAACGACGGCCGTATGGCCTATTTCTGGAACGATGAAAACCGCCTAGTTGTTGTCCGCGACGCGAAGACCGGGTTATTGATTCAAGAAAACCGCTATGACGGCCTAGGCCGCCGTCGCGAAAAAGTGGAACACATTGACAGCAATGCCATCACCAATAGATATCTATACCAGAATTGGCTGGTTCTGGGCGTGACCGATGAGGCAGGAAATGTGCTGGAGACCTTCACCCACGGTGCCGACATGTCCGGGAAAATCGGCGGCGGCGCGGGCGGCATCGGCGGCATACTTGCCTTTTCGCAGGCGGGGGTATCAGCGTGTTATCACTACGACTTCAACGGAAACATTGTCCAAGTGAGCGCAAACAACCAAACCCAACTGGCGAAGTACACCTACGGCCCCTTCGGCGAGATTTTAATGAAAGAGGGATCATTCTGCTCCCGCTATCAGTTTAGCTCTAAAGAGTATGATGCTCCGACAGGGTTGAACTACTACGGTTATAGATTCTATAGCCCCCCCTTGGGCAGATGGATCGGCAGAGATCCAATTGGGGAACAGGGCGGACTCAATTTATTCTATTTTAGCATTAATGATCCTGTTAATAGGTATGATCGGTTAGGCCTTGACGCCAAGGACTGCTGTCCAGATGAACTTGATGCTGTTAGAAATGATTATCAGGCATGCGTTGACACTGCTGATCAAGCTCAGCAAACCTGTTTAGATAACGCAAAACTGGTACTGGACACTGCGCTTGAGTCAAATCAAAAAACATATGACGACATGCTTAAAAGGATCAGTAGGGCCGCTCAGGCATGCCACAACGTATGCGACAGAAGATTTAACAGCGGGTCGTATGCTAATTCAAGTTGCCATTTCTTATGCAGTGGCCGTGAAAGCGCTGCTCAAGGAGTAGCATTTGCTGCATATACAGCACAGCGTGGAGTGATATATGCTGCATATGGAGGCATGGTGGCATACTGTAAGGGCGCGCATGCTATTGATGTGGCACAATGTGAAAAAGACGCGCGGGGGAAATGCTCCAACTTCTAAATGAATAATCAACAACTATCTGAATTATGAACAGATCATACATTATATGGATCGGTTATTATGGTGTGCTTATATGGGCCACTGTTTGCGGAATATGTTTATATTACGCCATTCGCACCAATTCCGATATCAAGCTGATACTAGGCAGTCTGTTATTGTTTATTATATTCACGCTGGCTTCAATATTCAGCTATCCCAAAAGAAAGTAGTAAGAAATATAATCACTGCCGTCCCATGGGGATCGTAAAGGGGTCACCCATTAGTAAAGGGGTCAGTAAAGGGGTCATAAAGGGGTCAGTCCTATGAAATGATGTTCTCGCTTGACGGGGCGGGGGCGGACATAGTGAAAATGGGGGCATGCCGAGAAAGCCGAGAGTGGAATACGCGGGGGCGACGTATCATGTGATGAGCCGGGGGAACCGGCAGCAATCCGTATTCCGGACGGACGAAGATCGCGAGATGTTTTTTAACCACCTTGGGGGAGGCGTGCGGACGCACGGGCTGGGAAGTACATGCCTACGTCCTGATGGGGAACCATTACCACTTGCTGCTGGAAACGGCGGAACCGAACCTGGTGGCGGGCATGCAATGGTTGCAGGGCACCTATACCAAGCGGTTCAATGCGAGCTACCGCGAGTGGGGGCATCTGTTCCAAGGGCGGTACAAGGCGATTCCGGTGGAGGCGGGCGGAGGCTATTTCCCGACGGTAGCGACTTATATCCATCTGAATCCCGTCCGAATGAGGGGATACGACTTCGAAACGGATAAGCTGCCGGAATACCGCTGGAGCAGCTATCCGGCGTATATCGGGAAGATGCCGAGGCCCGCGTGGCATTGCGCGAGGCGGGTACTGGATGGCCTCGGCATGCCCGACACGCCGGCCGGCCGGCGAAAATACGCGGAATACATGGGCCAGCGGGTGGAAGAAGTCCGGTACAGCGACAAGCCGTGGAAAGCCGACGAAAGCTGGCGCAAGATCCGGCGCGGTTGGTATCGCGGAAGCGATGGATTCCGCCGGGAGATGCTGGAGCGGCTGGGGGCCGCCATGGGGACGAGCAAGAGGGAGTCCTTCAACGGGGAAGAAGTCCGGACCCACGACGAAACCCGGGCGGAAGAACTGATTGCCGCCGGCATGGAGAAGCTGAAGCTGGCCGAAGCCGATCTGGACGCCATGATCAAGAACAGTCCGGAGAAATACGCCTTGGCTTGGTTGGTCCGGCGGAACACCTGCGTCGGCAACGGCTGGATCAAGACGCGGCTGCGGATGGGCAAGGCCACCAACTTTTCGGAACTACTGAAGAAAATAGAAGCTGCGAAGCGCGGAGGATGGGGTTTCGGAGCCTTTTCCCCGGTGAAACACATCAAATCATAGGACTGACCCCTGCGCTTGATCCTGGCGCCTTGCGCGGGGGCATGGGGAAAGGTAGCCGCGCTGGACTGCAGGGCAAGACGGCGCGGGATTGTGTTTGTGCGGGGCGGGCGGGGGTCTCTATAATGCCGCGCAAGATGAACGTGTTGGGTGCCATCGGCGCGGCGACGCTGGCCCGGCTGGGCCGGGCGGCGCGGACGACGGCGCTGGTCTGGGCGGCGGGGACGCAGGCGTTGCGGCCCTCGCTCTGGACCGCGCCGCTGCGCAACGTGCTCGCCCGCCAGATCCTGTTCACGGGGCTGGAGGCGACGGGGTTCGTCGCGCTCATCGCGCTGATCGTGGGCACCTTGGTCGTCGTGCAGGCGCAATATTGGCTGACGCGGCTGGGCCAGACCGCGCTGATCGGCCCCATCCTGACCGCCGTCGTGCTGCGCGAACTGGGGCCGCTGCTGACGAATTTCGTGGTGATCGCCCGCAGCGGCACGGCCATCTCCACGGAACTGGCCAACATGAAGGTCCACGGGGAAGTGCGCGCGCTGGACGCGCAGGGCATCGATCCGTTCGTCTATCTGGTGGTGCCGCGCGTGATCGGCGTGGCGGCCTCGACGTTCTGCCTGACGATCATATTCCTGGCGACGACCTTCATCGGCGGCTTCGCCTGCCTGTGGGTGATCCGCCTGGGCGACCTCGACATGGGCCTGTTTTTCGGCAACATCATCGGCGCGGTCACCGTGCGGGACGTCTTCAGCCTGCTGGCGAAGTCGATCCTGCCGGGCATGCTGACGGGCGCGATCTGCTGCGACGAGGCGTTCGCCGTGGGCGCGGCGGTCACGGAAGTGCCCATCGCGGCGACTCGCGGCGTGATGCGGTCGGTGGCGGCGCTGTTCGTGACGTCGCTGCTGGTGTCCTTGATGGCGTATCTGTAGGAAGCGGAATGGACGGCGGAACATCCAGCGAGTTGATCCGGGCGGCGGCGGTGCGCGGAACGGCGCCGGGCCCGGCGTGGAGCTTCGCGCTGGTGCCGGGCGCGGCGCTGTGGATTCCAACCGCTGCGGATTCCGACCTGGCGTGGCTGGACTGGCTGACGGGCATCGAGCCGCCGCCGCACGGGCAGACGTTCTGGAAAGGCGTCGACTGGCGGGACCGCGATCCCGCGGCGGCCGCCGCGGAACGGGGCCGCATCGGGTGCGTCTTCGCGGACGGCGGCTTGCTGGCGAACCTGGACATGGATGAAAACGTCTGGCTGCCGGCGCGCATGCACCGGCGGGCCGACGCGGCGGCGGCGATCGAGGAATGGGCGCGGTTTTTCGGCGTTTGGCCGCTGCCGGCGGAACGCGCGCCGGCGGTGCGCGAGCGCGACCGGCGCAAGCTCGCCTGGACGCGCGCGTTCGCGGGCCGGCCGGAAGCGCTGGTGCTGGAACGGCCGCTGCGCGGCGCGCCGGCGGAAGACGCCGCGCTCCTGCGCGCCGCGGTCGCCCGGGTCCGGGCGGCCGGTTGCGCGGTCGTGTGGCTGGAAGAAGACTTGGACGCGGAGACGCGCGCGGCGCTGGCGCCGCTGGCGGTCGCGGCGCCCGCGCGGGATTGAGGAGCGAACCATGGCGAAGAAATTCAAGTTCCGGTACGTGAACGAAATCGTGGGCGGTTTCGTGCTGCTGGTGGTCCTGCTGCTGCTGGCGGGCGTCCTGGTGGCGGGCCGCGCGCAGCATTGGTTCGAAGGCTCCGCCGTGCTCCAGCTGAGGCTCCCCCAGGAAGAAGGCCATGGCGAAGGCTTCATGGGCCTGAAAAAAGGCGCCGAAGTCATCCTGCTGGGCACGCCGGTCGGCAGCGTCCAGGATCTGCTCGTGGACGACGAAACCGGCGCCATCTCCGGCACCATCCGGGTCCGCGGGTCGTTCCTGCGGCACGTCAAGACGGACATGGTCGCCTGGGTGAAGAAGAAAATGGTCGTGACGGGCGATGCCTACATCGAACTGGGCGCCGACAAGGACGCCGCCGGCGCGGATCTGCCCGTGCGGGGGCAACCCATCGCGCCGGGCGGCGAAATCGTCATCAAAAAGGACGTCGAAATCGTCCAGATGCTCGAAGAAGCGCTGGAAGCGATCCGCAAGGAGGCGATCAACACCCTGGCGCTGGTGAACGGCGCCATCGCCGAATACATGGCGCTGGGCGGCACGCTGAACGATCCCGACGGCAGCCTGCAACTGCTGCTGGCGAACGCGAACGGCCTGCTGGAAGACGTCCGCAAGGGGCCCGGCCTGCCCGCGCAGATCCTCAACGACCCGGCCATGGCCCGACAGGTGCAGGCGATCGTCGCCGAAGTGCGCCAGCTGGTCGAAAAGGCCAACGCCGCGGCGACGGAACTGCAGGCGACCGTGGCCAAGCTGCCCCCGATGGCCGACGCCGTCGGCGGCGAAATCGACAACCTGCCCGCGGTGGTCGGCGACGCGCAGGCGCTGATGCGCGAAACCACCGCCCTGATGGACGGCCTGCAGAAACACTGGCTGCTGAAGAAGTACATGGGCTCGGACGACGCCGTTCGCGCCGAGGAGGTCTTGGTGCCATGAGGGAAAAGGCGAGTATTCAGAATTCAGGAGTCAGAATTCAGAATTGGGGCCGGCGAATGGGGCGTGGATTGGCGTTGCTGGCGGTTGCATGGGCGGCGGGGTGCGCCACGCCGCCGGCGCCGCGGTTCACGGACGCGGACTGGGTGTCGCACGTCACGACGGGGCGGGGCGCCTACGAGCGCGGGGACTATCGGCGCGCGGCCGACGCCTACGGCCGCGCCCAGCAGCGCGCGCGCGCGCTGGACGACGCGGACGCGTTGGCGATCTCCGCCGTGAACCGCGCGACGGCCCTGGTGGCGGCCGGCCAGGCCGCGGACGCGTTGGCGGGACTCGACGAAGCGCTGGCGGATGCGCGGATCGAACCCGCGCGCCGCGCGGAGTTGCTCGTGGCGGCCGCGCGCGCGGAACAGGCACGCGGCCAACCCGGCGCGGCGCTGGAGCGCGTCGCCGCGGCGCTGGAACTGAAGCCTGCGCCCGCGCTGCAAGCGCAGGCCTTGCTCGCGAAAAGCGGCGCGGAACTGGCCCAGGAAAATTCCGCGGCGGCCGCGCGGGCGTTGGCGGAAATGTCCGCGAAGGAATGGGCCGCCCTGCCGGAATCGCTGCAGGCGGAACAGGCCGAAATGCGCGCCGCGATCGCCGCGGCGGAGAAGAAACCCAAGGATGCCTTGGCGCGGCAGGACGCCGCCGCCGATTTGTGGAAAAAGGCGGGCCGCCTGCCGGAAATGGCTCGCGCCTTGGCCGCCGCCGGCCGCCAGGCGCTGGCGGCGGACGATCTTGCCGGGGCCGCCGACCGGTTCTACCGGTCCGCGCGCAGCCTCTGGGCGCAAGGCCTCCGGCCGGAAGCCTTGCGCGTGCTGGAAGAGGGCGTCGCCGTTGCGGAACGGCTTGACGACGAATCGGTTGCGAAGAAAATGGGCGAACTGTTTGTAACTTTCCAGTCTGCCCAACGACTGGATGACAAGTAACGACGGAGAAGAAGCATGAAAACATGGATTCTGGCAGGTTGCTTGGCGCTGGCGGCGACCGCCGCGTGGGCGGCGAAAGAGATGAGCGTGCAGGTGCGCGACGGGCAGTTGCGCAACCGCGCGTCGTTCCTGGGCACGGTGGTCGGCACGGTGGCCTACGGCGACCGCGTGACGGTCAACCAGACCCAGGCGGGCTGGTGCGAGGTGTCCATCGCCGGGAAAACCGGCTGGATCCACGAGTCGGCGCTGACGCCGAAAAAAGTCGTGTTGGCGGCGGGCGGGGCGGATGCGCGCGTCCAGTCCGTCGGCAGCGACGAAGTCGCGCTGGCCGGCAAGGGCTTCAGCAAGGAAGTCGAATCCGAATACAAGAAGCAGAATCCCCAGTTGGATTTCACCTGGGTGGACTGGATGGGCCGGCAGACGGTGCCCAGCGACCAGTTGGTCGAATTCCTGAAACAGGGCGAACTGGTTCGCTGAGGAGCGCGACATGAACAAAATTTCGATTTTGACGACGGGGTTCGCGGCGCTGGCGCTGGCGTGGGCGACGACGGGCTGCGAGATGGTCAACCAGGCGACGGCGCTCGCCGCCGACGTGGCGGCCGCCGGCGGCGTCATCACGCCGGACCAGGCCGAAAGCACCAAACGCGTGGGCACGGCCGTGACGAAGACTTTCCAGGACATCACGCCCGAACAGGAATACTACGTCGGCCGCACGGTGGCGGCGACGGTGCTGGGGCAGTACAAGGCGTATCCGGCGGACGACCTCAACGGCTATCTCAACCGGATGGGCCAGGCGCTGGCGCAGTTCTCGACCAAGCCGGAAACCTTCGGCGGCTATCATTTCCTGGCGCTGGATTCCGACGACATCAACGCCTTCGCGGCGCCGGGCGGGTTGATCCTGGTGACGCGTGGCCTGTTGAAGTGCTGCGAGAACGAGGACGAACTGGCCGCCGTGCTCGCGCACGAAATCGGCCACGTCGAGAAGGTCCACGGCCTGCGGGCCATCAAGACGGGCCGGCTCGGTTCCGCCCTGACGATCCTGGCGGTCGAGGCCGGCAAGAACCTCGCCGGCGAGCAGCTCGCGGAAGTGACCAAGGCCTTCGACGAATCCATCAACGACATCTCCGGGACGCTGATGAACAGCGGCTATTCGCGGAAACTGGAATACGAGGCGGACGCCGCGGCGGTCGCGATCCTCAAGCAGGCCGGCTACAATCCCGGCGCGCTGGTCGCGATGCTGGAGAACATGGCCAAGAACTGGGATGCGTCGCGCAAGGATTTCGCGGCGACCCATCCGGCGCCGGCGGACCGCATCAAGGAACTACAAAAGCTCGGCGTGGCGTCGTCGAAGACGTCGGCCGCGGCCCGCCAAAAACGTTTCCTCGCCGCGACGAAATCGCTCTAGGCGATGGCTCGGTTTCCCAAGAAAGCGGCTTGCGGCCTGCTGGCCGGCGCGCTGGCGGCGCTGGGCGTGGCCGCGCTGGAGCGCTCCGGCCTGGTCGCGCGCTGGGAGGCGCCTTTGGCCGACTGGCGCGCGCGCCTGCTGGCGCGGCCGTCCGCCGCCACGGACCGGGTGAAGCTGGTCCTGCTGGATCAGGAAAGCCTCGATTGGGGCAGCCAGGAGCAGGGGCTTTCGTGGCCGTGGCCGCGGGAAGTCTACGGCCCGTTGCTGGATTACCTGAAGCGCAACGGGGCCCAAACGGCGGCTTTCGACGTGCTCTACACGGAACCGTCGGCCTACGGCGTGCCCGACGACGAGGCGCTCGGCGCCGCCATCGCGCGCTTCGGCAATTTCGTCGGCGCCGTATTTCTCGGCCGGCAGACGGAGCAAACCGCGACGTGGCCGGAGCATGCCAAGCCCAGTTCCATCGAAATCCAGGGGCTGGAAGCGTGGCTGGCGGCGCAGCCGGAAGCGGCGGCGGACCTCGTCGCGCCGCGGGCGGCGTTCCCCGTGCCGGAGGTGGCCGGCGCGGCGGCCGCGCTCGGCAACGTGAGCGCCGCGGCCGATGCCGACGGCATCTACCGCCGCGCCGCGCCGTTCCGCATTTTCGACGGCCAGGTCCTGCCCACGCTGGGCTTCGCGGCCTGGCTCGCGGGTCTCGGCGCGGACCGCGGCGAAATCTCGATCCGGCCCGGCGAACTGGCCGTGGGCGGCCGCCGGATTCCGCTGGACGCCCGCGGCCGCATGATCCTGAAATTCCGCGGCCCGACGCAGACGCACCAGGCGTTCGGCGCGGGCGCCGTCATCCAGTCGGAAATACGCCTTTTGGAGGGCGCCGAACCGACGATCAAGGACGGCGGCGTTTTCAAGGACGCCCACGTGCTCTTCGGCTTCAGCGCGCCGGGCCTGAAAGACACGATCAATTCGCCGATGGGCGCGGGCTATCCCGGCGTGGAAATCCACGCGACGATGCTCGACGACCTGCTCGCCGGCGATTTCCTGCGCGACGTGCCCGGCCCGCTGGTGGCGGCGTGGATCCTGTTGCTGGCGCTGGCGGCGGGCGTGGCCGCGGCGGCCGCGCGCAGCGGCTGGCAGAGCGCGCTGGCGGCCGTCGTCCTGATTCCGCTGCCCGCGCTGGCGGGTTTCGCGGCGTGGCCGGCCGGCTACGTCCTGCCGGCGGCCGGCGGCATGGTCGGCGCCCTGCTCGCGCTGCTGGGCGGGGCCATCGCGAACTTCGTGCTCGAAGGCCGCCAGAAGCTGTTCCTCAAGGGCGCCTTCAAGCACTATCTGAGCGCGGACGTGATCGAGCAGATCCTGCGCGATCCCGGCAGCCTCAAGCTCGGCGGCGAAAAACGGGAACTGACGATTTTCTTTTCCGATTTGCAGGGGTTCTCGACCATCTCGGAAAAGCTGGGGCCGGAAGACCTGACCAAGCTGCTGAACGACTACCTGTCCGACATGACCGACATCATCCTCGAAGAGGGCGGCACGCTGGACAAGTACGAGGGCGACGCGATCATCGCGTTCTGGAACGCGCCGCTGCGCCAGCCCGACCACGCGGCGCGCGCGGTGCGGGCGTCGGTGCGCTGCCAGCGCAAGCTGGCGGAACGCCGCGCGGAGTTCGAACAGCGCACGGGCGCCGTGCTCAAGATGCGCATCGGCCTGAACACGGGCGCGGTCGTCGTCGGCAACATGGGCTCGAGCAACCGCTTCGACTACACGGTGCTGGGCGACGCGGCGAACCTGGCCTCGCGGCTGGAGGGCGCCAACAAGGCGCTGGGCACCTATCTGATGATCGCCGAATCGACCTGGACGCAGACGCAGGGCGCGTTCCCGGGCCGGGAACTGGGGCAATTGACGGTGGTGGGGCGCAAGACGCCCGTCCGCGTGTTCGAGGCGACGGGGCTGGAAGGCGAGCCGCCGGCTCCGGAAGCGGCGGCGTTCGCCGCCGCGCTGGAACTCGCGCGCGCCGGCCGCTGGGGCGCCGCGGCCACGGCGTTCGACAAGCTGGGCGACGACGCGGCGGCGCGGACCTACGCCGCGAAATGCCGCGCGCTGGCCGCCGCCGGGCCGGGCGCGGCCTGGGACGGCATCTGGAATTTGACGGAAAAATGAGGGCGGCGGCATGAAGGTTATTCTCGGCGGCGCGCGCGGCAGTTTCCCGGTATCGGGCGCGGATCGGACGCGCTACGGCGGCGACACGTTCGCGCTGCTGGCGGAGAGCCGGGACGGCGCGCAGGCGCTGATCGACGCCGGCAGCGGCGTCCGCAACCTGATGGACCGCCTGCGGCCCGGCGGCACGCTGTTTTTCACCCACGTCCATCTGGACCATCTGATCGGATTGCCGGCGCTGGCGGACGCCTGGCCGAAGCAACTGGTGTTTCCGCACGGCGATTTGCGGCCGGCGCTGGAACGGGTGTTTTCCCCGCCGGTCTGGCCGGTCAAGCTGCCGGCCGCGGAGTATCCCGTGCCGACGGCTCCGCTGGACGTCGGCGGACTGCGGATCAGTTGGCATGCGCTGGCGCATCCCGACGGCTGCCTGGCCTACCGCATCGACGAGCCGGCGACCGGCGCGTGCGCGGTGGTGGCCACGGACGTCGAATGGGCGGCGATGACGTCGCGCGCGCAGGACGCGTTCGCCGCGTTCGCGCGCGGCGCGGACCTGCTGGCGTTCGATGCGCAGTATCGGCCCGACGAGTACGCGGCGCACCGCGGCTGGGGCCACAGCACCTGGGCCGACGCCGCCGAGGCCGCGCGCCGCTGCGGCGCGGCGAAACTTTGGTTGATCCACCACGCCCCCGGCCGGACCGATGCCGAGATCGACGCGCTGGCCGCCGACGCGGCCGCGGCCGGCAAGGGCGCCGTGGTGCCGGCGGGCGAACGCATGACGGAGACGTTGCATGAATAGCGCGATTTGGTTCCGGTTCGCGGAAGCGGCGGCCTTGATCTTGGCGACGCTGGCGGCGCTGGGTTTGGCGGTGGCGCCGCGCCGGGCGCTGGCGCGCCGCGCGCAAGCCGCGCGCGGCTGGGCCGCGCAATGGCTGTGGGCGGTGCTGGAAAGCCAGCCGTTCCCGCTGCTGGCGCTGGGCCTGGGCGCGTTGGCCTTGCGGCTGCCGGCGTGGACCGGAGCGGCTTGGGCGGAGCGGTTCCCGGTTGCCCATGCCGGGGCCTGGGTCCTGTTCTGGCTGTTGCTGCTGGCCTATGGCCTCGGCGAGGCGACCTTCCGGCAGATCCTCGCGTGGAAGGGCCAGGCCTTGCCGGCGCTGCTGCGCGGCGTGCTGCGGCTGGGCATGGCGGCGCTGGCCGCGTTCTGCGCGCTGCGTTTCGAACTGGGCTGGAACGTCGCGCCGCTCTTGGCTTCCACCGCGCTGGTCACGGCGGTGGTCGGCTTCGCGCTGCAAGGCGTGCTGGGCAACCTGCTGGCCGGCATGTCGCTGAACCTGACCGGTTCGCTGGCGCCCGGCGACTGGGTGGCGATCGACGACCTCGAAGGCCGCGTCGCCGAAATGAACTGGCGCGAAACCTGGCTGACGACGCGCGACCAGATTCCGGTGCGCGTGCCCAACGCCAAGGTGGCGGAGGCGCGCATCCGGCACCTGAGCCGGCCGGCCGAACCGCGCCGCTGCGCGCTGCAGGTGGACGCCAGCTACGACGCGCCGCCCGACCGCGTGCTGGCCGCGCTGCGGGCCGCCGCGGCGGCCGTGCCGGCGGTGCGCCGGACGCCCGAACCGATCGCGCTGCTGCTGGATTTCAAGAGCTACGGCATCGGCTACGAACTGCGCCTGTGGGTGGACGACTATCCGTTCCGCGATCCGACGCTGGCCGAAGTCCGGCGGCACGTGTGGTACCAGTTCCGGCGCGCCGGCATCGACATCCCGTATCCGGTGACGGACCAGGTGCTCAACGACTTCATGAAGCGCGCCGTGCCGCCGGCGGCGACGTCGGCGGAGGATCCCGAAGCCCGGCGGCGCGCCGCCGGCCTGCTGCAAAGCGATTTCGCCAAGAAGGTTTTGGCCGGCGCGGACGGCCAGCCGCTGGTGCCCGCCGCGGATCTGGCGGCCTGGGCGGGGCGTCTGGCGAGCCAGCTCTTCGGCCAAGGCGAAACGGTGTTCCGGCAGGGCGAGGCGGGCGACGGCTGCTACGTGGTCCTGGCGGGCCGGCTGGAAGGCCGCATTGCGCACCGGGAAACGGGCGCGACGACCACGTTCACCGTCGGCCCTGGCGCCGTCGTCGGCGAAATGAGCCTGATGACGGGCCTGCCGCGGACGGCCGAAATTTCGGTCAAAGAATCCGCGGAGCTCTTGCGGATTCCCGCGCCGGAATTCGCGGAGCTGCTGGGCAAGCATCCGGGGCTGGTCGAGCAGGTGAGCCAACTGGTGGCGGAACGGGTGCAGCAGAACCGCCGGCAGCTCGAAGACGCCTTGGCGGCCGGCGCGGCGCCGGTGGAGCAGGCCTTGTCGCACGACGGCATCTTGCGGCGCTTTTGGCGGCTGCTGGGCGGCGGCGCCCGGTAAAACGAGGTAAAACCGCGGCCGTTTTACGGTTGATTTGACCGGATTCGAAACCGATACTGGAAACGAGGCTGGCGGGAATTCACCCGCCGGGCCGCCAAGAGGTGGACGATGAACGTGGTCGGCGTGGTGTTGGGCGGAGGCGAAGGCCGGCGATTGCAGCCATTGACGCGCGACCGGTGCAAACCGGCGGTGCCGCTGGCGGGCAAGTACCGCCTGGTGGACATTCCCGTCAGCAACTGCATCAACAGCGGCATCCGGCGCATCTACGTCCTGACGCAGTTCAACAGCGTGTCGCTGCACCAGCACGTGCAGAGCACGTACGTGTTCGACCAGTTCCACAGCGGGTTCGTGCGGATCCTCGCGGCGCAGCAGACCCCCGGCAGCGAGACGTGGTTCCAAGGCACGGCCGACGCCGTGCGGCAGGGCCTGCGCTACATCCTCGACCGCCAGCCCGACCACGTCGTCATCCTCTCCGGCGACCAGCTCTACCAGATGGATTTCCGCCCGGTGCTGGAAGAACACGTCCGCAACCAGGCCGAAGTGACGATCTGCACCAAGCCGGTGCCGCGGAACGAAGCCGGCGCGCTGGGCATCATGCAGGCCGACGCCAAAGATCGCATCGTGCGGTTCGTCGAAAAGCCGGGCGACACCCCGCTGCTCGACGAGTTGCGCGAACCCGGTCCCGGCCCCGAGCGCTACCTCGCCAGCATGGGCATCTACGTCTTCAACACGAAGGTGCTGCTGGAACTGCTGGACAACGACGCCAAGGATTTCGGCAAGAACATCATTCCCGCGGCCATCCAGAACCGCGCGGTGTACCGCTACCTGTTCGACGGCTACTGGCGCGACATCGGAACGATCCGCGCCTTCTGGGAAGCGAACATGGAACTGGCCGAGCCGCTGCCGCAGTTCAACCTCTACGACGTCAACGCGCCGATCTACACCCACATGCGCTACCTGCCGCCGTCGAAGATCAACGGCTGCGACTTGAACCGCGCGCTCCTCAGCGAAGGCTGCATCATCACCGGCCACCGCATCCTGCGCTCCATCATCGGCGTCCGCGCCAAAGTGGGCGAGGGCAGCGTGATCGAACACACCGTCATGATGGGCGCGGACTACTACGACCGGAAGGATCCCGAGCCGGACGAAATCCCGATGGGCGTCGGCCGCGATTGCTTCATCCGCAACGCCATCCTCGACAAGAACGCCCGCATCGGCGACGGCTGCTACATCACGCCCGACGGCAAGGACGACGTCGTCACGGATCGCTACACCGTGCAGGACGGCGTGATCGTCATTCCCAAAAACGCCGTCATTCCGCCCGGCACGCGCATTTGAGGCGTTTCCGCCTTTTCCGCCGCCGCTGAATGTGACCGGCACGAGGTCGTGCCGGCTCCAAACAGCCGGCTGTTCGCGTTGTTGGAGCCCCCGACGACCCCGTCGGGGGATGGGCAATCTTGAAGCGTCCTACGGCGCCGGCGGTTGGTAGGCCGGGAGGGCGGGGCGGCGATTGGGGCCCACGACCTTGCCGCGCGCGCCGGTTTCGTCCTCCGTTCCGGCGTCGCCCGAACCGGCTTCCAGATGCTGGCGGCGGCAATCGCTGATCAGGCGGTAGCATTGGGAGATATTGTCTCCCAGCGGCACGTTCGCGGGGGCCAGGCCTTGCAGGGACTCGAACTTCTTCGCGGCCTGGAACGCGGTTTCCTCGATCGGCTTGAGCAATTCCAGGCGCGATTTGTCCGCGAGGAAAAGCTTGTATTGTTCCAGCGCCCGGTTGAACAGGCGCGCGCCTTCCAGATAATCGGGATCCTGCCAGGCTTCGCCGGGTTTCGGCGGCGGCGCGGTCGGTTTCGGG
>CALKWZ010000033.1 GCA_938003985.1 uncultured Verrucomicrobiota bacterium | reverse complement strand
CTCAAGCGCGAGGACTGCACCCACACCGGCGCGCACAAGATCAACAACGTCGTCGGCCAAGGCCTCCTCGCCCGCCGCATGGGCAAGAAACGCGTCATCGCCGAAACCGGCGCCGGCCAGCACGGCGTCGCCACCGCGACCATCGCCGCCCGCTTCGGCTTCGACTGCAAGGTGTTCATGGGCGCCGAGGACATCCGGCGCCAGGCCCCCAACGTCCGCCGCATGGAACTCCTCGGCGCACAGGTCGTCCCCGTCACGTCCGGCACCTCCACGCTCAAGGACGCCATGAACGAGGCCCTGCGCTACTGGTCCGGCGCCAGCGCGGACACGTTCTACGTCATCGGCACCGTCTCCGGCCCGCACCCCTATCCCGAAATGGTCCGCGACTTCCAGCGCGTCATCGGCGACGAAGCCCGCGCGCAGTTCCTCGAGAAGTGCGGAAAGCTCCCCGATCTCCTCGTCGCCTGCGTCGGCGGCGGCTCGAACGCCATGGGCCTGTTCTATCCGTTCCTCGACGATCCGTGCGAAATGATCGGCGCCGAAGCCGCCGGCGACGGCCTCGACACGCCGCGCCACGCGGCCTCGCTCTGCGGCGGTTCGCCCGGCGAACTCCACGGGGCCCTGACCTACCTGCTCCAAAGCGACGAAGGCCAGATCCACGAGGCCTGGTCCATTTCCGCCGGCCTCGACTATCCCGGCGTCGGCCCCGAACACGCCCTGCTCCACGACCTGAAGCGCGTCCGCTACGAAGGCGTCACCGACCGGGAAGCCGTCGCGGCGTTCCAGGCCCTGTGCAAGTACGAAGGCATCATTCCCGCCCTCGAAAGCTCGCATGCGCTCGCCGCCGCCATTCGCGAGGCGCAGAAGCGCCCCGCGGCGCAGAACGTCCTCGTCAACCTCTCCGGCCGCGGCGACAAGGATCTCGACCACGTCACCCGCTGGATGAAGGAGCACGGTGCGCCATAATCCCAACAGCCATGCGAACCGCAGAGAGCACAGAGAATCACAGAGGATGAAACAAGATTCGTCTCCGTGTCCCTCTGTGTTCTCTGTGGTGAAAATGTCTTTTTCAAAATTATGAACCGAATCACTTCCGCCTTTCAGCGCCTCGCCAAAGAAAACCGCAAAGCCCTCGTCGGCTATCTCACCGCCGGCGACCCGAATCCGGAGACGAGTTTCGAGATCCTGCGCGCCGCCTGCGGCGCCGGGATCGACGTCCTCGAGCTCGGCGTGCCCTTCTCCGACCCCACGGCCGACGGCCCCGTCATCCAGGAGGCTTCGCAACGCGCCCTCAAGGCCGGCATGACGCTGACAAAAACCTTGGAATTCGCCGCGCGCCTGCGCCGCGAGTCCGAAATTCCGATCCTGCTCTTCGGCTACTACAACCCCCTCTTCAAGTACGGTCTCGACCGCCTCGCCAAGGCCGCCCATGCCGCGGGCGTCGATGGCCTGCTCGTCGTGGATCTGCCGCCCGAGGAAGCCGGCCCGCTGCGCGCCGCTTTGAAAGGTACCGATATCCAGATCGTTTTCCTCGTCGCCCCCACCACGCGGCCCGACCGCGTGCAAAAGATCGCGCAGGAAACCGGCGGCTTTCTCTATCTCGTCACCAAGGCCGGCACCACCGGCGAAGGCGGCTTGGACTACGAAGCCATTCGCAAACACGCCGCCGAAGTCAAAACCGTCAGTCCGCTGCCCGTCTGCCTCGGTTTCGGCATCCGCAACGGCGCCGATGCGCAGAAACTCGCGCCCATGGCCGACGGCGTCATCGTCGGCTCCACTCTCGTCAACGTCATCGGCAGTGCCCCAACCGCCCCCGACCTCCCCGCGCGCATGGCCGAAAAAATCCGCGATCTGCGCCAAGGCCTCGACGCGAAATGAAATCGAGCCGCAAACAGGTTCCGCGTTTGGAAGATCTGCCGAACGTCGGCCCGACCGTCGCGCGGCTCCTGGCGGAAGCCGGCATCCGCACGCCCGGCGAACTGCGGCGCTGCGGGGCCGTCGCCGCCGCCCTGCGCATCGGCGCCGTGCGGCCCGACGATCCGCCTTGCCGCAGCATGCTCGCGGGCCTCGAAGGCGCGATCCGCGGCGTCCGCGGACATGCCCTGCCCGCCGCCGCGCGCGAACGTCTTTGGACGGAGTATTGCCGACGGCTTGCAGAAGCCTGACCGTCCGTGCGCGTCCACGTTTTCCAGCACGTGCCCTTCGAAGGCCTCGGCGCGCTCGAATCCGCTTTCCGCAGGCGGAATTTCGATGTCGCCACCACCCGCTTCTTCGCAAACGATCCGCTACCGACCCCCGCCGACGTCGATTTCCTCGTCGCCATGGGCGGCCCGATGAGCGTCAACGACGAAGCCACGTTCCCGTGGCTCGCACCGGAAAAGGATTTCATCCGCCGCCACGTCGCGGCGGGCAAGCCGTACCTCGGCGTCTGCCTCGGCGCGCAACTGCTCGCCAGCGCCCTGGGCGCCCGCGTGTTTCCCAACCGCGGCAAGGAAATCGGCTGGTTCCCCGTCGAAGGCCTTCCGGTCCGCGACCCGGCCGTCTTCCGCTTCCCCGCGACCGCCGAAGTCTTCCATTGGCACGGGGAGACCTTCGATCTGCCGTCCGGGGCGGTTCAGCTGGCCCGTAGCCGCGCCTGCGAAAACCAGGCCTTCCAGATCGGCTCCGCCATTGGCCTGCAATTCCATCTCGAAACCACGTCCGCCACCGCCCGCGCGCTCGTCGAACACGCCCGCGCGGAACGGGTGCCCGGTCCGTTCGTCCAGGCCGAAGCGGAAATCCTGGCGGAGGCCCCGGAGCGCTACGCCGCGCTCCACCGCCTGCTGGCCGACCTGCTGGGCCATTTGCTGTCCGGCCCCGCTTTGCGGTTGCCTTAGGCTTCCGCCTCGGCCATATTGCGCGCATGCGCAACAAAGCCCGGTCGCGATTCCCCCTCTTCGGTCTCGTCGTTCTCCTCGGCCTCGCCGGCTGCGTCCACGTGCCGGTCGAGCCGCGCCCAACGCCCCAACCGGTCCCGCCGCCGGTGCTCCAACCGCCGCCGCCCGTCGCGCGCCCGCTCCCGCCGCCGCCTGTCGCGCCGCCCGCCGAGCCGGCCGTGCCCATCGACGTCGCCTTCGCCATCCAGGTGCGGCTCGACCGCGAGAATTTCTCCACCGGCGGCGCCGACGGCCGCTGGGGCGCCAAGAGCGAAAAAGCCCTCGCGGCCTGGCAGAAGAAGCACAAGAAATCGGTCACGGGCCAAATCGACGACGCCGTGATCGCCGCGCTCGGCGGCACCAACGGAATTTTGACCACGGTTGCCGTATCCGCCGCCGACCACGCGGCGCTCACGCCATATCCGACTTCCTGGCTCGAGCGTTCGCGCCTGGAACGCATGGGCCATGCGTCCATCGAGGAAATGCTCGCCGAAAAATTCCACGTCTACCGCGCCACGTTGCGCCGCCTGAATCCGGATGCGGCCTGGCCCGATCCGCCCGCCGGCACGCAGCTCGTGGTGCCCGACGTTTCCTCCAAGCCGCTGCCGCCGCTGTCCAAGATCGAGATCCGCCTCGAAGCGCGCACGCTGCGCGCCTACGACGCGTCCGGCCACCTCGTGGCCCATTTCCCTTGTTCCATCGCGGCCGACAAGACCAAGCGGCCCGCCGGCGAAACCCTGCGCGTGGTGCTGTGGGCCGAAAATCCGGAGTACACGTTCGATCCGGAGCTGTTCGCCGAAGATCCCGAAGCCGCGGCCATCGGCAAGCGGCTGCGCATCCCGCCGGGCCCCAACAATCCCGTCGGTCTGGCCTGGATCGGGCTCGATCGCCCCGGCTACGGCATCCACGGCAGTCCCGCGCCCGAAGACATCAGCAAGACCGAATCGCACGGTTGCTTCCGCCTCACGAACTGGGACGCGCTCAAGCTCGTGCGCGCGGTGCGCAAGGATCTCCCCGTCGTCGTGCTGCCTTGATGGGCGCGGCTTATTCCGGCACGGAAACCGCCACGCCGTAGGCGCGGCAGCCCGGGAACGCCGTTTCGTCCGCCAGCGTCATCGCCGCGCCCGTCCCCGGCCGGCTGGTGATGGAGGCCCAGCCTCCCGCGGCGAGATCGTCGCAGGCCTGGAGCGCATACACCCGCCCCGTCGACGTCGCGAATTCCAGCGCCGGAACGTTCGTGGGCGCGATTCCGGCGATCCGGAACCGCGGGTTGGCGTTGGTCGGCGAACTGTCCTGGACGAATTCCTCCCAGTCCGTGACGCCGTCGTGGTCGCAATCGTTCGTGCCCCCGCCGAAACGGCCGCAGCCGCCGTGGCGCTCTTCCCAACCGTCGGCGATTCCGTCGCGGTCGCGGTCGGCGCCCAGCCGGCACCACAGCGCCCACGCCGCGTAGGCCTTTTGGTTCGCGTTGAGCGGCTGGCTGTGCGCCGATCCGCAGTCGTACCAATCGACGTTCTGCACGTGCGCATTTTGCCATTCCGTCGCCCAGTTGCCGATGGCCGCGCCGCCGGCGCCGGCGTAGACCGAACAGTCGTCGTTCACGAACTCGTAGTACGCGCCGTCCGGATCGTGGTGTTCGATGTCGTTGAAATCGTAGAGAATCCGGTCGTTCGTCGCGCACCACGCGCGGATCGCCGCGCAGGCGGCCTTGTTGTCCGCGTCGTCCCAGATGTCCACGTGGCCGGTCATGTAGACGAACGCCACGTGCGGATAGTTGCGCTCGAACGCGGCCATCGGGGCGAGGTATTCGTTCGTCAGGGTGCCCGCCGCATACTTGTCGTCCATCTGGCCGCACCACGACCAGATCACGACGTTCACGTCCGCGTTCGCCGGATCGTCCAGGTAGTTGCTCGTGCAGACGACCCAGTCGGGATAATAGCCCACGTCGTTGCACAGCGCGTAGTCGTGCAAATCGAGCGCGCCGCCGCTGCCGCCGTTGTTCCAGGCGAAGGCGTTGGCCGGCAGCGCCAGGCCCTTGCCGCCGCCGTTGGCGAACCCCACCAGACCGTCCATGCCGTCCGTCAGCTGGCTGCCGTGCGAGGTGTGCCCGTAGGCGATATGGAGGGATTCCTTCGCCCGCTCGATCTGCGACAGCGTCAGCCGGGTCACGTCGACGTCCCGGTGGTCGATCAGAACCGGCGCCGCGCCGGTCGTTCCCGACGCGCACAGCAGCGCTGCAAATATCCAATACCGCGCGTTCATTCCCGCTCCCACGTCGCGGCGGGTTCGTCCTCCGGAACCTGCGGCCGGCCGAACAGGAACCGCAGCCAATGCGGCGTCATGCGCGACCAGGCGTCTTCGTTGTGCTCCGCCCAGCTTTCGATGCGCACCGTGAGATCCTTTTCCGGATAGCCCGCGCCCCGCAGGAGATTCGCCATCTTGAGCGTGCCGTCCAGCAATTCCGCCTCGAGTCCCGGCGCCCCGCCGCAGGACAGGAACAGGCGCAGGCCAGGCAACTGGCCGCGGGCCTGCTCGACCATGCCGAAGCAATCGTGCCCGTAGCGCTCGACGAACGCCGGCGACAGGCACGCCGCGCCGAAAAAGACGTCCGGCCGCTTCCACGCCGCGTAGAACGAAATCAGCCCGCCCATGCTCGCGCCGGCGATCGCCGTGCGGTCCGCTTCCGTCCGCCACGTCGCGTCCACCCGCGGCTTGAGTTCCTCCAGCAGGAACCGCAGATAGTCGTCGCCCTTGCCCCGCGGCGAATACTCCTCGCGCCGGGCCTCGGAGCAATCCACCGCCACCACGATGAACGGCTCCAGTTCGCCGTTGAGGATCATGTCCTGGGCGATCTCGTCCACTTGCCAGTCCTTGCCCCAGGTGGACGTCGCCGGATCGAACACCTGCCGGCCGTCGTGCATGTAGAGCACCGGATAGCGCTTCGTCGGCCGCGCGTCGTAGCCGGGCGGAAACCACACGATGACGTCGCGGTCGTGGTCCAGGAACTGCGAATGCACCTGCGGCAGCCGCTGGAAATCGCCCGTGATGCCGCCCTTCACCTTGGCCAGGCGCTCGTCCTTCCAGCCCGCCACGCGGATCTCGGCCGTGTTTTCCTCGGCCGGGCGCAGCACGTGGTTCGGCATGAGCTTTCCCTGCGCGTCCACTTCTTCCGTTTCCCAGCTGCCGCGCGTGACCTTGAACTCCACCGGTTCGGGCGACGGCAACGTCACCGTCGCCTCCCAGCGCCGGTCGTCCACGCGGGTCATGGGCACGGCGCGCACGTCCCAGCGGCCCAGTTCGTCCGAACTGCCCGTCAGGAACACCTGTTCGCCCACCCCCAGCGAAATCGCCGTCTGGACCACCACCAGCATCCGCATCATGCACCGCTCCTTGCCTGCGGGCGCGCCCGCGATTCCGTTTATGCCCGATTTTTGCCGGCCTGTAAACGCCGGAGCCGCTCTTCCGCATTGCCGCCCCCCGGCCCCTGCGCTAGGATGGCCGAAAATGCACCCGGAGACTGCCCCATGATCCACCCCACCGCCATCGTCGAACCCGGCGCCCAGCTCGGCGCCGACGTCCAGATCGGTCCCTTTGCCTACGTGGCCGCCACGGTCCGGCTCGGCGACGGCTGCGTGCTGGCGCCCCATGCCGTCGTCCTCGGCCACACGACCCTCGGCGCGCGCTGCAAGGTCCACTCCTGCGCCGTCATCGGCGACCTGCCCCAGGATCTGTCGTTCGGCGGCGAGCCGTCCTACGTCGCCGTCGGCGACGACTGCACCTTCCGCGAGAGCGTCACGATCCACCGCGGCACCAAGCCCGGCACGACCACCCGCATCGGCAACCACGTCTTCATGATGGCCAATTCGCACGTCGCCCACAACTGCGAGGTCGGCGACCGCGTCATCTTCGCCAACACCGCCGCGCTGGGCGGCTACGTCGTCGTGGGCGAACGCTGTTTCATCGGCGGCAACGCCGGCGTGCACCAGTTCTGCCATATCGGCCGCCTGGCCATGGTCGGCTCCGGCGCTTTCATCAGCAAGGATCTGCCGCCCTTCTGCATCGCGCCCAGCAGCCGGAACAGTTTCGTCGCCGGCCTCAATCTCGTCGGCTTGCGCCGCGCCGGCTTCGACGCCGCCCAGCGCGCCCAGATCAAGCAGGCGTTCAACGTCGTCTACCGCGCCGGGCTCAACGTCGCGCAGGCCAAGGAACGCCTCCGCGCCGAAGCCGCCAACCCGTTCGCCGCCGAATTCGCCGATTTCCTCGACCACGCCAAGCGCGGCATCTGCCGACCCTCGTTCGGCGCCTCCGACGAGGAGTCCGATGCCTGAGGCCCCGTCCATCCGCACCGCCCTCGGCGGTTTTCCCGACTACGAGCTGATCGATTCCGGCCGCCGCTGCAAACTCGAACGCTTCGGGTCCGTGACCGTCATCCGCGGCGAACCCAAGGCCTGGTGGGAACCGAACCTGATGCCGGCCGCCTGGGACCAAGCCCAGGCCGTCCACGACGAAGACGACGGCTGGGAGTTGCGCCCCGGCTGCCCCCGAGAATGGAAACTCCGCTATGGCGACCTGACCTTCCTCGCCCGCATTTCCGACACCAGCAAGCATCTCGGCGTCTTTCCGGAACAATCGCCCCACTGGGAAGCGATCCGGCAGACCGCCGCGCCTGGCGCGCGCCTGCTCAATCTCTTCGGCTACACCGGCGCGGCCACGCTCGTCGGCGCCGCCGCCGGCTGGCAGCCCACGCACGTCGACGCCTCCAAGCCCGCCACCGCCTGGGCGCGCGAAAACCAGGCCGCGTCCCGCCTCGACGACAAGCCCATCCGCTGGATCGTCGAAGACGCCGTCAAATACGTCCGCCGCGAAATCAAGCGCGGCTCCCGCTACGACGGCATCCTGCTCGATCCGCCCGCCTTCGGCCGCGGCCCCGACGGCAACGTCTGGAAAGTCGAACGCCAGCTCCCCGAACTGCTCGAACTCTGCCGCGAAGCCTTTTCCGAACAACCGCGCCTGCTGCTGCTGACCACCTACAACGTCGAAGCCTCCGCCCTGATGCTGCGCAACCTCGTCGCCGACCTGATGAAGCCCTACGGCGGCCAGATCGACGTCGGCGAACTCGCCCTGCCCCACTCCTCCGCCCCCGACCGCCTCCTGCCCCTTTCCATCTACGCCCGCTGGACCGCGCGCTGAGCGCCGCCATGAAGACCCTGCGCGACATCGGCGAAAACGGCCTGCTCCGCGGCATCCTGCCGCTCCTGCCGCAGCGCCCCGACGTGGTCGTCGGGCCCGGCGACGACTGCGCCGTCGTGCGCGTTTCCGGCTCGTCCGACGACTGGCTGTTCACCACCGATCCCGTCATCGAGCGCCGCCACTTTCTGCCGGAAACCCCCGCGCGCCTCGTCGGGCGCAAGGCCATCGCCCGCGCCGTTTCCGACGTCGCCGCCATGGGCGGCACGCCGCTGTGGATCCTCGTCGATCTCGTCGCGCCCGCGGCCACGCCCGTGGCCCGCATCCGCGGCCTCTACGCCGGCATGATCGCCGCCGCGAAGAAGTGGAACCTCGCCATCCTCGGCGGCGACACGGCCGAAGGCGACGTGCTCGAACTGCACGTCACCGGCGTCGGCCGGATCCCGCGCGGCGGCGCCGTCCTGCGCTCCGGCGCGCGCGCCGGCGACCTCGTCTACGTCACCGGCGCCCTCGGCGGCGCCTATCTCCCCGGCTGCCGCCACCACCTGACGTTCGAGCCGCGCCTCGCCGCCGGCCGCTTCCTCGCGGAAAAGAAACTCGCCACCGCGATGATGGACCTCTCCGACGGCCTCGCCGCCGATCTGCCGCGCCTGCTCGACGCCTCGAAACGCGGCGTGCGCCTCGAAGCCGCCGCCATCCCCCTCTCCCGCGCCGCGCGCAAAACGAAACAGCCCCTGCACCACGCCCTCTGCGACGGCGAGGATTTCGAACTGCTTTTCACCGTGTCCCCGAAAAACCGCGCCCGCTTCGCCGCCGCCTGGAAGCGGGCCTTCCCGAAACTGTCCGCCGTCTGCATCGGCGAAATCCTCGCCGACCCGAGCCGCCGCTGCCTGCATTTCCCCGGCGGCCCCGCGGTGCCCCTCCAGGCCGGCGGTTACCAGCACTTCCTCAGCCACCGGAGCCGCTAACATGTCTGCCATCGAATATCCCGCCGCCCTCGAAACCTACTGGCTGAAGATCGCCCAAGCCGAAACCCGCGGCGGCGCCCCGCGCGACGCCCTGCACCGGCTGCTGCCGGACATCCGCCGCCTGGCCGACCGCTTCACCGTCGCGCGCCCCGCCGACGCGGCCGCGGCGCCCTACCTGCGCGACACGCGCGCCTGCGCCGCCTACTCGCTGTTCTTCGCGCCCCAGACCCACGCCCGCATCGCCCATATCCTCGCCGAACTGCCGCCGTTTCCCGAAACGGCGCAGCCGCTGCGCATCCTCGATCTCGGCGCCGGCACCGGCGCCGCGTCGTGGGCGCTGCTCGACCACCTCGGTCGGCGGCCCGTTGCGCTCCTCGCCTGGGACCACTCCCGCCCCGCCCTGCGCTGCCTGCACGACCTGTTCACCGACCTCCGCAACGCGCGCTGGCCCGACGCCCTCCTCCGCACGAACTGCGCGCCGCTCGAGGAATTCGCTCCCGGCGCGGACAAATTCGACGTCGTCCTGCTGCATTACGTCCTCAACGAACTCGCGCCCGCCGCCCGCCGCGCGCTGCTGGCCCGCGCCGCGCGCGCGCTGGCGCCCGGCGGCCGCCTGATCGTCTGCGAGCCGCTGGTCCACGAGGCCGGCGACTACCTGCGCGAGCTGCGCGCCTACGCCCTCGGCGACCTCCGGCTGCACGCCCTGGCGCCGTGCCCCCACGAACAGGCCTGCCCGCTCGGCGAGCCCTGCCACGACGTCCGCACCTGGAAAATCTCGCAGGCGCTCCAGATCCTGAATTCCGCGCTGCACCGCGACCTGCGGCATCTGGCTTTCGCCTTCCTCGCGCTGACCCCCGCCGGGCCCGCGCCGGCCGACACGCTCCGCGCGCGCGTCGTGGGCTCCCCGAGCCACGCCAAGGGCCAGACCCTGTGTCCGGCCTGCTGCGCCGACGGCCAGCTCCACCGCCTCCAGCTCCTGCACCGCGATTTCGATCTCGCCGGCCGCAAAACCCTCCGCCATCTCGAACGCGGCCAGGTCCTGCGCCTCGAAAAACTTGCCCCGCTGGCCGATTCCACCCTGGTCCGCGCCGCCCCCGCGCCCGATTTTACGTAGTACGTAAAACTTGCCGCCGGTTTTTACGTAGTACGTAAAAACTTTGGGGCCGGTTTTACGTCGTACGTAAAAAGTTTCAGGGCGCGGGTTCGGCGTAGACCGCGCGGGCGGGGCGCGCGGGCAGCGCGCGGCCGGTTTTCCGGGCGTGGGCGAGATCGGCCGCGGCGTCGGGGTCGTACCACCAGTACGCATGCGCGCTGCGCTCGTCGCCGTGCTTGCCCAGCGGCGCGCCGGGCACCCCGAACTTGTTCCACCACAGCAGGCGCGTGCCTTGCTTGTACCACAGCAAAACGTAGGGCACGTCCTGCGCCAGGAGCGCGTCGATGTTCCGGACGATCTCGTGGCGCTTGGCGACGTCGAACTCCGCGCGCTGCGCGTCGATCAGGGCGTCGACCGCGGGGTTCTTGTAGCCGGTGAGGTTCTGGCCCGAGGGCCGATCGGCCTCGCGCGAGTGCCACATGCTTTCGGGATTCTTGAACAGGCCCGCGCTCCAGGCGGCCCAGGTCAGGTCGTAGTTGTAGGCGTCCATGTCCTTGGCCCACGCCGCCCAGTCCTTCTTGTCCACGACCAGTTCGATGCCGACGTCCTTGAGGTCTTCCTGGAAGAGGGCGGTGAACTTGTCGTCGGTGGCGCCGCGCGAGAGGTAGCGCAGGCGCAGCGGCCGGCCGTCCTTGGCCAGCAGGCCCGTGGCGGGATCGGCGGCCCAGCCGGCCTCGGCCAGCAGCGCGCGGGCCTTGTCCTTGTCGAAGGCGAGGAGTTCGTTCGGACAGGGATGCGCGGCGTCGTAGAGGTCCTCGTAGTAGGAGCGGTGCAGGACGTAGGCGTTGTGCATCAGCGTCTCGTTCATCTTCTCGCGGTGGTAGAGATGCGCGAGGGCGCGGCGCACGCGCGGATCGTCCAGCGGCGGGCGGCGGCGGTTCAGCGCGAGGCCCTGGAAGCCGACGGGCTGGAGATTGGCCACTTCCTGCTTCACGATCCAGTGGCGGTCGAACTTCTCGCCGGAAGTCTGGTTGGCCCAGACGTGCGCGGTGTAGACGGGGAAGAGATCGAGCTCCCCTTTCAGGAAGGCCTCGAAGGCGTTGTCGCGCTCCTCGAAGAACCGGAACCGCAGCACGTCGAAATTGGCGATTTTCCGGAACCGCGGCAGGTCGGCCGCCCACCAGTCCGGCCGCCGCTCGAGCGTCGCTTCGAGTCCGGCGCGCAACTGGCCGAGGCGGTACGGCCCCGAGACCACGGGGAAATCGAAATTCAGCCGGTTGAAATCCCGGTCCGCGAACGCGTGCTGGGGCAGCACCTGCAGGCCCACCAGCGTCAGGAAGTTTTCCCAATGCTCTTCCTTCGCGACGAACCGGATGGTGGCCTCGTCGAGCACCTCGGGCGGTTCGAAGCGTTCGAGGCCGATCTTGTGCGGGCCGGTCAGGTTCTTGGGATCCATCACGGCCGCGAAGGTCCAGCGCACGTCTTCGGCCGTGACCGGCCGGCCGTCGCTCCACTTCGCCAGCGGGTTCATGTGGAACGTGAAGGTCTTGCGGTCGTCGCCGACGACGCAGCGGTCCGCCAGCATCGGCTCCGGGTCCAGCGTGAGGGGATGCAGCGCCATCAGCGGCTCGTAGAACTGGCCGAACAGCTCGGCCGACATCACGTTCTGGTCGAGGTAGTAGTTGAAGCTCTTGGGATACGGCCCCAGATAGGCCACCAGCATCCCGCCCTTTTCCGCGAACTCCGAGGCCAGCGGATTCGGGGCTTCCTGCCAGCCCGGACGCGGAAAGATTTCTTCGGCGACGGCCGGGAGCCCCAGCAGCGCCAGTCCCAAACCCAACACGATGCGTTTCATGCGGGCATTCTCCCAAGCGCGGCCGGGCTTGGGAAGCCGGAATGCGGCGGCGGATGAAAAACACGGCCCGCCGGCAAGGCGGGCCGTGCGGATCGCGCCGGAAGCGCCGCTTACGGCTCTTCGAGCAGGACGCGGATGACGCCGAACCAGCTGGTCGGAGCCACGTTGGTGATCACCATGCCGGGCACGCCCCAGCCGAGGTTCGAGATCACGAGCGTGCCGGCCTGGTTGGTGATGTCGGTGCAGTACTCCAGCCGGTAGAACCGGTTCGGGCTGGCCGGGAACGAGAACCGGTCCAGATCGGCGCTCAGGCCTTCCAGCTTCAAGACGCTGTTGGACGACGCCGGATCGGTGTCGGCCAGGTATTCCTCGTAGGTCGTCTTGCCGTCGCCGTCGACGTCGGCGCTCTCGTCGAAGTCGGGATCTTCCGGATCCTCTTCCTGGTCTTCCACCCACTGCGTGAACTCGTTGGTGGCGGCCGCCGAGTAGACCTTGACGCTCATCAGCGCCGGCGCGCTGGCGCCGTCCTTGTCGGTGGCGGTGAAGCTGAACACGTTCGTGCCCATTTCGTTGGTGGTCGGGATGAACAGGAAATCGCCCGCGTTGACGTCCAGATCCCACGTGGCGACGTCCACCGCGCTGGTGCAGGCGAAGGTCACGGGATCGCTGTCGGGCTCCTGCGCCGTCACGGCGTACTGGAAATTCGCGCCGACGTAGGTGGTCTGCGCCGGGATCGCGTCCATCGTCGGCGGCGTGCCCGGCACGGCTTCTTCCAACGTCGTCACGTTGGCGGTCGCGGAGTTCGTGCTGGCGCCGAAGGCCGCTTCCGTGCGCACGCGGAAGTAATAGGTCGAATTCGCCGTCAGTCCCGTCACGCTCTGGCTGGTGCCGGACACGGCGCGGTTCGAGTAGCCGGGGACGTAGGCCGGCGCGCCGGCGCCGCCGGCGAACGAATGGCTGCCGAGATAGGCCGTGGTATCCACCGCGTAGTCGTCCCACTCGCCCGTGTCGTAGGTCGTGGTGCCGGCGGCCACGGAGCTTTTGCGGACCTTGGTGACGTCCAAGCCGAAGTTGGCGGAACTGCCGATGGTGCCCACCACGTCGAGGTTGACCGAGTTCTTGGCCAGCGCGATCACGTCGTTGCCGTTGTGCGTCAGACTGCCGGAGGTCTGGTCGGCCTGGGCCAGGATCGCCGAATTGGCGCTGGAGTTGGCGAGCACGAAGACGTCGTTGTCGGCCACGGTGCCGGACAGCGTGATCGAGGAAGGCGTGGTGCTGCCGTTGGCGTAGACCCGCAGCGTGTAGCCGCCCGTGCCCAGATTGACCGCCGCGCCCGTCCCGTTGAAGATTTCAATCGCCTTGTTGTTGCTCGATCCTTCGATGTATTCCGAGATGAACAGTTCGGGAGCCGTGCCTCCGGCGCCGGAAAACGTCGCGTTCGTGCCGACGTCGAGCCGGTAGCTGGTCGCGCCGGAGACGGCGTCCCAGGCGGCGGTGAAATCCGTTTCGTTCGTCGCGCTGGCGCGGAGGTTGCCGGGGGCCTGCACCGGCGCGATGGCGAACGTGGCCGTGAACGGCCCGTTGGTGAGGATGCCGGGCACGCCCGTGCCGGAAACGGTGAACAGCGCCTTGAGGTTGTAGGACCCGGAAACCAGACCGCTCAGCGCGTCGATTTCGGCGCCGAAATTCGCCCAGGTCTGGTTGCCGCCGCCGTCGTCGCTGGTCCAGCCGACGGAACGCGCCGAGTAGGTGCCGGGTTCGGCCGAGCCGGTCTCCCAGATCTTGTAGTGGAAGGTGGTGCCGGTCACGTCGCCGGAGCCGCTCTTCCAGGTCTTGATCGCGGCGCCCTTGAGATAGATCTGCGAGCGCGTGCCCAGCGCGCGGCCGTTGAAGTTGGAGCCCTGCTCGGTGACGTCCGCTCCGAGCCCGTCGTACCAGTAGGTCAAGGTCGGCAGGTTCGCGCCGGCGTCGTCGCGCAGACCGTAGTCCGGCTCGGCGGGTTCGTCCGCCGGCCCGCGCACGACGAGGGCGTAGGGCTGCGGGCTGCCGGAGGGCACGGTGCGGGCGGCCACGACCACCGTGTAGGTGCCGGCTTCGTCCGCGGCCAGTTCGACCATTTCCACGTTGTTCGTCGCGTCCTTGCTCGTGCGGCCGTTGGCGTAATTGGTGGTGCCGCCGGGCTTGATCACGGTCAGGTCGAGGTCGTTCACGAGCTGCTTGCCGGAGCCGATCGTGCCCCAGTAGTCGGCGTAGGCCAGCACGACGACGTACTTGTTGGTGGAACCGGCCGCCACGGTATAGGTGAACGTGTTGGTCTGCCCGGTGGCCAGGCTGTTGGTGTCGAAGAGATCCATGAACTGGTTGGTGGCCGGCTGCAGGGAGGCGTAGAGATCCACGTGGCCCCAGCCCTGGGACTTTTCAGGCCGGGCGAAGATTTCCTGCTGGGTGCCGGACAGGTACTGGCCCGGCGCCATGTCGCGCGCGCCGGCGAGCAGCAGCGCCTTCAGCAGCGCCGCGCTGGGGTTGGTGATGCCGCCCGTCGTCGTGACCCACTGCCGGGCCAGGCCCGCGGCGCCGGCCATCAGCGGCGTCGCCATGCTCGTGCCGCCCATGTAGAGGTAGTTCGTGTTGGGCCCGATGCCCCACCCCGTGTCCGCCGCCCGGCGCGACCGCGTGGAGACGATGTCCGTGCCCGGCGCCACGATGTCCGGCTTGAGGCGGCCGTCGCTGCAGGGCCCGCGGCTGGAGAACGCCGCCATCCCTTGCACATTGTTGCTCATCGGACGCGACGCGTAGTCCGACCGGATCGGGTTGGTCGGATAGTCGTCGGGCCACAGCTCGATGCCCCAGCGATAGGTCGAAAAGCCGCCGGTGGTCCGGTAGTTCTCGGCCGCGCCGACCGTGAGGCAATTCTTGGCCGTCGCGGGCGACGCCACCGACTGCGGATCGATCACGCCGTCCACCACGTTCGAATCGGTGCCGGAATTGCCCGCCGCCACCAGGATCAGGAAATTCTTGTTGCTCCAGACGTATTGGTCCACGGAGCGCGAGTCCATGTTGTAGTCGCCGTGGTCGTCGTAGCCCCAGCTGTCGGAATGGATGCGCGCGCCGTTCGTGTAGGCCTGGCGGAACAGCTCGGCCAGATAGTACGGAATCCCGTTGAGGTTCGTTTTCGCGCCCTGCATGACGAGGTTCGCCTGGTACGCCACGCCCTTGAACTGGCCGGTGGACATCTGTCCGCTGCCCAGCACCGAGCCGGACACGTGAGTGCCGTGGCTGTCGAGGTCGATCCAGTCGTAGCTCGCGGAGTAGGCGCCGTTGCTCCAACCGTAGCCCGTCACCCGGTTCGTGAAGTCCGGATGGAGCGTGCCCAGGTTGCCCGTGTCCAGGCCGGTGTCGCACACGGCGATGGTCTGGCCGGCGCCGGTCAGACCCAGCACGTTCCAGACGTTCGACACGTTCATCATGTTCGTGCGCACGGCGACGTCGTTCCACGTCCGCGGCTTGCTGTAGGGCTCGATCCAGTTCACTTCGCCCCAGGCGGTGACTTCCGCGACCTGCGCGGCCGTCAAATCGGCGCGGATCATTTCGCCCACGGCCGCCGCCACGGGCGCGCCGGTCAGCGTTTCGATCCTCCGGACGATGGCCGCCCGATCGGCCGCGGCGAACAGCAACACGCGGTAGGCGGAAACAGCATCGGCTTCCTCGCCCTTCTGCACGCGGCCCAACTTGGCGCGCACCTTGGCCGCGCGCTTGTATTCGGGCAGGAACTCGCCGACGTAGGCGACGTGGTCCAGCGCGGCGACCGCGGCGATCTGCTTGGGCGTGGCTTCCACCAGATAGCCGTTTTCCGGCATGTAGCCCCGGATCGTCGCGCCGGCGGCTTCCAGCGCCGCGCGCCATTCGTCCTGGACCACGTCGTCGAACTGCACCAGCCACGGCGCGGCGCCCCGGGCGTTCAGCTGTTGGATCGTCGTCGCGCGCCCCGCGGCGCGAATGGCCTGCGTCGCCTTCTGCGGCGCCGCGGCCGCGGTGTCGAGCGGGCCCCAGTCCAGGATCAGCGGCGCGCCGGCACCGAACGACGTGCACGCCCACAACCCGATCAGCCCGAAGCCCAAGAATTTCCTCATGACGTGCCTCCGCGGGACATTCCATCAACCCATTTGTTTTAGGTTAAGCTCCCCAAACATCCAGTGCAACCCTGCACGAGAAAAATTAACGGCCGGCCGGCAACCGACAAAAAAGGCCGGGCCTTTCGGCCCGGCCTGCGTTAACGCCCTCTAGGGCTTCACGATGCGGTAGTAGCGCGCGCCGTCGACCGGATTCGCGTCGTCCAAGGTCACTTCCGCGCCGGTGCCGTTGGTGGTCGCCGCCGCTGACCAGACGACCGGCGGCACCAGATTGGTCGTATATTCCAGCCGATACGCCACGCCGATCGTCGAGGGAATCTGCAGCGACATGGTGGCGCCGCCGCCCGGGCCGTGACCGATGACGATCGGTTCCGGCGCCGGGGTGGAACTGGCGACCGTTACCACGCTCGTGGTGCCGGAGAACGGACTGTTGGACGAAGCGTTGTAGGCCTTGACGCGGTAGAAGTAGGTCACGCCTTCCGTCAGGCCCGTGACCGCGCAGGTCGTGGCGGCGCCCACGTCGCGGTTCTCGTAGCCCGGCACGAAATCGTCGACCTGCTCGACGACGCCCACGGTGAAGTCGGGCGTGAACTTGGCGAACGCCGCCGCGTCGTCGCTCGACCAGTTCGCGGGATTCGCCACCCATTGCAGCAGGGAGCCCGGCGAGCCCGCGGTGCCGTTGGCGGCGTTGTATTGGTAGTTGTCCGACGTGCCGCACGCCACGATGGTGTAGGTGCCGACGCCCAGTCCGGCGGGCACCATGGAATTGTTGGCCGAGAGAGCGCCGCTCTCGATCCACGGCGTCCCGATGGCCCAGCCGACGCCGTACAAGAAGGTCGGGCTGTTGCTGCTGCCTTGGTAGGCCAGGATCGTGTCGCCGCCCGTCGAAAGGTTGAAACTGGCGTTGGCCGTGAATCCATTGGCGGTCACCGAGCGATACGACAACACCGTGCCGGCCGCGACGGCCCCGGGCGCGGTGTAGGTGACGGTCCCTTCGCCCGCGCGCCAGACGCCGTTGCTCCAGCCGTTGTCGGTGAAGTAGATGACCGTGCCCGCGTCCAGATCCACCAGCGGCACGGCGTCGAAGCCCTTCCCCGTTCCGTTCGTGTCCGTATTCACGGTCACGATCATCAGGTCGCCGGCCGCCAGGGTCGCGGTGCGGCGGCCCATCGTGTGCCGGAACAGGCTGTTGGTCGCGACGTCCAGCCGGTAGCCGGTGGCGTTGGCGGCGGCCAGCCAGTTGGCGTTGAATTGGGTGGCTTGCACGCCCGAAGCGGCCTGCACGACCGGCGCGGGCAGGTCCGTGTTCGCGGCGACGGTCACGCTGACCGTCTGCGTCGCCACGCCGGCGACGTTGCTGGCGGTGAAGGTGAAGGTCCGGTCGCCGAGATCCGCTTCCGGCGGCGTATAGGCCAACAGGCCCGTGCCGGCGGTGAAGGTGTAGCCCGCCGAGGCCGTCGTGCCCTGCAGCGCCAAGGTCGGCGCGGGATTGCCCGTGGCGCTGACCGTGAACGACGCGGCCTTGCCCACCGTCGCGCTCTGCCCGCCGAGCGCGTTGAACGCCGGCGCCGAGGTCGTCGCGCCGCCGCCGCCGAAGACGTGGCTGCCGAGATAACCCG
>CALKWZ010000032.1 GCA_938003985.1 uncultured Verrucomicrobiota bacterium | reverse complement strand
CGGCAGAACGGCGCGGCCGGATCGGCCGGCGGCGGCGCGTCGCGGCGGCGGGCGCGGCGCAGGCGCGGCAGGAATCCGGGCCGCCACTCGACGATCCACAGCAGCATGTCCGCGGACCAGCCCGCCGGCACGTGGCGCTGGCCGGGCCAGAGCCAGATCAAATGGCCGGGCATGAGCGGATAGCGGCGGTTTTCCAGCAGGACCTGGCCGGAACCGCGCAGCACGAGGTTGATCTCCAGCGTGTCGTGCGCGTGCCATTGGCGCAGATACCAGCGCTTGTCGGCCAGGGACACGACGACGCCGGCGCAACCGGGCTTCCGATCGAAAGGCGAGCAGGCGGCGTTCATGCCAAAAAATGATAACTCGCTTTTCCGGGATGAGAAGAACAATCGCGCCGGATGCCGCAGAATGGGCGCCGTGAAAGATCGCGTGGCGTTCGCCATACTGATCGGGAGCCAAATCATGAATAGTTCCGTTTCCGCTGCGTTCGTCGTCGGCGCGGTGCGCGTGCAGCCGCTGGGGCCCTATCTGGTGCGGATCGAGGTGCGCGGCCCGAAGGGATTCGAGGAGCGCGAAACCTTCACCGTGGCGGACCGCGCCGGAGAACCGGTCGCGGCGCGGGAAATCCGCGGAACCGGAGAAACGACGGTAGCCACGGCGCACTACCGCGTGGTCGTGCCGGAAAGCGCCGCCGGGTTCGCCGGCGTGCGGGTGGAAGACGCGGCGGGCGAAACGGCGTGCGAACTGTCCGGCGCCATGCTGGACAAGAAGTTCCTGCCGGCGCCGGCGGCGCTGCCGGCCGTCTGGGTGCTGGGCGACGCGCCGCGCGTGGTGCCGCCGGAATGGGGCGCGCTGCCGCCGCCGCCCGGCGCGGAAGACGCCACCTCGGGCTGGGATCTGGCCAACGACGCGCCGGACGTCTACGTGTTCTTCCCGCGCGCCGCCGGCTACGCGCGGTTCCGGGCCGATTTCCTGCGGCTGACGGGCGGCATTCCGCTGGTGCCGCTCTATGCGCTGGGATTGTGGTACAGCCGCTACTATGCCTACGGCGAGGACACGGCGCTGGCGACGATCGACCGGTTCCGGTCGGCCGGCATTCCGCTCGACGTCTTCGTGGCGGACACCGATTGGCGCGTGGGGGCCTCCAGCGGCTATGCCGTCAACGAAGCCCTGTTTCCCGACATGGCGCGGTTCGTGCGGCAGGCGCACGCGCGGCAGGTGCGGGTCATGCTCAACGACCATCCGGAACCGAAAGGAAAATCCGCGCTCGATCCGGAGGAACTGAAGTTCCGGCGGGACGGCCTGGCATCGCTGCTGGAGCAGGGCGTGGACCTGTGGTGGTTCGACCGCAACTGGCATACCCATCTGCAAGCGCCGGCGCCGGGACTGGAGAAGGAAGTCTGGGGCATGCGGCTCTATCGCGACGTCACGCGGGCCTGTGGGCCGGAACGGCGGCCGCTGATCATGTCCAACGTGGACGGCATCAACAACGGCCGGCGGGATGCGCCGTCGCATCCGGCGGCGCACCGGTTCCCGGTCTGGTGGACGGGCGACACGTGCGCCGAGTGGAACTATCTGCGGTTGGGCGTGTCCAACGCGGTGGAAAGCGGGATCGTCTCGCTGTTGCCCTACGTGCACGAAGACTTGGGCGGGCACCATGGGCAGCCCGATCCGGAACTCTACGTCCGGTTCATGCAGTTCGGGGCGTTTTCGCCCGTGGCGCGCATCCATTGCACCACGCAGGTGCATCGCTATCCGTGGGCGTACGGCGCCGACGTGGCGCGGATCGTCGGCGACTATTTCCGGTTGCGCTACCGCTTGTTGCCGCTGCTGTATTCCGCCGCGCACGAAGCCCACCGGTCGGGCACGCCGCTGCTGCGAAGGGGCGATCTGGAATGGCCGGAATATCCCGAGGCGGCGGATGCCTCGCAGTATCTGCTGGGCGACGATCTGCTGGCGGCGCCGATCCTGGAGCCGGCGCGTTCGGGGGCGGAAGCCGAACGGACGGTTTGGATTCCGCCGGGCGAGTGGCAGGACCTATGGTCCGGCCGCGTGCACCGCGGGCCGGCGACGATCGGCGTGCGCTGCCCGTTGCGGGAAATGCCGGCGTTTGCGCGCCGGGGCGGAGTGGTGCTGAGCGCGCCGCAGCGGCAAGCCACCGGCGTGCCGGTTTGGCCGGAACTGGTCGTGGACGCCTTCGTTCCATCGGCCGACGGCGAACAAACGCGGACGCTCTATGAAGACGACGGGATTTCCACCGCGCACGAACGGGGCGCCTATGCGCTGACGGAATTCAGGCTGCGCCGGCAAGGGCACGAAATCTCTTTGGACGTGACGCCCGTCCGCGCGAGCGCGGACGTGTTGCCCCCGACCCGCCAGCTGGCCGTGCGGTTCCATCTGCCCGCCGGATTCGTTCCCGCCGGCAGCGATTTCACTGTCATGTCGGCGCCAGCGCCGCGAGCGGCGGATTTGTTCGCCGGGGCGGAAGCGCCGGCCGCGGCGGCGGAAGGAGCGGTGATCCTGATGCGCGCGGAAATGGATCCCTCGGTTCCCCTGGCGCTGCGGTTGGCCGGAGCGCCGGGCTAGGTTCCGCCGCGGATCAGGGCCGCAACGGGGCCAGGCGATACACGCGCCACGGCGGCAGGGGCGGGTTGGTGTCGGTCCATTCGCCGGTTCCGACGGGCAGCTGCTGCGTGGACCAAGCCGTTCCGGGAAAATCGTCGCTGAAGTGGATCTGATAGGCGCGGCCGGTGGAGGCCAGCCACGTCACGACCGGCGCGTTCGTTCCTTCCGCGGCGATGAAAGCGATGCGCGGATGCGACAGCGCATTCGTGGGGATGGTGTCGGCGACGTATTCCTGCCAGGTGGGGAAGCCGTCGGGTTCGTCGTCGGCCAGCGCCGCGGCGTCGAAATCGTTGGTCCAGCCGTGCTCCGCAAGCCACCATTCCGGGGTGTAGTTGGTCGCGAGGTTTTCGGCGAAGAGGGCGTGCGCCGATTTGGGCCGGTCCATGATGAGCGCGAAGGGGTTGTTGGTGCCGGATGCGCTGTTGGTCCAATGGTCGAAATGGTAGTAGCGGTCGGGCGTGGCGACCAGGACGGCCGGCAAGTGCGCCGGCTGCCAGGAACTGTCGGGCGCGGCCGAACCATGGAGTCCGGCGGAGGTCTCCAACCAGAAGTTCGTCTGCCACAGCCAAACCAGCGTGGCGTCGTTGGTGACGACCAGCGTGAAATTCGTGGCGGTTCCCGCGGTCGGCTCGTGGCCGGTCAAGGCCCAGCCGGTGCAAACGAATTGCGTGCCGCCGGCCGGCGCGGGAACGGCGATGGAATTGGTCAGCATGGTTTCGAACAGATTGGTGTAGATCCCGGCCGGTGGATCGGCTTCGCCGTGGGCGGCCACGATCGTGAGCACGTAGAGACCCCAGGCTTCGAAAACGTTGGTGACGGGGGGGGCCGGGTTCCAGTTGGCGTCGCCCGCTTGGGACGCCACGACGGCGACCGCACCCGTTCCCGAAAAGGCCAGAGAGGTCGGATCGGCGAACGTCGCCGGCCCGGAGGCCAGCGCGAATTCGACGGGCAGACCGGAATCCGCGGCCGCCACCAGCGGCAGGACGTTGGTGACGAATTGGTCGGGTATGGCCGGGAAGTCGATGGATTGATCGGCCGGGGCGACGACCAGCATGCCGTTGGTCCAACCTTCCCAGTGGGCTTCGACGAGGATGCCGGTCACGGCATAGGTGCCGGCGTTGGTGGGCGCCCAGGCGAGACCGTCGTAGGTGATCTCCACGAAGAGCCCGGCGGGCTCGGTCGTGGCCGACGCCTCGCGGGCGGTGCCGTCGTAGGTCTGCGCCAGATCGTTCAGGAACACGGCGGCGGGCATTTTGGAAACCAGGAAGACGTTGGTGACGGGCGGGGCGGGATTCCAGTTGCCGTCGCCGGCTTGCGTGGCCACGACGGCCACCCAGCCGGTGCCGGTGAACGTCAGGTTGGTCAGGTCCGCGAGTTGCGCCGGGCCGGAAGCGACGGCGAAATCGACCGCAAAACCGGAATCGGCGATGGCGGCGAGGCCGACGGCGTTGGTGATCCATTGGTCGGGGATGGCGGGGAAGTCGATGGTCTGGTCGGCGGGAGCGACGACGAGCATGCCGTTGGTCCACCCTTCCCAATGGGGTTCGGCGATGGTGCCGGTCACGGAGTAGGCGCCGGCGTTGGTCGGCGCCCAGGCGAGGCCATCGTAGGTGATCTCCACGACGAGCCCGGCGGGCTCGGTCGTGGCGGAAACGATCCGGGCGGTGCCGTCGTAGGTCTGCGCCAGATCGTTCAGGAACACGGCGGCGGGCATCTTGGAAACCAGGAAGACGTTGGTGACGGGCGGGGCCGGATTCCAGTTGGCGTCGCCGATCTGGGTGGCCACGATGGCGACCCAACCCGTGCCGGTGAACGTCAGGTTGGTCAAATCGGCGATCTCCGCCGGGCCGGATGCGACCGCGAACTCGACGGCCAGGCCGGAATCGGCCGTGGCGGCCAGCCCCACTTCGTTGGTGGTCCATTGATCGGGAATGGCGGGGAAATCGATGGTCTGGTCGGCGGGGGCGACGACGAGCGTGCCGTTGGTCCAACCTTCCCAGAGGGCCTCGACGACGGTGCCGGTCACGGCATAGCTGCCGGCGTTGGTCGGGGCCCAGGCGAGGCCGTCGTAGGTGAACGCGACGGCCAGTCCGGCGGGATCGGTCGTGGCCGAAACCGCGCGCGCGGTGCCGTCGTAGGTCTGCGCGAGATCGTCCAGAACGACCATGGCCGGAACTTGGGAGACGGTGAACACGTTGGTGACGGGCGAAGCGGGCGCCCAGTAGTCGTCGCCGGATTGCGCAGCCACGATCGCGACTTCGCCGGCGCCCGAGAACGTCAGGTTGGCGACGTCGAGCACGCCGGGGCCGAAGGCGACGGCGAAATCCACCGGAAGACCCGAGCTGGCGGTCGCGGTAAGATCCAGCGCATTGGTCGCCCACTGGTCGGCGATGGGCGGGAAATCGATGGTCTGGGGGTGCCGCACTCCGGTGGCGGCGAACAGGACGTTGGTCACGGGGACCGCCGCATCGCTTTCGAAGGAAAGGGAGGCCGTGAACGAACCGGCTCCGGGCGGCGCAAAAGCCACCGTGAAATTGGAAATGCCGCCGACGGCGATCACCGCGGGAATGCCTTCGATTCGGAAATGCGCGGCGTCGGCCCCGTTGGTGGTCCAGGCGGAGATCGTCAGGTTGGACGCCCCCACGTTGCGGATGCCGAACACGTTGGTGGCCGTCAATTCCAGCGCGACGGGACCGAAATCCGATCCCTTCGGCAGGCTCGGCGGCTCGGAATCGGCGATGGGCGCGCCGTTGGTGCCCAGCACCGACAGCGCCGAAGCCGCCTGCAGGATGAACGCGCGCGGCTGGCCGTTGTAGAGGCCGCTGCCGACGATTTCGTTGTACTCGTTGATGCCCGTGGCGTTGGTCAAGACCCAGCCGGTACCCGTTGCGATCAAATGGTTGAGATTGGTCATGACGCCCTCGCGCCACAAAAAAGCCTGGTTGGTCTTGGACGACGTGGACGAGGTGCCGACGATCCAGGCGCGTTCGTTGATCGCGTTCGCGAACGAATTGTTGGTGCGGCCATCGAGCGTGCCCAGATCGCGCATCAGCAAGTTGGTGGGATCCAGGTAGCCGTTTTGCCACGTGTCGTTGGGGAGCTTCCACGTGCCGTTGGACGGCGTGATCAGGAACGCGTGCTTGGGCGACCAGCTGTTGGAGACGCCGGTCCAACCGACGATCTGACCGAGATTGTTGATGGCCTTGGCTTCGCTGTAGTCGCCGTTCGAGGCGTAGGCGCCCAACGAACCCAGCGGCAGCATTTCGCCTTCGTCGGCCACGCTGTTGGAATTCGTGTCTTTCCAGACATAGGCCCAGTTGTGCCCATAGGCGGAATACAGGTAAGTCGTGCCGCAGATATAGCCGGAATCGTTGATTCCATAGCCTTCGCAGGAATGCTTGAATCCGCGGAAGGGCGGAATTCGCATCATGAAATTCGTGCGCCACCAGAACGTCGCCAGCCACAAGCCGTTGGTGAACTCTTCCCAGACGGGGTATGCAAAGCCCGTGATCTCTCTGGATTCATTGATCGCATAGCCGGCGCTCAGCGGGCCGCCGAACGTGCCCAGATCCAGCAGGCTGTTGGATGCGTAGAGAAAAGCATGGTGGTTGGTTCCGGAAACGTCCGCATAACCGGTGATCTCGCCGGCGTTGTTGATGGCCGTCGCGATGCCGTTGCTGCCGCCGGGAAAATTCGGGAGGCCGGTCAACGTGCCGCCGGCCCAGACAAAAGCCTGGGTGCGTCCCGCGGCGTCCAGCGACCAGCCCACGACCTGGCTCAGATCGTTGACCCCGGTGGCGGCGGATTGGGCCCCGCCGAGAGTGCCGAGATCGCGAGGAAAGTACTCCGGGGCGGCTGCGGCGGAGGAGATCGCCAAGCCGAGACCGAGCACCATGGTCGAAAATCGTTTCATCGTCGAACCATCCAGAGTAGCGGAATGCCGCCGCAGGTCAACGGGTTCCTCAGTTTTTTCGCAGGCCGAAATAGCGGTGGTTCGGCGGCAGCGGCGGCGACGTCATGACGGGCGGGGCCGCGGGGAGGTTGGTGAAGACGACGAACCCGCCCCAGGCGGGATTGGTGCTGCTCAGGATCGCGTAGGTGGCATTGCGGTTGGTGAAGGCATGCCAGACGATGCGCCAGGCGTTGCTGCCCGGCTGCCGGGTCTGGAAATCGACCAGCAGCGGCGCATCGGCGGCAGCGGTGGGGTCGGAGCCCAACTGGTGTTCCTGCCAGGTCAGGAAGCCGTCGCGATCCTGGTCCAGGCTGGCCTCGGCCATCCAGTGGCGGCCGGTGAGTCCGTACAGGGCGAGCCATTCGGGTGGAACCAGTCCATCCTCGAGGAGCGGCGCAAATACGGCGTGGAGATCGAGGTTGCCGGGCAGCGTCGCCCAGGCGAAGGCTTGCGTGGCGACGACGTCGGGCAAGGGCAGCGGCACGGCGTTGGAGCGGACGTCCGCGATGAAATGGCCGGCGTGCGCCGCGAACTCGACGGCAAACGGATCGCTGGCGCCGAGCAGGAATTCGCCGGCCGGCGCCGCCTCGCCGGGGCCCTCGACGGTCACGCGCACGCGGCGGGTGAGGTTGTGCAGGGCGACGGGCACGGCGATGGGCGAGGCGCGCTCGGGATCGTTGTGGTGCACGAGCAGGGCATAATGGCCCGAGGCCATCGGCGGCAGCGGAGTGGTGTCCAGCGTCAAAGGAACGGCGGAAGCAAATCCAGGCGGATAGGTCCAATTGGTTTCGGCGACGCTCAGCCAGTCATTGAATTCCGTCCGCGGCGAAACCACGACGTCGTCGAGGCGCCAGCCTTCGGCGACGACGTAGGCGTCGGCGCCGAAACGGAAACGGATCTGCACTTGCTTGCCGGCATAGGCCGACAGGTCGGCCCCGACGGGATCCCAATCGGCGGTATCAACGAAACACGGCGTTTCGGGCGCGAAAGGCGATGCCGGATTGGAGGTGATCAGTCCCGGATAGCCGCCCTCGGGCACGAGCGCGCTCCACGTGCCGCCGCCGTTGTCCGTGATTTCGAGCACGCCGGAATCCCAGTAGTGCTGGCCGTCGGGGCTGCGGTCGTTGTCGAACTCGAACCGCGCGCGGTGCATGAAGTCGAGCCGCGGCGCGCCGGCCGCCAACCGGATCGGCGGGGTGGCGAGCGCGGCGTGGGTGGCATCCCGGTAGGTTTGCGTCAGGGGTTGCCCGCAATACCACGCGAAGGCCGGCGAACGGGCGTTTTGCGGGCTGAGGTGCCAATCCACGTTGCCGTCGGGCCGCGTCCAGCCGTTCGTGCCGGCTTCCATGTCGTCGGCAAATCCGATGGGGGCGATCTCCAGCGCCACGTCGAGCGGCTGGCTGCCGTTGTTTTGGATGAAGAGATGCAGGTTGGTCTGCGAGTCGCCCGGGAGCGAGGCTTCGAGGAAATCCGGCGAGACCGAAATCCGCGCATACGAAACGTTCACGGTCCAGGCGCCGGCCTGAACGGAAAATCCGGCGGCGTCGGCGGCGCTCAGCCAATAGACGATTTGGTCGCCGTCGCGGGCCGGCGAGGGGATTTGCGCGGTGTACCGGTCGCCGGCGTTCGTCATCGAGACGGCGCGGGTCAATCCGCCGTTGCGGCGCCACAGCAGCGTGGCGGAGGCAACTTGGTAGTTGTCGGTGACGGTGGCCGCCACGGTCCACGGTGCGGGCGTCGCGGCCGGCGAGGCCAGCGGATCGTGCTGGATGATGGGCACGGCCGGCACCGAGGCGTCGTCGAGCGGATCGGTATGGTCGGCGGCTTCCAATTCGTTTTCGTAGCCGTCGCCGTCGGGATCGGCGTAGCGATCTTGGCCGAGGCCGCCGAAGTAGCGTCCCTCGAACCAATCGGGCAGGCCGTTGCCGTCGCTGTCCAAGGCGGTGTCCAGATAGACGGCCGTGGCGGTGCGCGGCGCCGGCATGGAAATGCCGTCGGCGACGTGCCGCGAAGGCCCGCCGTTGGTGGGCCAGCGGACGCCGTCGACCTGCCAGCCGGCGAACGTCAGGGGCGTGTCGCCGTCGACGTGGCTCTCCGGCGCGGGAAGGGTGGCGGCCACGGCATGGCGGGCGTGCCAGGTCGTGGCGGAAATCGCGCCTGGCGGCGCCGAGCCGTGCGCCAGCGCGACCTGCTCCTGCCAGAGCCAGGTGATGATGGCCGGCCCGGTCATCGTGAAGTCGCACACCGTGCCCGTGCCGGTCGGCGGCACCGCGCCGGCGCCTTGCCAGCCGATGCAGGCCGTGCGCACGCCGTTGGTGCCGGCGGCGGGATAGTCGGCCGCGGCGCGCACCGCGATGCCGGAGGCCAGCACGTGCAGACCGTAGGGAGGCTCCACCTCGAAGTAGTTGCCGGGAATTCCGCTGACGGCCAGCGCCAACGGCGGAGTCACGGCAAACGAATGGAGTTCCGCGGGCGCGCCGGCCGGATGGAACGTCGGCAAAGCGGCCGGTCCGGCCGTCAGATAATAGTAGATCCGCGTGCCGACGGGTTGCGCCGGAATGGAAGCCTCGTAGACCGCGCCGGTCGCGGCGACCATCGCGACCGCGGCGAACGTGCCGGTGCCCGTCGTGTTCCAATGCAGCCGGACGGTCGCCGGATCCAGAACGCCGGGCGCGGTCACTTCGGCGGCAACGAGATAATCTTCGGTCGTGACCCAGGTGTTTTCCAGCGGCTCATGGGCGATGGCGGCGGGCAGATCGAGCGCGCCGCGCAGATAGAGCGCGTAGGGTTGCGGACCCTGCGGCACGTTGCGGCCCGAAACGACGAGCGTCCAGAGGCCGGTCGCGGCGGCCGCGACGTCGATGCTTTCGAGATTGTTGAGCGCGTCCGGCCCGGCCAGTCCGTTGGGATGGTGCGTGCCGCCGGCCGGATCCACCAATCGCAGATCCAGGTCGTTCACCAGGTTCGCGGCGGCGGACAGCGCGGAGGGGTAATCGCTGTAGGCCAGGACCGCGGTGAGCGGCGCGTTGCTGCGCACGAGGAAAACCAGGACGTTGCTGGCGCCGGTGGCGAGGGCGACGGGACTTTCGATCAGCGCGGATTGCTCGCCGCCGGCCGGGAACAGCGTGCCGGCCACGTCGATCTGGCCCCAGCCTTCGACCGGGTTCGGACGGGGCGCGGCGGGAATTTCGCGGAATTCGTTCGTGCCGTACTGGCCCGGCGCAAGCGAGCGCGCGCCGCCGACGAGCGCCGCTTTGATCAGCGCCGCGGAAGGATGGGCCAGGCCCCGGTCGGCGACGAGATGCTGGCGCACCAGCGTGGCGCAACCGGCCGCCAGCGGCGTGGCCATGCTGGTGCCGCCCATGAAACAGTAGTTCGTGTTGTCGCCCAGCACGCCCCAGCCGACGGCGGCGGACGCCCGCGACCGGACGGAGACGACGTCCGTGCCGGGCGCCACCACGTCGGGCTTGGTGCGGCCGTCGGCGGCGGGGCCGCGGGACGAGAACGCCGCCAGGCCTTGCGGGCCGCCGCCGGGGCTGGACGAAACCCAGTCGTTGTAGATCGGCGGCACGGGATAATCGTAGCGCCAGGCGCTGCCGTAGGTGCGGGCGGTCATGCCCCCGCCGCCCGGCGGCCGGCCGCTTTCGGAGGCGCCGACGGCCAGCACGTTCTTGGCCGACGCCGGCGCATCCAGCGAGAGGGGATCCACGACGCCGTCGAAATCGCCGTCGATGCCGTCGTTGCCGGCGGCATAGGCCACGAACTGGTCCGGCTGGTCCCAGATGAATTCGTCGGTCGTCATCGCGTCGGCGGTGTACTGGCCGGCGACGGCGCTGCCCCAGCTGTCGGAATGGATGCGCGCGCCGAGTTCGTAGGGCGGCCGGTAGAAATCGTTGAGGTCGTCGGGCAGGTTGAGGCTCAGGGAATCGGTCATGATGGACTGGAATACCAGTTGAGCGCCGGGCGCCG
Source organism: uncultured Verrucomicrobiota bacterium (assembly GCA_938003985.1). Taxonomy (GTDB): domain Bacteria; phylum Verrucomicrobiota; class Kiritimatiellia; order CAIQIC01; family Lenti-01; genus Lenti-01. The sequence continues at coordinate 22,550 of CALKWZ010000032.1, read as the reverse complement.
CGCCGCGGTATTGGCCCCCCGAAGCCGCGCCGGTCCCCAGCAGGGAGCCGGCGACGTGCGTGCCGTGGTAGTAGGTGTCGCTCCAGTTCGTCAGCCGGCCCGTGTCGAACACGTGGAGCAGGCGGCCGGCGAAATCGGGATGCAGCGTGTTCGTGTTGCCGGTGTCCAGGCCCGTGTCGGCGATGGCGACGATCTGGCCGGTGCCGTCGAGGCCGTGTCCGGACTGGACCGCCTCGACGTTCAGCCGGTCGGCGGCGCGCGCGGCGTCGTTGAGGATCCGCGGCGTTTCATGGTGCTCGATCCATTGGACTTCGGGCAGGGCGGCCAGTTCCGCGGCGGCGGCGGCGGGCAGCACCCCGCGCACGAGGCCCCAGCGCTTGCCCGGCGTCGCGCGTAAATCGGAAGCGCCCGCCGCGGCCAGTTGGGCGGCCACTTCCGCGGCGTCTTCGGGCGCGAAGGTTTGCACCGTCACGGGCACCGGCAAGTCCGGATGCTGTCGCGCCAGGCCGGCCAGCAACGGCTGGATCTTGAGGGCGGGACGGTATTCGCCCGCCCAGGCCACGTGCGGGAGCGCCTGCACCGCCTCGCGCCGGCCGGCCGGCAACTCGACGAGCCACGCGTTGTCCGGCAAATAGGCGCGCAGCGTGGCGCCGGCGGCGGCCAGGGCCGCTTTCCATTCCGGCTGGATCGGACCGTCGAACAGCACCAGCCACGGAATCCCGCGCGCCGACGGGCGCGCGTGGACCGGCGCGCCGAAATCCATGCCGGGCCGGAGCAGGCCCGTCAGCAGGCGGATGGCGGGCTCGCCGGAAGAGGCCGGGGCGGGCGGTGCGAGATTCCGTCGGACTTCCCGCAAGGCGGCGGCCGCCTGGCGGTTGGCCTCCACGCGGGACAGGCCCGGGACCGAAGATGCCGCCCGCGACCGCGGCCACAACCACAGGACCAATCCCAGAAGGCAAATTCCGGAAATCCAGACCCATCGGATGGCGGTGCGGCGGTTCATCGCGGGATACTCTTAGTAGACTATCACGGCGCCGTCCGGAACGCCATGCCGCGTTTTCGGTGAAAATGCCGCTTGCCAAGGCCGGCGCGGGGGTGGTAGTTTCCGCGCGATTTTGCTTCCGGCAACTTCCGGAGGCAGCGAACCCGGAAACCCAGAACGACATGAAAAAAGACATCCATCCCAAGTACGAAGAAGCGACGATTTCCTGCGCGTGCGGGCACGTGCTCAAGACCCGTTCGACGATCAAGAGCATGAGCGTCAACACCTGCGCCGCCTGCCATCCCTATTTCACCGGCCAGGCGAAGTTCATCGACACGGAAGGCCGCGTGGACCGCTTCAACAAGCGCTACGCCAAGCAGGCCGCCGCGAAGAAGTAGCGAGTTTTCGCAACGGGCCGGATTTCCCCGCGGGGGAGCATCCGGCCCGTTTTGCGTACCGCCCCCGCGGGGCCCATCGCCATGGAACTCGATTCCGCCTATTTCCGCCAGGTCGCCGCCCGCGCCGAAGAGCTCGAGCAGGCGATGTCCGTGCCCGGCGCGGCCGCCAATCCCCGCACGTTCAAGGAGCTGGTGCGCGAGCACCAGCGCCTGCGCGACCTGACGCGGACCGAAGAAGAGCTGCGGCGCCTGCGGCAGCAGCTGGCCGGCAACGCCGAATTGCTCGCCGAAGCCGCCGCCGATCCGGAACTGGCCGAGATCGCGCGCGCGGAGAAGGAAGAACTGGAAGCCGCCATTCCCCGCGCCGAGCGCGCGCTGATGGCGCTGATGCTGCCGGCGGATCCCGACGACAGCCGCAACACGATCATGGAAATCCGAGCGGGCACCGGCGGCGAAGAAGCCGCGCTGTTCGCCGGCGACCTCTTCCGGATGTACTCGCGCTTCGCGGATTCCAAAGGCTGGAAGACGAGCGTCGTCGATGCCGCGCCGTCCGATCTGGGCGGGTTCAAGGAAATCATCGTTTCCGTGGAAGGCACGGACGTCTACAAGACCTTGCGCTACGAGAGCGGCGGCCACCGCGTGCAGCGCGTGCCGGCCACCGAGGCCCAGGGCCGGGTCCACACCTCCGCCGCGACCGTGGCCGTGCTGCCCGAGGTGGAAGAAGTCAGCGAAGTGGAAATCAAGCCGGAAGAACTGCGCATCGACCTGTTCTGCGCGTCCGGCCCCGGCGGCCAGAAGGTCAACAAGACCGAATCGGCCATCCGCATCACGCATCTGCCCACGGGCATCGTGGTGGCCTGCCAGGACGAGCGCAGCCAGAACCGCAACCGCGACAAGGCCATGAAGGTCCTGGCGTCGAAGCTGCTCGATCTCCGGCGCCAGCAGGACCACGACAAGCTGGCCAGCGAGCGCAAGAGCCAGATCGGCTCGGGCGACCGCAGCGAACGCATCCGCACCTACAATTTTCCCCAGAACCGCCTGACGGACCACCGCATCAACCTGACGCTCTACTGCCTCGACCAGATCATGGAAGGCAAACTGGACGACGTCATCGGCGCCCTGCAGGCGAAGGACGTCGAACTGCGCCTGGCCGAACAGATGGGCACCGCGAGCCGATGACCGCCGCCGCCCGCAGCTGGCAGGAGCGGCTGGCCGATGGCCGGGCGCGCCTCGAACGGGCAGGGATCGACGAGGCCGAGAACAAAGTCCGCTGGGTCGCCGCGCATCTGCTGGGCTGCGGCTTGCTGGACGTCCTGCGCTTTTTGTCCGAAGTCCCCGTGCCGGCACAGGCCGCGCGCTTCGATGCCGCGCTCGCGCGGCTGGAAACGGACGAACCGGTCCAGTACGTGATTGGCGAAACGGATTTCATGGGGCTGCGCATCCGCTGCGATGCCCGCGCGCTGATCCCGCGGCCCGAGACGGAAGAACTCGTCGCCTGCGCCGAAGAATTCCTGCGCGGCCGGGACCGGCCCGTCGTCGTGGACGCCTGCACCGGCACGGGCTGCATCGCCTGCGCGCTGGCCAAACGGATGCCCGGCGCGCGCCTCGTCGCGACGGATCTCAGCGCCGCCGCCCTGGAACTGGCCCGGGAAAACGCCCGCGCCCTGGACGCGGCCGTGGAATTCCGGCAGGCCGATCTGCTGGCCGGCCTTCCGGAAGCCGGCGCGGATCTCGTCGTGTCCAATCCCCCCTACGTGGCCACCGCGGAAATCGCGCGCCTCGACCGCACGGTGCGCGCCTTCGAGCCGCACCTGGCGCTGGACGGCGGCCCGGACGGCCTGCGGACGATTTCGCGGCTTGTCGCGGAAGCCGCGCACGTGCTTAAATCCGATGGTATGTTGATGATGGAAATCGGCGAGGACCAAGCCGCCGCCATCAAGGAGATTTTGTGTCAAACGTCCCACCTCCAGTTCCAACGCCTGAAGTTCGACTGCGCCGGAAAATGTCGCGTCGCACAGGCGCGCCGCCGCGCCCGCTGACTCCCTTTGGCGGAAAGGCGCCGGCGCCCAAAGGCAAAAGCGTCACGGTCGCGTTGATGTTCGTGCTCGTGGTCGCGGGCTTTTTCCTGCAGCTGAATTGGATGCAGCGCGCGAAGCAAAACGCCGAAATCCCGCCCGACGGATTTGGCGCCAAACTGAGCCAATGGATGCTCAATCAGCGCGGGGCGGGCGCGGGCGTCCCGGCCGGCGCACCGGGCGTCGAAACCATCGAATGCGACCGCTGTTTCGGCACCGGCGGCGTCCTCTCGCCGGACAGCAAGCGGGAAATCTGTCCCATCTGCGTGGGCGTGGGCTCGCGCCTCATCCGGCGGCTCGATCCGAACGACGTCAAGTGCCCGGCCTGCGGTGGCATGGGCCGCATGGTCCTGCCCGATACCGGCGAGGTGGGCACGTGTCCCCGTTGCCAGGGGCGCGGGTTGATCCGCCGCGGCGGCGGTACCGCGGACGCGGCGGAATAGGCCCATGTTCGACCGCCTTTCGAGCCGTCTCCAATCGGTCTTCCGCCAACTGCGCGGCGCGGGCCGGATTTCGGAAGAGAACGTGCAGGAGGCCCTGCGCGAAGTGCGCCTGGCGCTCCTCGAGGCCGACGTCCACTACGCCACGGCCAAGGAGTTCATCGCGCGCGTCAAGGCGAAGAGCCTCGGCGCCGACGTGCTCGCCGGCGTGTCGCCCGGCCAGCAGATCGTCAAGGCCATCCACGACGAACTGGTCGCCTTGCTCGGCGGCCAGCAGGCGGATTTCAACCTGACCGCCATCCCGGCGGAGGTGATGTTGCTGGGCCTGCACGGCTCCGGCAAGACGACCACCTGCGGCAAACTGGCCCGCCAATGGAAGCAGAAGGGCAAGAAAGTCCTGCTGGTGGCGTGCGACATCCGCCGGCCCGCCGCCGTGGACCAGCTCGAAACGCTCGCCCGGCAGGTCGGCGCGGGCATCGTGAAGCCGGAGCCCGGCGAAAGCGTGCCGGACCTCGGCCGGCGCGCGTTCACGTTCGCCCGCAAGAATTTCTACGACGTCGTGCTCTACGACACCGGCGGCCGCTTCCAGATCGACGACGACCTGGTCGGGGAACTGAAGGCGCTGCGGGAGGCCGTCGAACCGCAGAACGTCGTCCTGGTGCTCGACGCCGCCATCGGGCAGGAGTCGGTGAACGTCGCCAAGACGTTCCACGACGCCGTCGGCCTGACGGGCCTGATCCTCACCAAGCTCGACGGCGACGCCCGCGGCGGCGCCGCGCTTTCGGTCGTCTCCGTCGTCGGCTGCCCGATCCTGCGCGTCGGCGTCGGCGAGCGCGCGGAGGACCTCGAACCGTTCCATCCCGACCGCATGGCCTCGCGCATTCTCGGCATGGGCGACGTCGTCAGCCTCGTCGAAAAGGTCCAGGAGACCCTGGACGTCGGCGAGGCCGAACGGATGCAGGAGAAGCTCAAGCGCAAGCAGGGGCTCGACCTCGAGGATTTCCTGGCCCAGATGCGCCAGATGAAGAAGATGGGCTCGCTGGGCAAGATATTGGAAATGCTGCCGGGCGCCGGCGCCCTGGGCGCCGACGTGCGCAACCGCATCGAAAACGATTCCGGCGGCCAGATGAAGAAGTCCGAGGCCATCGTCCTGAGCATGACGCCGCGGGAGCGGCGCCATCCCGACCTGCTCGACGCCAGCCGGCGCCGGCGCATCGCGCGCGGGGCGGGGGTGCAGGTCAGCGACGTCAACGAGCTCCTGCGCGGTTTCCGCCAGGCTCAGCAGATGGCCAAACAGATGAAGCAGATGCAAAAAAGGTTGCCTCGGGGGGGGCTTTTCCGGTAGAACGCACGCCGATTTGTGAACAACCCGGGTACTCGCAACGGATTGGCCGCGCCCGGGAGCGGCACTACCTCAAACAACACAGGATACAACATGGTCAAGATTCGTCTCCGCAGAATGGGCGCCAACAAGAAGCCGTTCTTCCGCATCGTCGCCACGGACGTCCGCAGCGCGAACGCCGGCAATTTCCTCGAAGAACTCGGCTGGTACCAACCCGGCAAGAAGGCCGGCGAAAACTATCAGCTCGACCTCGCCAAGGCCGAAGCCTGGATCGCCAAGGGCGCCCAGCCCAGCGAAACCGTCGCGATTCTGCTCAAGAAGAGCCGCGCGGCCGCGAAGTAGCCGTTCCTCGCTTTTCCCCCTCCGCACTCTCCTTCTTCTTCCCCCCGAGGACTCCCCATGAAAGAACTGATTGAATACGTCGTCAAGGCCCTGGTCGACCATCCCGACGATCTCCGCATCGCGGAGATCGAGGGCGAACGCACCATCGTGTTCGAACTGCGCTGCCACCCCGAAGACGTCGGCAAAGTGATCGGCAAGAGCGGCAAGACCGTCGGCGCGATCCGCACGCTGCTGAGCACGGTCGCCGCGCGCCAGAACAAGCGCGCCATGCTCGAAGTCGTCGAATAGGACGCCCCGGTCCCATGGCGGCCGCTCCGCTGCAGATCGACATCGTCACCATTTTCCCCCGGATGCTCGACAGCATTCTGGGGGAAAGCATTTTAAAGCGGGCGCAGGAAGCCGGTCTCGTCCAAATCCGTTGCGTCAACCTGCGCGACTTCGCCACGGGCGCGCATCTCACCACCGACGACCGCCCCTACGGCGGCGGCCCCGGCATGGTGATGAAGCCGGAACCCGTCTTCAAGGCCGTGGACGCCTTGCGCCGGCCCGAGAGCAAGGTGATCCTGATGACGCCCCAGGGCGAGCCTTTCAAGCAGGCCACGGCCATGGCCCTGTCGCAGGAAGCGCACCTGATTTTCCTGTGCGGCCATTACGAAGGCGTGGACGAACGCATCCGCGAAGCCCTCGCGGACCTGGAAATCTCCATCGGCGACTACGTGCTGACCAACGGCGTGATTTCCGCGGCGATCGTCGTGGACGCCGTCGTGCGCCTCCTGCCCGGCGCGCTGGGCGGGGAGGGCGCGGCCGACGACGAATCCTTCACCACGGGCCTGCTCGAATATCCCCACTACACCCGGCCGCCCGTGTATCGCGGCATGGCCATCCCCGAGATCCTGACCAGCGGCAACCACGCGGAAATCGCCAAATGGCGCCGCGAACAGGCCATTGCCCGCACCCGGGCCCGCCGGCCCGACCTGCCGCTGCCGCCTCCGCCGCCGGAAAAGAAGAAGAAACGGCGCTAGGCGGATCGGGGTTTCGCGGCGCGGGTCTTAGCCGAGCTTCTTCGACAACAGCGCGTCCAGCGACCACTGGCCGGCGCCCTTGAGCAGGAAGAACAGGGCGGGAACCAGATAGAGCCAGGCCATTTCCTGTTCGCCGAAGCTCTGGCCGCCGTGGACCTTCAGCGCGGCGCCGGCCATCGTGGCGACGATCAAAAACGCCGCCGGGCGGGTCAGCAGGCCGACCGCCAGCAGGATCGCGCCGAAGCTTTCGGCGAACGCGGCCAGGAAGCCCAGCACGGTCGGGGCGGGGAAGCCCATCTGGGCCACGCCGTCGATGAATCCGCCGAGGCCTCCGAACATTTTGCCCCAGCCGTGGGTCAGCAGGGCCGCGCCGATGAAGACGCGGAGGATCGGCAGGCCGACGTTGGCGTCGGCATCGGTTCCGAAGGCGAGTTTTTTCCAGTTCATGCGGTTGCTCCTTGGTTTGGGTTCAGCGCCAGCCGCAGGCAGCCGGCGAAATTGGCGAAGGAATAGTTGCGGACGCCGCACATCAGGTGGTGCAGGCGCACGCCCAGGCGGCCGCGGATCCACAGACCGCCCGGCAGCCGGCCGATGCTCGTTTCGTGGAACGGCACCACCCAGCCCAGATCCACGGGGCGGAACGGACGGGTGGCGCGGCCCTGCCGGCGCCGCAGGAGATTCTGTCCGGCGCGCCGCCCGCCGTAGTAGGCGAAGTTCACGGCCTTGCGCAGCGGCTGGCCGTTGCGCGCGATGGCCGCCGCGTCGCCCGCGGCGAACACGTCGGGATAATTCGGCAGGGACAGATCCGGCGCGACGTTCAGGCGGCCGTCGCGCAGCCGCTCGACCCGGCCTTTGATTTCCGGCACCGCGAGCTTCGAGCCCGCCGCCCAGCAGAAGAAAACGTCGGCATAGGTTGTTCCGCCGGCGACGGCGTCGCGGCCGTCGAACGACTCGACGGCCACGCCGAGCCGGACGTCCGCGCCTTGCGCGACCAGGAAATCCAGCACGTAGCGCCGCTGCTTGTCCGGCAGCGACGGCAGCAGGATCGGCGACGGATCCACGATGGCGACGCCGCACCGTTTGCCGGCGGCCTGGGCGCGGAAATAGAGGCTCATCGCCAGTTCCAACCCCGTGTAGCCCGTGCCGGCCACGAGCAAATGCGGGGTTGCGGCGCGGTGCAGATATTCCTCGAATTCGCGCCGGATGCGCCGGGCGTCGTCCAGCGAACCCAGCGCGTGCAGTTTCTCGCGCGGGAACGGCGAATCGTAGAAGTTGGGTACGGAGCCGGGGGCGATCAGCAACTGCTCGTAGGCGATGGATTGGCTGCCGGCCTGCACCGTGCCGGCCTCCAGATCGATGGCGGAAACCGCGGCCTGCCAATGCTCGACGTTCGCCGGGAGAATTTCAGCGAACGGGCGCTGGACGATCCGCTCCGGCACCCAGCCGCCGGCCAGATCGGGTAGGGCGGGAAGCATCGCCGGCCCGGGATTCGGATCGATCAGCAGAACTTGTTCTCCGCTGCGGCGCAAGGCGTTGCAGGCCTGCTGGCCCGCAAATCCGCCACCGACGATGACGATGCTCCGTTTCATTCTCCACCAATCTACTGTAGAATGCCGAAAACGCAAACGGGAGCAGGCCCCGAGTCGGGGCGCAGGCTCAATCCTCGGCGGGATGATGCGGCGGGCGGATGCGGGGGAACCAGCGCAAGGCGTGGCGCAACTGCTCGGCTTCGGTGGCGGCCTGGTCCTGGAGATCGGCGAAGAGCGCTTGGTAGCGATCCAGCACGCGGCGGACGTCGTCGCCGGCTTCCTTGTGGGAAAACAGCCCGCGCGATTTGGGTTCGAAATCGAGCTGCGGCTGCAGCGCCTTCCGGGAAAATTCCGGGCCCAGATCGTGGTTCGTCAGCAGCAGGCGCCGCTCGGGGTGGTGCACGTGGGTGCATTCGTCGAGAAACCACGTGGCGGACCCGTTGCAATCGAAGTGCAGCAGTTGCAGCAGGTGCTTCTCGGTCTTCCACAGCTCGACGAGATCTTTTTCGGGAATGCCGAGCAGTTCCAGATGGACGATCTTGCGCAGCAGGGCGAAATAGGCCGGGGAATAGGCCGCGCCTTCCAGCACGGGCAATTCGAAGCGCTTCTGGAGGCTGACCAAATAAACGGCGGGGCGGTTCAGCGCCTTCGCCATGTCTCCCAACGTCATTTTCGCGGCCATGACGTCGGATCCTCCCATTTTCCGCGCAGGCGCGCAAACTCGTCTTCGAAGGCCGTGGTCAGCACGCCGGTTCCGCGCGCGGCGTCGATTTCCGCGCGCGTCCAGAACCGCACCTCGTCGATCTCGCCGGGATCGGGGCGGAACGGTCCTTCGTGGACGGCGGCGTAGGAAGTGACCCACTCCGTTTCGACGGGCGAGCGCATCAGGAAGCGGTGCAGGAAGACCAATTCGCCGGCTTCGACGCCGAGCTCCTCGCGCATTTCGCGGCGGGCGGCGGCCGCGGCTTCCTCGCCGGGCAGCAGGTGGCCGCCGACGGAGGTATCCCACAGGCCGGGCGCGATGTCCTTGGAGGCCGAGCGCCGTTGCAGCAGCAGGCGGCCCTGGGCGTCGCGCACGTGGACGCGCGCGACGGCGTGGATCAATTCCGGACGGCCGTGGCACTCGCCGCGCGTCGCCCGGCCGATCACGCGGTATTCCTGCGCGTCGTACAGCTCGAAGACTTCGCTCGGATCGCTCATGGTGTCCCATTCTAGCGCGGCGCCGGCGGGAAAACAGCGCAAAACGCCGCCAGTTGCGGCGCTTGACCGCCGGGACCGGCTGCGGCAGTCTAGCGCGCCATGCAAACCGAGGAATCCCGTCCGGCCCATTCGGCCACGACAACCGCCCGCCGCAAGATTCATCCGCTGCTGGGCCTGTCGATCAGCCTGGGCATTTTGGCGCTGGGACTGGAAATCGTCTTTCGTGTCGCGCCGTGGGCCATCCCCACCAAGTCGCTGGTCCATTTCGAACCCGCTTTGCGCGCCCGGTTGGCGGCGGGGCGCTTTCCGACGCGGGCCAACACCGTCCTTTTCCATCGCGACGATGGCGGCAAAGCCATCCGGATCCTGAAGCCTTTCGCCGTCAAACCCTACGTCGCCGACTTGGCGGGCTCCGTCCGCGAAGTGGCCGCCGATGAAATCGGGTTTGGAAATCCGCCCGGTCTTTACGATTCCCGCGCCGCTTTCGACCTGGTGGCCATCGGCGATTCGTTCACCTGGCCGTGTGCGGTTGCTCCCGCCGAGGCCTGGCCGAGCCGTCTGGGCGCGGCACTCGGCCGCACGTCCTACAATCTGGGCATCGGCGGGACGGGCCCCTACGAATACCTGCAGATCCTCAAGCGATTCGGCCTGCCCAAATCGCCGCGCGCGGTGATCCTGAGCGTTTACGAAGGCAACGATCTGCTGAATCTGGCGGATCACGTGGCCTACCGATCCGGAACGAAGCACGACGACGCAAGCGACGCCGACGCCGGGAAGACGTCGATTCTGTGGCGCCGCAGCTACGGCTGGAACTTCCTCGCGGGCTCGTTCCGGTATCTTCGCGGCAACGCCCGCGACAACCGGCTGAAAGGCCGCGTGGATTACCGGTTCCAGGTCGGCGCCGTGCCGTTCAACAGCGGCCAGGCCGGCCGCGACGAAATCGTCGTGGCGCGGCAGGCCGTCGCGGGCGAGGTCGCCTATGCCTTGTTCGACGAGCCCGTGCGCGAATTCAAGCGCCTGGCCGGCGAACGCGGATTTGTTCCGGTCCTGGCCTACGTGCCGGCCGCCGCCACCGCCTATGCTCCGGCGACGTTCCGCGATCCGGCCGTCGGCGAGGTTCTCGCGCGGTTCAGCGCCGCCCAGCGGGAGCACTTGCGCGAACTGGCCCGCGCGTTGGAGCTGCGGTTCGTCGATTTGACGCCCGTCTTGCAGGCGGTCGCCGCGCAGCAACCCGCCGCGGCGGACAACCTGCTGTATTTCCCCGGGAACATCCATTTGACTCCGCGCGGCCACGCCGAAGTGGCCCGCGCCCTGGCCGCCGCGCTGGCCGACGTGTTCCCCGCGGGGACTTGAGAAACGCGGAACCGGCGGTAGGGTGGGGGCATGGAAAATTCCTGGAACCCGGCGGATTTGGCGCAGATGCGGAAGGCCTACGACCGCGGCGCGCTGGCGGAAGGCGAACTGGCGTCCGCGCCGCTGGCGCAGTTCGAGCGGTGGCTGCGGGAGGCGGCGGAAGCCGGCGTGGCCGAACCCAACGCGATGGTGCTGGCCACGGCGGACGCCGCGGGCCAGCCTTCCGCGCGGCTGGTCTTGTTGAAAGGCGTGGACGCGGCGGGCTTCCGGTTCTTCACGAACCACGGCTCGCGCAAGGCGCAGGCGCTGGCGGAGAATCCGCAGGTCTCGCTGCTGTTCCCGTGGCACGACCTGCATCGGCAGGTCGAAGTGCGCGGCGCGGCGGAACGGATGTCGGCGGCGGAAAGCGCCGCGTATTTCCGGTCGCGTCCGCGCGAGTCGCAACTGGCCGCCTGGGCCTCGCGGCAATCGGCGCCGCTGGCCGACCGCGCGGAACTGGAAAAGCAACTGGCGGAACTGCGCGCGCGCTGGCCGGAAGGCGCGGAAATACCCGCGCCGGAGTTCTGGGGCGGCTACCTCGTGCGGGCCGCGTCGGTGGAATTCTGGCACGGCCGGGAGTCGCGCCTCCACGACCGCCTGCGCTACGAAGCCCTCCGCCCCAACGCGCCGCTGGACGATCCCGCCGCGTGGCGCGTGCGGCGCTATGCGCCGTAACCGTCGCTAATTTTAACGGCTGGCTTGCCAGGTGCCCTGCATGCCGCCGGGGACGTTGACGGTCTAGGCGCCCGACATGCTGCGCTCGCCCCAATCGACGTTGCCGAAAAAGTAATACGTATAGTCGGCGGTGGCCGTGAAGTCGATCGAACGGTCGACGTCGTAGTAATAGTGTCCCGTGAAGAAACCGGGATATTCGTTGGCTTGGAACGCCACCTCGAGGTACTCGCCGGATTGCGTGATGTTCATGGTGAACGGGACGACGTCGCTGTCGCCGGGCGCCACGGTCTGGCCCATGAACTTCGTGACGACCATGGTGCCGTTCCACGAGCCGGCGACGGAATTGGGTCCCCCGGAATTCGTCTCCTCTTCTTCCTCGCACCCGCAGAATCCCGCCATCGCCAGAACCATCCACGCCGCCATGAACTGCCGTTTCACGTTTGCGCTCCTCGCTGGATCGAAGGCCGTTCGGAAACCGGCCGGGCGACAGGCCCGGACCCCGGCCCCAACCGCACCTCGACGAAGGCATTATCGAAGTGCCGCAACCCGTCGGTCAACGGGATTCGGGCCGCCAACGCGATTTTTACGTAGAACGTAAAAACTTTCGCGGAGTTTTACGTAGAACGTAAAAACTTTGCGGCGCAAGCGGTTGGGGCGGTCAGGCCTTCGCGATGCGGGCGGCGACGGCGCCGGGTTTCAGGGCGAGGAACAGGCCGATCGCCAGCTGCAACAGGTAAGGGACGAGATCTTTCGCGAGTATTTGCAGCGGAACCTCGTCCAGATGCGTCTGCATTCCGATCAGCGCGCCGACCAGACGGGGCAGGGCCTGCACGGTTACGAAGACGCCGATCAGCGCGATGCCGACGACCAAGGCGGGAACGCGTTCCAGACCCTCGACCGGCGCGTCGTCGCGGATGCCGACGACATCGGCCAGCCATTCCGTCCGTTTCAGCAGGACCCAGGCGATGGCCAAGGCGATGCCGGTGAAGATCACCAGACCGGAGAAACTCACCGCGCCGGTGAACGGATTGATCTTGCCGCGCAGGACCATGGCCGCCATGGCGAGCATCTGTAGCGCGGCCGTCACGGTCGCGTACAGCTGGACCAGGCCCAGCAATTTGGCGAATACGACGAACAGTTTGCGCATGGGCGATTCCTTTCAGGTTTTGGCGAGTTCGATGGCGCAGCCGTGGCCGTTGACGTCGACGTCGCCGGCGCCGGGGACGGCCTCGAGCTGCTCGGCGAGGGTCTCGGCGGCGATGGTTTCGCGGTGGGCGGCGACGGCGGCGAGCAGCTCGGCGTCGCCGGAAATCTTCAACGCGATGCGGTCGGCCACGTCGAGATCCCGGTCCTTGCGGAGGTTCTGGATGCGGTTGATGAGTTCGCGGGCGTGGCCTTCCTGCACGAGGGCGGGGGTCAGCGCGGTTTCGAGGGCGACGACCAAGGCGCCGCTGGAGGCGACGGCCATGCCGGCCTTCGGCGTGCGCTGGATCAGGACGTCGGCCGGATCGAGGACGATGGATTTGCCGTCGAGTTCAAGCGCGACTTGCCCGCCGTCCAGCAGCGTCGCGATTTGCGCGGGGGCGAAGGCGGCGATGGCGCCGACGGCTTTCTTCATCAGGCCGCCGAGCTTGGAGCCGAGGGTCTTGTAGTTGGCCTTGGCGGAGAGTTCCGCCAGCGCGGTTTCGTCGCGGCCGAAGCGGACTTCCTTGACGTTGAGTTCGTCGGCGACGATGTCCGCCAGGGGGCGGACGAGGTCGAGGAGGGCGGCGTCGCGGCAGACGACGTGGAGGGCGGCGAGGGGCTGGCGCACCTTGAGGTTGAAGTCGGCGCGCAACTGGCGGGCGAGGCCGACGACTTCCTGCACCTTGGCCATCTGGGCCTCGAGGGCTTCGTCGCGGGCAAGGCCGCCGGGCAGCGGGAAGTCGCAGAGGTGCACGGATTCGGGCAGGCCGGCCGTGCGCAGGTTGCGGTAGATCTCTTCCGAGATGAACGGCACGAACGGCGCGGCGATCTGGCACAGGCGCAGCAGCACGGCGTGGAGGGTCTCGTAGGCGCGCGTCTTGTCGGCGTCGTCCTCGCTCTTCCAGAAGCGGCGGCGGGAGCGGCGGATGTACCAGTTGGTGAGGTCGTCGATGAACTGCACCAGCGGGCGCACGGCCTGCTGCAGGTCGTAGGCGTCCATCGCGGCGACGACTTCGCCGGTGACGCGGTCGAGAGTGGAGAGGATCCAGCGGTCCATCAATGATCCGCCGGCTGCATTCGGACTCCTGACTCCTGACTCCTGACTCCTGGCGCCGCTTTGCGGCGACCACCCGTCCACGTTCGCGTAGGTGACGAGGAAGGAATAGGCGTTCCACCACGGGATGAGCAGGTGGCGCAGCGACTGCAGGACGCCCTGTTCGGAGAAGCAGAGGTCTTCCGCGCGGACGATGGGCGAGTTGATCATGTAGAGGCGCAGGGCGTCGGCGCCGTAGGTGTTCAGGATGTGCGCCGGATCGGGATAGTTCTTCAGGCGCTTGGACATCTTGCGGCCGTCTTCGGCGAGGACGAGGCCGTTGACGATCACGTTCTTGTAGGGCGATTTGCCGAACAGCGCCGTGCCGAGCAGCATCAGCGTGTAGAACCAGCCGCGGGTCTGGTCGAGGCCTTCGGCGATGAAGTCGGCGGGGAAAAACTTGTCCAGCTCGTTCGCGCGCTCGAAGGGATAGTGCTGCTGGGCGTAGGGCATGGAACCGGACTCGAACCAGCAGTCGAGCACTTCCGGCGTGCGGCGGTAGGTCTTGCCGTTGAGCTGGAACGTGATCTTGTCGACGTGGTGCTTGTGGAGGTCGGCGACCTTCTGGCCGGAGAGCTGTTCCAGCTCGGCGATGGAGCCGACGCAGACCATGTCTTTGCCGTCTTCCGACACCCACACGGGGATGCAGGACCCCCAGAAGCGGTTGCGGGAGATGTTCCAGTCCTTGGCTTCCTTGAGCCAGTTGCCGAAGCGCTTCTCGCCGACGGCCTGCGGCACCCAATGGACGCCGTCGTTGTTGGCGGCTAGGCGGTCGTGGAGATCCTCGACCCGCACGTACCAGGCCTCGATGGCGCGGTAGATGAGGGGGGTGTCGGTGCGCGGGCAGAAGGGATACGAGTGCACGAGCGTGGACTGGTGCACCAGTTTGCCGGCGTCCTTGAGCGAACGGATGATCTGCTTGTCGGCGTCCTTGCAGAACACGCCGTGGTATTCGGGGACGGATTCCGTGAAGGCGCAGACGTCGTCGAGGTAGTCGCGCAAGGGGATGCCGGCGGCCTTGCAGACGCGAAAGTCGTCCTCGCCGAACGCGGGGGCGATATGCACGAAGCCGGTGCCGTCTTCGGTGCTGACGAAGCCGTCGTTGAGGACGCGGAACGCGCCGGGCGCGTCGTCCTTGAACGTGTCGAAGATCGGTTCGTAGGGCAGACCGAGGAGGTCGGCGCCCTTGAAGGCGGCCAGTTTCTCGTACTGCTCGGCCTTCTTGTAGTAGGCCGGCAGGCGGGCTTCGGCGAGGACGTAGATATTCTTGTCCGAGAGATCGCGCACGGCGACGTAGTCGATGTCCGGCCCGGCGCAGATGGCGAGGTTGCCGTAGAGCGTCCAGGGCGTCGTCGTCCAGATCAGGGCGAAGACGGGCGAGCCTTGGGCGGCGAGCCCGGCGGGCAGCTGGGCCAGCTTGACGCGCACGGTGATGGAAGGATCCTGCACGTCCTGGTAGTTGCTGCCGGCCTCGAAGTTCGAGAGCGGCGTGTTGAGCTTCCAGGAGTAGGGCATGATGCGGTGCGACTTGTAGACGCGCCCTTGGTCCCAGAGCTGCTTGAACACCCACCAGATGGACTCCATGAAGGTGACGTCCATCGTCTTGTAGTCGTTGTCGAAATCGACCCAGCGGCCCATGCGGGTCACCGTCTTGCGCCATTCCTCGACGTAGGTCAGGACCATCGAGCGGCAGGTTTCGTTGAAGACGTCGATGCCCTTGGCGACGATGTCGGCGGCGCCGGAGAGCCCGAGCTTCTCCTGCGCGAGGGCTTCGATGGGCAGGCCGTGGCAGTCCCAGCCGAAGCGGCGTTCGACGGCGTGGCCGCGCATGGTCTGGTAGCGGGGGGCGATGTCCTTGATGGTGCCGGCGAGCAGATGGCCGTAGTGCGGCAGGCCGGTCGCAAAGGGCGGGCCGTCGTAGAAGACGTATTCCTTGGCGCCCTGGCGGTTGGCGATGGACTTCTTGAACGTGTCGTTTTCCTGCCAGAACCGGAGGACTTCCTCCTCCATCTGCGGGAACGACAACTTGCTGGAAACGGGCTTGAACATGGGTTTTTCCTTCCGGGCCGAATCAGCCGCACATTGAACGGCGGCGGGGGGCGTTTGTCAAGGATGGGCGGGTCCTGGAACCGCCGGCGCGCGCCGCGCCATTTTCCGGAATTTCCGGGTTGCGCCCGGCGCGGGATCGGCCCATGCTCACGCTCGAAGGGAGCGAAATCTCCCGCGAACCAAGGAGAAAACATGAAAGTCAGGCAATGGTGGTGGACGGCGGTCATCCTGTGCGTCTGCGTCGGCGCGGTCCAGGCCGAGTGGCAGCGGACGATCGTGGCGGGCGACACGCGCCTGCCCGCGCCGGGCAAGGTGCAGGCGCGGCTGGGCGGCGGCTACGAAGAATGGGACGACGGCCATACCCTGTTCGGCCAGCTCCAGGTGGGCTACGGCATTTCCGAACGGTGGGCGGCTTACGTCGCGCCCAGCTTCGTCAGCTGGGACGTGGACGACGGCGATTCCGAATCCGGACTCGGCGACACGGGCCTCGGCACGGTCTATCGCTTCCTGGACGAGGCCGATTCGGGCTTCGACCTCGCGCTGCACGGCGCCGTCGGGTTGCCCACGGGCGACGACGACAAGTGCCTGGGCACCGGCAGCGTGGAGCCGGAACTCAACTTGCTGGTTTCGAAAACGCTCGGTCCCGTCGTGGCCGTGGCGAACGCCGGCGGCTACCTGATCCTGGACGCGGACCGGGGCGAGGAAGATTTCGTCCTGCAGGGCGCGCTGGAGGGCCTCTATCCGTTGGGCGAGAAGTGGAGCCTCAACGCGGCCTTGTCCGCCGAAACCGCGCGCGCGGACGGCGAAGACGACGACGTGGACCTCACGGTCGGCGCGCGCTTCGCGCCGAACCCGCAGCTGCTGTTCACGGCGGGCGTCCTGTATTGCCTCGCGGACGTCGTCGACTGGGGCGCGTATTTCTCCGCCGGCTACGAATTCTGATCCTTGCTGCCGCCGCCGCGCCCGGACCAAACGGTTTTCCGGGCGCGGCCGTTTGGCCCGGGGCGGAGAGGCGGTGCGGCTTCCGGCCGCGGGGCATCCGGCGAAGTAAACCGTTTTTTACTGCAAGTTTCTTGCAATTCCGGGATTGACTCGCCGCCGGCGGGGGCGTATGGTGTCGCGCAATTCCGCCGGTTTGCGGACGGAATGCATCGGAAATTTAAAAAGAAAACACACGGAGATCACGGAATATGGCTATCAAGGTTGGCATCAATGGATTCGGACGCATCGGCCGCATGGTGTTTCGCGCGGCGATCAAGAATTTCAAGGACATCGAAATCGTCGGCATCAACGATCTGCTGGAGCCGGAATACTTGGCCTACATGCTCAAGTACGACAGCGTGCACGGCCGCTTCCAGGGCACGATCGCCGTCGAAGGCTCCACGCTCGTCGTCAACGGCCAGAAGATCCGCCTGACGGCCGAGAAGGATCCCGCGGCCCTCAAGTGGAACGAAGTCGGCGCCGAAATCGTCGTCGAATCCACGGGCCTGTTCCTGGACAAGGTGACGGCGGAAGCGCACCTCAAGGCCGGCGCCAAGAAGGTGCTGCTGAGCGCGCCCTCCAAGGACGACACCCCGATGTTCGTGTTCGGCGTCAACTCCGCCAGCTACAAGGGCGAGACCATCATCTCCAACGCGAGCTGCACGACGAACTGCCTGGCGCCCGTCGCCAAGGTCCTCAACGACAAGTTCGGCATCGAAAAAGGCCTGATGACGACCGTGCACGCGGCGACCGCCACCCAGAAGACGGTGGACGGCCCCTCGAAGAAGGATTGGCGCGGCGGCCGCGGCATCCTCGAAAACATCATCCCCAGCAGCACCGGCGCGGCCAAGGCCGTCGGCAAGGTCATCCCCGAGCTGAACAAGAAGCTCACCGGCATGGCCTTCCGCGTCCCGACCAGCGACGTCTCCGTGGTCGACCTGACCGTCGTCCTGAAGAAGGCCTGCTCCTACGACGAGATCAAGGCCGCCATGAAGGCCGCCAGCGAAGGCGAACTGAAGGGCGTCCTCGGCTACACCGAGGAAAAGGTCGTCAGCACCGATTTCGTCGGCGAGACCCTCACGAGCGTGTTCGACGCCGAAGCCGGCATCCAGCTCGACGCGAACTTCGTGAAGATCGTGGCCTGGTACGACAACGAGTGGGGTTATTCCAACAAGGTGTTGGAAATGATCCGCGTGATGGCCAAGTAGGCCGGACACGGTTCCATTCCATTCCGCCGGGGCGCGCGCCCCGGCGGAATGTTTCGCAATCGCACCCAACCGCATAAGAGGACGGACATGGACAAGAAGACCTTGAAAGACGTGGACTTGAAGGGCAAGCGCGTGGTCATGCGCGTGGATTTCAACGTGCCGATCAAGGAAGGGAAGATCGGCGACGACACCCGCGTGACCGCGGCGCTGCCGTCGATCCGCTACGTCCTGGAGCAGGGCGCCAGCCTCGTGCTGATGAGCCACCTGGGCCGGCCGAAAGGCAAGGGGTACGAGGCCGAATTCAGCCTCAAGCCCGTGGCCGACCACCTCGCCAAGCTGCTGGGCCGGTCCGTCGCGTTCGCGGCGGATTGCCAGGCGGCCGACGCCGACGTCGCCGCGCTGAAGCCGGGCCAGGTCCTCGTGCTGGAAAACACCCGCTTCTACAAAGAGGAAGAAGCCAAGGTCAAGAAGACCGACGACATGACCGACGACGAGCTCAAGGCCAAGAAGGCCGAGCTGAAGGAAAAGCAGAAGGCCATGGCCAAGAAGCTCGCGTCCTACGGCGAGATCTTCGTCAACGACGCCTTCGGCGCCGCGCACCGCGCGCACGCCTCGACCGCCGTCATCTGCAAGTACATCGGCACCAGCGTGGCCGGCTTCCTGCTCGAAAAGGAAATCCGCTACCTCGGCAACGCCGTCAACAACCCCGTCCGCCCGTTCGTGGCGATCCTCGGCGGCGCGAAGGTCAGCGACAAGCTGGCGGTCGTGAACAACCTCCTCGACAAGGTGGACGTCCTGATCGTCGGCGGCGGCATGGCCTACACCTTCCTCAAGGCGCAGGGCCACGACGTCGGCAACTCGCTGTGCGAGCTCGACCAGCTCGACTACGCCCGCCAGATGATCGAGAAGGCCAAGGCCAACGGCAAGAAGTTCCTGCTGCCGGTGGACAACGTCGCGGCGGACAAGTTCGACGCGGCGGCCCAGACCCAGGTCGTCGGCAACGAAATTCCCGCCGGCTGGATGGCGCTGGACATCGGCCCCCGGACGATCGCGCTCTACGCGGCGGCGATCCAGGGCGCCAAGACGGTGGTCTGGAACGGCCCGATGGGCTGTTTCGAGATGAAGCCGTTCGCGGCGGGCACCTTCGGCGTCTGCGAGGCGGTGGCCGCCAGCGGCGCCACGAGCATCATCGGCGGCGGCGACAGCGTCAGCGCCGTGAACAAGAGCGGCCTGGCCGCCCAGATGACCCACATCAGCACCGGCGGCGGCGCCAGCCTCGAATACCTCGAAGGCAAGGAACTGCCCGGCGTGGCCGCCCTGAACGACAAGTAGACGTTTTCCCCAACAACCCGAAGAACGAAAAGGATCGAACATGCGCAAGAAGATCGTGGCCGGCAACTGGAAGATGAACATGACCACCGCGGAAGCGGCGGCCCTCGTGAACGCCCTCAAGGCGGATCTGGCGAATTTCCGCGAAGTGGAAGTCGTCGTGTGCCCGCCGTTCACCGCGCTCTCCACGGTGAGCCAGCTGGTCCAGGGCACGCACATCGACCTCGGCGCCCAGAACATGCACTGGGAAAAAAGCGGCGCCTTCACCGGCGAAACCTCCGCGGGCATGCTGCGCGAACTGTATTGCCACTACGTCATCCTCGGCCACAGCGAACGCCGCCAGTACTTCGGCGAGACCGACGCGATCGTCAACCGCAAGACCAAGGCCGCGCTGGCCTCGAGCCTGCACCCGATCGTCTGCGTGGGCGAAACCCTCCAGGAACGCGAAGCGGGCAAGGTCGAGGAAGTCATCGCCACCCAGGTCAAGGGCAGCCTCGCGGGCCTTTCCGCCAAGGAAGTGCTCGATTCCGTGATCGCCTACGAGCCCGTCTGGGCCATCGGCACGGGCAAGACCGCCACCAGCCAGCAGGCGCAGGACGTGCACGCCCTGATCCGCCAGGTGCTGACGGCGATGTTCGACGCCACCGTCGCCCAGGGCGTCCGCATCCAGTACGGCGGCAGCGTCAAGGCCTCCAACGCCAAGGAACTCTTCGGCATGCCGGACATCGACGGCGGCCTGATCGGCGGCGCCGCCCTCGACGCCAAGTCGTTCATTGACATTGTCCGCGCGGCGGTCTAAAAGAGACCTCCTTTCAATCGTTAGGAGTCCCCGATGTCCATTCTCATCAGTCTGTTGTTGATCGTCGAAGTCCTGTCCGCGTTCTTGCTGATCGTGGTCATCCTGGCCCAGAAGTCCAAGGACCAAGGGCTCGGCATGGCGTTCGGCAGCGGCATGGGCGAAAGCCTGTTCGGCAGCCGCGCCGGCAACGTGCTGACGCGCATGACCATCACGCTCGCGGCGGTCTTCATGCTGACGACCATCGTCCTGGGCATCCTGTTCGCCAAGGGCAAAGGCGGTTCCTCCGGTTCCGTGATGGACGGCGCCGGCGCCGAAGCCCCGCTGGCGCCGATGGCGGCCCCCGCGGCTCCGTTGTCCGCGCCCGTCGCCGAACTGCCCGCGCTGCCGGATGAAGAGATCCCGCTCGCCGTGCCTGCCGCGCCCATGGCGCTGCAGATGGGCGAAGACGGCGAACTGGCCCCGGTCGAAGCGCCGGCGGCCGAAGAAGCCCCCGCGGCCGAACCGGCGGCGGAAGAAAGCGCGCCCGCTCCGCAGGAGTAATGAACCCCTTCGGGTCGAACGTCTCCCCGCGCAGGCTCTGCGCGGGGTTTTTGTTTCCGGGCGCGAAACGCCGTTTCCGCTTCCCATCCCCCGACGGGGTCGTCGGGGGCTCCAACGACATGCGCCAACGGGCTGTTTGGAGCCGGGACGACCTCGTCCCGGGTAAATTGAAAGCCCTCACGTGGGGCGTGGCGCTGGCCGCGCTGCTGGCCGGTTGCGGCCCCGCGCCGGAGACCGCCCGCGACGACGTCCCGACCCTGCGCCTGACCACCGCGCGCCTCCGCGGCTTCGATCCGGCGCTGGCCGCGGACGAAGCCACGGCCCTCGCGACAGGCCGCCTCTACGAAGGCCTGCTGCAATACGCCTACTGGGACCGCCCGTACCGCCTCGAGCCGCTGCTGGCGGCCGCCATGCCCGACGTCTCGCCCGACGGCCTCGTCTGGCGCATCCGCCTGCGCCCGGGCATCCGGTTTGCCGACGATCCGTGCTTCGCCGCCACCGGCGGGCAGGGGCGGGAACTCGTCGCGCAGGATTTCGTCTATTCCATCCTGCGCATCGCCGACGTGAAGGTCGGCTCCGGCGGCTACTGGGTCTATCGCGGCAAGATCGCGGGCCTGGACGAATTCCGCGAAGCCAGCCGGAGCCCGGAACCGACCGACTACGACCGGCCCGTGGCCGGCCTGCGCGCGCTCGGCCCGCACGAGCTGGAGATCCGCCTGACGCAGCCCTATCCGCAGCTGCCGTGGGTGCTGGCCATGCCGTACGCCTTCGCCGTCCCGCGCGAGGCCGTCGAATGCTACGGCGCCGCCTTCGTCAACCATCCCGTCGGCACCGGGCCCTACGTCCTGGCCTCCGCCCGCCAGAACTACCGCTACGAATACCGCGCCAATCCCCAGTGGAAGGCCACGGGCCGGACCGACGCCATGCCCGCCGACGCCCCGACGCCCGACGCGGGCAAGCCGTTGCCGCTGACGCCGCGCATCGTGGATTCCGTCGTCGGCGATCCGTCCACCGCCTGGCTGATGTTCATGGCCGGCGGCCTCGACATCGTCGCCGTCGGGCGCGAAGACTGGGACAGCATCATCACGCCCGAAAAAGAGCTGCGGCCCGAGCTGGCCGCCAAAGGCATCGCGCTGGGCAAGTCGCCGCAGCTCAACGTGACCTATCTGGCCTTCAACATGGACGATCCCGTCGTCGGCCCGAACCGGAAGCTGCGCCAGGCCCTGTCCTGCGCGTTCGATGCCGCCGCCTGGATGAACTTCCAGAACGGCCGCATCGTGGCGCCCCGCGGCCCGGTGCCGCCCGGCGTGGCCGGCGCGCGCGAAGCCGAGCTGCCCTACGGCTTCGATCTGGCCCGCGCCCGGCGCCTGCTGGCCGAAGCCGGCTATCCCGGCGGCCAGGACCCCGCCACCGGCCGGCGGCTCAAGCTGACGCTCGAACTGGGCCAGGCCGACAATCCCGAAGCGCGCCAAGGCGCGGAAGTCATCGCCAGCTTCTTCGAGCGCATCGGCGTCGTGCTGGAACCCAGCTACAACAACTGGCCGGCCTTCCTGAAGAAGATCGAACAGCGCCAGGCCCAGACGTTCACCGTGACGTGGGTGGGGGACTATCCCGACGCCCAGAACTTCCTGCAGCTCTTCGCCAGCGAAAACGCCTCGCCCGGGCCCAACCGCTGCAACTACCGCAGCGCCGAATTCGACCGGCTCTACCGCGAGCTGATCGCTTTGCCCGAATCGCCCGAACGCGAAGCCCTCTGCCGCGCCGCGGCCGACGTCGTGCTCGAGGATTGCCCCTGGATCCTCATGGCCCACCCGATGGCCTTCAGCGTCCGCCACGACCGCCTGCAGAACTACCGCCGCCACGACTTCCCCTGCGGCATGGAAAAATACTGGCGCGTCGCGGATTAGCGCGCCACCGGGCTGTTGGGTTCGATTGTAGCCGGCCTCGTTGAGGCCGGTGTTTTCTTTTC